>NZ_JBVJPT010000002.1:0-741075 GCF_055609385.1 Streptomyces sp. NPDC036764
CCGAACGTCGCCGTCTCCGAAGTGAAACGGTCCCCGGTGAGCTGCATACCGTCACCCGAGTCCCCCGCGAAACGAATGATCACCCGGTCCAGCCGACGTGTCGGTTTGGCGCCGAGCCGCCCTCCTGAGACGGGCAGTTCAGGTGTCGCCTCAGCGACGTGCCCGAGGTCACTCACGGCCGACCCCCATCGGCGCCCGGGAGGTCTTCCGGGAACTGCCGAGCTCTTCGCTCCAGATCTCGGCGGTCATGTCCCCGGTGAGCACGACGGTTCCCGCGTTGGCGTCGCGGTGTCCGTGGGCCCGCGCGTCCGCCCACGGTGAGGGGCCTGAGTCGGTCGCGTCCGCCTCGGACACGATCAGAGCCACTCGGGGCTCTGGCACGTCGTCCGGCATCGGCGTCGGCAGGCCGACGACGAGCAGGTTTCCCACGATGGCCGCTCGTGCCGCGGCGGGCCCGCTCAGCCGGGGTTGGGTGACGGCCGGCACCTGCAACAGAGCCTCGTAGAGCCGGACGGTATCGAGGAAGTCCGCGTCGTGCACGGCGTGACGGGCCAGCAGCCGCACTCCGGTGGCCGGAAGATCGGCACGCGTCGCACCGGGGGCGGCAGGGCGGGGCCGCTCACCTTGCCAGGGACGGTGCTCGACCAACTCGGCCAAGGTGCCGTCCGGATAGCGCACCCGGGCTCGGGCCCCCGGCAGGATGGACTCGGTCGGCTCCAGGACAGTGGTGCCGGTGTCGGTCAGCAGATCCAACTGGGCTGCGAGCGACGGGACGATCAGGGAGTAGGAGGTCTGTCGCTGGATCGGTGTGAAGCCGCGGGCACTGGCGATCAGCAGCAGGTTCCCTATGGCGGCCAGTTCCAGCCCGCCGAAGTCGGGAATGGGCATCCGCAGATCGGCCGGTGACCCGAGCAGACGCTCGTAGTAGTCGATCTGCTCGTCCAGCTCGGCGACGTCGATCAGCGAACGGGCCAGCAGCCGCGGGCGCGCCAGCACGGAGGAGTCAGGGCGGGTGCGAAACCAACGCTCGGGGTTGGCGGGGTGCTCGGGCGCAGACATCGTTCAGCCTTCCTTCGCTTCGTGAGCTGTCGTGGACCACCACGGCCGCGCCGTCAGTCCCCAGGCCGCCAGTTCCTCGGTGACCAGGCGGCGCAACTGGGCGGGGTCGCCGAAGTGATCGGGCATGCCGGTGACCGTCACGGTCATCTGCTGACCCACGCGGAGCAGACAGAGCGACGCCCGCAGCCGCGCCCTGTCCGGCACGAGTCCGGGGACGTTCATGGTGCGGAGCGCCACGGAGTCGGCGGTGCGGCCGGCGAACTCGACCACGGCGTCGGGTGCGTCTCCGAAGTTGGAGGCCACCACATCCGTCTGCTGTGCCCCGGGGTTCTTCAGCGCGGCGGCCCGGCGGGCCGGCAGCAGGTGCCACAGCGGTTCGGGCACCAGTGTGGCGCTGTGCGCCCCGGAGCCCTGGAGCAGCGTCTTCGTCGCCTGCCGGGTCCGGTGCAGGTCGCCGTGGTGCGCGAGACCGCCCGGCAGGCCGAGCGGCACCACGACCAAGGCGTTGGCCCGTTCGTCGCCGACGGGGCGGCGCGTACTCATCGGGATGCCGACGTCGACGCCGTCGTGCGGGGCCCGCGGCACCCGGGTCCGGACGAGGTTGGCGGCCATCTCCACGAAGAGGCTGTTGGGCGTGCCCCCGTGGCGGCCGGCCTGCTCCTGCCATGCTGCCGCGTCCACGGCGAGGATGACCGTGTTGAAGAACCGTGGCCGCGCCGTCGGGCCGACCGAGGCGGGACGCGGCCGCAGTGCGGCCCTGACCAGTGCGCGCTGCCGCGGGTCACGGGCCAGACGCAGGGACCATCGTGCCGTCTCGGTGATGGCGCGGGTCGTCTGGTCCAGCGCGTCGGCGGCGTCGCTGTCCGGGGGTCGGCGTGCCGGGGTGCGGGCGGCGATGGCGTTGAGCAGGCCCACGCCGTCGCTGCGGAAGTGCGGCACCGTGAGGGAGACGAGGCAGCCGTCCTCGTAAGGCGCGGCGGCCAGCCGCCACAGGGCCGTGGAGTCGGCGGGCAACGGAACCTGGACCTGACTGTCGATCCACTGGGGTGCGGTGGCGTCGGTCAGCGCGTGACGGTCCAGGTGCAGGGGGTGGGTGTTGGCGGCCCGCACCCAACGACGCCGGGCGCCAGGGACCTGGGCGCTCACCGCCCGGCGGCTGAGCAGCCCGTCGTTCAGCCGTTCCCACTCGGCCTGGAGCGCCTCGTCGGAGGGCGGCGTGGGCAGCCGCCACAGGACCTGGACGATGCGGGAGGAGCCGAGCGTGGTCGCGGCCTGGTGCAGCATCTCGTCGGTGGAGTTGAGGCGCCAGCCTGTCACGTCCGTCATCGGTTCAGCACCTCGAGGAGCTTGGCGGCGGTGTGGTGGCCGACGGCGGGGGCGAGTTTGAATCCGCCTCCGTTCCAGCCCACAGCGGTGACCAGGCCGCGCGGGTGCGGCCAGGCCGTCACCGCTCCCGGTCCATCGGTGGTGAGGGCGTCGTAGGCGGTGACACCTCCCACGGCCCGGGCGTGCGCGAGCTGCGGATAGCGGTGCCGGATGACGGTGCGGATACGTCGTTCCTCGGCGGCCGGCACGGCTGGTTCCACGGCGGCCGGCACATCGGTGCGGGACGAGACCACCCCGGCCAGGACGGTGTCGTCGGCACCCCACTGCCGCAGCCACGCGCCGGTGGTGCGGTCGACGACGGTGGGCAGACCACCGGGTTTCTCGCACTGGAACAGGCAGTAGCTGATCGCCCTCGTCCGCAGCGGCAGGTGCACGCCCACCGTCGCGGCCAGGGCCGTGCTGCCGACTCCGGCGGCCAGCAGGACCGCGTCGGCGTACACGGGCCCGAGTGCGGTGTGCACGCCGCGGATCCGCGAGGAGGAGTGGATCAGGCCGGTGGCCCGGGTGGTGTGCAGGCGCAGTGCGGCGCCGGCGTCGTGGCGCAGGGCCTCGGCGACGTCCGCGGCAGGCAACCATCCGGCGTGCGGTTCGAGAACCCCGAGCAGGTTGTCGGGCACCTTGAGGTCGGGAAAACGCCGGGTGATCTCGTCCGCGGTGAGGATGTCGGCCTCGTGCTCCGCATCGCAGGTGGCGTCCGATCCGGCCCTCGCGGCCTCCAGGGCGGCTTTCGCCCTGGTCACTTCGCGTTGGTCGATCAGAGTCAGGCTGCCGTGTTCACGCAGTGCGGGCCAGGTTCCGCGCCAGCCGCGTGCCCGGTACCGGGCCCAACTGAAGGCGGCCCAGTCGGCATGTGTGCCGTCGGGATCGAAGGCACGCACCAGGCCGCCGGAGGCACTCGTGGCACCGCCGCTCGCTCCCGCTTCGTCCACGACGATCACGGAGGCGCCCTGAGCCGTGAGCCGCTCGGCGGTGGCCAGTCCCATGATCCCTCCGCCGACGATCGCGACATCCGCGGAGTTGGATGACACGGTCACCGAACCGCCCGTTCGTGGAGGTCGGAACTCAGCAGTGACGCCGCGATGTCGGAAGCGCGTGCGGACAGCATGGCCAGGGCCCCCGCGTCGCCCATCCCGTGACTGGCCTCGCACAGCCCGTTGAGATAGATCTTCAACGGGCGGGCGCCTTCGGGTGCCTTGAGGTCGATCCCGTAGTCCCGTCCCACGAAGGGGATGCCCTCGTCGTCGAGCGGGAGGCGATGGGCGACGTCCTCGAGCAGGGGGTGATACGGCTCGTCGCCCGGTCCGGTGCCGAAGTCCCTGAACCCGGTGGCCAGGATGACGACGTCGGCGTCGAGGGTGTCATGGGTGAGATGGTTGATGTCCCGTACGGCCAGGCGGTGGGAGCCGTCGGAGGAGGTCTCGATGTCGGTGACCTCGGTGAAGGGCCGCAGGCTTAGTCGGTCCGAGCCGATGAGGTCGTACTCGCGCTGGATGCCGACGAGCCGGTCGATCACGTCCTGGTCGCAGGCGGCGTAGTTGATGGAGCGCAGCTCGGCGCGCAGACGTCGTTTGGCCGCGGTGGGCAGCGGGTGGAAGTAGTCGACGAAGTCCGGCAGGAACACCTGCCGGCTGTAGGGGCTGGTGTCCTTGAGCCGGAAGCCGATGCTGCGGTGGACGGAGGTGACCTTGCGTACGTTGGGGCGTTCCAGGAGGTCCAGCACGATCTCGATGGCACTCTGGCTCGCGCCGACGACCACCGCACGGATGTCCCGCTGTGCCAGGGCGTTGATGGATGACAGATAGCGGGAGGAGTGGAAGACGGTGTCTCCCACACTCGCCGGGAAGGGATGCGGGACGCGTGCGGAGCGCCCGGTGCCGACGATGACCGTACGGCCGAGGTAACGCCGGCCTTCTTCGGTCTCGACGCTGAACAGTTCGCCGTCGTCCCGGTCGTCGACGAGGGTGAGTTGTGCGGCACCGTGTCCGTAGTCCACCGAGTCGGCGAACGAATCGGCGACCCAGGCGAGGTAGTCCGCGTACTCACGGCGCAGCGGGAACTTGGCGTTCAGATGGAGGTAGTCGGTCAGTGCGCCGCGTGCGGCCAGGTACTTGACGAACGTGTGGGAGCTGTCCTGGTTCCGCGGCATGACCAGATCGCGGAACGGGTTGTTCTGGATGTCCGCGCCGGGCAGCAGTTGCTCGTCCTGCCATTGGAAGTGGTCGGAGCGCTCGATGAAGTGGGCGTCCGCCAGGCAGCCGAGCTCCTCGAGCCTGACGGCCAAGGAGAGATTCGCCGGTCCGAAACCTATCCCGATGATGGGGTGGACGTGTTGTTTCACAGGTCACGCATCCTCGACTCGTCGTCCGTGCGGGAACGCAGGTAAGGCGGTGGGAACCACCGGTTGCGGATGGTGCCGGGCCGCCGACCGGGACGCCGGCACGTCGCGGCGTCCCGTTGCCGATACGGCGGGTCCTGCCTGGGTGTCCGGGTGGTGCGCGTCAGCCGCTCAGCAGGGTGGTCTCCGTGATCTGGTTCGCCCCGTCGACGTGCACCACACGGGACTTGAAGCCCGTCTGCTCCTCTTCGGTGAGCTGCGCGTAGCTGATGATGATGACCTTGTCCCCGGGCTGGACGAGGCGTGCCGCCGCGCCGTTGATGACGATCTGCCCGGCCGGCGGCTCGTCGGCGTCGTCCAGGATGGTGTACGTCTCGAACCGGGCGCCGTTGTTGATGTTGACGACGTGGACCAGCTCGTGGACGCCTATCCCGGCGGCCTCCAGCAGTTCGGGCGAGATGGTGATGGAACCGACGTAGTTGAGGTTGCTGTCGGTGACGGTCGCGCGGTGGATCTTCGAGTGCATGAAGGTGCGCAGCATGATGTGACTCCTTTGGGGCGTGCGGGTGTGCCGGTCGGCGCGATGCGATGCGTTCCGGGGAGGGTGGGGGTTGGGGTACGGGATCAGGCGGCCGTTGCGTCACCGGCTGCGGCGCGGGGAGCGCCGGCGGTGTCGAGGCCGTTGAAGGGGCCCTGGGGCCGGTCGTCGAGTGCGTCGAGCAGAGGGGGGTTGCCCACGGTGGAGGGGGCGCCGAACGCGGTGGACACGTCCTCGCACAGGTCCGGTGTGAGGGGCCAGGCCAGGGTGCGCAGGGTCCACAGGAACTGCAGGGCTCCGCAGACGTCACCGGGGTCGTCGACGTCCAGCGCCTCGCAGCGCAGGGCGAGCGTCTCCAGGTGCAGGGCGAGTGCCTCGGCTGCCTTGCGGATGGAGAACGTCTCCAACCGGTAGGCGTCCTCGAAGCGTTGGCGCGATGCCCGCAGAGCGGCCTTCCACCAGTCCGAGGGTTCGGCGTCGACGCGGCGCCCGGTCAATGCGGCGGTGAGGGTGGTCGCGATGGTCGCCAAGGGGTTGTCGAACCGGGTGGCCAGGGTGGACTCGGCCACCGGCTCGCTGAATTCGGACTGCTGCAGTTCGGGGCTGGTCAGGGACAGCACGAAGCGGGCGCGGTCACGGCCGACGCTTTCCAGGAACTCTCCCGCCCAGCGGACATCGCCCTTGCTGGTGGAGAACTTGCGGCCCTCCAGCAGGTAGTACTGGTTGGTGAGGGTGCGGGTCCTGGGCAGCTCGACCGGCAGTCCGTGCCGAACGGCGAGCAGCGACAGCGCCACGTAGACGAAGGCGTTGTAGAAGCCGTTGTCGATCCCGATGAACTGGACCAGTTCGTCGCAGCCGGCCTGGCGGCCCTCGCGGGCTCGCTGCAGCCAGTACAGGTGGCCGACGTAGATCTCCGGCCAGGCGTTGATGGCCTGCGGAAGGCTGTCGAGCCCGTCCCAGTCCACCGCTATCCCCCAGGTGCTGGGATAGGTGATCGGGATGTACGGCAGGGGTCCCGCGAGGGTCTGCGCGACCACGCGGTCCAGATCGGGTCGCAGGGTCACGTCCGAGGACCGGTACCAGTTGGTGAGCATCGACCGGTAGCGCTCCAGGTCCAGAACCCAGATGGAGACCGGTCGACGAGGCAGGGCCGAGGCCGAGTCGGCCACGGGCAGCAGTGCGCCGGGCAGGTTGTAGAGGCCGCACGCCTCACAGACGCCGGCTCGGGCGTGTGCCAGGCAGGTGGGGCAGCGCCCCGTGACGAAGGCCTCGGCCTTGTAGGTGTCGGTCGCGGCGTCGTAGGGCAGCTCCACCTCGCGCCGGTCGAAGGCCCCGTGCTGCCACAGATGGGTGAAGAAGTCCTTGGCGAAGGCGGTGTAGTCGGCGTCGGGGCGTTCGAAGAGGTCGACGTCGACGGCGGCCAGCTCCAGGGTCTTGGTGACACCGTCGAAGGCGAGCCGGATGAGTGACTCGGGGTCCGTGTCCAGCCGTTCGGCCGTGGTGACGACGTAGGTCTGATTGTCGTCGGTGCTGGTTCCGAAGGCCACGTCGTGGCCCTGGAGCTTCTGGGAGCGGGCACATACATCGCTGGCGAGCACCGGCCCGGACAGGTGTCCGAGGTGCAGGTCGCCGTTGGGGGTGGGTGGGGAGAAGGTGACGTTGACACGTCGTGGGCCGTGAGCGCCGCCGTTCGGGGTGTCGGTCATTCCGAGACGTCCCCCTCTCGTGCCTGTGTGGGCTGCAGCCAGTAGATGCTGACGAAGGTCAGCGGGTCGTGCGCGCTGGTGTTGGTGACGATGTGGCGGGTGCCGTGCGGGATGTAGATGACGTCGCCCGGCGCGACGTTGCGCTCTTCCTCCCCGACGCGTGCGTGTCCCTGTCCGCTGATGAAGATGAACGTTTCGTCGGTGTCGTGGCTGTGCGCGGTGCTGGCTTCCTCGGGACGGATGGAGCACAGAGTGCTGTTCCAGGGCGGGGTGACGACACCGGACCAGGGGTAGAGCTGGCGGATGTCACAGCCGTTCTTGCGGATCAGTTCGTCGTCGGCCGCGGTCTTGACGTGCATGCGATTCCTCTCGTGTACGCCACGCCCGGGAGCAGGGCGGGGTTGTTCGTGTGTGCGAGGGGGAGATCGGGGTGGCGCCGTCTCATCCCAGGGCGAAGAGGCGCTCGATGACCTCCGGGGCGAAGGACTCGGCGGGTACGTGGAAGGGGCCCTTGAAGGTGGCGAGCCGCGAGCCCGCCAGCACCGGGTCGGTGGGCCAGACCTCGGCGTACGCGCTGCGGCGGTCCTTGCCTTGCGGGGTGAAGGTCATGTTCATCGTGGTGCGGACCGAGCCGGAGATCCGCAGGCGGTGCATACGCACTTCGCGCTCGCGTGCGTAGGGTTCCAGGCTGTTCGGCTCCCAGGCGGCGGAGGAGCGCAGGCAGTCGCGCACCATCCGCGCGTCCCGCAATGCGATGGACAGCCCCTGCCCGATGACCGGGTCGGACCATCCGGCCGCGTCGCCGACCAGTACCGCGCCGGGTGCGTAGGGTGTGTCGGCCCAGGCGTCGTTCATCGGGTAGAAGGCGCAGACGGCGGCGGGGGTGGCCTCGGCGAACATCTCGCTGTCGGGGATGCAGTCGAGTTGGAAGGCCCGCAGGAATTCGTTGTGGCGGTCGGGTCCGGTGAAACGGCCCTTCTGTGACACGTCGTGCAACAGGTACAGCCGGGCGCGGCCGCCCTCGCGGGGGAACACGAAGTACAGCAGGTCGCCTTCGGTGCCGACCGAGGTGACGTTCACGGGCCAGTCGTGCAGGTCCTCCACCAGCATCCCGCCGCCGAGGGAGTTCGGTGGGGTCTGGGTCAGCCCGATGCCCAGTTGCCGGCGCACGGTGGACATCCGTCCGTCGGCGCCCACCACGAGGCGGCAGGGGACGTCGTACTCGAGGTCGTTGTGTTCGTAGCGCACACGGGGGTCGGGACCGCCGGTCACCAGGACGTCCCCCACCCCGCGCACCACCGTGGCGCCCGCCTCCTCGGCGGCGTTGGCGAGTGCCTCGCACGCCTCGGGGTGTCCTACGTCGAGAACTCCGCGAATTCCCGGAAGCATTTCATCAAGTGGCAGTGCCTTTTCCCTGGCGGTTTCCGGGTCCACGATCTCATCAAAGCCGATGAAGCGGTCCACGTAGGTTCCACCGGCCTTGAGGATGGCTTCCTCCAGGCCCAGTTGGAGAAGTTCTTCCACGCCCCAGCAGTTGATGACTTCGCCTCGGACCTTGTCCCGGTAGATGGTCTGTCGCTCAAGGAGCAGTACCTCGTGTCCGTCGCCCGCCAGGGCCGCTGCCAGCGCCGACCCGGCGATTCCGCCGCCGACGACGACTGCGTCAATGCGTTCAGCTTTCGCCATGAACCCTCCTCGGACCGATGTGCGGGCATGCCAAATAGGGCTGACGGTTATCTCAGCCGGGGCTCCGTTCCGGTGCTTGGCGAGTTAAATCCTCGTTGCGTCCCCAGGTCGGGACGAGGTGGATACGTGACATTCGCCGTCCACTTTGGGTCACACCGTGAAATGAGGGTCCGAGATATACGCTCGCCACCGTGGTGGCAATATCGACCTGCCCAAGTTGCGGGCGCGTCACCGAATAGGGGATGGGGGCGCCGCACGCGAGCACCGAGGGAGGTGGGGCCGGCGGATCATCCCTCGCGATCGAGACAGATGCCGTTGAGGGCGAGACCCCACAGCTCTTGGAGCTGCCCGGCCCCGTCCGGCGCGGCTTCGGCTTCGAGGGCGGCGCGGGTGCGCACCTCGGTCCCGAGGAGCAGGCACGTGGCGAGACTGGCGACCGCGGCAGGGGGTGTGCCCGCGCGCAACTGGCCGGCGCGCTGCGCGCGATGGGCGAGTTCGCGAATGTCCGGCAGCCAGCAGGCGGGCCAGCCGGGGGCGGATCCGGGGCGCTCGCGGGAGAGCCGCGCGGCGCACCGTACACAGGCGTCGTCCTCCAGCAGTCGAGCAAGGCAGACCGTCAGTTCGACCACGAGTTCAAGTGCCGGACGCGGAGCGGTCTTCACCCGGTCGACGGCAGCGCGTATGGTCCGGCATCCGTATTCCTGGACGGCATCGGCCAGCTCGCCCTTGGTCCCGAAGTGGAAGGTGAGGGCGCCGGTCGTTATCCCCGCCGCCTTGCACACCTGTGCCATCGATGTGGCGGCATAGCCGTGGCGGTCGAATTCCGAGGCGGCCGCGCACAGCAGGGCCTGTCGTGTTCGCGCTGCTCTTGCCTGCATGTGATGCTCCGGGGGCGCTCGCTAGCCGTCGGTGCGACGGCGGGTGAACTTCCGTGAGGGGAAGGCTGCAGTCACGCCCCATGGGGCCACACTGTGCACCGCCGGGGGCGGCAGCCCTCGCCGGTGCTGAAGGGCAGCCATCGGGCTGGTGTCGTCGGTACGGCGTGCGGCATGGCTGCCGATGCGGGTATCCCGGGCGATCTCGCAGGTGGGACGCACAGCGTCGCGGTCACGTGGTGGTTGCAGCAAGTCCAACTCCCGGACACCAAGGGGCGGGTTGGCCTGTTCCAGCCCGCGGCGGACGCCCTGGCCTCGCGCTGATGGCAGCCTGCCCCACGGCATGTTGTCCGATTCCCAACTCGTCAAAAACATAGTAGGTCCAATTATTCTTGTGGAGCTGAGAGGCGTCCCCAAGAAAGGATCGACATGCCCGCGCTCCGCCCGATGTCCATCGACGCGCCGGTTTCCGCCGATCGGTTCTCCGACTTCGCGGACACCGTCTTCACTCATCTGCAGCGTGCTGACCAGCGGCGTTGGGGACGCGCCTACCTGCTGGGGTTACTGACCGCGCCGCCGGGCAAGAAGACGGTTCGGCGGCTGGCCGCCGCCGTCACCGACTCGCCGACGGCGTCCCAGTCCCTGCAGCAGTTCGTCAACGCAAGCCCCTGGGAGTGGGAGCCCGTCCGGCACGAGCTGGCCCGCTGGGTCGACGAGCGGCTGCGGCCGCGCGCCTGGACGGTCGCGACGACGGTCCTGCCCAAGCGGGGGGACCATTCGTGCGGGGTGCACCGACGGTTCGTCCCCCGCTTGGGGCAGACCGTCAACTGCCAGGTAGGCGTCGGCTTGTTCATGTCCGACGACGCGGGCGCCGTGCCCGTCGACTGGCGGCTCCATCTGCCCGAACGCTGGTTCCTCCCCCACCTTCGCCGACGGGCCCGGATTCCGGGTGAGGCCCGGCCCCTTCCGATGTGCGCCGATGTCTTCGACATGGTGGACCGGCTCCATCACTGCATCGGCGTGGCGCCGGCTCCTGTGGTGGCCGACATGAACGACAGCAGGCAGGCCGAGGAGCTGGTACGTCTGCTGTCCTACAGACGGCACGACTTCGTGATCGCCGTGCCCGGCGACTTTCCGGTCCTGCCGCTGGACGCCTGTGGCCGGGACCAGGCGGCCACACCCATGGGCGCTCAGTACACCGTGTCGTTCACCGGGGATCTGCGCACTCGATCCGCCGGCGGCCGTGCACTCGGCGCCGCAGGGGACGCGGCCGTGTCGAACTGCCTGGTCCGCCTGCCCGCGGCGACGACGCCCGGCGCGCGGGAGCGGCATGTGTTTCGCCTCTTCGCCGATCCCCGCAGGCCCCGCATCACCTGGATCACCAACATGACGCGCCGTCGCACCACGGACCTCACCTCGCTCGTCGAGTACCAGGCGCGCGCCTCGGAGACGGTGCGTGTGCTGGAACGGGATCTGGGTCTGCAGGACTTCGAGGGCCGCTCCTACCCGGGCTGGCACCACTACATGACCCTGGTGTCCGCGGCCCATGCCTACCGCACCCTTTCCGACACATCGCACTGTGCGCCGCACACCGCGGAGCCTGTGCCGGCATGAGGCCGTGCATCAGCGACGACGAGCGCAGGGCCGCGCTCGCCGTCGCCGTCCCACTCGCCGCGTGTCCCGCCGGACCCGCCGGTCAGATCGCGGCGACCCCTCCGTCGACGGCCAGGGCGGCTCCGGTGACGAACGACGCGGAACCGCTGCACAGCCAAGCCGCCGCGTGAGCCACCTCCGTGGGATGCGCGAGCCGCTGCTGGATGGCCCGTGCGACCGCCGGCTGGACAGACCCCATCGTCTCGATCGCCTGTTCCATCAGTGGCGTTGCGGTGCTGCCCACGACGAGGGCGTTGACGCGGATCCCGTGCCGGCCGTAGTCGGATGCGGCCGCCTTGGTCAGTCCCAGAACGGCGTGTTTGGCGGCGACATAGGGCGCCACCGCGCCGGTGGCGAACTGCCCGGCCGTGCTGGACATGTTCACGATGGCCCCGCCCGCCCCTTGCTCGATCATGGGAGGTATCTGGTGTCGCAGACAGTTCCAGACCCCGCGTACGTTCACGTCCATGATCTGGTCGTACAGCGTGTCCGGAACCTCGTGAACGGCGAGCCCCGCCGTGCCCCATCCCGCGTTGTTGAAGGCCGCGTCCAACCGACCGAAGTGACGTAAGGCCTCTTCGACGACGTGACGCACGTCGTCGGCCGACGTCACGTCACCGGGCACGGCGACGGCGCGTCCCCCGTCGGCAACCAGCTCGTCGGCGAGCCTCTTGAGCAGATTCGCACGGCGCGCCATCAGCACCACATGCGCTCCCTGCGCTGAAAACAGCCGCGCGGCAGCCTCACCGATCCCGCTGGACGCGCCCGTTATCATGATCGTTTTTCCCTCGAGCATGCAATCCCCCGTTGATTGAACGCTTTACCGGCGAGTGGACGTCACCCACAGAACAACATCGTGGATGGAATGTTCGCTTCATGTGACCATGCCGCGCACATTCGGCGTCCCGCCCTCATGGTCGAGGCATCTCGCCGCGCTTCTCCCCGCGCGGACGCCGCGTCGGCGCCCGAACCGCTCACTGAGACGTTTCACCACTTCCCGTCATGTCGATCGTCTTGAGCGTGGACGGCGTGGCGATGGCAGGAAGCAGGCACCGCCAAATGTCGATCACACGCTCGGGCAGGTCCTGCCGCTGCGTCTGAAGGTACGCATGCATCTGCGCTCCCGTGCACGCGTTGACGACCAGACGGGCCACGGCCTCCACGTCCGTGGCCGCTCGCACCTCCCGCCTGCGCTGGGCGAGCGCCAGATCCTCGGCCAGAATGCGCGCCCACTGCTCGTGGGAGTTCTGGGCCGACCCGATGAAGAACTCCTGCTCCATCACCAGTCGCGCGCCCGCCAGCACAAAGACGTCCTCCAGCACCCCGCGGGCCCAACTCACGGTGACATCCACCGCGTGCTGCAGCCCCGTCGACTCGAGCGACGGAACGACCCGGTCGGGCTGCTGCTGAACGATCGCCCGGGCGAGCTCCTCCTTGTTCCTGAAGTGGAAGTACATCGCGCCCAGCGTCACCCCCGCCCGGTCGGTGATTCTGGTGAGAGTGGCCCGGGAGAAGCCCTGCTCGGCGAACTCCTCCGCGGCCGCGCGCAACAGTTCGGCACGTGTACGCGTCGCCCTCTCCTGCTTCGGCGCCGTTCGCCTGCCCTCGACTTGACCCATGCGCGCCCTCCCATACCTCTCGACAGAAAACATAATCGTATCTACTTTTTAGTTCCAGGCGGCTCCAGATGGAGACGTCTCGCGAACAACGACGTTCCGGGAAGGATCACATGACCATCGGTGCCGCGCACCCACTCCTCGATCTCGGCCCGTACGTGGGCAAGACTGACCCCACCGAGGTACTGCTCACAAGGTGGTCACCGGGGCGGGACGGAACACATGCCGTCACCGCGCGATGGCCAGGCATCCACCGTTACTACACGCTCAGCCCCGAGACGCACGGCCCGCACATATTCACCGAAAGCGTCCGCCAGGCCTTGGCGTTATTGGCCCACACCACTTTCGACGTACCCATGTCCTACCGCCTCGGCTGGGAGGAGTTCACCTCCAGCGTCGAGCCGGACGCCCTGCGCACCCAGCCGGACTCGTCGCCGGTGGACCTCAAGGTCACCTACGACGCGGTCAAACGCCGACGGATGGGATCGCTCCATCTGACCGCGTCGATCACCGCCACGCGCGGGGAGAGCCGCCTCGGGACCGCCCGTGTGCGCTACACCGCCCACCCTCCGGCCATCTACGACCGCCTGCGCGGCCGGTACGCGGACGTCAAGGAAGCCGCCGCCCGCGCATTACCCGCCCCGCCTCCGACTGACGCTTCGCTGGTAGGGCGCCTTCGCCCTTCCGACGTCGTGCTCGCCGCCACGAACACCCCCCGAACCTGGCTGTTGAGGGCCGACACCAACCACCCGGTGCTCTTCGACCACGCTCACGATCACGTGCCGGGGATGCTTCTCCTGGAAGCCTGCAGCCAGGCCGCGACGGCCGCCGTTCCAGCCCTCCACACCGTCCCCGTCGGCTTCGACGCGACCTTTTCGCACTATGTGGAACTCGACCAGCCGTGCCAGGTCGTCGCACATGACGCCGCACCCACCGACCAAGGCCGACGCCGCATCCAGGTGACCGGCACGCAGGACGGCAAAGAGGCCTTCTCCACCACCGTCACCCTCCACCGCATCAGGGCTCCGCACACATCCGGATTCGCTCCCGCGGCGCTGTGACGGCCGGGCAACGCGCCTGCGGCCGGGCTATGTTCGGCCGATGACGAGCGGATGCGTGCGGTCAGTCGGCCGATCGAGAGCGTCGACGGTCTGTGCACAACCGCAGCCCCCTTCATCATCACCGCCACGCTCATGTGTTCCCGCCCCTCGGCTCTCGGCCGGGGGGCGGGTGCGGGCACCCGGAGAACCGGTACCGACGACGATCGCCCTCCCCCATCCGCGGCCGAAGCCGCTCCCACTGAGCGTCCGTCAAGTCACCTTTCCCCCATAGCCCTACCGACGACTGGACTGATCGTCCGGGAGTTGCCCAGGGCGTAGCGGTGCTCGGCACTGACCGCTGAGTACGGTAGAGGGGGGCCGGTTGAGGGAGGGGACGCGAAGTCGTGGATGTGTATGAGGCCGTGGACAGTCGCAGGGCTGTGCGGGCGTTCAGCGATGAGCCGGTGTCCAAAGAGATACTCGAACGAGTGCTGACCGCAGCGGCGCGGGCTCCGTCGAGCGGGAACCTCCAGCCGTGGCATGTGTATGTCGTGACCGGCGAGCCCTTGGCCGAACTGAAGATGCGCGCGACGGCAAGGGCGCTGGCGGGAGACCCGGGTGATGAGCGGGAGTATCCGATGTACCCGCCAGAACTGACCTCGCCGTATCTGGACCGTTTTTCCGCCGCGGCCGCCCAGCGGTACAAAGCGCTGGGAATCGAACGGGACGACCCCGACAGACCCAAGAAGATCGCCGCCTTGAACTCGGAGGCGTTCGGGGCGCCGGTCGTCCTGTTCTGCTACGTCGACCGCAATATGGGGCCCGGGCAGTGGGCTGACGCGGGGATGTATTTGCAGACGGTCATGCTGCTGTTGAGGGCAGAAGGGCTGCATAGCTGCCCCCAGGTCATGTGGACCATGTTTCGCAAGACTGTCAGCCAGACAGTAGGAGCTGATGACGGGCTCATACTGTTCTGCGGTCTCTCGGTGGGATTCGAGAAGGAAGGCGTGCCACGGCTGCGTACCGAGCGGGCGGACATGACAGAAACAGTCAGCTTCATCGAGACCATGAACTGCACGGGTCCCCGCGCGCCGCGTGCCTCGCCCACGCCGGGTCCCCGCACCGCATCCACTGTTCAGCCCCGCGTCCGCTAGGAAGTATGGGGGTCATTCGTCTGGACAGACACGACCGCAGGATGCGGTCTGACGAGCAGACAACAGCGCACGGACCGATCATTCGCCACGGCCTCAGGACCTGAGATCCGCGTACAGGACGATCTGCACACCGAGCACAACGATCACGGCGGCCTCCAGCATCGAGACGACGACCAGCATGGCCATCAGGTGGCCAGAGACCAAATAGACGAGGATCGCAGAGGCCGGCGCGAGCACGAACGCGATGAGGTCTGCGGCGAGTTGCATCCTCTTTCGCCACACTCGGCGAGTGTCTCCACGATGCTCAGTTTCCCACCCGAAGACTTCTTCCAATCGCGGAGCGAGACGGCATCGGTCCACTCCGCGCCGAATACGGTGGTGCCGTGCCGATCGCCGCCGACGGCGACCAGGATGGATTTGGCAGCGCCAACCGGGAAAGCGCAAGTTCGTAAGCCTCCCACAGATCGCGTCCGGCGTAGCCGACCGAGGCAAGAGGCTGCACATGTGCGTCGCCGTTGACAGCCACGGATACGGGCGCCACCTCGAACAGGTGACGGTCTGACAGCGAGTCTCCGTACGCCACGACTCGGTCGGGCGCGAAGCCGTGCCGTTCACACATGACCTTCGTGAGCAGGGGCTTGTCGTCTGGCCTGAGAATCGCCCTGATATTGATGTCGGCTTGCGGCGAGTGCGGGAAGACCGAGCCGTGCACCTCGTCGAAGCCCAGTTCCCGGAAATGGTCGGCGAAGCACAGCGGAGACATGGTGATGACTGCCGAACGGTGTCCGCGCGCACCAATGTCTGCCACAACCTCACGGATGTGTCTCATCTTCGGGCTCGCGTCGAACGCCATGCGGACTCGCCCCGGGTCCATCGGGCCCCATAGCCGGAACATCGACCGCGCGAACTGCCGCGTGTCGATGCGACCGGCGGCAAAGTCCCTCTCCAAGGCCTCGATGTGCGTTGCGTGGCCGAATACCTTGGCCATCTCTCTGGTCGCGGACGTTCCGGGAAGGAGAGTGCCGTCCATGTCGAATACGTGCAGCATGGCCGGGATGCTACCGGCCCATTTGGCTCCGTTGATGGCTGTTCGGACAGGCACCCATCGTGATGCCTGTAGCCCGTGGGGCTGACCCTGTGGATCGGACGGGGCACCTGCCCGCCGGAGCAGCGTCTGAACGGTCGTGTGCCTGCACCTGCACCGGCTCGACAAAGGTCCCCGAAATCCGTAGGAAATTCCGGGGGCTGTGGCGGTGCCGACGGGCCGGAGGGCCGCGGTACTAGGGCGCGTATCGAGTCTTGATCAGCGTGGTGCCCGGGTTTTCCCGCTCAGTTCTGCCTCTCGAGTCCCGCCAGCAGTGCGCGGGGGTCGAAGGTCACCCGGATTCGGGTGACCTTCCCGTCGTCCACGTGCATCCAGTTCGCCGTCGGGGTAGGTGGCGCAACGCTTGTGCATAGGTCGAACCAGGTGATCACTTCATCACCTTCCGCTACCCGCACTTTCACGTCGATCTTCTCCAGCACCTGACCGAGCCCCTTCAGCCCGGCGAGCGCCGCCTCTGCACCCGACGCCGTTCCCAGCGCACCGACGAAGTCGACGTTCTCGGCCAGCAACCCACGCAAGGTATCGAAGTCGCCCGCCTCCCAGGCGTTGAAGTAGGTCTCGGCAAGCTCTCGCGCAGTCCTCGTCGTCGTCATGCCTCCATCCTCCGGCCATCTGATCCATCCGTCCAACAGATGAATCAGATGGCACCTATCATTACTGGATATGGAGATGCACCAGCTTCGCTACTTCGCTGCGATCATGGACGAGGGCACCTTCACCGCTGCCGCCCATCGCCTGCACGTCAGCCAGTCCGGCATCAGCACTCAAGTCGCCAAGCTGGAGTCGGAACTGGGCCAACAACTGCTCGACCGCTCCGGCCGTCATATCCGCCTCACCCCGGCCGGTAAAGCCGTTCTCCCCCTTGCGAAGAACGCCCTTGCCACTCTTGAAGCCATCAAGCACACCGCCGCCGAGTTCGCCGATGCCGTCCGTGGCCGGGTCCGGCTCGGCATGATCATGGGCTGCTCGATCCCGGCCTTCCTCGACACCATCGCCGACCTCGGCCGCACCCACCCTGGCATCGAGGTCAGCCTTCACGAGGGCTACTCCGACGACCTCCAGGCACAGGTCCTCGCCGGCTCTCTCGACCTCGCCCTGATCGGCTACGCGGGCAGCGTCGCCCCAGGTCTGGAGGCGAACATCGTCATCGACGAGCCGATCACCGCAGCCGTCCCTGCCGGGCACGACCTCGACCGGCCGGAACTGCGCCTCGGCGACCTACGGGGCGAGAAGATTCTCTGCCTCTCCACAGGCACCGGCATCCGCGCCGCCTACGAGGACTCCTGCCACAGGATCGGTCTCGGCCCACGCGTGGACATCGACGCCAGTTCTCCAGTCACCCTGCTCCGCCTCGCTGAGCGCGGTGCAGGCGTCGCTGTTCTCAGCGCGTCCTCCACACAAGGCACCGGTCTGCAGACTGTCCCGCTCACCGACGCCGCCACGCACGCCCGGCTCGGACTCATCACCCGCCGAGGTCAGCACTCCCCAGCCGCGCAGCTCCTGCGAACCAGGCTCCTCGCCGCCCTGCAAGCCGACTAGGTATGCATGTATCGAACGGCGATCAACCCGCGGGACTCCCTCGGCCGCTGGAGCTTGATCCGGTATGCCGGACAGCGTGACGCGAGCGCAACTGACGGATACGGAATTGGAATTCTTAGGTCCGTATCTTCCGGTCGGCCGATGCGGTCCATACCCCGAACGGCTGCGGCAGCAGTTCGAGGGCGTGATCTGGCGGTTCAGGACCGGCGGGCAGTGGCGGGGGGTGCCAACGGAGTTCGGCGCCTGGCCTACCGTCCACAACCGCTTCCGGCAGTGGTGCGACGCCGGCGTCTTCGAAGCCCTGCTTGAGGGCCTGATCGCGGATGCCGCGAAGCGGGGCGAGGTGGACCTGTCCCTGGTCAGCATCGACTCCACCACCGCGCGGGCCCATCACGACGCCGCCAGGATGCACCTGGAGGAGGACGTCCTCACCGCTTTGGAGAGGGCCGCCACTCAGGCGGAGAAGACCAGGTCAGTAAGTGACGTTCAGCGATAGGCGCCAACAGCCGGGGGCGGCTGTTCGTCGTCATGACCAACGCGGAACTTCCGTAACTCGCCACCTCCTGACGGCTCAGGAAAGAGGTCAGCCGCTGGCGATTTACGCCCGCGTGTTCACCGGGTGGGAATCACGGAGCCGGGTGAGCATCTTGGAGGCCTGCCTGCGGGCGAAGCGGGCAAGGGTTGGGTCTTGAGCGAGGGTGTGTAGCAGGTCGACGGTACGGGCGTCGCCGAGTTGGGCAAGGGCCTCTGCTGCCTGCCCTCGGTCGAACCCGTCGAGGGTGGGGTCGAGGGCGAGGCTGTGCCATACGTCGGCTGCGCGGGTTGCATCGAATCGGGCCAACGCGTGGGCTGCCCCCAGCCGGTGGAAGCGTTCGAGGTTCTTGTCGCGGGCGATGGTGCACAGGACATCGGCGCCGCGGGGGGCGCTGATCTCGGCCAACACCTCGGCTGCCCGTCTTCGGGCGAAGGGAGGAAAGCTCTGGTCGAGGGCGAGGCTGTGCCATACGTCGGCTGCGCGGGAACCATCGGCTTCGACCACCGCCTCGGCCGCTTCCACTCGGGCCCAGCCTTCCAGGCCGGCATCGAGGGCGAGGGTGTGCCACAGATCGGTGGTGCGGGAATCGCCGAGCCGGGCGAGCACCTCGACCGCACGGAAACGATCAGGCCCGTCGAGGTCGGCGTCGAGCGCAAGCGTGTGCCACACATCCGCCGTGCGGGGGTCACGGAGCTTGTCGAGTACTTCAGCGGCACGAAAACGATTAGTCCCGTCCACAGTGGTGTCGAGCGCAAGCGTGTGCCACAGATCCGCCGTGCGGGAATCCCCGAGCCGGGCCAGCGCCCTCGCCGCACGCAAACGATCGTGCCCGTCAAGAGCGGTGGTGACCACAAGCGTGTGCCACACGTCCGCCGTCCGGGAATCCCCGAGCTGGGCCAGCGCCTCGGCCGCCTGCCTACGGTCCGAGGAGCCCAAGGCCGAATCGAGAGCCGCGGCACACCACACGTCTGCGGCACGGGAAGTGTCGTCTCCGGACAGCGCCACCGCCGCCAGTACCCGGAGCCATCTGTCGACGGTGCTGTCATGGGCGAGGACGCGCCAGGGTTCGGCGGCCCGGGGGTCACTGAGCTGAGCGAGCAACTCGGCCGCACGAAAGCGACCGTGCCCGTCCAAAGTGGTGTCGAGCGCAAGCGTGTGCCACAGATCCGCGGTGCGGGAATCGCTGAGTTGGGCGAGCGCCTCGGACGCCTGAGACCGGCGGAAGCCCCCGAGGAGGGTGTCGCGGGCGAGGTCATGCCAGAGATCGGCGGCCCGGGAGCTGTCGAGTGCGGCCAGCGCCTCGGCGGCCCGATACCAGTCGGAGCCCTCGAGCATCGGGTCGCGTGCGAGGGCGCTCAGCAGGTCCGTGGCGACTCTGACGGCCTCGTCAGGGAGGGGTGCGGTAAGGCGCGCCAGTTCCGCAATGAACTCGCACCCGTCCAGTCCACCCCTCTTGGCGAGTCGGATCAGTTGAGTTCTGACGCCGTCGGGATAGGCATCGAGGAGGAAGCCGATATATGAGGGGGACTCGTTCGGGGGGTTCCAGTATCGGGATCCCGGTATGTTGCGTCTGCCCACCGCATGGTTCCGCAGGCCAGATCTGCGGGGGCGGTGGAAGAGCTTCTCAAGGTCTCTGACGCTGCCGGTATCGGCTGTATGGCGGGCAGCGAAGTACTCCTGAAGTGTCTGGTGCACGAAGGCGAGTTCGCCGGCGCGGATGGTCAGTTGGCCGCTGCGGCGCAGGACATTCGCCAGGAACGCGTGCCACTGATCGGGGTCGAAGTTCCTGGGCAGGGTGGCGTCTTGGTGGCCGGCGACGATCTCCGGAGCTGACGCGGTGTTGCCGGTGTGGCGTTGGGCAGCCAGGTAGGACAGGAGGGTGGGTAGTTCGTTCAGAACATGCTGTGCCGCGGTGAGGACGTTCTGGTCCGCGTAGCGGCCCATCTCCGTGGTGATCTGCGCTCGCAGGCTGCCGGGGCCGTGGTCGTTGTGATGCTCGGCCAGCATGGCGTCGAACCGGGTGTACAGGGCGATCCGGCTGCCGGGCAGGTCGAGGGCCGGGTTGGCGGCATAGACCTGGCACAACATCGAGGCCATCAAGGGGACCTGCGCAAGCTGGGTCAGACCCTGGGCTTCGAGGCGCCCGAGGAAGTCCTCACAGGCCGCGTCGGGGTCTCGGTCGGGCAGGACTTCGGTGAACCACGACCTGGCGACGGTGCGCAGGTCCCCGGGCCTGAAGGGCTGCACGATGTAACGCGGTACGTCCTTGCCCAGAGGGGCCAGCTCCTGGTCGGGGGCCGGGCGGGTGGCCACGATGACGCGGTACCCGTCTCCGTGGGCCCGGGACAGCATCTTCATCAGGCGCTCCCTGCCCGCGGCCGCCTGTATCTCGTCGAGGCCGTCGACCAGCACGAGCCAGCGTGCCTGATGCATGGGCGGGGTGCGGAAGAACGCGGCCGGCGGCCTCGGATCCAGCCCGTAGGCGGACAGCTCGCTGCTCGCCGCTTCCGCCAGCGCCTCGGACAGCGCAGGCATCTTCGCCGGGTCGGGGATGAGCTTGGCGGCCTGGACGAGCACTGGGACCTGCCCGGTGGGACCGGCATCGAGTTGGCTGATCAGGTCCGCGGTCCACATGCGCAACAGGCTCGACTTGCCGCCGCCGGCATCGGCCACCACGATGCCGGGGCCCTGTTGGGTGAGTACGTCGTCGGCGGTGAGCACCTGCGCCGCCGCCGCGGACGGATCCTGGCCGGTTGGTCCGTGTAGGTCCTGCCGCAGATAGACGGCGCCCAACGTGGGTGGGGTGCGGCCTTCGGGAAGGATCACCGGGTAGGGGTGCGAGCGGGCCGCGTCCAGGGCCGCGAGCAGATATCGAGCCAGGAAGCGCTCGGTGGCCGGGACAGGGGCGGCCTCGATGCGCAGGTCCACCCCGTGTTCAGCCAACGTGTTTCGGAATCCGGGCAGTTGAGCAACCGCGCTGAGAGCTGCCGCGCCCAGCGCGCGGGCATCGTCGGCGATGTCACGGTCGGTGGCCAATACGCCGACCAGGAGAGGGCCGCAGAAGAGGGCGGTGCCCGAGCTGCCCGACCAGCCCGAGCCGCCGTTCCGACGCCGGGGCACGATGCCCCGGTCGATGTGTACGGTCAGCATCTGTGACTTGCGGCCCTGGAGCGGGTCCACGTGGCCGCGCACGGGCATGGTGTCGCGCCGATCAGGAGGCCGCGCCTCCGCCCGGGGGAACCCCAGCCCCTGACATTCCACCGGGTCGGGGCCGGAGATCTTCCCGAAACGGACCTTGCCACGCAGACCCTGGACGCCGGGAGCGTCGATCACCAGCAATGCCGCGTCCTGCTCTGGCATTACGGCAAGATCCACCGGCCCCGGAGGCCAGACCAACGATGCGTGAAGCCACGGCGTGCGCTGCGGCACTTGAAGGGGCCGGACCTCGATCGGCGCGTCCGCGTGCAGGCCCCGAACCACGTGGAACGACGTCAGCACCAGCCGCTCGGACAGCAGATAGCCGCTGCCCACTCGGTTGAGGACGGGCACCCACACCTCGACGACCCGCGCTTCATCCATCCCGACCAGCTCCGTCGATCCCCGCTCTGGGTGAGTCACCGCGAGCGCTGCGTGGCCTCGTCGTGGATGTGCGCGTCCGCACCGGCGGCGTCGACGGGTTGCAGAGTGAGCTTGATGCGGTGCACGGCATGCGCGCTCACCGCAGCGCGCGCCTCAGCGGACCAGGGCAGCACGAACACTTTGGCCTTAGCTTCACCCTCTTTGCGCACCTCGACGGAGAACTCGAGCTCCACCGGTCCGGTGCGGAACTGCAGGGCACTGCCCACGCCCTCGTCCATGGCCTGCTGCAACTGGGCCCGAATCGCGCTGACCGTCTCACCCAGCTCCGCCCACGGTTCCTGCCCCATAGTGCCCCCCAACACCTGAGCAACAGCGACGAGTTCAGCGTAGGCCACAGCCACCGCGCACACAGCCGCCATCACAGGATCACAGAGCTTCCGTCGCCGCTCGGGCGCGATGGCGGCCTGGCCGACCTTCTCCTCGTACCGTCCGGACGCCTCCTCCTGCCGGTGGGTGATCTCGCCTCCGCCCAGGCCGCGCCGCTGTCCGACGCAGGGCTCACCTCGTACCATGCGATGGCCGGCATCCGACCGACGCTCGGGGACTCCGAAGAGGCCGGTACGAGTGTCGCCGTCATCGGCGTCGGCGGCCTGGGGCACTTGGCGGTCCAGATCCTGCGCGCCACCACCGCCTCCCAGGTGCTCGCGGTCGACGTGAGGGAGGAGGCGCTTGCCCTCGCCGCCGAGTGCGGCGCGCTGTTCGGCACGCTCGTGCGGCCGGACACGGCCGAGGTGCTGCGCAGCCGGACCGGCGGCGCGGGGGTGGACGCCGTCCTCGACTTCGTCGGCACGCCCGAGACCCTCCGGTTGGCCGTGTGTGCCGTGCGTCCGGGCGGAGCGCTCGCCGTCGTCGGCAGCGGCGGCGGAGAACTACTGGTCCGGAAGCCGGGCGTGCTGCCACCGGGTCTGCGGATCTCCCTGCCCTTCTGGGGCACACGGAGGGATTTGGAGCAGGTCATGGCGCTCGCCCGGGCCGGTGCCGTCACGGTCACGACCCAACGGTTCCCGCTGTCCCGCGCCTTCGACGCGATCGAGGCCCTCCGCTCCGGCGAGGTGCGCGGACGAGCCGTACTGATCCCCGGCGAGGGGTTCTAGGTATGCGGTCCGGCGGCGTTGGGGACGGGGGTCACACCTCGAGTGGTCCTTGAATGCTCGCGCCGGCACTCCGGCGCTTCGAGGTGGTTGGCTGGTTTGTGCGGCCGGCTGACGGTCATTTGCGCAGGTCGTCATTGGTATGCGCTCTGCGGATGACGGATGGCGCCCCTCGTCAGCCGGGCTCGCTCGGAGTTGGAGCAGTGGATGTCCGATCGAGCCTCGTGCGACGGCCTCGTACGGCTGCCGCACGAGGCTCCGACGCGCATGGGCCGCCGTACGAGGTGCTGCGCCTTGGTGAGAAGGTCCGCAGGCCCCGACGTCACACCTTCCGGATCCGGTCGGCGATCTCCGGCCTCGCCGCGAACCCGGCCGCCTTGTACGTGGCGACGCCGCCGACGTTGGAGCTCGGCGTGCACACGCGCACGCTTGACGAGCCCATCTCCCGCAGTGCGGCCGCCCCGGCGACGGTGATCGCCCGGCCATAGCCGCGGCCGCGGTGGTCCGTGTGGACGCCCATCGGCTCGACCAGTCCTGGTTTCCCCGGGCCGGCCGACCAGACCGTTACCACCGCCGCGCAGTTGCCCTGGT
This sequence comes from Streptomyces sp. NPDC036764, assembly GCF_055609385.1. Classification (NCBI taxonomy): domain Bacteria; kingdom Bacillati; phylum Actinomycetota; class Actinomycetes; order Kitasatosporales; family Streptomycetaceae; genus Streptomyces; species Streptomyces sp. NPDC036764. The sequence goes on from NZ_JBVJPT010000002.1 coordinate 23,549, forward strand.
CGTCGTAAGCACCCAGGCAGCGGGCGTCGGCGTAGAACGGTGCCGCGGACATCTCGTGCCGGTACTCGCGCGTGGGCTTCGTGGTGTTGAAGGCGGACCGCAGGACGTCGGCGAAGTCCTGTGCCTGCTCCAGGCCGATCTCCTTGATCCACACGCCGGGTTCCTCCACCGCTTCGCCGAGGTCGCGGAAGAGCGGCGTCCACGGCTCGTCGACACCCCAGCCCTCCTTGGTCAACAGGTCGTGGAGCAACAGGCCCTGCGGCGCCTCGATGGACACCGCTCCTTCCGGCAGCACGCCGCGCTCGGGCAGCGAGAAGTCCTCGACGAGCCGCCGCGCCAAATCCTCGTCCTGGAAAGCGTCGGTAGCGACCGTCATCCGCACGAGCGTCGGCGTATCCAGCATCCCGACGGCGAGGATCCGTCCGTTCCGGCTCCAGGTCCGTACCGCCGCGGCCGTCTCGGCCGTTCCGAACCGGTAGTTCCAGCCGATGTCCCCGGGATGCAGTTGCATCGGCGTTTCGTCGTGCTGCCACTCCCGCAGCGCCGCAACGGCCTCGTGCACCCCGTCGGCCGCGGGCGTCCTCAGCACAATCGTCATAGCCGGGATCAGACACCCCGTCTCGGTGGCGTGCAACCGATTAACCGACCAGGCGCTTCAAGGTGATGGTGGCGGGAGGTCGATGGCGAGTCCGGTCCCGGCGAGGAAGCCGTCGAGGGCGTCGGGCCGGTACTGGAGGCGCTTGAGTCGGTTGCGCACGAGCGCGGCGAGTCGGTCGAGGGCAACGCCGGCGAGGGCGGCCGGTGCGCACTCCCTGCCCGGCGTCGCTGATCCTGATTGATCACGCGGATTCGCCCTCGTAGAAGATCCGGAACGGAATCTGTTGCGCGTCCACGTGTTGGAGTGGCGTGGCGGGGACAAGTCACGCGCGTCGCGGCGCAGGGCCGCACTCCCGGCCGGTTGCCCATGCCCTACCCGCCCCGCACCCCCGCAAGTCACGGGCTGAGGTTTCCGGCGCCAACTTCGCGCCCCGCCAAGGCACTTGTGGTCTCTCGAACGGTCGCGTCGCGCAATCGTCCGGTCGTCGAGGGTCAGTCCCGAAGAGTTCCTCCTCACGTGACGCAGGCGTGCATACGGTCCGGACACCGAGGCGGGCCGACCGGTACCGGCCCGCGAAGTCGAAGTCAGGCAATGGGAGGCGCTGTGGCGAGTGTGGAAGTGTCGTTGAAGGAGATGATGGCCGGGGTCGAGGGAGCCCTGGGAGCCGCCGTTGTCGACTACACCAGCGGAATGGCGCTGGGCACGATCGGTGGGGGCAAGGACCTGGACCTGACCGTTGCTGCGGCCGGCAACACGGATGTCATCCGGGCCAAGGTCCGCACCATGGAGCAGTTGGGTCTCAAGGGCCGGATCGAGGACATCCTGATCACGCTGGACCGCCAGTACCACGTGATCCGCCTGGTGACCGGTCGTACGGGCAACGGGCTGTTTCTGTATCTCGTTCTCGACAAGGGCAATTCGAATCTGGCGATGGCCCGCCACCAACTCAAGCGCGTGGAGGAGGCGATCGAGATCTAGTCGGCCCGAGGACGCCGGTGGCCACGCCTGCCCACCATGTGAAGACTTCTTCAAGTCACCACATCAGCATGGTGCCAATGTGCGTTCCTGCCGAGTCCGAGACGTGAAGGATCGGCATCCCAAGGCGGTCTGTGACGCGGCGGTGTCCCTCGACGCCGCCGCATCGCGGTGACCGCAATCCCACCCACCCGAGCAGGAGCGAGCACCCATGCAGGCCCCCCTCTACCAGGTCAAGGCAGAGTTCTTCCGCATGCTCGGCCACCCCGTACGCATCAGGGTGCTGGAACTCCTCCAGCATGGGCCGGTGTCCGTACGGGACCTGCTGGCCGACATCGACATCGAACCGTCCAGCCTTTCGCAGCAGTTGGCCGTCCTGCGGCGCTCCGGCATCGTCGTGTCCATGCGGGAGGGCTCTACCGTCCGCTACGCGCTCGCCGGAGGAGACGTCGCCGAACTCCTGCGCGCCGCCCGCCGGATCCTCACCGAACTCCTCGCCGGCCAGTACCAGCTACTCACCGAACTCCAACAAGCCGACGACCCGGCCCCCTTGCACACCACCAGGTGACAGCGGCACGGCAACGGAGATGCCTCAGGATGCCGCTCCCTTGCTGATCTCGACGGCGGACGAGAACAGACTCGTGCACCTGTTCCGTACCAGCGAGGGGGCTGGAAACCTGCCATGTACTACTACGGTGTCGAGCATGAAGTCGCGCATCGTGGAGATCGTGCGGTGGGACACCCCGCAACCCCAGCTCGCCAACACCGTGTGCAGCGCACACGGCACCAAGACCTGTACTCGGGACCTCGTCGCTGACGTCTTCCTCTGCGACGCGGGCAGTCCCCGCATCCATTGGACCGTGTGTCAGCAGTGGCTCGACCACGAACCCGACGTGGCGGCGTACGAGGCGGCGCGGCAGGCCCCTGGCGAGGGAGTACTGCGGTAGACCGGGCGTTGCTCAGCCGGGCTTGCCTCAGTGACCAAGGAGCCCGGCAACAGCGCCCGCTGAGGCCAGCAGCGATAGCACCGTCCCGTTGTCTTGTAGTGCCGCTAGCAGCCGCTCCCGCTGACCTGGCGAGGCCTGGCCAGTGACAGTGATCTCCTCCTCGATCCGCGCAAGGGCCTCATCAAGGACAGCCGTCTCGGGGCTTGACCGCACCCGCTCCAGATCCGCCCGCAGTTCCCTTACTGCGCTCAGCAGTTCAGCGGTGGCCTCGTCCGTAGCAGCAGCATGGCTCGTGGCCTGTTGGTGGTAGGACCCAACACTGTGGGTGTTGTTGATGGCCCCGATGAGGCCGCCGACGACCTTCCGGCTGAAGGTCAGATCTTCACCGCTGTCCCTGTTCATGCGATCCCACCCTTCGCCCTCTCTTCGACGGCCTCCGGGGCCGACGGTTCCATCGTATTGGCCGTCGTGTCCGCAGCCGTCGGCTGCACACCTGGCTGCTGAGTCGCGGGCTGAGTAACTGCCTCGCGGATCTGACGGATCTGACCTAGCTGTTGGAGCAGGGCGGGTGCTGCGGCCCCAACCGTCAGGGCGCCCAATGTCCCGGTGGCTTGACCACTGGTCCCGTACGCCGTGGCGGCGGCGCCACCGAGCACCAGTCGCGCGACAGCGATGGCCACCACCGGCGGCAGGTCAATGAAGTTGAGAAAGCTCGGGGGGTTCCTGCGCTTGTTGCCGGTTGGCGTCAGCCGAGCCGCGCGCCATTCGCCCAGCCGGTTGAAGAAGGCGACTGCTTCGATCAGCGCTCCGCCTGCTCCGCCGATCAGCATGTACTCGATCACCGTCACCTCGTCGCTCCCCCCGCCGCGCTGAACGACTCCGTCACCATCCTGCCACCACGGGCGGGGCTGCACGGCAACTTGGGCGCTGCCAAGGGTCTTTCACCGTCCGATCCACGAACGGCTCAGAGAGCGCCGGCGTCGCTGGGGCGGCACAACCACGAGGGATGTATGGCCGAGCCTCGTTCGAACCCCCTCCGGACCCGCAGCCCCACCCGGCCGGCTGGATGCCGCCAGGCCGTCCACGACCTCAGCCAGATCCCTTGCGCTGGGACCAGCACGAAGGCTTCCCGCCAGAGTGGAGGCCGTGGAATCCGGTCGGCGCCTCGCCGTCCGGTGGCTACCGCAGACTGGGCGACCTCGTAGAGATCACCCTCACGCCGGATGCCGCCGGGACGCTGGTACGTGTCGCCGAGAGCGGGGCGCTGGAGAACGCCGATACCAGTGCCATGGCCGAGAGGCACTCACTTTCTGCACCGGTTGAGCCGTGGCAACACGCCTGGGGCGGGGTCGTATCTCAGAGCCTGTGGCACGGCTACCCTCAACTCGATGTGATCGACGTACTCCTCATCGCCCCTGTCAGGGTGTACCGCGAGGCTACCCTTCAGGCCCTCAGGTCCGACCCCACGCTTTCACTCGTCAGCAGCGGTGGCACCGCGGCGGAAGCCGTCTCGGCCGCAGCCCGCCTTCAGCCGTCGGTCCTGCTCCTCGACCTGGCCGTACGGAACAGCCTCGCCGCCGTACAGGCGATCACGCACCACACGCCTGCCACTCGCATCATCGCGCTTGGTGTAGAGGACACCCGGACCATGCGTGAGAACGTCATCGCCGCTGCAGAGGCAGGAGTGGCTGGGTTCATCGACGCAGAGCACTCGCTCCAGGATGTGGTGGCCGCAATCTCCGCGGTGGTGCGCGGCGAAGCGCCGTGTCCGCCGCGGATCGCGGCATGGCTGCTCCAGCACATGCGGCAGCCCCGCCCGGCTGTCGGCCGACTGCGTGAGGACCTCACGGACTCGTTGACCGCCCGTGAGCGCGAGGTGCTGTTCCTGATCGCTGAGGGACTGTCCAACCACCAGATCGGTGAGCGGCTGGTCATCGGGAAGGCGACGGTCAAGTCCCACGTCCACGCGGTGTTGCGCAAGTTGGGAGTCACGCGTCGGGAGGCGGCCGTGCACGTTCTGCGCCAGCCTGGCAGCAATGGCCCACCAGGCTGAGTGAAGGAGGAGAAAAGGCGGAGAGAGGTGGACTCGGTGTCCTCCCTCCCTACGGCCGATTTCCACCACGAGGGTGGGTGGCATCCTGCGTGCCGCACGGTAGCCATGCCTCTGTGACCTCCCCAGCCACCCAGCCCGCACCGGATCTCTCGGCACTTCGGCATTGGGTCACTGACGTCCTCCTTCGCGCCGTCGAGAGCGCGGGTCCACAAAGCGGGGACAATTCCGAGGCCGGGCCACTGGATCGGCTGTACCCGTCGCACGGTCATGTCGTCGCGGCACTCACCACTGCGCGTACGCCGGTCGGCATCGTCTCTCCACCTCCTGTGCCCGACCACGTGGCTGCACCTCTCCTGCACCAAGGGTTCGACGACTTCGATCTCTGCGTGCTGTCCCTTGCGCTGGCACCGGATCTCGACCCCCTCTTCGGCCGGAGCATCGCCTGGCTACGCGACGGTGGCAGCGGGAATCCCGGGTTCCCATACCCGACGGTGAATCTGTTGGCCCAACTGTGCTGCGACAGCGACGCCGAGGGAGATGTCGTAGTGGTCCGGGTGGGCCCAGGTTCCCGACTGGTGCGGGTAGGGCTGCTGGACCTGCTCGTCGACGGCGTAGTCGACGCCTACTCCCACCGAGCCGCCATCCGTGCGTCAAGCGATTTGTTGCGCTGGATGTTCGGAGTCCGGGAACTACCTGATGATCTCGCCAGCATCGCGGTGGCAGAGACGTACGTTCCGCCGGACGTGGTTGACCCGGGGCCTGTGGAAGCATTGCAGCGGCGGCTCGGCGGGCAGACTCCGGCACTCACCCACCTGTACGGCCCTCAGACCGGCACCTGCCTCGACGTGGCTTGGTGGAGTGCCGCGCGTGCCGGCCGTCCGGTTCTACGGGTGGAGGCCGAGGCGCTGAACGACCCCGCTACCACCCGTCGGCTGGCAGCACAGGCTCTGCTGCGCGAAGCCGTTGTGGTGGTCGACGCCACAGCCGACGCCACTCCTCCCGCCCTGGCGTGGGAGCTGTTCTCGCACGCCGTGGTCATCGGGAACGCGCAGTCGCTGCCTCCGGTGGTCGCGCCTGCCAGCCCCGTAACCGTCGCGTCGATTGCCATCCCCCCTTCCCTTGTCGATCCGGCCAGTCCGAGCCTCGCAGCGGCGCTCCTCAGTCGGGGAGTCGTGCTCGGCTCCGAAGCCGGTTCCAGACCGCTCGGCGAGTGGGCACACCTGTCCGGGCTCGAACAGCGTCGGCTCATCGAGGTGCTGGCCGCCCGCGCGAACGGCGCCCACGACACAGATGCTGTGCCGACGGTGACCGCCGCGGACGTGTGCGAAGTGGCGACCTTGGTGACCGCCGGCCCCCTGGACCGACTGGCAACGCGGCTGCCGACCACGGCCGAGTGGGCTTCCCTGGTCCTGCCCCCACCCGTGGTCGAGCGCCTGCACGACGTGCGCTCTCAGGTGGCGTCGCGGAGACAGGTACGCGATGAGCTGCAGCTTCCTGACTCCGTCGGCCGAGGCATCTCCGTTCTTTTCGCGGGGCCCAGCGGTACCGGCAAGACCCTTGCCGCCCGGCTCCTTGCAGGGGACATCGGCCATGCCCTGTACCGGGTCGATCTAGCATCGGTGGTCTCCAAGTACATCGGCGAGACCGAACGGAATCTCGACGCGGTCTTCAGCGCAGCCGTACGCACGAACGCGGTCCTCCTCTTCGACGAGGCGGACGCCCTCTTCGGCAAACGCAGCGAAGTACAGGACGCACGGGACCGGTACGCGAACCTGGAAGTGGCGTACCTGCTGCAGCGGATGGAGAACTACGACGGCTTGGCAGTGCTGGCCACGAACCTGCAGCACCACCTGGACGAGGCCTTCAGCAGGCGCCTGTCGTTCGTCGTCCATTTTCCCTTCCCTGAACCTCCCGAGCGGGAAAGGATCTGGCGGGCGGTGTGGCCGGATGGCCTGGCGCATACACCCGATGTCGACTTCGCCAGCCTCGCTGAGCGCTATCCGCTCTCCGGGGGTCACATCCGCAACGTGGTCGTCACCGCCGCGCATCTGGCGGTGGTCGGCAGCGGCGTTGTCGACCACGAGACCATGCTGCGGGCAGTGGAGCGCGAATATGACAAGTTCGGTCAGGCGACGAGGGATCTCGCACCGCGAGGGGACTTCTGATGCCGGGCGACACGCCTCTATGGGACGAGGCCCTCCAAGAGCCGGTCGACGAGCGCCTGCACGACCAATGCGCGCGTCTCCTTACCGTGGGCACCCTCACGGTGGCAAAAGACCGGGAACTCATGCGCAAAGAGAGGCTGCCCAATGAGGGGGGCACCCCTACGGCCCGGCAGAGGAGGGGCTGGCGACAGGTAAGCCGCGAGAATCACACCGAAGCCAAGCCGGTCCAACTCCTCCCGTTTCAGCCCTGCCAGACCGGGTCGATTCTCAGTCCGTACGACCCACGTGAGTCCGGCAAGCGGGTGATGGCCAGGGCAGCCAACGCGACGATCACTCACCGCTGGCCGGACGGCGGCGAAACCCACGAGGGGGACGGATGATCGACGTCCTCGACCTGGTCATTCGACAGACACTGTTGACGCGCGTCCGCGGGCTCGGCAGTGCTCAGATCGGGTTCCAGCCGCCCGACGAAGACTGGCGGCGCCAGGTCGGTGCGGCGCAGGGGGTGTTCGTGAACTGCTATCTCGTCGATCTGCGAGAGAACCGTCGACTGCGGCAGACCGCCCACCAGAACATCGCCTCGGGCACGCCCCCCGGCGCGGCCGTCCACGTGCGCTGCCTTTACCTCGTGTCCGCCTGGAATTCGGCACGAGACTCGCCCCAGGTAGCCGCCACCGAGCAAGAGCACGCGATGCTCGGAGCAGTGGTGAGTGCCCTGATTGCTGCCGGGCCACTCGTACCGGCAGCGGTGCTGACACCACAGCAGTTGGACGGCGTTCCGGCCTCCCTCCGGGAGCGCTCGTTGTCCGTCGACCTCCTTCCGGTCGACGGCTTCACGAAGCTCGCCGAATTCTGGGGCACGATGGGCCGCCCCGCGGCATGGAAACCGGTGGTGCCAGTGACTCTGACGTTCCCGGTCCCCGAGCCGGATGGCGCCCCGGGCCACATCGTCCGGACGGTCCGAGCCGCCTATGACCTGCCGCCCAACGGCCTCGTCGAGACACGGAGGCTGTGACTTGCCCGTGCAGCAGAGCGGGATCCACACGTCCGAACCACCCCCCTGAAAGGACATGCGCATGCCCATCCCCAGTGCCCCGGGGGTCACCGTTGTGGAGACCGAACCTCCTTCACCCATCCGAGGCGTGTCCACGAGCATCGCCGCCTTCATCGGGCTGTGTGCGGACGGCCCCACCGGACAGCCCACGTTCGTCGGCAGCCTGGACGCCTTCACACAGAGATTCGGAGGGCCGGTGGACGGCGCCGGTACGCCGTTCTACCTCCCACTCGCCGTGGAAGGCTTCTTCCGCAACGGCGGCACGCAGTGCTTCGTCCTGCGGGCAGGCAAGGCGACCCCCGCCTTCGCCGCCCTCCCGGGCCGGGAGCAGGGCCAATCCCTGGTCGGACGGGCGGTGTCGCTCAGCACTGGCAGCATGGGGCGCGGCGGGTCGGTGGAGATCAAGGACGTGAGTGCGCTCCAGGAAGCCCTGCCGGAAGGCCGGACGGGACTCGGGCTTGTCCGCGACTCCGCCGCCATCACCCAGGTCGACCCCACCCGCCGCAAGCTCACAGTCGACGACCCGGGCTCCTTCGCTCAAGGCGACAGCGTCGAGCTGCAGAAAGATGCGCAGACTCTTGACGCTGTCGTACGCCAGGTCGAGGCACCGAACGTCATCGAGCTCGCTGCCGCCCTTCCCGGCTCGACCGACTTCGCAGGCGGCACCCTGACGACGGCCGCACCGAAAGCGGGCGACAGCACCGTACGACTGAACGTACCGGTCGGCCTTGCGCTGCGGGCGTTGGTGCCCCGTGGGTCCGTGGTACTGCTGGACGATGGCACGGTTCACGAGTGGGCGGTCGTCGCCGAGACGAGCGGCGACGGCGTGCGGCTCACCAAGCCTCTGACACAGGACTTCAAGCCCGAAGCGCAGCTGAGTACCGCCGAGTTCGATCTGACCGTGGCCGCACCGGATGGCAGCGATCCGGTCACCTTCCGGGGGCTGTCCACAGCCCCCATCCACCCGCGCTGGTGGGGCGGCCCCACGGTGGACAGCGGCTATCTGCGCATTGAGCCGACCGAGGTTCCGGCGTCGGTAACCGTCGACCCGCGGCCGCAGGCAGGGGCGTTCACGCTGGGCGGGGACGTACCGGACGATCCCGCCACCACGTGGAGCGAGCTGAACACGCCCGACGGGATGCAGAAGCAGTTGACGCTCATCGAACCGATCGACGAGATCAGTCTGGTCGCCGCCCCGGGCTGCGGGCTCCAGGCCCAGCAAGCCATCGTGGAGCACTGCGAGGCGCTGCACGACAGATTCGCGATTCTGGACTGCGCCCAGGGGATCGAGCCGACGGCGGCCGTGAAGCAGCGCGAGAGCCTGACGGGCAAGTTGGACAAGGGTTTCGCCGCGCTGTACTACCCCTGGCTCCAGGTACACGATCCGGCGCGAAACCGCGTCGTCGCACAGCCTCCGTCCGGACACATCGCCGGCATCTACGCCAGCACCGACAACCTCCGCGGTGTGCACAAGGCTCCGGCCAACTCCGGCATCGCGGGCGCCCTCGGACTGGACCGGCGGTTGCGAGACAGCGAACAGGGACTGCTCAACCCCCAAGGCGTCAACGCCCTGCGGATTCTGCCCGGCCGGGGCGTGCCCATCGTCTGGGGTGCCCGTACGACGTCCAGCGACGTCACATGGCAGTACATCAACGTACGCCGGCTGTTCCTCTTCTTGGAGGAGTCGATCCAGGAATCGCTGCGCAGCGCGGTGTTCGAACCAAACGACCTTGCCCTGTGGCATCGGCTGACGCGCACGCTCACCGAGTTCCTCGGCCGCGTCTGGCGAGACGGGGCACTGTTCGGAGCCACACAGGAGGAGGCCTTCTTCGTAAGGATCGACGAAGTCCTCAACCCGCCCGCCACCCGCAAACAGGGCGTGCTGAACGTGGAGATCGGTGTCCAGCCGGTGTATCCGGCCGAGTTCATCGTCGTCCGGATCGGGATCTGGGACGGCGGCTCCCAGGTCAGCGAATAGCGGCCGACGCAGCGCAGAGAAGAGGAAGGCAGAGGACCGTGGCCACCGCCGAAATTCAGGACCCGTACGTCAACTTCAACTTTCTCGTCGAGCTGGACAGCATCGCAAGGGCCTCCTTCCACGAGGTCTCCGGCATGGACTCCACTGTCGACGTCATCGAACACCGGGAGGGCGGGTGGAACACCACGCCGCGCAAGTACCCGGGTCAGACCAAGCACGCCAACCTGGTGCTCAAGTGGGGTATGGCAACGGACACCGAGCTGTACGACTGGCACCGTGAGGTGACCCAGGGCAAGCTCAACCGCCGCAACGGCTCGGTGGTACTGCTCGACAGCGGTGGCAAGGAGGTCGCCCGCTGGAACTTCGTGCGCGCCTGGCCGTCCAAGTACACCGGGCCGGGCCTCAACGCCGAGTCCAGCGACATCGCGATCGAGACCCTTGAACTAGTACACGAAGGCCTGACGAGGGTGAGCTGACAGTGCTGCAGATCGAACACGAATTCACCCTCCCGGTCGGGCTGCTCGGCGAGGACGGCACGCTGCACCGGGACGGCACCATGCGGCTGGCCACAGCCGCGGACGAGATCCTTCCCCTGGCGGATCCCAGAGTGCAGCGCAATCCGGCGTATCTCTCCGTGGTTCTGCTCAGCCGCGTCGTGATCCGGCTCGGCGGCCTGGAAACGATCACTCCGAAGACCGTCGAGGCTCTCTTCGCCGCGGATCTGGCCCATCTGCAGGCCCTCTACAACGAGGTCAATGCCGTCGACGAAGCGGCGGGCACCGCGTGCGCTCACTGCGGGGAGGAGGTCCGTACGGGCCAGGAGCGCCTGGGGGGATCCGGAGCTATCCCGTCGACCGCCTTCGGGACGAGATGAGTTTCCTCGCCTACTACCTCCACTGGTCGCACGCGGAGCTGGTGCAACTCCCGCACGGCGAACGGCGGGAGTGGGTGAAGCAGGTGTCCGCGATCAATCAGCGAATCAACGAGCAGGAAGGATGCTGAGGTGAGTCTCCACCGCGTCGGGCCGCCGATGAGGCCTGCGGTGTGCGCCCTGCTGCGGCGAGCGCGGGCGCATGGCGTGCACGGTCATGGGCCGTACCGACGCCCGGCCACCCGGTTCGCCGGCATCCCCGTGGTGCACCGCGGCCGACCGCGCCTGCCGCGTGCGGTGGCGACCTACCGCCCCGGCACCGGCCTTGGCATGCTGCGGATCCAGGTCACCGAGGCCGCAGGACCATCGGTATGCCCCGGCCATCGCTTCGAACGCCTGCTGACCTTGCGGCAGTCTGCGGTCTCGGCCGGTCTGACCGCTGTGGCTGTGAACCGCGCCGTGGTGGCGGTCCCTGCCCCCGAGCCGCACCTTCTCCGGACGGTGTCCGCCATGGCGCGCCGGCCGGATGCGCGACGGGCCGGTGGCCTGTACACGCTCGCCGGGCCGTCGGCCGGCCCCCTGGGGCCGCCGTTGCGGACGCTCCTCGTGCACACCGGGCTTGCCCGGATGCGGTCCGCAACCGAGGCCTGGCGAGACCCGGGAGGACTGCAAGCGGCCCCTGCACAAGAGGCGCGAGGCTCGCTTCGCGCAGGCGTTCACCTACCCGGACTCCAAACGCTCCGGCACCACCCCAGCGCCTCAGCGGTCACTCACGGCACCCTGGAAGCTCGAACCGGTGTCGTGACGCGCACAGGCCAGGTGCCGGCACCGGTGCAGTTGGTGTTCGCAGGGCCGCGGCCCGCCGCCGACGGTGGGACATTGACGCGGGGCCATTGGTCGGCTGGTGACCGAGATCCCGCGGAACGCCGGGCCTCAGCGGGATTCTTCGATGCGCCCGCCGCCCGGCCCGCGACCTTGGCACCCGCACTGACCACGGCTGATGTGCCGCGGCTGGTCGAGCGGGTGGCTCGGGAGATCGACCGTCGCGTGCAGGCACAGTTTGAACGCCGGGGGAGGCTGTGATGGCCGGGGCCGACGGCAGCGGTGTTCTGGCGCGGGCCGGTATCCACATGAAACAGATCCAGGCCGGGCTGGAACGGGCCAGCCTGACGAACATGGTCACCGGCCACCGGATCCACGTGTTGTTCAATCCCGAGGAGTACACGGTCACCCGGGAGACGAACTTCGCACAGATGGCCGTGCCAGGGCTGAGCACGCCGGTCGTGCAGTTCGTTCACGGCCAGGCGCAGACCCTGGAGATGGAGCTGTTCCTGGACTCGCTCTCGGCGAACCGCCAGGCCGCGGCCCACAGCGACGTACGTCTGCTCGTCCAAAAGGTCACCGACCTGATGGACATCGACCCCACTCTGCACGCTCCGCCGCCCGTGCTGTTCACCTGGGGCAACCTCACCTTCACCAGCGTGCTCAGCCGGGTGACCCAGCGGTTCGTGATGTTCCTGCCGAGTGGTGTGCCGGTCCGGGCCCGGCTCACCGTCACCTTCAGCGAGTACCGCAACACCGATCTGGAGGCGAAGGAACTCAAGCGCCAGACCAGTGACTTCACCAAGGTGTATCTCACCGCCGAGGGGGACTCGCTGCCCTTGATCGCCTGGCGGGAGTACGGTTCGGCCGCCTGTTGGCGGCCCATCGCCTTGCGCAACGGCATCGACGATCCCCGGCATCTGCCCCTGGGCATGCCTTTGGTCCTGCCCCGCCTGCCCTATGTGGACCGAGCCACGGGTGAGGTCTTCGACCTGCCGGCCACGGAGTTCGCATGAAGGCCCCCCGCTATGCGCCCGAGATGCGCTTGGCCTTCGGGGGGAAGCCGGCTCCCGCCTCGCTGCGCGGGTCGGTGACCGACGTCTCGTGCGTGACCGGCCTGGGCAGCAGTGCCGACCGGCTGGAGATCACCCTCGCCAACGAGGGACTGCGCTGGCTGGACCACCAGATGTTCGCCCTCGACACCCCGGTCAGCCTCGCCCTGGGGTACGCCCCCGATGAATTGCAGACCCTTTTCCACGGTCACGTGGTCGGCACCGAGGCGGACTTCCCTGCCGAGGGCATGCCCGCTGTCCGCGTGGTGGCCCAGGACCGGCGAACCCGGCTGGCGAGCGCCTCACCCGCCCGCTGGTTCGCCGCACCCCTGCCCCGGATCGGTGTTCTGCCGGTCCCCGATCTGCTGGTCGCCCCCTATCTGGCGCTTGAGCACGGGCTGGTCCCGGTCGTGGACCGGCTCGGCGCGGTGCTGGCCGCCGTCCTGGGTGCCGCCGACATCGCCGGTTCCATCGAGGACCCGACCATGCGTCAGCGTGTGGTGCGCCACCAGCACTCCCAGACCACTCTGCAGTTCCTTCAGCGCATCGCCACCGAGAACGGCTGGGAGCTGCTGATGGAGCACGATCTGGATCCGCGGGGTTTCGTGCTGCGGCTGATGTCGCCCGGCGCGTTCCTCACGCCGGGCGTCACCCTTCGGTACGGCAATTCACTGCGGGAATTCTCACCGCGTATCTCAGCCGTCGGGCAGGTGGCCAGGGTCTCGGTGCGTGTCTGGCGCCCGGAGGTGCGGCTCGAACTGACGGTCAGCGTCGGCTACGACTGGGATCGGCAGAAACTCGGCATCGACATCACGCCCGGATTCGGCCTCCCAGAAGGCTTTCAGGGCAAGGAGGTGATGCTGGTCGACGAGCCGGTCACGCTTGCCGGCGCACCCAGGGTCATCCTGGGAAAGTTACTGCCACTGCTCAACCGCAGGACCACGGCGAAGGGCTCCTGCGTGGGAGACCCGCGGATCCGGGCGGGCCGGGTGCTGCGCATCGAAGGCGTCGGCGAGACGTTCGGCGGCCTCTGGCGGGTGGTGTCCGCCCGGCACACCCTGGACTCCGGTGGCTACCGGACCGACTTCGAACTGCGCAAGGAAATCTGGTTCGACGGGATTCCTCGCCCGGCCCAGGGGGCGACCCGGGTCCAAGGCGGCATATTTACCCTGCCCTCACCCAACCAGTGATCCTTGCCCCGCAGTTCTGGAGGTGCCCCGCGTGTTCGAGCCGTTCTTCGATGCCATGGATGATCTCACGACGTCCGCCGATCCACGGGTGACCGGGGTCGCGCCGGCGATCGTGGTCCAGAATCTAGACCTCACGCATGCGGGGCGCGTCCAGGTGCGCTACGCGTGGCTGCCAGGTCTGGAGCCCTGGGCGCGGGTGTGCGCTCCGGTGGCCGGCGACGGCTCCGGCATGTGGTGCCTGCCGCAGGTGGGCGACGAGGTCCTCGTCGCCTTCCGTAACGGCGACGCGCGAGAACCGTATGTGCTGGGTGGTCTGTGGAGCATGGCGTCGCAGCCCCCTGTGGACCTGCCGACCGACGCGCAGTTCAAGCGCGTTCTGCGCTCGCCCTTGGGCCATGAACTGTCCTTCGACGACCTGCTGGGCAAGGTCGTCCTGCGCCACCAGAAGGGTCACTCCGTCGAGTTGGGTGCGGACGGAATCACGATCTCTGTGGCCGGCGGAGCCGCGTCCGTCAAGCTCGGCGCCACGGGAACCATCACCCTGTCCGCCAAACGGTCGGTTGAGGCCGAGAGCCTCGACATCACGTTGAAGGCGAGCGACTCGGTGACCGCCGCCGCGGCCCGGACCTCGCTCAAGGCCCAGGCGACCTGCACCGTCCAGGGAAAGATGGTGAAGATCAACTGACCGGTCTTGGCGCTGCACCGATTCCCGAGCAGACAGGAGCCGCACATGCCACTCGCAGCCCGTGTGATGGAGCAGACCGCCCACCCCGGCGTGGTGTCCGGACCAGGTGTGCCCACCGTGATGATCGGCGGTAGCCCCGCCGCTGTGCAGGGCGATGTCCACACATGCGCCTTTCCACCGCCGGCCGCCCATCCCCCGAGCCCCTTCCCGAAGGGCTCGGCCACCGTCCTGATCGGCGGCCGTGCCGCCCTCCGCCAGGGCGACACGGCCGGCTGCGGCGCACCGATCGTCGCCGGGTGTCCCACCGTGCTGATCGGCGGGTGAGATGGGCGAACACCCTATGGGCGGCGAGCCGACCCAGAGAGCCCACGCGGGCTCCGCCGCCTCCGTACTCGGCCACGGCTGGGGGACTCCCGTCGGCTTCGACCCCGTGGGCGACGTGGCCCAGGTCGCCGGACCGGAGAAGGTCCGGCAGTCCATCCGTTTGATCCTCGGCACCCGGCGTGGTGAACGCGCCATGAGGCCGGACTTCGGCGCGGGCCTCGAGGAGCTGCAGTTCGAGCCCTTGTCCGCCACAACGGCGGCTCTGGTACGGCACAGGGTCGAGCAGGCACTGATCGCATGGGAGCCCCGGATCGACGTCCGGGAGGTGGCGGTGACCGTGGGCGACCGGGCAACAGGCCGGCTCGACATCGAAGTGGCGTACCGGATTCGTTCGACCAACACCTTTTACAACGTCGTCCACCCCTTCTTCCTGCGTGAGGAGGCGCAGCGGTGACGGCATCGCCGCCCGGACGCGCCGAGATCCTGGACAGCCTCCTGCTCCGCCGGACGGGGTGGGTGCCTGAGTGGCAGCCGACCGCCGACTCGGTGTCGACGGGTGCCGGTCATGCCCTGGCCGCCCTGCTGTCCTCGCTGGCCGAACGGCTCGCCGCGGTTCCCGACCGGCAGCTCGCCGCACTGCTCGACCGGATCGGCATCGCACCGCTGCCGCCGCGCGCGGCATCCGCACCTGTACTCCTGGCGCCCTTGCCCGGAGCCGTCGGCGGCCGGGTCGCGGCGGGTACAAGGCTCGCGGCGGCCTCGGCACCGGACGCAGCCGAACCGTTGCCTTTCGAGACAGAGACCGGCATCGGGCTGGTGGCAGCACCGCTCGTCGAGGTGTGGAGCGTCGTGCCGGGCTCAGACAGCGCCGCCGACCACTCGGCCGACGCACTGGCGCGCCGGCCGTTCACCCTCTTCGGTGGACTGCGCCGCACGCAACGGGAGCTGTACCTGGGGCACGACAGTCTGCTGGCCTTCGCCGGACCGTCCGCCGTGGACATCCGGATCACTCTCGCCACCCCCTCTTCGATGCCGCTGCCGCTGGAGTGGAGCTGGTGGGACGGGAGTTCATGGCGCGCCTGCGCCCCCTGGGGTGATGCCCCGAGCCGCTCCCGCGACGGCACGCGCGGGCTGACCGGGTCGGGGACGGTCACTCTGGTCGTCCCGTCGGCCCAAGCCCGCCCCACCGAGGTGCGCGGCATCACCTCGTACTGGTTGCGTGCCCGCCTGACGTCATCCGTGGTGCCCGCACCCGGACTGGTACTGCCCGAATTGGCGGGCATCACGCTCATCGGCAGCACCCAGAGCGTGCCCACGGGTCTGCGGCCGGACCGGGTCGTCGCCGAAGGGCTGCCCGTCGACGCCACCAAGGCGTTCTCCCCGTTCGGCCCGGCACCCGAGCTGGGCAGCGTCTTCCACCTGGCCTGCGACGCCGCCTTCGCCCGGCCGGGCGCTGTCGTGACCTTGAGACTTACACGTGCCGAGACCGCCGCCGAGTCGGCCGACCGTATCGCCGACGTTTCCCCCGAGCACAGCGATCCGTCCAGGGAGCCGCCCCAGGTGGTGGTGGTGTGGGAGTTCTTCGACGGATCGGGCTGGCACGAGCTGCGCTTGACCGTGGGGGCGCAAGACGGTGCGAAGCCGCAGAGCCTGCTCGGCACAGGCACAATCACGTTCACGGTGCCCCCGGGCTGGGTCCCGGTCACCGTCGCCGGCGAGGATCGCCGCTGGCTCCGAGCCCGGTTGTCCGCCGGTGCCTACGCCAACCTGCGGAGCCTCAGCGTGAGCAGCGGAGAGGAAACCCTGAAGTTCGCGATCGTCGAGCCCAGGCCTCCCGTCCTCGAACCCATCGAGGTCTCCTACATCTACACACCGACTCCAGGGCCGCCCGAGCACGTCCTGGTCCTCGACGACCACACATGGCGGGAGGGGACCGTCGAGAACCCGGAGATCGTCGCTCCGCTCTTTCGGCTCCTGCCGGACGCGGCACCGACGATCTACCTCGGTTTCGACGGCGACCTGCCCGCGGACCGGATCGGCCTGTATGTGCGGCTCGACGAGAGCGGAGCGCTCCCCATGCCGGGACGGCTGGTGTGGGAGGGACACGACGGCACCGACTGGGTGCCGCTCGCCCACGAGGACGCGACGGCGGGCCTCGCCCGCTCGGGAATCGTGCACCTCCAGTGGCCCGGCAGCGCCGGTCCGGCGGGCGCGCCCGTCGCCGAAGCGCAGGATCGCAGGGTCACCCTCCTGGGGCGCGGTGCCGCCACCCGCTTCTCCCCAGGCGACCGGCTCGTGCTGTCGGACCTCCGTGGCAGCGAGGCCGTGGTGGTGGACGCCGTCGGGGGCGAGAGGGTGACCCTACGTGGCCCCGTCTCCCGTGCCTATGCGGGCGGGGAGTTGCGCGCCGCGCCACCCGCCCGGTTCGGCACCCCCAGGACGTGGCTGCGGGCTCGGCTGCCTGCGGACGCCGACCCGGCACGGGCCACAGTCCTCCTATTGGCTCCCAACGCCGTCTCCGCCCGCCAATACCTCACGGTCACCGACGAGTTGCTCGGCTCCGGTGACGGGACCGCCGGTCAGGTGTTCCACAGCCGGCATGCGCCGGTGCTTGAAGGCGTCGTACTGGAGGTAAGGGAACGCGACGGTCTCCATGCCGGTGTCGATCTCCCGCTGCTCCTGCAGGAGCTGGGGCCCGCCGAGCAGGATCAGGTGCGCACCGTGACGGAGCCGCGCACCGGGCGGGTCGTGGAGGCCTGGGTGCTGTGGACGGAAGTCTCCAGCCTGAGCGCGGCGGGACCTTCGGAGCGTGTCTTTGCCTGTGATCACGCCTCAGGACGCATCCTGTTCGGCGGAGACGGGCATGGCATGCCCGCTCCCCGGGGCGACGGCAACGTGGTGCTGCGCTCCTACCACACCGGCGGCGGGGCGGCAGGCAACGTCGCGGCGGATGCGATTACACAGGTGGTGGGCGCGGCTGGAGTCTCCGGGGTGAATAACCCCAGCCCAGCGGCCGGCGGCGCCGACGCGGAATCCTACGCCTCTGTCCTCGCCCGGGGGCCCGCGCTCCTGAGGCACCGTCGGCTGGGGCTGACCGAGAAGGACATCGAGTCGATCGTGACGGAGACCTGTCCGGGGGTGGCGTATGCCCGGGCGCTTGGGGCCGTCGACGGGCACGGCCAGGCGCTTGCCGGCGCGGTCCGGCTCGTGGTGATCCCACGTGACGGGTCGCGCCGGCCGACACTCTCCGGTGAGCTCCGGCGGCTGGTGTACAACGCGATCGCGGCCCGGATGCCCGCCACTGCCGTGCCCGGGCTGGTGGTCGAGGGGCCGCGCTACCGGCCGGTGGGAGTGAAGGTGGGGGTGCGTCCGGCGCGCACGGCGGAACCGGGTGTGGTCCGCTCGGCGGTACGGGCTGAACTGGACCGTTTCCTGGACCCGGTGGGGAGCGGCCCGGACGGGCGGGGCTGGCCGTTCGGCCGGGCGGTGCACGCCTCCGACGTGGCGCGTCGACTCGAGGCCGTACCCGGCGTAGACGTGGTTACGCGACTCGACCTCGACCTGGACGGCAGCCCCGCGGGTGACCGCGTGGAGATCGCGCCCGACGCGGTGGTGTGCGCCGGGCCGCTGACCGTACAGCTCTCCGGAAGGGAGGCGTGAGGTGCCCCTGCACCCGCCTGTGCTCGACACCCGCCGGTGGCCGGATCTGGTGGCCGAGGCCAGGGCGCTGATCCCTCTGGTCGCTCCGCGCTGGACCGACCAGAACGTCTCCGACCCGGGCATCGCCCTACTGGAGCTGCTGGCTTGGCACGTGGATGCCGATATGTACCGGGCGGGCCGCACCACGGACCGCCATCTGCGCAAACTCCTTGCCCTGATCGGTTATCCGCCACGGGGACCGCGCCCCGCGACAACCGTCATCACGGTGACCCGGGGCGCCGCCGGGACAGGGGAACTCCCCTCCGGCCTGACGCTGTCCGCCGGTCGCCCGGCGCGCGACGATCGGGAGACGCGGCCGTCCTTCAGGTTGACGACGCTGCACCCGGTCCGTCCTACTGGCGCCGCCCTCACGGTGGCGGGCGTGGACGACGGGACCGCCGACGAGGCGGAGTACGCCACGGGGTGGGTGGACCACACCGCGACTCTCGCAGCCGGCGTCCCGTACCCCGCCCTGGGCCGGGACCCCGGCCCGGGCGCCGCGCTCGTGCTCGGGCTGGACCGCCAGCTTCCCGCCGGAACAAGGCTGTCCCTGTACCTCGGCATCGACCAGGGCCGGCACCGGGGAGACGGAGCGTCCCCCGCCCGTCGGGAAGACGGCCTTGAAACCGCCCACCACGATGCCGTGGTCGTGTGGGAGGTACGCCGCACAGGTGCATGGCAGCGCTTGGACGCGGCCGATGTGGTCGACGGCACCCGTGCGCTTTCCCGTGGTGCGGGCGTCCTGCTCCACTTCCCGCAGCCGGTGGCGCGAGAGGCACTGGGAGTCCTTCCCGAGCGGGCCTGGATCCGCTGCCGCCTGGACCGCGGGCGGCTCGACTCGGCACCGATCCTGACCGGGATCGCCGTGGACGCCGTCCGTGCCGAACTGGCCGTTGCGGCCGTCGGGTCCTTCGCTGTCGCCACCGGCGTCACCCCGTCCGGCGGCCCCATGCCACAACCGCCTGCGCGGGCCAAGCTCATCGTGTCCGTGGACGCCCAGCAACGGGTCAATGGGCTGCGCCTGGGAGGGGAGACGGAGGAGGGGCCCGTGGTCCGCGTCCTCGACTGGCAGCCGCCCGAGGGCGATGTGGAGGGCCGTCTGGTGATCGAAGCTGTCGTCGCGGGTGTGGGCGACGGCACTCCCGAGCAGTGTTTCGCCCTGCCCGTGGACGGGACCGTGCCGGCGGAGCGTGCCGAGGTGTGGCTGTGCTCACCCGGCCTGACGGCGCGCCGGGTGACCCTGGTGCCCGATCTCGACGCGTCGGGACGCTCCGACCGGCACGCCGTGCTCGAACCGTCCACGGGTGTGCTCACCTTCGGAGACGGGCGCCGGGGTGCCGTGCCCGAGGCTGCCGAGACCGTGCTGGCAACATGCTCGGTCGGCGGCGGGGGCGACGAGGGTGTGCCCGCGCCAGGCGTTCCGTGGGGCCTGGAACCGGGACCGCGCAACCGTGCGCTGCTGGGACGGCCGACGGTACCGGGCGAGTTGACGGCCACGTTGGCCATCGCGCCCACGGACGGCGCCGCGTCCGAGGACGTGGCCGCCGCGGCCGCCCGTGCCGAGCGGGCGCTGGGGGTCCACGAGCGGCTGTGCGCAGCCCTCGCCGGAGCCGGAGCGTCCTCCCTGGACGACCTCGACCGCGACTTGGTCCTCAGTCTGGATGTTCCCGAACGGGCCGTGACTCTGGCCGACTTCGAGCGGTGCGCACTCGCCACTCCCGGAACCTCCCTCGCACGGGCGCGGGCCTTCTCGGAAACGGACCCTCGGGTGCCGGGCCTCCGGGCAGCGGGATGCGTCACCGTGGTGATCGTTCCGGAACTGCCCGAGGCACGGCCCGAACCCTCGGCGGGACTGCTTGACGCCGTCCGCTCCTGGCTCGAGGCACGCCGGACCGTCGGCACTCGCGTCTTTGTCGCCGGTCCGGGCTATGTCCCGGTCGCGGCAGAGGTGACGGCGGTTCTCCGGCCCGGTGCCGACCGGGCGGCCACCGCCGAGGCGTCCAAGGCGGCCTTGGACCGATTCCTCCATCCCCTCACGGGTGGCCCGAGGGGCGGCGGCTGGCCCTTCGGCCGGGACGTCCACCGCAGCGAAGTGATGCAAGTGCTCGAAGACATCCCCGGTGTGGATCACATCACCGGCCTGGCGTTCCCCACCGCGGCCGGCGACCGCCGTCATTCCGGCGTGCCCGTGCCGGCCGGCTCCCTGGTGGTGCCAGGCGCCCATAGCGTCAACATCGCGCAGGAGGCAGGGACATGACCGCCGTGGAGCGCATCACCTTCGAACACGGCCAGCCGCTGCGTTCCGTAGACCTGACCGATCTCTTCCGCCCGCTGGACGTGGGCCTCGCCGACCATGTCCGGTCAGCTCACCACTGCCGGGGTGTCCTGATCGGCCTCGAACTGAAGCTGCGGACGGCCCCGAAGACGACCCTCAACGTCACACCGGGCGTCGCCGTCACCGCCGACGGCGACATGCTGATCCTGACGGAGCCTCACGCGCTGGTGCCGGGCGACACCCCGGTCACCGTGGTGCTGCGGGCCGTCGGCACAGGCCCGCGTGCCCGGCCGTGGCTCCTCGGACCCGCAACGTCGGTTGAGCCGGCCACGGATGTCGTCCTCGGCCGTTTCACGCCGGAGCCCGTCGCTGTGGAGACCATCGGCCTGCGAACCGTCGCCCAGCGCCCCGGCACCACACAGTTGCTGACCGGTCGGCTGTCCCAGGCCGCGGCTCCACCGTCCGGTACGCATCTGTGCTGGCAGGCGACCGTGTCCCTGCCCCGCGACTTGCCCGCAGCCCCCACGGTGGTGATCGCTTCCCTGGACGGACCACCGCCGATGGCGGCCATCACCACCACCATCGAGGTCTCGGAGGAGGGCCGCGGCAGCTTCAAGCTGCTGGTACGCCACGGGCGGCGGACGGGTGAGATCGAGAGGCTGGCTCCGGTGAGCAGGGCTTCCGTCGAGATCGTCTGGACGGCCTTCGTCGACGTGCCACCGGTGGCTATCGGCTCCATTCCCCTCCCGACCGATACCTCGGTATCGGCGGCCGTTCCCGACGAAAGAACGGAGAACATGACCATGGCCGAACCGACCGCCCCGCTGCCGTCGGTGTCCCGTCCGGCCTTCTTCGAGCACCAGGTGCTGGCGGCCTCCGACCTGATAGAGCTGGTTCGCACCGAACGAGCGCTGCGCGAACTCCACCACCGAACCCTGCACGGTTGGGGCATCAGCCGCGGGGTCGAGGTAATCGGTGAGGTCGGCAGCCCTACGGTGGTGGTGAAGCCCGGGTACGCGCTGGACGCCGTCGGCCGGGAGTTGTTGCTGACCCGGTCGGTGGAACTGAGCGTGCCGGCGACGGCCAGTGAGCTGGAGGAGTTCCATCTGGTCATGCGCTGGACGGAGGACGACGAGGCCGCTGTGCACATCCGTGAGGGTGCGGCGGCGTCCCCCGGCGCCGTGCGGTTGGACAACGAACCCACCTTGCAATGGCTGCCCAAGGAACCGGTTCGCAATGGTTTCGACCTGGTGCTGGCCACCGTGCTGATCCGGGACTGCAAGCTCACGGCGCCGCCCGACGGGTTGCTGCGCCGGCCGCTGAAGGTCTCCCCCCATGTGGCGGCCGGCGCAACAGTACCCGGCCGTACGGAGTGGACGCTGGTCAAGACGGCCGGCGGGTCGGTGGTGGGGGTGCGGACGCAGATCGACACCCGATCCGGCGGGTTCACCGGCTCTCCGACCTATCTGGTGCGCTTGGAAGGCAAAAGGGAGACGTCAGGGCCCCAGGCCATCCTGGACGGCACCCCCTACGTCGAGAGCTCCGGCGTCAACAGCCTGACGGTGGTCGTCCCTCTCCATTCGGGTCAGACCGCGACCGACCCCGATGCCGTAGGACCGGTGGATCTCAACCCGGACTCACTCCTCAACGAGGAGCTTCCGACCCGTGTGGGGAAGTCGCTCGAATGGCGAGTGGCCTGGGTCGGCGTGGAGAACTGACGTGCCCGAGGAGACGCCCTACCGGTGGCTGAACCGGGAAGGCCGCTGGCCCGGCGCGTCCGTCACCACGCTCCGTGGGGAAGGCGACACGAAGCTGCTACCCGTCATAGGGCTCCCCGTCGGGGAGCCCTGGGCGCCCTTCACGTTCCTGCCCACCGACGGCACCGTCGAGGTGCGAGCGGAGGCCGACGGCAGTGTGACCGTCATCGACACGGGTCGTCAGCGTGTCGTCCGGGTGAGCGAGGACGGCCGGGCAGCGGTGGCCGAGGGTGCGCAGGTGCCCCCTGCGGTCACGGAGGACCCGGCTCTGCTTGCCGCGCGTACCCGGGTGGCCGGGGTGGCCGCCGTACCGGCCCCCGATGGCTGGGGGTCCGGTTTCGTGGCAGTCACAGCCTCGGGCGAGGTTTTTCTCGTGCCAGACGAAACGACAGAGCCCGCACAGCGGCTGGCCGAGGTGGCCGCGGGCCTGGCCGGTGTCGCCGTCGACCATCGTGGACGGCTGCTGCTGGCCGGTCCGGAGGGGCTGTACCGGCCCTCCGCACCGCTGAGGGCGGCCCGGGGCGTGATCGTCCTGCCCGCACCGGGCGTCCGTGGTAAGGCCCGCTGGGACCGGTTGCAGGTCGAACTCGCCGAACCGGCACCCCCCGGTACGCACGTACGCGTCTGGTCGCTCGTGTCCGGCACCCCCCACGGCCCGGACGTTCCCCCTCCCAACCCGCCCAGCCCTGCTCAACGCGGCACCGTGGATCCGGACCATGCACCGGTGCCCACTCTCGCCGAGCGGTGGCGGGCCGGCCCGCTGGACTGCCTCGATGCACGCGTGCTCGCGGTGCCGCAGGACATCGCGCCCGCGTTGTGGGTGGCCGTCGAGCTCATCGGAGACGGCCGGATGACACCCAGGTTGAGCGATGTGCGCGTCATGCGCATTGGACGGGGTCTGCTAGATCAGATGCCCGGCGTGTACGTGGGAGACGATGACGGCAGCGGCCCGCTGGGGCGGCTGCTGGGGCTCTTCTCCTCGATGTACGCGGAAGTGACAAAGGAGCTGGACCGGTTGCCCGAGCTGCTCGACCCGGCGGTGGCTCCGGACCGGGAGGACGCACCCTGGCTGTCGCGCCTCGCCGCATGGGTGGACGCCGGCTTGGACGCGCTCGACCCGCAAGCGCCCTCGTCGACGGTACGGCAGCGGCGTGAGCAAGTGGCCCGAGCGGTCGCCGCCCACGCCCGGCGGGGTACTCCGGCGGGACTTGTGGAAGCGGTACGTCGTGAGGTGGGCGGTGTGGAGGTGGAAATTCGCGAGCCGCTGCTCGACGCCGGGGTCTGGAAGTTGGGCGACCCCACGAGTTCACTTCTGGGATCCACCACCCGGCTCGCTGTGCGGCCGGAATCGCCTGTGCTCGGCAGCACGGCCGTTCTGGACAACTCCTGGCTGATCGACGCGAGGGACCGCGGGCTTCCCCTGTACGCGGAGACCGCGCACCGGGTTCAGGTGCTGGTCCCGGCCGAGCACGCACCCGCACTCGCGGCCGTGCGGCGAGTCGTCGCCCGAGAGCGGCCGGCCCACGTGATCGCCGAGGTAGTGCTGAAACCGGCGCAGTAGATCTTCGGCCTCGTCGCCGCAAGCAGGAGAACACGAGAGAGAGGAACCCCATGTCCGCACCTGTCGAGGAATCCCAACGCCCGCTCTGGTTCACCGGGCAGCTCGTCGGTCCGGAGGATCTCGGCCAGTGGAACACCTGGGCCCTGGCACGAAAACGCCGGCACAACCGGCTGCTGCACGGCTGGGGTCTGGTGTTCGGGGCGGACGTCAAACCGGCGCGGACGCCGCAGGACTCCCCGATCCCGGGAACCGTGGACATCTCACCCGGCTTCGTTCTGTCCCCGCAGGGCGACGAGATTGCCATCGAGAGCTCGGTGCGCGTGGACGTACGCACGCTTCCGCCAGTCGGCCCGTCCGGAGCCCTGGACCCGGCACGCCAGTTCTTCGTCGCGGTGCGGTACGACGAGAGCCGCGATGGCGCGGCTGAGCAGACCCGTATGACGGAGGGCTTCGAACTCGGGCTACTGGAGGCCCTGCCGGAGATCTACACGGCTCCGGTACCGGGACCTGTGCCGGGCGGGCAGCCCGCGCCGCCGGAGACTTCCGAGCCATGGGTAGTGCTCGCCGGCATCCGCGTTCCCGCGGCCGGTGGGGTGACCCTGGACCAGACTTTCCGGCGCTTCGTCCCACAATTGCGGCCCGCTGGAGAATCCGGCCCGTCCCAGCCGGTCGGTCTCACTCTCACCCTGACACCCAATCTGATGTGGATGAAAGACGACTTCGTGCGCGCTTGGACGCACGAGGACGGTCGTGCGGCCACACGTGCGCCGAGCGTCTTCCCCTCATCTCCCACAGTGGGCGACATCACCAGTTCGGGGATGATGAGTGTGGCTCTCCCCCAGGACAGTCTGATCTCCCAACTGAAGGCGTCGGGCAGCAAGGCGTCCGACCGCAACCTGACCATCACGCTCTCCCGCAAGGAGATCGCACGCAACGGCGCCGACGGCGCCACCGAACCCATCGCCGTGGTGCGGGTGCCCAAGGACCCCAATCAGGTGTTCTTCGACATGACTGCCGATGCCACACCCGAGCGGAGGCAGGTCGACAACACCAGGTTCCGCTATTACATCGTCGCCGAGGCGGTCAAGACGACGGAAGTCGACACCGCTCTCAAGGGAAAGGCCTTCATCAACGATTTCCGCATCGTCTATACGGCGTGAAGGAGCCGACGGGGGGTCACAACTCCACGACCGTCACCACGTTGGTGGAAGGGTCGGTCACATAGAGCCGGCGGCCGTCGGGAGCCAGGCAGACACCGCTGGCGGCAGCCCCCAGCTTGATCCGCTCGCCGATCTCCGCCGGCGTGCGCGGGTCCACGATTGCCACGCTGCGCTCTCCGGGGAGCGTGACGAACAGCTTCTCCCCGTCCTCGGCCATGGCGAGCCCGAAGGGGGTGGGGAGGTCCACGGCTCCGGTCACGTTCTGCTGTTCGATGTCTACCGCCAGTACCTTCTGTGCCTGTGCGTCGGCCACGTAGAGCACCTTGCCGTCAGGGGAAACGGCCAGGCCGCGCAGCAGAAGGCCGATGTTCTCCATGGTCCTGATCACGTTGCCGTCATCCACGTTCACCACGGCGATGCTGCCGTTGAAGCCGTCGGCCACATAGAGCGGCGTGCCCTCAGGGCCCACAGCGACGCCGACGGGCTCGCCTCCGACGGTGAACGGAGCGCCGACGACGGCCTTCGCGTCCAGGTCGATCACGGAGACAGTCCCGGATGCAGAGTTGGCCACGTAAGCGCGCCCTGTCTGGGGGGACACCGCGATGCCTGTCGGTCTGGAGTCGACGTCGAGCGTCGTCTCCTGCGTCTGGACCACCGAGACGGTACCGATCGTCGAGCTGGCGACATACAGGCGCCCGTCCGCCGCTTCGGCCATGGAGTCCGGGTCGGAGCAGGCCAGGAACCGCCTGCCCGGCTTGCCGGTGCCGATATCCACCTCGGTCACGTGGCTGTCGTTGGAGCCCGCGACGAACAGTCTTTGCCCGTCACGACTGACCACCACAGCGCCGGGGCCGCCGGGGATCGTGATTGGTTCACCGACGGTCGTGGCGGAATCGGGATCGACGACGGTGATCGTGTCGGTGCTCGGGCTGGTGACAAAGACAGAGCCGTCGGGGCTCACAGCCATTCCTCGCGCGCCGTCGATGCGGACCAGTTGGGGGTCGGGCACCCCGTTCGGGTGGACGACGAACACACCACCGACGTCCGGATCCGTGACCAGCACGCGGGGTCCGTTCCCCGCCAACGCCAAATCCTCCACAAGCGGCACGACCGGTTGTACCTCCGGCGGGAACTCCAGGTCCGCCTCCAATGTCTCGCTGGAGTACGCGGTGAACGTACCTTGTTCCGGGTTGTTGACGTAGACACGATCTCCGTCCGTCGCCAGGCATCGGCGCGGCTGCGAGGTGGGACGCACGGAAATGTGATCCGCCACCGAACGGTCCCCGGTATCGATCACCGACAGCCGGTCGGGCCCGACGGCATAGACGCGTTCACGACTCGGGTCCGTCGCCAAGTCGAGTGGTCTTTCCGCGAATTCAGGACTCATGACTTCGATGACTCCGGCCACCTCGTCGGTGAAGGAGTCGATCACGACTACCTGCCCTCCCACAGCGTCGGCGACGTACACGTCGTTCCCGCCCCCCGGAGCCTCCACCGCGACCGGCCGCCAACCGACCGGGATCCGGGTGTCCGGATTGCTGATGACGGACACCGCGTTCCCTTCCGGGAGGGTGGCGAAGAGATGCCGGCCGTCTGGGCTGACGGCCACGCCCTGCGACTTACGCGCCGTGGCAACCGCACTGTATCGGGTCGGGAAGACCAGCACTGAATGGCCTTCGAACGAGGAGGCATAGAGGCGCTCCCCGTCGGGGGCCATCACCAGGCGGTCCACCCCTTCCGCGGCGAACTCGCGGATTACGGACATGTCCGCGGTGTCGATGACGGCGACGGTCTGCGTGGACTGGGAGACGTACAGGCGGGTGCCGTCGGGAGACAGAGCCACGTCCTGCGGTTCGGAGCCGACCTTGACCTCGCCCGTCACCTCAGACCCGTCGACGTCGACGACGCGCAAGGTTCCCGAATCCATACAGGGCACGAACACATGCCCACCGCTGGGATGGACCGCGAGACCGAAGATCCCCTCCATGTCCGCACCGACGGTGATCCCGTCGCCTGTCATGGTCTCCGTATCGACTACCACGAGCGCCCCGCCGTTCTCGTCAGCCGCGTAGATGCGATCGCCCGTGGGCGACATCGCGAGAATGGACGGGAGGACTTCGATCTCGAAGGTGTCGATCACCGTGTTCTCAACGGTGTCGATCACCGCGATACCCATAGCGCTGTCCAGCGGCACAGTGCCCAGTGACACGTAGGCGAGTCGCCCGTCGGGGGCGACGACACCTCCGGAGGGACGACCGCCGAGGCTGATCGTGCTCGTCACCGAACGAGCTGCGGTGTCCACGACCGCGACCTCGCCTTCCCCCACCGTCGCGTACAGGCGGCCGTCGGGCAGAAGGGTGGCGTACCGTCGCAGGTCGGGACAGGCGATCTTGGCCGCCACCCGGCCAGTGGCCGTATCGATCTCGCAGATGACGTCGTCGTCGGCGCAGACCACATAGAGCAGGCGACCGTCGCGGGACATCAGCAGCTTGTCCGGCTGGTGGCCGAGGGGGATGCGGGTCGGATTGAGGTCGGGCATGACACCAGCATGCGATCGGCTCGCGGGTCTCGCAGTGTGCACAGCGGGCTGACCCGCGAGTTCCCCCGTGTGGATCAGCATGGTGGGCTTGCAGCGAGGACTCGCGCATGCGGCACCCACGGACTGGCGGACGATCGACTGCCATCAGCGCAGCTTCAGCGTTCTCCGGGCCTCGCTGAAGAAATCTCTGAACCGGTAGTCGACGTAGGCGCGGCCTTCGAAGATGCGATTGCGGATGAACTGGAGCTGTCGTTGGGAGCCCTCCGGCAGTGAACCGTCACGGGCACCGCGTTCCAGGTCGGCATCGAGTCGGTCGTAGATCTTGTCCCACTCACGGCGAATGGCGCTCTGGTGCAGTTGGGCGGGACGGCCCTTCCTGGGACGTTCCTTAAGGAGCACGATGTCCTCGCCGCCCCCCGGCGTGTGCACCTCCAGCAGGTCGGTCATCTCCTTGGTCCACTGTGCACGTGGCGTCTGCTTTCCCTGGGCCAGCAGATGTGCTTCGTGTGGGGTGATCTCCGCAGGAATGGGGCGGATGTTCTTGTCCTGAAGCAGCTCGCCCGGAGCGAAGGCCTCGGGATACCTGTCGAGTACCTGCAGCTCGATGGCATGGTGGAGTTCCTCGCCCGATCGCGCGCCGAATCTGCGGGCCTGCTCGGGGCGGATCTGCTTCGCCCAGTCCTTGCGAGCTTCCTTGGCCACGCTGTGCGACTGCCTCGCCATACGAAGCTTGGTCTTGGCCCGTCTGATGGCTGTGTCAGCCTGCGCGAGTTTGTCCTGATGGTTCTTCGCGGCCTTGTTCCAGTGGCGCACGGAGCGCTCAGCCCTCTCGAGCTTCTTCCGGGCACTTCCGACCTTTTGTTTGGCTCTTGCGAGGGCCTTCTCTCCTTTCTCGGCCGACGCGAGAGCCCGCTCCGCCCGGACCCGGCCCGCCGGCTTCCGTGACCGGGGCCCTGCCGGCTTGCGCGGCTGCGCCTGTGCCGCCTCCTCGGCTGCAGCCTTGGCGGCCCTCCTGGCGCTCTGGCGTGCGCTGCGAGCCTCGGCTCTGGCAGAGGCGAGCGCTGCCCGAGCCTCGCTGACATCTGCGGCGGCCTGCTCCTGCCGGACTGCCGCGTCCTGCGCCTTGCCGCGCGCCTTCGTCAAACTCTCCAGACGATCGCCCTTCTTCTTCTCGGCAGCCGCCAGTCTCCCCTCCGCCGCGGCCACCCGCCGCTTGGAGGGGCGGGGCACCGGCCGGGGGCGCCTGCTCGCTTTGGGCTGGGGGGCCGCGGCGCCGGCGAGGGTGGCCAGTGCCGCCGCTGCCGCAGCCGTGGTGTCACCGCCCAATGCCAGGGCCGTACCTGCAGCGACAGTCGCCTGCCCGGCGTGTCCGACGGCCTTGCCCAGTGGCGACCCGACGGCGGGTGCCACCTTGCCCGTCGCAGCGCCGACGACCGCGCCCGCCGCACCGCCCACAGCCCCGGCAGCGGCCGACGTCCCAGCCCGTTCCAGTCCGGGCAGCAGGTTTTCCTCTGTCGCCTGCTTCAGCGTCTTGCCCTCGACGGTCACGGCGGCCGTCGTCTCGACGGCCGTCTCCCCCACTCCCACGACCGCTGCGGTCGTCGCCGCCGCACCCCCTTGGCGCAGCGCGTTCTGGCCCAGCGTCAGGCCCTTGGTCCCCACGCCGAAGGCCTTGCCCACCCCCGGAGCCACCGCTCCCGTGGCAGCGTCGACCACCACGCTGCGTGGATCGACGGCCGCTTTGAGGGCGCCCCGCACATCCACCTCGCCCCGGCCACCGGCCTGGCGGGAGGCTCGCCGGGACGCCACCGCGTGTGTCCCGCCACGGATGGCGCCTCCGATGACCACCGAGGACACCGCGCCCGTTGCCGCGGCGGCGCCGATGGCCGGCGCCGCGACGACCGCTGCCAGTCCGATCTCGACGGCGAAGGCCGCGTCGCGGACGATCTCGAGGTCGCCTTTGAGTTTGGCCGCACCCTCGATCGTGGCCGCAAGGAAGTCGTTCCACTGCTTCTGAGCTGCCCTCAGCGCGGCGTCCGCCGACTTCAGCAGCCGTCCCGCCTCGGCGAGGTTTCCGGCATCGAGCGCCTTGCGCGCCTCGGCGGCCTGAGTGCGGGGTGGATCCCAGATGTGCAGCGGGGGCGGCACGATGCCGCCCCAGATATTGGCGGCGACGCCGATCAGTCGCTGCGGTTTGCTCGCGATGTCGCCGAAGGACTCGGCGTGCCACTCGTTCAGATGCCGGGCGTGTGTCGCACGCCCGACGTCCCCGATGCCCTCCAGCCGGGTGATGGCCTGGCGAACGCGGCGGTCGGCCGCGCCCCGTCTCTCCCGGTACTCCTGCTCGGTGAGTCGGACCACGGTGCCGTGCTCGTCGCGGTACTCGTACATGGGAACGGTCGCGACGACGACCGGCTCTTTCGTCGCCTTGCGGGCGACACCAACCGGTGAGGTGACGGACACGGCAGCGGGCAGCCCGGCGGCCGCGAGGGCACCTGCATGATCGGCATCGGTTTCCGCGGCGATGCCGGCCTGCGGACCGAGCGGGACCGTCGTGCCGTTCCGGCCACCGGCGTGCCTCTGTTGAAGGACATGCGCCACTTCATGGGCCAGCAGCGCTCGGCCGATCGGTGAATACGGGTCGAAACGGCCCGGCGCGAAGACCACATGACGGCCCAGCGCATACGCCTGGGCGTCCATACGAGCCGCGGTGGTGGCCGCGGGAAGGTCGGTGTGGACCATCACGTCGCTCAGTGAAGTGCCGAAGGCCCGCTCCAGCGGGGCGCGCACATGGGCGTCCAGCGGACGGGCCTGGTCTGGCGCGCGAGAGTCGAGCATGGCCATCAGGGAGCCGCCGGCGTGCGACGCCTGGGACATCACAGGACGCCCTCCTGGGTTACCCCCGCTGGTTCAGGGCGGGCGGGGCCGGGTTCGTGGCGCTCCGACTCGTTGGCCCGCACGACGGTCTCATGAGGCACGGAGCCGGTTCCGATGGCGGCCGGCGGCACGACCCTGAGGATGCCGTTCGGGGTGAGCCCGTCATGCAGTGCGCACCGGGCGATCGAGGCGAAGTAAACGTAGGCGGGACGCGGCAGCGTTCGTAGCCAGGCGGTCCGGCCGATCGCCGGATCGAGATCCGCGGCCAGGGCGAGACCCACCGTGCAGAGATCGCAGGCTTTGAACCCCTGATTGTGCAGCGGCTCGGTGACATGGCCCGGAAGAGTTGGCAGCCTCGCCTCCAGGACCAGCGGCGACGGTCCCGACGACGCAACGTTGGTGGGCTTCGGTGTGGGCAGGAGGCCCTCCGGCGGAACACCTTCCGACACATCGCCTTCCCGTGCGGTGGCCCCATCGATGGCCACGGCAAGCAGGTCGGCGCCCCATCGCCAAAATGCCGAGAGATCGGGTCCCTGGTGGAATGTGGCTGATGGCGACATAGAACAGGCTTTCCCTGAGCGGTAGCCCCTTTTCTCAACCGTCGGGGACGATATTCAGCCACTGACGAGGTGGAGACCCAGCGGAGCGGCCCTGCCGCCATTTCGCCCGCGGGGCCAGCCGTGTCTGTCGTACCTCTATGGGCTTCGTCAAGCCGTGGCGGGAGTCGGGGGGCTCATAGAAGGTGCCATCTCGGATCATGGCGACGAGCACGTCGATGCGCCGTCGGGCGATCAGGGCTGCGACGTGGTGCTTTCCTTCGCGGCACTTCCTGTCGTAATAGGCCCCGTGTCTCTGGTTGTGAGAGTGAGGCGAACGCGAGGGGTGTCCTTCGAACGGGAGTCACGATGTCCTGTCGCATGCGACGCGTGTCGGTTCTCAGCCAATCGAGGTATCCGCTCGGGCTGCAGTGCCGACGTCGGCTCATATCCTTTTGGGCTACGCTGTGCGGCTATGAATACCGGGACGGCCTTGCGCCACACACGGATCGGTGACCCGGTGCTCTTCTGAGCGCCGTACGGGCCGGTTTGGGCCCGCTGTTCGATCGAGGATGTTGCGCTGCTGCGCGGGCTCCGCCTCTGTCGTGTTGATCAAAGGCTCTGCACATCAACCACGACAGGAGCATTCATGCCCACCAAGACGCTGCACATTCCCACCGCGGACGGCCAGGCCGACGCCTTCGCTGCCTTCCCCGACCACGGCGAGTGGCACCCAGGGGTGCTGATGTACGCGGACGGCTTCGGCATCCGGCCCGTGCTGCGGGAGATGGCCCGCGAACTGGCCGGGCACGGCTACTACGTGCTCGTCCCCAACTCCTTCTACCGGCACGGCCCGGCGCCGCTGGTCGAGCTTCCCGAGTTCATCGGAGAGAGGTCCGGGCCGCGGTCTTCGCCCATCTGATGCCCCTGATCGAGGCGCACACCGCCGAACGTGTTCTGAGCGACGCCGACGCCTACCTCAGGTTCCTCACCACTTGCCGTCGCCGCGTTCCACGGGCCGGTGGGCGTCGACGGGGCCAACCTCTTTTCCAAGCTCACCGCCCAGGTCCACCTCGGCCACGCCGAAGGCGACGTGACACCTGAGGCCCTCGGCGAGGTCAACCAGGCCCTGGATGCGGCAGGTGTCGGCTACACCTCCGAGATCTACCCCGGCACCATCCACGGCTTCACCATGTCCGACACCGACGCTTATAGCTCCTCCGGGCTGAAGCGCCACTGGGATCGCCTGCTCCCCCTTCTGGACCGCACCCTGGCCAACAGTTGAGGCTCCAGCCCGGAAACCAAGGCTGAAACGGCCGCGACCAACGGACGGCATGGCGGGCCACACCGATGTCTCCATGGCCGTGGCCCGCCTCTATCGCGAACGAGACTTCCGCCAGGTCGCTTGAGAACCCCGAGCCTCCGCGGTCGCAAACGATCTGGCATCCCAGCTCGTCAACGCCCCACCATGTGACAGCCGCGGTCCGGCAGGACACTCGATCGGGCGATTGCGTCTGGTGCCGGGCATGAGAACAGGGTCTCTTGGTAGCTCGGAGGGTGTCTACGTCAACTTGCCTTCCAGGAGGCTCTGTTGCTGCAGTTGGATGCCACTGCGGAGACGGAGTC
This sequence comes from Streptomyces sp. NPDC036764, assembly GCF_055609385.1. Classification (NCBI taxonomy): domain Bacteria; kingdom Bacillati; phylum Actinomycetota; class Actinomycetes; order Kitasatosporales; family Streptomycetaceae; genus Streptomyces; species Streptomyces sp. NPDC036764. The sequence goes on from NZ_JBVJPT010000002.1 coordinate 56,293, forward strand.
CACTTCGCTCACTCTCGCGTGTGACTGTCTGGCTCACCGGTTCGGGATCAACCACCGTCACCTCGTCGCTCCCCCCGCCGCGCTGAACGACACCGTCACCATCCTGCCACCACGGGCGGGGCTGCACGGCAACTTGGGCGCTGCCAAGGGTCTTTCACCGGCCGATCCACGAACGGCTCAGAGAGCGCCGGCGTCGCTGGGGCGGCACAACCACGAGGGATGGGTTCGGAGCTGAAGGATCCCGACCTGCCGACCTGTTTCCGGACCTTCAGCTTGCGTCGGTGCCCCTGGCCCTGATGGTGATCCGCGCGTAGTCGTACCCGCCTGGCTCGGGCGCCGGGTTGTAGGTGATCGTAAACGTTCGCCGTACGTCGCCGAAGCGGTCGGAGTACGTCACCGCAGACGGGCTGGTGCGCTTCGGCTTGGCGGTGATGTCGTACGTACGAAGGAAGTCCTTGATGCTCGAGTCCTGGCTGTTGCCCACCTCGTACCGGAGCACCGCGGTGCCGTCCTTCTCCACCTTGGCGTACGTCGGTATGTAGTAGCGCCCCGCGGATTGATGCTGATCGTGGTGCATCCCCGCCGCGCGCTCCACTGCCTCCTTCGGACCGTCACCGGCCGGCGTGAGCAGCGCGACGGCCGCCCAAGTGATCGCGCCGAGCGTCCACACCACACACAAGGCCAGGAACCACACCAGCCACCTGCGCCGGCGCGGCTTCGTGGGGCCCGTATCCGTACTCACCCGTTCCATGTGCGTACTTCGCTCTGCCCGCCCATGTCGTACTCCTTGGCCTGACCCGACTGGTGCAGCCTGGCCATTTGGGCGTCCGACACGTTTCCCATCGCGGGTACCGGAGTCGCCTTGTTCGCGTCCCAGTTGTAGCGGTCGTACACGTGGGTCTGGTAACGGATCGTGGTTTTGGGTTCGCCGTCCGGGCCCGGGACGACCTCGACCTGGGCGACGGTGTTGTAGTGGAAGGAGCCGACCGCGTGATACCAGTCGGGGTCCTTCTCGGCGGTCCAGCCCTGCCAGCCCGTCTGCTGGACGTACTTCACGGGCTTCCCGGTGCGCTCGTATTCGGCGAGGGCCTGCGCCTCCCAGTTGGGGGCGTTCTCCGCGAGCTGGGCTTCTACGTTGCGGTTCATGTCCGGGAGGTCGCTCATCAATGCGTCCACGTCGATGTCGAGCGGTTCCCCGGTGTTGGAGAGGTAGTGCAGCATGTGCTTGGCCGACTGAGGGCCGCCGAGCACCGCGGGGGAACCCATGGCGAAGAAGCCCATCTTGTTCTTGATGGCACGGTCCTCGTCCGTGGCCTCGCGGGTGTTGTAGTCGCCAGAACCCTCGTCGGGCGCGGGCGGCGGGAGCAGCACTCCGCCCGCACCGGAGAAGACGCGGTTCAGATTCTTGGCGCCCTCGGTGTCGGCCTTGACTGCGGACTCGGTCTGTTCGTCCAGGACGGTGTACGCCACCGCCTGCTTGATGCGTTCGAGTTCGTAGCCGGTGTGCTCGTTGACGTCGGCGGCGTAGCTGAGGGCGGCGGTCGCGCGGGTGAGGAGGCTGTCCGCGTTCTCCTGATCCTGCCGTGCCGCCCCCGCGCTGTCCGGGTCATTTGGCGGGTAGTCCCGCTCGGGAACGGTGACGCCTCCGCTGTTGTGCAGCGTCAGGTCCTTCGACCGGGCCATCTCCTGAGCCTCGTCGAGCCAGGTACGGGCGAGCTTGAACCCGCTCTTCGCCGCTTCGAGGGTGGCTGCGGCAGCCTTTGACTCGCGGTGTGCGATGGTCAATTCGTCATGGAGTACGGACAGTTGAATGCGGGCCATCATGGCGGCTGGGCCCGCCCAGACGAAGGGCAGCTTGAGCAGGACGTTCTGGACGTGGTCCCGGGCCTCGGTGGCCGCCGCGGCCAGGTCACCCCACTCGCCTGCCGCCCGCGACCAGGCCTCTGGACGTACGTCTTCCAGTTCCCCGACCGTGATGTTCTGCCGCTCCACGGCATCGGGATGCTCGTGGTCCTGGCCCTCCGGCCGGTCGGTGAGCGACGCCATTACGCATCCCCCTCGAGCGAGACAAGGATCGCCTGGAAATCCTGTGCCGTGCGCTCTTCTTGAGTCGTGTAATTCGTGTGCGTCTGGCGCATCTTGTCGGCCAGTGAGCGGCATTGCTTGGCGAGGCGGGTGACTTCGTCGTCCCAGTCGCCCGTTGTCGATTTGAGCATGCGTCCGCTGGTGAGCATGTCGTGAATACGCGCTGTGGTGTCGGATTCCGCCAGGCCCTTGTCCGCCTTCTCCAGGATCTGGGCGGCCAGGTCCAACTCGTCTGCCATCTTGCCGAGTTCGGCGTTGCTCACGCCGTAGCCGTTGTCGTCGGCGCTGCCGGCCTGGGTTGCGGGGGCGCTGCTCGGGCCGGCGGCTGCCGACATGGCCTGAATGCCGTTGTGATTGAAGCCGGGGTCAGGGTTCGTCCCGGGTGCGGGATTCCAGTCGCGGACGTCGGTGGGGCCGTCCGCGGCGGGCATCTGGTGTGGCTGGTCCGCCGGTTGAGAGTTGCGGGAGTCAGGGCCGGTACGGGCGTCCGGGCCGGCGTCTGGTGCGGGCGTGCCCAGACGGTAGCTGGTCCGGGGATCCGGGCTGGTGTTCGGCGCGGATATGGGCGCCACCGAATCAGGCTCTGTACTCACACTTCCCCCTGTGTCGACGCGGGCCCGCTGCGGGGCAGCACGCTTCAACGACTTTGCGATCACTCGTGGTTGGACCCTAACCGCTCGGAGTCACGCCGATCAAAGAGGCGCCGTCATCCTGATCCACATGCTGAGAGGGAACTCCGGCACGCCAGGTCGAACGCGGCGCCGCCAGTCGTCGCGCAGGGCACCACCCCTTGCCACGACGCGGCCCGCCGGTGCCGCTACGCAAGCGCAGCGGCACCGGCGGGCCCAGTGTCCTGTGTGGGTCTACCTGGGTCTACTCGGTCACCTTCAGCAGCTTGTTGGGCGTTCCGCTGCTCGGGTTGGTGATCTTGTCGCCGGTTGCCGCGCCGGTGAGCGCGGTGGCGACCTGAGCGGGAGTGGCGTCCGGGTGACCGGCCAGGTAGACGGCGGCGGCTCCAGTGACGTGGGGGGTGGCCATGGAGGTGCCGGAGATCGTCTTGGTCCCCTGGTCGCTGTCGTTCCAGTCGGAGGTGATGTCCGAGCCGGGCGCGTACAGGTCCACGATCGAGCCGAAGTTGGAGAAGTCCGACTGGGCGTCGTCCTTGGTGCTGGACGCGACCGTGATGGCCTCGGCGACCCGGGCCGGTGAGCCCTGCCCCGCGTCCGCCGACTCGTTACCGGCGGCGACCGCGAAGGTGACGCCCGAGGCGATGGCCTTCTTGACCGCCTCGTCGAGAGCGGGGTCCGCGCCGCCGCCGAGGCTCATGTTGGCCACCGAGGGGCCCTGGTGGTTCTGGGTCACCCAGTCGATGCCGGCGACGACCTGTTCGGTGGTGCCCGAGCCGTTGTCGTCGAGCACACGGACCGCGACGATCTTGGCCTTCTTGGCCACCCCATGGGCGGCGCCGGCGATGGTTCCGGCCACGTGGGTGCCGTGGCCGTTGCCATCGTCGGCCGTGTCGTCGTTGTCGACGGCGTCGAACCCGGAGGCGGCTCGGCCCTCGAAGTCCTTGTGGCTGATGCGTACGCCGGTGTCGATGACGTACGCGGTCACCCCTTCCCCGGCCTTGTCCGGGTAGGTGTACTTGCTGTCGCCGGCCGTGTCCTGCTGGTCTATGCGGTCCAGGCCCCAGGACGGCGGGTTGTCCTGGGTGGCATTGATGTGGAATCTCTTGTTCTGGACCACCTTGGACACCGTGGGGTCGGCCGCGAGGCGCTTGGCCTCCGTCTCGGTCAGGCTGTCGGCGGAGAAGCCGTTGACCGCCGAGCCGTAGGTCCGGCTGACCTTGCCACCGTACTCGGCGGCCAGATCCCGCTTCTCAGCCGTGGACGCCTTCTGGTCCAGAAGGACGATGTAGCTTCCGGCCACGGCTCCTTCGGCGTTCAGACCGTAGACGGTGCCCTCCGCGGGCTGTCCCGCCTGGGCAATGGGGGACACGTAAAGGCCGGTGCCGACGACGGTTGCGACGGCCGCGATCGCGGTGACGATCTTGGCCTTGCCTGAGCGTTTGTGATGCGCCGTCAAGAGGGGTCTCCTCGTGAAGTGGGGGGATTTGCGTTCGAACGGCAGCGCTGCGCGTGCTCAGGAGAGTGCCGACTTGTCGCGAGCAGATCAATCTCTGGATGTGGCCACGACGCCCGACGGATGGTCGATCTACACGGGATTCACGCACATTCGAAGCAACCCGAGCGCAAGTGTGCAGCGCTGAACGCTGGTTGAATCACCAAGGAACGGTCCAGGATTATCTGTGCCGATTTCTTCACCGGTCACTCACGTGCGGTGGCGTTGAGCGTCACCTTGCACAGCGCGTGCGGGTGTCGCGGGCAAGGAACAGAGGCGGCATGGTGGTCGCGGTGGGCCGACACGGACGCGGAACCCGGCCAGCCCCATGCGTGATCGCGGAGGCACCAAGGCGGCCCTTGCGGCTCCGGCGCCACAGTGTGCGGCGGCCTCCACGCTCTACATCTGCGGGAGCACCTCACCGGCGATGAGTTCGAGGTGGTCGAGGTCATGGAAGTCGATCAGTCGCAGATGGATACGGCTCGCGCCGATCGCGGAGAACTCGCCGAGCCGCTCCACGAGCTGGGCCGGGGATCCGACCACCGGATCCTCCGGCGGCAGCGCGCTCTTGACATGCAGCGGCGCGGCCCGCCGTTGCGCCTCCGCGTCGGTACGGCCGATGGCGACCACGACCCCGGCCGAGAGCACCAGCGGTGGCTGACCGGCGTCGGCCCGTCCGGTCCGGTCGCACGCCTCGGCAACCCGCTGGTACGCCCGGGCCGTCTCCGCCACCGACTTGAAGGGCATGTTGAACTCGTCGGCATACCGAGCGGCCAGCTCCGGGGTGCGCTTGGGGCCGCGGCCCCCGACGATGATCGGCGGCGCCGGCACCTGCACGGGCTTCGGCAGGGCAGGCGAGTCGACCAGTTGGTAGTGGTCGCCGCGATAGCTGAAGCTCTCACCGACCGGTGTCCGCCACAGGCCGGTGATCACCGCCAGTTGTTCCTCCAGCCGATCGAAGCGCTCCGGGACGGGTGGGAACGGGATGCCGTACGAGGTGTGTTCCCGTTCGTACCATCCCGCGCCGAGGCCCAGCTCGACCCGTCCCCCGCTCATCCGGTCGACCTGCGCCACCGTCATGGCAAGCGGGCCCGGCAGCCTGAAGGTGGCCGAGGTGACCAGGGTGCCCAGCCGGATCCGGGACGTCTCCCGGGCGAGCGCGCCCAGCGTGAGCCACGCGTCGGTAGGGCCTGGCAGCCCGGGACCGGCACCCATCGCCTGGAAGTGATCGGCCCGGAAGAAGCCCTCGAACCCGCCGGCTTCGACGAGCTGGGCGAAGCGCAGTTGATCCTCGTAGCCGGCGCCGCGGTGCGGCTCGGTGAAGACACAGATCCGCAGGCTCATCGCCCCTCCCTTTCGGCCGACGTGGATGTGTCCCGTTCCATCAGCAGCTCGTGCAGATCGGCGCTGCACCGGGCCACTTCGCCCAGGTGCGCGGTTCGGCCCAGCGTTCTCGGCCGGGGAATGGCGACGTCGACGATCTTGCGGATCCGGCCCGGGCGCGGGCTGAGCACCACCACCCGGTCGGCGAGCAGCACCGCCTCGTCTATCGAGTGGGTGACGAAGACGACTGTTGACGAGTTTTCGATGTGGATGCGCTGCAGCTCCACCGCGAGGTCCGCGCGGGTCAGCGCGTCGAGCGCGGAGAACGGTTCGTCCATGAGCATCACCCGGGGCTCGCCCATCAGCGACCGGCACAGTGAGACGCGTTGCTGCATACCGCCGGAGAGCTCGTGCGGCCGGTGCTTCTCGAAGCCGTTCAGTCCGGCCGTCTCCAGCAACCGCTTCGCCCGGTCGCGGTACTCGGCCTTGTTCCAGCCGAAGATCTCCACGGGCAGCAGGACGTTGTCGAGGACGGATCGCCAGGGCAGTAGTGCCGGTCGCTGGAACAGCATGGCGACATCCCGCCGTGCTCCGGTGACTCGCTCGCCGCCGATGGCGATCTCGCCCTCGGTGACCGGCAGTAGCCCTGCGATCAGCCGGAGCAGTGTGGACTTGCCGCACCCTGACCGGCCCACCACCGCCACGAACTCACCCTCGGCGATGTGAAGGCCGATGTCCTGGAGCGCCACCGTCGAACCGGACCGGCTGGTGAAGCTGCGGGACACACCGGTGAGTCTGATCATCCGGCGGTCTCCCCATCCACTGGCGATCGCCATGTCGGCAGGTTCGTGACGCCCAGTCAGGCTACCCGCTGCCCGCCTCTCGGCGGTACCTGTCGTCCTGTCGGTACATTCCCCAGCCGCCCCACACCTGGCCCACAACTACCCATCCCTCGTACGCTGTTGCCCGCACGAAGTGTCATGCCCGCGGCGGTTTTGTCACGCCGTTCTGCCTCGTCTGTCTCGACGCCCCTCCGCCGGCGCAGTCGGCGGTCGGAAAGGACAACACTGTGCGCATGATCAGGTTCGCCCGTACGGTCGCCGCGGTAGCCCTGACCACCGCGCTGGCGCTGGTGGCGGGATGTGGCGGCTCGGATTCCGACGCAGGTGCCGGTGAAGACGGCAAGGCGCTGAAGAAGGTGACCTACCTGACCTCTTTCGGCAACTTCGGCCGGGACGCGTACGCCTGGGTCGCGAAGGACAAGGGGTTCTTCGAAGAGGCCGGCTTCGACGTGGAGATCAAGCCGGGCCAGGGCACGGGCGGCGTGATTCCGGCCGTCGTGAGTGGCCAGGCGCAGTTCGGCCCGATCGACCTGACGGGAGGGCTGCTGCACATGGGCAGCGGTCAGGCGAAGGACTTCGTCGCGGTGGCCGCAATCCAGCAGCGCACCATGGCCGCGATCGCCACCACCCAGGGCAGCGGCATCGCCACTCCGAAGGACCTCGAGGGCAAACGGCTCGCCGACGCGCCCGGCTCTGTCGTGCGCAACCTCTTCCCGACGTACGCCCGACTGGCCGGTGTGAACGCCGACAAGGTGACCTGGGTCAACGGCGAGGCACAGACCCTGATGGGCACGCTTGCCGGCGGCTCGGTGGACGGCATCGGCCAGTTCGTGGTGGGTAAGCCGACCATCGAGGCGGTGACGAAGAAGAAGGCCGTCCTGCTGCCGTACAGCGACGTGATATCCGACCTGTACGGCAACGTGCTGATCACGTCCAAGAAGATCGCCGAGCAGGATCCTGAGATGGTGAAGCGGTTCACCGATGCGCTGCTCAAGGGCTTGGAGTACAGCCTCGCCAACGCGAAGGAGGCCGCCGAGATCCTTGAGCGGAACGTGGACGCCACGAATCCGACCGCCGCGGCCGCCGAGTTGGAGTTGATGGCCGAGTACGTCACGCCGGGCGGTTCGGGCACGGCACTCGGGACGCTGGACTCCGCGCGTGTCGCGAGGAGCATCGCGATCCTGGAGCGAGCGGGCGCGCTGCGGCAAGGAATGACCCCTGAGCGGATCATCGACTTCGACCTGGTGCCGAAAGCCTGATCGCGCCGCGCTGGAGAAGGGCCGCATGGGAGAAGGGCCGCGCTGGGAGAAGGATGGGATGACCGAACTCTCGAAGCCGCAGCAGGTCTCGGCGGCGGGCCAGGAGCCGGTGCCCGTGCCGCGAGTCGGTCCACGGCGCAGGACGGGCCTCGGCGTCGTGCTGCTGCCTTTGGCCGGGCTGCTGGTCGCGCTCGGCGTGTGGTGGCTCCTCACCTCGGTGCTGGAGTTGATCCACCCGGCTGTGCTGCCTCCGCCAGGTGCCGTGCTCTCGGCGTTCGCCGCAGCCCCGGTCCGGTTCCTGGAACATGCCGGCGACACCACCGTGGAGACGGTTGTCGGGTTCGTGCTCTCCAGCGGCTGCGGTGTTCTGATCGGACTGTCACTGGCGGGCTCGCGGGTACTGGAGCGGATGTTCACGCCGCTGCTGGTCGCCGTCAACGCGGTTCCGAAGATCGCGCTCGGGCCGCTGTTGGTGGGAGCCCTCGGTTGGGGGCAGAAGCCGGTCCTGACCATGGTCTTCCTGCTCTGCTTCTTCCCGATCGTGCTGTCCACCGCAACCGGCCTCACGTCGACCCCGGCGGACCTGGCCGAGTTGGCGCGCTCGCTGGACGCCTCGCGCTGGCAGGCGTTCCGGAAGGTACGGTTGCCCGCCGCACTGCCGCAGATCTTCGTCGGGCTCAAGGTGGCCATGCCTCTTGCCGCGATCGGCGCGGTCATCGGCGAGTTCCAGGCCGGTGAGAGCGGGCTGGGCTATCTGATCGTGCAGGCGGGCGGGGTCGGCGACACCGCCACCGCCTGGGCCGCGATCATCCTGATCGGACTGATGAGCATCCTGCTCTACTTCGCTTTGGTGTTGTTGGAACGGTTCGCCCTGCCCTGGGTCAGGGACACCACCTCGCGCGGCTGAACCGGCTGGGCTCGAACACGAGGCCCGCGTTCCGGCGGCCTCCCTCGGGGAAACGGACGAGGCACTGGCAGCGCCGACCGACGGCTGCTCTCGCAGATCGCCCCGCACCGCGTCGGCGTCCTGGACAGGTCAGCCGTGAGGTCACCCGCCGATCGTCGCATCCCCCGGCTTTCGTGCCGCCCCGTGCCGCCGGTGACCGCACGGGGCGAACATCTGTTGCTAAGGCGGTCTCCAGCAACGGGAGTGAGTTGCTCCCGGACCACCCCGCTCTTCACTCATTGATTTCAGAGCATGATGAGCAGACGTGTATTCGGCTTGAGCTTCCTGTTCACCGAACGACTCTGTACGTATACCTCCAACTTGGGGTTGTTCCCTGCCTTCACGGAGAGGGTCCCTTGGACGTCCGTGCCGAAAAGAAGGCTGCGTGCCGCGTCGCCCGTATAGGCTCGGTCGGTGTCCTTTTCAACCACGACAACTTCCTTGTTCTGCTGAACCTGAGCCCGGGCGCCCAACTGGTAGTAGCACGAACCACGTTCGTACGTCACGCCTGGATGCGAGTTGACGAAGGGGCGTATTTCGGCCTCCTTGTCGACTTTCAGGAGCCGGTACCTGTCGGCCGGAATCGGTTCGAGATTCGCCCGCACCTCGTCAACCGATATGTCCTGACCGACGGCGAACAGGTTCTTCGTGCCGCGCACCCCCTGCTCGCGCCCGCGGAGGAAGCTGGTGGCGGCAGCACGCACGGTGCCGATCGCCTCCTCGACGCCCTTGTGGGAATCCGCATCCCAGATGGCGATGTTCCCGGCCGGGAAACCGTAGTTCTGGGCGGTCCGCTTGGCCAGGGAGTTCGGAACTAGGATCGCGGAAGTCCAATGGCCCGGAAGCCCGCCCATCTTCGCCGTGATCCTGTCGAGCCAAGGGCCGAGGATGGCCATGTCGCCGTCGTGCCGCCGGTCACCGCCCGAGGCGTTCTCCTCGCCGTCCGTCACAACGATCTGGAGGAAGCTGTGCTCGCCGTATTCCTCCCAGATATGGCCCAGGTCGTCGAGGGACTTCAGAGAAGCCTCGATGAGGGCCGTAGCGCCGTTGTTGACCTGGTACAGCCCCCGCATGGACGGCAGATGCTTGACGTCCATGTCCCAGACCAGATTCTCCACCCTGTGGTCGAAGGAATAGAGACTGATCCGGGTCTCATGGCCGAGGCTGTCCGACTCGGCCTTCAAACCTGCCACGAACTCGTCCACAACTCGAATGAGTTGACTCTGGTGCGGGCGCATTGAACCCGAACAGTCCACCACCAGCGCGACGTGATTCACCTTGTGCTGGATCTTGTTTGCGGACATGTTTGTGCTCCCCCTTTGAGGCTCTCCCCAAGTGATGTCTCCACTCTATGGGGAGGCACTGACAACGGCCTTTGACGCTCAATCACCTGCCTGAACCGCTCCTGGCCGAGCCAGAGCGCCAGACCAGTGGGGCCGCGTCAGATGCGCCGACGCTCATCCGGGCGAGCCGGCGCCCCCAGGTGAGCGCGCCGATCCGCGGATTGCGCAGGCTCAGAAGGGGCCCGCGGTGTCCGGCGCGGACGAGCTCGCCCGGCGGCCGGTCATGCCTGCTGGATCAGCTCCGGTCAGGGAACCGCAGGGCGTTCGCCCAGAGCCGGGTGACCGTGGAGACGAGTTCCTCGAAGTCCACCGGCGTGCCGTCTTCTTGCCGCTCGCCGAGCACAAAGGCGTTGTAGGCCATGACGCTGACCATGCCCGACAGCGCACGGGATGCCAGCATCGGATCGACCTCACGGTCTGCGACACCGCGCGCTTGCAGGTCGGCAATGCCGCGCGCGTTGCGGCGGATGAACGCGTCGGCTCGCCGGCTTCGGAACTCACGGAACTCCGGCTCCACTTGCGCAACCTGCTCAAGCAGTGCCATCAGCTTCTGGTTGCGCTTGTATGCCTGGAGATACGCGCGATTGCTCGCCTCGAGTACCGCGTAGGGATCGTCGGCACCCTCCACCCGGGCCATCCCGGGGTGCAACATGTCCTCCTGCGCCTCCAGGAGGACGGCGGCCAGCGCCTCTTCCTTGTTGGCGAAGTAGGTGTAGAACGATCCCGCCGCGCACTGCGCCTCTTTGGTGATGTCGGTCAGGCGCGTGTCGAGGTAGCCGTCCCGTTCGAACACCTTGCGTGCCGCCTTCACCAAAGCGGCCCGTGTCCGCGCTCCGCGCTTCGTCGCGGGCGGCTCGCGAAGGTGCGAGAGGGGCGCCATCGGGGGCGGCTTCTCGCCGTCGATCTCCTCGGCCGCGGTGGTGTCCATCGCGGAAACTGTACTTGAACCCGACGCCATGGTCACAAAACCGCCTCCGTCGAAGAAGAGATGTCCTCGATCGGTCAGGCGCTGATCCCGAATCGTTCGGCGAGTCGGTGACGGGTGTCGGCGGCGCTGGTGTGCAGTACGCCGCCGATTCCGATCCTGGCCGCCCCGTCGAGGTTCTGCTGCAGATCGTCGATCATGACCGCCTCCTCGGGGGCGACGCCGAGACGTTCACATGCGATCGCGTAGATCCGTCGGGAGGGTTTGCGGATGCCGACCATGGCGGAGATGACGACCACGTCGGCAATGGCACCGAGGTCGACGCCGTCGTAGGTCCCGGTGCCGAACGAATTGGACACGAGTGCAACGGGATGGCCCGCGACTCGAAGATCACCGAGCAGCGCGAGCATGTCCTGGTCGATCGACATGCCCGCCTGCATTCGGGCCGTGAGTCCCTCGGCCGGTACGTCCGCGCCGTGGGCACGGAGACGGTCGGCGAATCCTCGCTCGAAGGCTTCGGTGTCGATGCGGCCGCACTCGTGGTCGGCCAGGAGTGTGCGTGACGGCTGGTCCCGGCTGAGGAGGTCCAGCGGCAGGCGCGGGTCGCCGCCGAGCGAGGCGCCGAAGTCGGTGAACGCCTGCAGCACACTTGAGGTGATGACACCGCCGAAGTCCACGAGGACCGAGGTTCGGGTCTTTTCCGCGCCGTTCGACAAGGTATCCACGCTCAGGCGACCTCGAACAGTCCGGCCGCGCCCATTCCGCCGCCGACGCACATCGAGATCACCACATACCGAACACCCCGGCGCTTGCCCTCCATGAGGGCATGGCCCACCAGCCGGGCACCGGTCATTCCGTAGGGGTGGCCGACCGAGATCGCGCCGCCATTGACGTTGAACCGCTCCGGGTCGATGTGCAGTTCGTCGCGGCAGTACACCGCCTGGGAAGCGAACGCCTCGTTGAGTTCCCACAGGCCGATGTCGTCGATGGTGAGGTTGTGCTGCTTCAGCAGCTTCGGAATGGCGAACACCGGCCCGATGCCCATCTCGTCCGGTGCACAACCGGCAACGGTCATACCGCGGTACACGCCCAGCGGTTCCAGTCCGCGGCGCTCGGCCTCCCTAGACTCCATCAGCACCGACGCCGAAGCCCCGTCCGACAACTGCGAGGAGTTGCCCGCCGTCACGCTGGAATGTGCGCTCACCTGGCCGTCGGGCAGCACCGGCGCCAGCCCGGCCAGGCCTTCGAGCGTCGTCGACGCGCGGTTGCCCTCGTCCCGGGTCAGGGTCACTTCTTCGTGCCGCGCCTCCCCGGACTGCTTGTCGAGTACCTTCTTGACGCTGTCGAGCGCGACGATCTCCTGGTCGAACCGGCCGGCTTCCTGCGCCGCCGCGGTGCGCTGCTGTGACACCAGCGCGAACTCGTCCTGGCGTTCCCGGCTCACGCCGTAGCGTTCGGCGACGATCTCCGCCGTCTGCAACATCGGCAGGTAGATGCTCGGCTTGTGCTCGACCAGCCAGGGATCCGTCATCCGGTGGGTGTTCATGTGCTCGTTCTGCACCAGGGAGATCGACTCGACACCGCCGCCGGCAGCGACCTGCATGCCGTCCGCGACGATCTGCTTGGCCGCCGTCGCAATGGCCATCAGGCCCGACGAGCACTGCCGGTCGACCGTCATCCCCGACACGGTGTCCGGGAGGCCGGCGCGCAGAGCGGCCTGACGCGCGACGTTGAAACCGGCTGCCCCCTGCTGCACGGCGCAGCCGAAGATCACATCCTCGACCTCCCCGCCCTCGAGTCCGGCGCGTCGCACGGCGTGGGACAGGGCATGGGCGGCGAGTTCCTGCGCCTGGGTGTCGTTGAACGCGCCGCGGTAGGCCTTGCCGATCGGCGTCCGCGCCGTTGAAACGATGACCGCTTCCCTCATGTCGCCTCACTGTTTCCTGTTGGTGCGGGTCGTCCCGGGAGCTTCGGGACCGGGATTCCCTGACACGGGCCACGGCCGCGGGGGGTACGGGGGTCGGCCCACGGACCCCGGTTATAGTTGAATCCGGCGTCATGTTCAACCAATCGGCGGTCTTGACAGCGCACCCCCCTACCTGAAGGCTACCGACCAGTCGGTATGAAGGGGTGGGTCGCGTCGTGACCGAGCAGAGCATCTCCACCGGTGCGGGCGTGTTCGACGCGATCGTGGCGGGTCCGCCCGAGGGCCGCCCGGTGCTGCTGCTGCACGGCTTTCCCCAGAGGGGGCTGGCGTGGCAACGGCAGATCGCGGAGCTGGCCGAGCACGGCTACCGGGTGGTGGCACCCGATCAGCGTGGGTACTCCCCCGGCGCCCGCCCCCAGCGGCCCGAGGACTATCGCATGAGTCTTCTCGTCGACGACGTGGTCGCGATCACGGAGAAACTGGGCTGGGCGACGTTCGACCTGGTCGGCCACGACTGGGGAGGCGCGGTGGCCTGGTGGACCGCCGACGCCCATCCCAACCTCATACGCACCCTTACGGTTGTCTCGACACCGCATCCCGGCGCTCTGGCCACCGCCCTGCGCACCGACGAGGACCAGCGCAGCCGCTCGCACTACATGATCGACTGGCGTGAAACACCCGCGACCGAGGAGCGCATGCTGGCCCACGATGCCGAGCTGCTTCGCGCCCTCTACGCCGGAAAGGTTCCGCAGGACAGCGCCGAGGCCTACGTACGGCACCTGTCCCAGCCAGGCGCTCTCACCGCCGCGCTGAACTGGTACCGGGCAGGCCGCCCGGACGGCGCGATCGGCACCATCGACGTGCCCACGCTGTACATCTGGAGCACGAACGACAGCGCGTTCGGCCCGGCGGCGGCACAGGAAACCGAGCGGTGGGTCAAGGGGCCGTACCGCTTCGAGACCATCCCGGACGTCACCCACTGGGTCCCCGAGGAGGCGCCCGAGACCCTGAACCGCCTGCTGCTCGAACACCTACGAGCGCACGGCTAGTACAGAACCGCAGCGCATCCCCCGTCCCCCGACTCTCCCAAGAGGTGACCGTGAAGACAGCGCGCGCGGCCTGGCGCGGACTCGAACCCGTGCACGGCATGATCTACTTCGTCCCCGAGGCGAGGCGACGGTACGCGGACCTCGGACTGAGCGGACGCGCCGGCTACTTCACCTCCCGCAGCGCCGCGTTCGGCCGAGCATCCGCCGAACTGGTCATCGCGACCTTCTACAACTTCAACCCCGAGCTCGTACGGCAGGCGCTCGACGGGGCCTGGGACTCAACGACGCCCCAGCAGGTGCTGGACGCGCGGTACGCCGCGGCGGGCGAAGCCCTGCGGCGGGCGGGAATCCACGAACTGCCCGCCCTCGACGAGGTCCTGGCACTGACCTGCCGGGCCGCCGAGGCAGCCTGCGAACACGCCCAGGGCCGCCCGCTGTTCGCCGCGCATGCCGCACTGCCCTGGCCGGAGGAGCCGGTGGCGCAACTGTGGCACGCCCAGACGCTGCTCCGGGAGTTCCGTGGAGACGGCCATGTCGCCTGCCTGCTGAGCGAGGGCGTCGGGGCCCTGGAAGCCCTGGTTCTGCACGCCGCCACCGGCGAGGTCCCCGTCGGCTTCCTCAAGGCCAGCCGCGCATGGCCCGAGGAGGAGTGGGCCGACACCCAGGAGCGCCTACGCAAGCGAGGGCTCCTCGACGGCGACTCCCTCAGCCCAGACGGCGTACTACTGCGTCGCCACATCGAGGACCGCACCGACCGCCTCGCCCTTCCCGCCTACGCCGCCCTGGGCGACGCCGACTGCGAACGCCTCGCCGAACTCGCCGGCCCCTTCGGTCGCGCCGTCGTCGAAGCCGGCCTTCTGAAGCTCGGCTGACCGTGCCCTTGCCCCTCCGCCCCTGACCCCGCCGCATCGGAGTTGCAGGCATCACCGAGCGACGGCATGCCCCCCTCGCGGATCCCGCCCCGGCCGGGCTCAGGTTCGGCCGGGGCGGGTGTCAGATGGTGGGCGACTTCCCGCGGAGGAGGGCCGTGCGGAGGGCGGAGTGCAGGCGGGGTGTGTTCGTCCACTCGTGGTCGCGCGACGGGGAGACCCGCCAGTACGGACCGGGGTGCGTGACGCGGTGCAGCGGGGGGATCGCCACGTGGCAGCCCCGGCCCAGGACACGCACCTGCGGCAGCTCCCAGTCGGCGGCGGAGCCAGGAGGAATCAGCCAGTACAGCCGTCCGCCGAAGCCGTCCCCGATCACGGCTCCCGTCTCGTCTCCGAGGTTACGGAGTGCGTCGATCCCGAGGTCGAGTACGGCGTCCCACCAGCCACCCGCGGCCACGATCCGCACCTCGACTCTGCCCGGTTGCAGCCACCACGGGGTCCTGAAGACTGTCATCGCACTCACCGGCTCTCCGATCCGACACCATCTGACCCTGGGGCTTGGCGCCGTCCTCGTGGCTCAGGTTCGAATTCAAAGCCCTGATCACCCTTTCGCTGGTCTCGGCCGAGTGCCGCATCGCCTTCACAGACTCGTCGATAGATGACGCTGCGAGACGGTTCAAGCTATGAGCAGGCGGAGGCCGAGATCTGCCGCGTCGAGGCCGGCGAGGTCGCTGTTGCGCTCGGCCCACCGGCCGGAGTCGAGGTCTTCGCTGAGGCTTCGCACCGCCCGCTGCTCGGCCTCCGGCCCGACTCTCGTCCACACCGACATCGCACGGCGCACGTGATCCTCCAGATAGGCCCCCGGTCGGCGCCAGTACGCCTCGAACAGGCCGTCAGCGCAGTCCCACGGGATGGGCACCGGCTCAGCGCGGGCGCCGATCGCGTCGGCCATCCCGGCAAGCGCGGGGTATTCCGCGAGAACGGCGCCGAACTCGGGCAGGTAGTCGCGGGTAAGCCGGAACCGGTCATGCCATCCGAGCTCGTCGGTATCGAACGTGAGCACCACCACGCGGCGGGCCACGCGCCGCATCTCGCGCAGCCCCGCTATCGGGTCCCCCAGTGGTGAACGGTCGAGACGGCCATCGCGACGTCGAAGGACCGGTCCTCGAACGGCAGGCTCTCCGCGGCGGCGGCCACGCACGGCGCCGAGCCGGCAGGCCGCTGCCTCCGCATGACCGCCGATGGCTCCACTGCGGTCACGTGGCGATCCGCAGGCTCGTAGGAGCCAGTGCCGGCCCCGACGTTCAGCACCGTCTGCGCGTCCCCGAGCGCGGCCCAGATCTGCGCGGCGATCCGCGGCTCGGTACGCCGTGTCACGGGGTAAGCGCCGCCGATCGCGTCGTACAACCGTGCGCCGAGCATCTCCAGTTGCTCCTCCGGTGTCACCCTCTGCCCCTTCGCCCGTGCCTCAAGTTCCCTTTCGATTGCCGTCACCATGGCGTCAGCGCGATCACGCCGTTCCAGCAGCAGGTCGCGCAGTCGGCGCAGGTGTGCGACCGCGTCCGTGGCAGGGTCGTCGACCAGTTCCGCAACCTCCCGCAGCCCGAAGCCCAACCGCCGATACGCCAGCACCTCCCGCAGCCGCTCCACGTCGGCCGCCGAATAGGCCCGGTACCCGGCCGCGGTCCGCGCCGAGGGCCGAACGAGTCTGATCTCGTCAAAGTGATGCAGCGTGCGGACGCTCACGCCGGCCGGCTCGGCCACGCGTCCCACGGTCCAGTGATCCTCCACGGCACCGACTTTGCCGTCTGACGCCACGTGAGGGTCAAGAGCCTCACTCACGGCAGCAGGAGCCGAACGCGAAGCAGCGGTCCGAGGCGACTCCTGCGAGGCAGAGCGATGGTCCGGCTCAGCGAAGCAGGCGTGCCCGGCGACCATGGAAGAACGGGCCGTGTCCCGGGCGTCGGCGGGCCTTCACCAGGGGTCGACGCAGCGGCGCGAGCCGCGCTGCCCGGACTCGGGGTCATGCAGCAGCGTGCTGATCCAGCGCCGGGACTCGGCCGGGTCGATGACGTCGTCGATCTCGAAGACCGATGCGACGTTGAGGGCCTTGCCGTGCTCGTAGGCGGCCGCGACCCTGCGGGCGAACTCCCGCTCGCGCTCGTCCGTGTCCTCGATGGCCGCCAGCTCCCGGCGGTAGCCCAGCCGCACCGCACCCTCGATGCCCATCGGCCCGAACTCGCCCGTGGGCCACGCCACCGTGAACCGGGGGATGCGGAAGCCGCCGCCGGCCATCGCCTGGGCGCCCAGCCCGTAGCCCTTGCGCAGCACGATCACCCCGAAGGGCACCGTGAGCGCCGAGGCGTGTACGAACATGCGGCTGACATGCCGGACGGTCGCGGTCTTCTCCGCCTCGGGGCCGACCATGAACCCGGGTGTGTCGCACAGGGAGACCACCGGCAGCCCGAACGCGTCGCACAGTTGCATGAAGCGGCTCGCCTTGTCGGCCGCGTCGGAGTCGATGGCGCCGCCCAGATGCCGCGGATCGTTGGCGAGGATGCCGCACGGACGGCCCTCCACCCGGGCCAGAGCGGTGACGACGCCACGTCCGAAGTGCCGTCGCAGCTCCAGGACGGAGTCTGCGTCCGCGAGGGTGGCGATGACCGCACGCACGTCGTACGCCCGCCGCCGGTTCTCGGGAATGAGGTGGCGCAGTCGGCGCTGGTCGGGACACTCCCATTCCGTCACCGGTCCCTGGAAGTACGACAGATACGTGCGCGCCAGCCGGACTGCATCCGCGTCGTCCTCGGCCTCGAGGTCGATGACGCCGTTCGCCCGCTGGACCTCGACCGGCCCGATGTCCTCCGGGGCGAAGCTGCCCAGTCCCCCACCCTCGATCATCGCCGGGCCGCCCATGCCGATGGTGGCCTCGGGCGTGGCGATGATGACGTCGCAGCAGCCGAGCAGCGCGGCGTTGCCGGCGAAGCAGCGCCCCGAGCCGATGCCGACCAGCGGCACCTTCCCGCTCAGGGACGCGAACAGCGCGAAGGCCGTGCAGTCCAGGCCGGCGACCATCGTGCCGTCCACATCACCCGGCCGGCCGCCGCCGCCTTCGGCGAACAGGACGACGGGCAGGTGTGCCTGTTCGGCCAACGCGAAGAGCCGGTCCTTCTTGCGGTGGCCCGCAATGCCCTGGGTGCCGGCCATCACGCTGTAGTCGTACGACATCGCCACCACGCGGGCGGACCGGGGGCCGAACCGGTCGGCCCCCACCGTGCCCACCCCGCCGACCAGGCCGTCGGCGGGGGTGCGGCGGATGAGGTCGTCCAGGGACCGGCGGCTGCGCTGGGCGGCGATGGCCAGGCCGCCGTACTCGACGAAACTGCCCGGGTCACACAGGTCGGCGATGTTCTCGCGGGCGGTGCGCCGCCCCTCGGCGTGCCGCCGGGCGACCATCTCGGGGCGGTCGGCGTCGTCGCCGAACCGCTTGCGCGCCCGCACCTCCTCCAGATCGGCGCGTGGGGCGTCCGGATCCGGCCGCTCCTCGGGGCGCGGCTCACCGTCCGCCGCGCCGGTGACCTCCATCACCACCAACGGCTGGCCCTGCTCGACCAGTTCACCCAGTTCCGCCCGTACGGCGACGACCACGCCGTCGCCCGGCGCCTGGAGCAGGTGCTCCATCTTCATGGACTCCAGGACCACCAGGGTGCTTGCGGCCCGTACGCGCTCGCCTTCGGCGACGGCGACGTCGACGACGGTGGCCGTCATGGGGGCGGTGACGGTGAACGTGCCCTGTGGCTCCAACGCGTCGGTAACCTCAGCGTCCTTCTCCTCGTCTGTCTCCTGCGGGACCAGTGCGGGCAGGAGTTCGTCGAGGAGCGCCGTGTGCAGCCGCCCGGCGACGACCTCGGGTGCCTCCAACAGCCGCCGCAGCACCTCGGTGTTGGTGGCGACTCCCTCGACCATCAGCTCCGCAAGGGCGCGGCGGGCGCGGGCGAGCGTGGCGGGCAGGCTGCCGGAACCGTCGTGGGCGACGAGCTTGGCCAGCAGCGAGTCGAAGCGCGGGCTGACCCGGCCGCCGGGAAACGCGGCGGTGTCGACGCGCACACCCGGACCGGCCGGCGGCCAGAAGACGTCCAGGGTGCCGGCGGAGGGCAGCACCGTCCCGTCGGGGCGGACCGTCTCGGCGTTGACCCGCACCTGCACCGCGCAGCCGCGGGGAACGGGAGCCTGCCCCGCCCCGATGCGGTCGAGGCTCTCGCCTGAGGCCACCCGAAGCTGGGCCTTGACCAGATCGATGCCGGTGACCTCCTCGGTGACGGTGTGTTCGACCTGGATGCGCGGGTTGGCCTCGAGGAAGTAGAAGCCCGCGGAGCCGTCGCCGGTGTCCACGAGGAACTCGAACGTGCCGAGACCGGCATAGGCGACCTCCCGGGCCATGCGCAGCGCCGCATCATGCAGCCCGGCCCGCACCGCCTCGTCGAGGCCGGGCGCCGGCGCGATCTCCACGATCTTCTGCCGGTGTCGCTGCAGGCTGCAGTCGCGGTCGCCGTAGCCGACGACGGCGCCCGTGCCGTCGCCGAGCACCTGCACCTCGACATGGCGGGCACGCCGCAGCAACTGCTCGACGTAGACCGCGCCGTCGCCGAAGGCGTGCGAAGCCTCCGAACGGCAGCGCCGGACGGCCTCCTCCAACTGCCCTGCCTCGTACACCGCCCGCATGCCGCGCCCGCCGCCGCCGGCGACCGCCTTCACCATCACCGCGGCACCGTCGCCGAGGCCGGCCATGAACGCACGCGCCTCCTCGATGCCGGTGTCGCCGTACGTCGCCGGCAGCACCGGCACGCCGAGGCGCGCGGCGAGTTCACGGGCCGCGCTCTTGTCGCCGAGCGTCCGCAGCACCTCGGGGCGCGGCCCGACCCAGGTGAGTCCGGCGTCGGTGCACTGCTGTGCGAAGTCGGCGTTCTCGGCCAGCAGCCCGTAGCCGGGGTGGACCGCGTCGCAGCCCGTGCGCACCGCCGCGCCGACCAGGGCCGCCGCGTCCAGGAAGGCCCCCGGCCCCTCGCCGTCGAGCACCACGACCTCGTCCGCCATGCGGGTGTGCAGCGCGTCCGCCTCGTCGCGGGAGCGCAGCGCCACCGTCAGCAGGTCCAGCTCGCGGGCGGCGCGGATCACCCGTACCGCGATCTCGCCGCGGTTGGCGATCAGCAACTTGGCCAGACCCATCGTCACCGGTCCTTTCCGTGAGCATCGGCAGCGGCCGGGGACGCCGGAGACACGGTGATGCGCGCGGCCTGCTCCAGCAGCTCGCCCTTCTTCACCTTGCCGGTGGTGGTCATGGGCAGGGCGTCGACGCACCTCACCACGGGCACCTTGTACGGCGCCATGTTCGCCCGCGCCCACGCGCGCACGCCCTCGGCGTCAAGCACGGCGCCGGGGCGGGCGTGGACGAACGCCAGCGGCACCTGGCCCCGTTGGGGATCGTCCATCGGTACCACCGCCGCGGTCAGCACATCCGGGTGCCTGGCCAGCAGCGCCTCCAGCTCGGACGGGAAGACGCTCATACCCGAGACCTTGATCATCTCCTTGTTGCGGCCGAGGTAGTGCAGGCACCCGTCCTCGTCGATCATTCCCATGTCGCCGGTGTAGGGATGGCGCCGGGCCCAGTGCCGCAGGTGGTCGGTGAGCGGCCGCTGCCCGAGCGGGTACACCGCCTCCCTCGGCATTGAGGCCGGCCATACGCGCTGCTGGCGGGCCCATACGTCGGCCAAGTACTCCTCCACGCACGCGTTGTCCGCCACGACGGCCTCCACTCCGCTCTGGCATACCAACTGGTCGGCATGTGCCGCATCACCGTAAAGGGAGCCCGCGAGCCGGGACAAGGGTCCGAACGCAGCGGGAGCAGGCTTGGAGCTTCCGTCTCCTTCAACTGCGCGAGGCCGGGCCGACGACTGCCGACCCGCCGCCGATGATCCCCACACCGGCAGGTTGCGAACAAGCCAGAGCCGCGCCAGGAGGCTCGCGTACGTGTCCGAAGCGCTCTGGCGCAGTGGCGGCCCGGCCGCCACTGGACGCCTCTTGACGTCCACCTTCTACACCGAGGCAGGCCGGGATACCCAGGGCCGCCGGCGCAGAGCCCGAAGCCGCTTGGACATGCCGGCGGAAAGCCCTGTTCACGAACCCATTCAGATCGACCGTGCGGACCGAATCAACTCGCCCCGCGACTAATTGAATTCGATAAGGGTGAATCGTGAATTGACGCAGCCGGGGCTGATGCAAATCAAGCGCAGACATGCGCGCAGTTCATCCATCCCCGGTCAGGGTCACGATCCACGCGCGGAGACCGTGTATTCGGCAATGGCGCTAAAACGGCTTCAGCACGACCTCGCATCCCGGCATGCTCTGGGTGCCCGGGCGCCAGGGCCGATCACCGGTCGAGCAGGCGTCGGCCATGGCGCGATGGGAGGGGTCTTCGAGCAGCCGCACGTCCAGCGCTTGCGGCCACACCATTGCCCCCGTTTCCCTCGCACTCCGCGAAGGCAGGCCGTTGGGTCCCGGCTGCGGCCGGCTGACCACGCCCCGGAGCCGTCAATCTGTCTCCTCCGATTGGCCCGGTGAACCAAGCAAAAGGAAATGCGCACGGCTGCGAGATCGAAATTCAGCGCTCTATCGTCAGGAGCAGGTCATGAAGAGAACGCGTCATCACACCGTGGCACTTCTGGCCACGGTGTGCGGTTTCACTCTGTGCCTCACGGGCGTAGCCCGCGCGGCCGGCGCACCGACGTCACACATTCTCGCCACGACGCTGGTCAACAAGACCGGCACCACCATCACGGTCACCGCCGGAGTCGGACGGGGCAACACGATCAGTGTCTGGCAGTCGGGCAACGGCATCAGAATCAGAGACACCGGAGACACGGTCGTAGCGTCCGGCGACTGCTACGCCATCAGCACGACCGAAGTCGCCTGCAGGGCCGCCGACACCACCGAACTCGTGGTCAACGCCGGCGACCAGGACGACAACGTCACCTCCTCGCTGGCGGCCCTCGGCGTCACCCTGATCGGCGGTGCCGGCAACGACAACCTCTACGGCGGATCCGCCAACGACACCCTCGAAGGCGACGAGGGATCCGACTTCCTCTCCGGCGGCGCGGGCAACGACACGCTGACCGGGGGTACCGAGGCGGACAGGATCTTCGGCGGCTCCGGCAATGACTCCATCGAGGGACGCGGCGGCTCGGACATCGTGGACGGCGGCGCCGGCAACGACGTGATCTACGGCGGCGGCGGCAACGAGCGGATCGTCGCCGGTGCCGGCAACGACTACGCCGAGGGCGGCAGCGGCCGGGACACCATCGACGCCGTGGACGACGTCAGCGGCAACGACTACGTCGAAGGCGGCGCCGACGTGGACGACTGCCGTGCCGACTTGGGCGACAACGTCAGCGGATGCCCCTGACCAGCATGCGCGAGCAGCACGCAAGCACCCGTACACGGCGAGACAACACGAAAAGGCGGGCACCAATGAGAACACGAAGCATCTACACCACGGTGGTGGCGATCGGCGCACTCACCTGCGCCTCGCTGACCGCCGCCTCCGCCGCGCCCGGTGCGGCCGTCGGCGGAAGCCTGGCCGGCACCACGGTCGTGCAGGAGGTGGGCGACATCCTGGTCGTCACAGCCGACCGGGGTGTGGCCAACGACATCACCATCCGGCGTCAGGGCAACGTTGTCGTGGTGACGGACGCGGGGGACACCGTGGCCGCCGTCGCCCCGTGTCAGTCGACGGGGACGCACACGGCAGAGTGTCCGCTGCCCGTCACGTCGATACGGGTCAACGCCGACGACGCCGACGACAGCGTCACCATCTCGCCGAACCTGGAGGCCGCCGGAACGGTGATCGGCGGTGCGGGTGACGACCGCCTCAACGGCGGCCCCCGGGCGGACCGGCTCGTCGGCGACGATCCCGCTGCCACCGGACTGCGGGCGACGCCGGGCAACGACACCATCAACGGCGGCCCCGGCAACGACACGATCTCCGGGCTGGCCGGCAACGACACCATCAACGGCAATGCCGGCAATGACACCCTCAACGGCGACGACGGCAACGACACCCTCAGCGGCGACCAGGGCAACGACACCCTCAACGGGGGCCGCGGCAACGACACGCACACCGGCGGCGAGGGCAACGACACCCTCAACGCCGTGGACAACGTGATCGCCAACGACAGCCTCGACGGCGGCCTCGGCTTCGACACCTGCAACCGCGACACCGGCGACACGGCCCTCAACTGCCCCTGATCCCGGCACTTCCCCGGTACTGCACCGCACTCTGTCGTCGGGCCGGGGAAGCGTGAGAGCCCCCTGGGACCGATCGGGTCGGAGGCATCGCCGGACAGCCGTACCGGCTGTCCGGCGACAGGGTGACAGCCGGGCAGAGCGACAGCAGGCGATGACCGGCAGTCTGGTCGGCGATACCAGCGGTGGTGGGGCCCTTGGTGAGACCGCGCTCGGCGCCTGCCGAAGGTGCCGCCCGTACGCGGCTACTGCACCGGTTGTGCCACGTGTTGTGCACGCGCCGAGTCAGCACGCCACCTCCGAATCACCCCCAACTACACCTCCAGGACAGCACTCATCTCCTGCCTCTCCAAGCCTCTCAACCGCCCCTCCACGAGCGGGCATGGTGGTTCCACGCATAGCCACGCCCCGAACTATGTTGCCCCACCACATGTGCGCCTGACCTGCACGTTTCTACGGTGTGCGAACACGTACCCGTCCCCACCGCACACGAGGAAGTGGCGCACATGGCCTCCGGAACCACCGCTCCCCCACCACCCGCGAACCTCCGGCGCATCGTCGCCGCCAGCCTCATCGGCACCACCATCGAGTGGTACGACGACTCATCCGATCGGAGCTAGGACCTGCGGATTTGCCTCCCGGGCAGCCTGAAAGTCAGCACCAGACCAGCACCGGCACCGAACCGCGCCGACTCACGGCTTCACGGTCGACGTAGTCGCGAGCAGTCGACGGCCCGTCCGGCGCACGGAACCACGCGGTATACGTCCGGGCTGCGCGGCGGGACATCGCCTGACCCGTGGATCCCGGGCGAGACGGGCCCGGAACGCCTCCCACGGCGACGCCGTCATGAGCCGTCGGCGGCACCGGTTCGCGGCTGTCGGTAGGGCCGCACCGCGCGGCGCGCAATGGCGAATCGGTGCGTCTCCGAAGGGCCGTCGTAGATCCGGAACGGCCGCACCTCCCTGAGCAGACGGGCCAGCGGGGCGTCGGCGGCCGAGATGCCGAGCGCTCCGCAGATCTGCACCGCCCGGTCGACCACCCGGTTCACCGCCTCCGCCACGAAGGTCTTGGACACGGAGGTGAGTTGCGAGGCGGCGGCGGAGCCGGTGTCCAACTCCCAGGCGGTACGCAGGATCAGCGCGCGGCTCGCCTCGATGTCGATCTCGGAGTCGGCCAGCATCTGCTGGACCATGCCGAGGTCACCCAGCACCGAGCCGAACGCGGTCCGGCTGCCCGCCCGCTCCAGTGCCACCTCCTGGGCGCGGCGCGCGGCTCCCAGCCAGCGCATGCAGTGGGTCAGCCGGGCGGGACCGAGCCGGACCTGGGCGCCGTCGAAGCCGCGGTCGACCGCGCCGAGCACCTGCTCCTCCCCCACCACGCACTCCTCGAAGACGATCTCGCTGTGCCCTGCGAAGAGCGACTCGTCCAAGGTCTCGATGGTCCGGACGATGCGCATGCCAGGGGTGTCGGCGTCGACCAGGAACATGGTGGCGCCGCCCGGGTCACCGGGACTGCCGGAGGTGCGGGCCATGACGATGGCGAAGCCGGCCCCGTCGGCCCCGGTGATGAACCACTTGCGGCCGTCGATGCGCCAGCCACCGGGGACCCGGGTCGCGGTGGTCCGCAGGGAGCGGGGATCGGCACCCGCCCCGGGAGCCGGTTCGGTCATGGCGAAGCAGGACCGTGTCTCGCCCGCGGCGAGCGGACGCAGGTACTTCTGCTTCTGCTCTTCGGTGGCCACCTTCTCCAGCAGATGCATGTTGCCCTCGTCCGGGGCCGCGCAGTTCAGCGCCAGCGGTCCGAGCAGCGAGTAGCCCGCGGCTTCGAACACCACCGCCTGCCCGCGCAGGTCGAGCCCGTGTCCGCCCCACCGCGTCGGCACATGGGGAGCGAACACACCCGCCTCACGCGCACCTTTCTGCAGGGCTTCCCGCAGGGCCTCGGGAGCATCGTGCACGGACCCGCCGCACTCGCGCTCGGCCGGGATCACCACCTCGCGTACGAACTCGGCGGTGGACGCGGCGAGTTGGGCAACAGGCGGATCGACATCGAACTGGATGGGCACGGGACCTCCCGCCGACAGGCGTACGGGCATCGACGCCCGTCGCGTCCTAGAAACTGTACAGCGTCTTCAGTATCTTGCCGGGAGGCACCCGGCGACGGGAAGACGACAGGAGAAAGCCATGAGCCTCCCCGCGAGCGCCGAGCCGGTCCGGATCGTGCGCCACCCCGACGGTGTCGTCGAGGTGAGGCTGGACGATGCCGGGCGGGGCAACGCCCTGGACCTCAGGACCGCGGAGGCACTGCGGGACACGACCGCCGAGGTGGCGGCGGACCCGGGCGGCGCGGTCCTGCTGCGGGCTGCGGGCGGCAGCTTCTGCGTGGGCGGTGACCTGCGCGCATTCGCCGGTCGCGGCACGGAGACCGGCGCCTATGTGCACGCCGTGGCCACCGCCGCGCACGCCGCGATACAGGCTCTGCACGACCTGCCGGTGCCCCTCGTGACCGCCGTGCGCGGCGCGGCGGCGGGCGGCGGGGTCGGTCTCGCCCTCGTGGGCGACATCGTCCTGGCGGCGCGGTCCGCGCGCTTCCGGCTGGCGTACACGGCGATCGGACTGACGCCGGACTGCGGGGCCTCATGGTTCCTGCCGCGTCTGGCGGGCCGCCGCCTGGCGGCGGACCTGATCCTCACCAATCGAGTCCTGACCGGCGACGATGCCGAACGGTTGGGCCTGGTCTCCCGGTCCGTGGACGACGCGGAACTGGACGACGCGGCGCACCGGACCGCCGCCGGTCTGGCTGCCGGCGCCGCTGGCGCGCTGCGCGCCGCGAAGGGTCTGCTGCGCCCCGGCGCCAGTGAAGAGCTGCGCCGCCACCTCGCCGAAGAGGCGCGACTGATCGCCTTGCTGGCGGACGGCGGGGAGGCACAGGACCGTATGGCGTCGTTCCTCGCCGCCCGGGGCCGCTCGAAGGCGGGAGACGGCGGGACCGGGGCCAGGGAACCCGAAAGTGTTTCTTGAATCCCTCTTCACTAACACCCCGCCCGGAGCGTAACCTCCGGGCAACACAGAACCGAGGAACCGGTCACCACTGAACCGGGGAAAAGGTGTGGCGATGCAATCTGCTGCCGTGGACCTTCCGGACGCTCCCGACGAGACCCTCACCGAAGCCGTCGTCGACCTCGTTCTGCGTGGCATGTGGCGCGGCCGGCCCGAGTCCGAGCACCGCCCCCTGGTCGACGCGGGGCTGGCGATGGTGAAGGGGCCGGTGGTGCTGCCGACCGAGCGGGCCAAGGCCACCGCCTCGCGGATCCTGCGGGTTGCCGCGGGCTCCGAGCAGGAGGAGCGGATCACCGCGGCGTACGAGGCCTTCCTGCCGGTCAACCGGAAGATCCGCGACGTGTGCACGGCATGGCAGTGCCGCTCCGACGGCACCGCCAACGACCACTCCGACAGCGGCTACGACGCCGAGGTGCGCGAGTCGCTGGAAGACGTGCACGAGGCCATCCAGCCCGTGCTGCGCAGGCTGGAGCGGGTGCTGGCGGGCAGCGGACGCTACCTCACGGCCCTGGAGAAAGCCCTCGACCACTTCGACGAGGGCGCGCTCGAGTGGCTGGCCTCACCGCTGTGCGACTCGTACCACACCGTGTGGATGCGGTTGCACCAGGAGCTGCTGCTGGTTCTCGGCATCAGCCGGGCCCAGGACGAGGCCCGCGAAGAAGAGCTGGTCACAAGGAGCCGAGGTTGAGCGTCACCGACCGCGAGGCGGGCCCGCTCGCACAGTCCGAGGCTCCCCGCACACCGTCCGAGACCCCCGGCCGGAGCCTGGTGCCCTACGGGCAAGGTCGGATCCGGGGCCTCGACACCGCTGAACTGGGCGCGCACGGCGCGGCGATGGACCGGCTGGTGGCCCTCGGGCTGCCTGTCGTGCCGGGCCTCACCGTGCCCGCCGACGCCTCCGCGTCCCTGTGCGAACCCGACACCGCGAGATCCGCCGTCGAACTGGTCGAACAACTCTCGGGACGGCGGATCGGCGACCCGACCCGGCCGCTGCTGCTGCGCCTGTCGGCGAGCGCGCCGACCGAGATCGCCGGGCTGCCGCCCGACCTGGCGTGTCTCGGCGTGACGCCCGGCAATGCGGGCGATCTGTGCGCCGTCATCGGTCGCGCGGAGGCGCTGCACGAGGTGTGGGCCGCCACCGTGCGGATGATCGCCGAGTACGCCCTCGACGTCCCGGGTCCGGTGCTCGACGACGCCCTCCTCGACACGCCCGAGCCGCGGGCACGGGTCGAAGCACTGCTGTCGCTGGTGGCGCAGCGCGGCTCCGAGCCCTTCCCCGACGACCCGGCAGAGCAGCTCGCACTGGCCGCCCGCGCTCTCCTCGGCCGATGGGACTCACCGCGTGGGAGAAGGTCCCGCCGGGCCCAGCGCCTCCCCGACGATCTCGCCGTCGCCCTGCATGTGCAGGCCCTGCGCATCGGCCCGGCGGACCACTCGGGCCACGGCACGGCGGTCAGCCGCCACCCCGAGACCGGGCGCCTCTCCCCGCAGGGCTCGTTCTTCCGTGGGGTGCGCCGCAGCGCCCCGCCGCCCCACACCGGTGAACCGCTGGAGCGGCTCGCGGGTGGAACCGCCCTGCTGGAGCACTCCCTGCTCACCCTGGAACGCCATCTGCACGCGCCGGTGTCGGTCGACTTCGAAGTGCGCGACGACGAGATCTCCCTGCTCGCCGCCTCGGCGCAACTGCGCCCGCCGCTTCGGGCGTCGGTGTGTCTGGCCGCGGACCTGGCCCGGGACGGGGCGCTCGGCCGAGATGAGGCCGTACGGCGCATCACTCCCGCGCAGGTGCAGGAGCTGCTGCATCCTCAACTCCGGCTGACCGGCGGGGAGGAGCTCCTGGTGAGGGGGCTGCCCGCATCCCCGGGGGCGGCGACCGGAGCGGTCGCGCTGTCCAGCGAGCGTGCCCTCGAACTGGCCGCGGACGGCACTCGGGTCGTGCTCGTGGCTGCCGAGACGAACCCGGCGGACGTGCCCGGAATGCTGGCCTCCGTCGCCGTGCTGACCGGCAGCGGCGGCATCGCCTCGCACGCCGCCGTGGTGGCGCGGGGCGCCGGCAAGCCCGCGGTGTGCGGCGCCGAGGGGCTGCGCGTGGACCGGGCCGCCGGGACGGTGCGGATCGGGGACCGGGTGCTGAGCGAGGGAGACCCCGTCTCTCTGGACGGTCGCACCGGCGCCGTCTACGCGGGGACGCTGAGCGTCAGTGTCGCCGGACCGCCGCCCGAACTGTCCACCCTGCTGGAGTGGGCGGACGGCATGCGCCGGCTGGGTGTGCGGGTCAACGCCGACACGGCCGCGGAGGTGAGCACCGCCGTCGCCCTGGGCGCGGAGGGTGTCGGGCTGTGCCGTACGGAACACCAGTTCCTCGGCGAGCGGCTGCCGCTGATCCGCCGGGTGATCCTGGCCGCCGACCCGACGGCCCGCGACGAGGCGCTGCTGGCGCTGGAGCACGCCCAGCACGAGGACTTCAGGGCTCTGCTGGCGGCGGTCGGAAACCGCCCGGTGACCGTGCGCCTGCTGGACGCCCCGCTGCACGAGTTCCTGCCCGCCCGCGGGCAGGCCCTGGACGCGGCCGAGGAGCAGCGGGCCGCCGCGCTTCGCGAGGCGAACCCGATGCTCGGGCTTCGCGGAGTGCGGCTGGCGCTGCTGCACGAGCGGCTCTACCCGGCGCAGGCCGAGGCGCTCTTCACCGCCTGGGCCGATGTCGCCGCCACCGGAGTCCGCCCGGAGCTGGAAGTGATGATCCCGCTCGTGAGTCTGCCGGAGGAACTGGCCGCCGCGGCCGCGTACGTGCGCGGTGCCGCCGATGCGGTCGCCGCCCGGACCGGAGTGGAGGTCCCGTACCGGCTCGGCACGATGATCGAGACCCCGCGGGCCGCGCTGCTGGCCGGCGCACTCGCCGAGCACGCCGAGTTCTTCTCCTTCGGCACCAACGACCTCACTCAGCTCACCTACGGATTCTCCCGGGACGACGTCGAGCGCCAGGTGCTCGCCAACTACCAGGAGCGCGGGTTCCTGACCGCCAGCCCGTTCGCCCGCCTCGACCCGCACGGGGTGGGCGCGCTGATCGACCTGGCGGCAGAGCGGGCGCGGAGCGTACGGCCCGGCATCAAGCTGGGCGTATGCGGTGAGCACGGCGGGGACCCGGAGTCGATCGCGTTCTGCGACGACCTGGGCCTCGACTACGTCTCGTGTTCCGCGCACCGCGTGCCGGTGGCCCGGATGGCGGCCGCGCACAGTGCCCTGCGGCAGCGGTGCGACGAGAGCGGGAGCGCACGATGACGAGCACCGTGACGGACGGCGCCGCCCTGTCGGAGACCGAACTGGACGACCTGCGCGAGACCGTTCGGTCGGTGTGCGCCGACGGCGGCGGGACCGCCGCGGTACGCCGGATGTCCGAGGCGGCCCCAGGCATCGACGCCGCGTTGTGGGACACCCTCGGCCGGCAGGTCGGGCTCGCGGCCCTCGGTCTGCCCGAGTCGGCCGGCGGCATCGGCGGGCTCGCCGAGATCGCCGTGGTCTGCGAGGAGTTGGGCAGGACGCTGGCGCCGGTTCCGCTGCTGTCCTCCACCGTGCTGGCCGGGCAGGTGCTGGCCGGCTGCGGCACCGCCGACAGGGCACTGGCCGAGCTGGCCGAGGGCACGGTGCACGCCCTGGCGGTGGCGGCCCCCGACGGAGCGTGGCGTTCCGACGCCGTGCCGGTGGCCGTCTCCTGGCAGGGCAGCGTGCCGTTGCTCGACGGCACGGCGCCGTTCGTCCTCGACGGCGCCGACGCCGAAACGCTGGTGGTGGCCGCGGCCGGTGCCGACGGGGTGGACCTCTTCCTCGCCGACCCGCGCGAGCCGGGGGTCACGGTGCGCCGGGTGCCGACCCTGGACCTCAGCCGGGGCCAGGCGGTGGTCACCTTCTCCGGTGCCCGGGCCCGGTCACTGACCGCCGGAGGCGAGGGGGCGGACGTCGTCTCCCGCGCCCTGGACGTGGCCCTGGTGGCTCTGGCCGCCGAGCAACTGGGCGGAGCGCAGGCCGCGTTGGACATGACGGTGGCCCATGTGCGCGACCGTACCCAGTTCGGCAGGGCGATCGGCGGCTTCCAGGCGGTCAAGCACACCTGTGCCGACATGCTGCTCCAGGTCGAGGCCGCGCGGTCGGCCGTGGTGCGCGCGGTGCGGGCGGCCGACTCTCCCGAGGCGCTGGCCGAGGCGGCGGCGGTGGCACAGGCGTGGTGCGGCGAGGCGTTCGTGTCCGTCGCCGCCGAGTGCGTGCAGCTGCACGGCGGCATGGGCTTCACCTGGGAGCACGACGCACACCTGTACTTCCGGCGCGCCCAGTCCGACGCCGTCCTGCTGGGCGGCGCCGCACACCATCGGGAACGGCTGGCCGGGCTGCTGGGCTGGTGACGTGGAAGGCGGAACGGCATGACCACCAGACTCATCGACGAGGTGTTGTTCGACGACGGGGATCCACCGCGTCTCGCGGGCGCGCGCTGCTCCGCGTGCACGACCGTGGTCTTCCCCCGGCAGGACTCGTGCCCCAAGTGTTCGGACGGCGCCATGTCCGCGCATGTGCTGCCCGTGAGCGGGCGCGTGTGGTCGTGGACGCTCCAGGCCTTTGCGCCGAAGCCGCCGTACCGCCCGCCGTCCGGCGGTCACCGGCCCTACCACGTGGGCTACGTGGACCTCGGTGAGGTGCTGGTCGAGGCGCTGCTGGCGGTTCCCCGCGCGGAGATACGGATCGGTCTGCCGGTCCGGCTCACCACGGTGCCCGCGTACCAGGACGAGGACGGAACCGAGGTCGTGACCTTCGCGTTCCGTCCGGACCCGAACGGGGAGCGATGAGCCGGACGGACGAGGTGTACGTGGTCGGGTGCGGGATGCATCCCTTCGGCCGCGACGAGAGCGTCACCGGCATGGACATGGCCGAGCGTGCGATACGCGAGGCGCTGGCCGACGCCGGTGTCGCCTGGGAGGACATCGGCTACGCGGCCGGCGGCTCCGACGTGTCCGGCAAGCCCGACACGCTGGTGGGCCGCCTGGGCCTGACCGGTGTGCCCTTCGTCAATGTGCAGAACGGCTGCGCGACCGGCGCCTCCACCGTGCTCGCGGTGGCCAACGCGCTGCGCGCGGGCGAGGCCTCGCTCGGACTGGCGGTGGGGTTCGACAAGCACGAGCGGGGCGCGTTCCACGTCTCCGCGGCCCGCTACGGTCTGGGCGACTGGTACGCCGAGACCGGCATGATGCTCACCACACAGTTCTTCGCCCTCAAGACCCAGCGATACCTGTACGAGCACGGGATCTCGGAGCGGGCGCTGGCGATGGTCGCCGCGCGGGCCTTCCGCAACGGCTCGCACCACCCCCTGGCCTGGCGGCGCAAGCCGCTGACGGAACCGGAGATCCTGGACTCCGCCGAGGTCAGTCCCCCGCTCACCCAGTACATGTTCTGTTCCCCCGGTCAGGGCGCGGCCGCGCTGGTGCTGGCGCGCGGCGACCGCGCCTTCGACCTGTGCGAACGGCCGGTGAAGCTGGCGTCGTTGGCCTTCCGGACCCGGCGGTTCGGCTCGTTCGAGGTGTTCTCCCCCTGGCTGCCGCCGGGACCCCACCACAGCCCCAGCGTCGACGCCGCGGAGGCGGCCTTCCGCGCGGCAGGGGTGCGGCCCGCGGACGTGCAGGTCGCCCAGTTGCAGGACACCGACAGCGGCTCGGAGCTGATCCACCTGGCGGAGACCGGGCTGTGCGGTCACGGCGAGCAGGAGGAGCTGCTGTCCGCCGGGGAGACCGATCCGACGGGCCGGATACCGGTCAACACCGACGGCGGCTGCCTGGCCGGCGGAGAGCCCGTCGGCGCCTCCGGGCTGCGGCAGTTCCACGAAGTCGTACGGCAGTTGCAGGGCCGGGCGCCCGGTGTGCAGGTGCCGGGTGCCCCCCGGGTGGGCTTCACCCATGTGTACGGGGCGCCCGGGATCAGCGCGTGCTCGGTCCTGACGGTGTGAGAGGCGGCGAGCGAGCCATGCGGCACGGCGAGAAGACGGCACTGGTGACCGGCGGGGCACGCGGGATCGGCCTGGAGATGTGCCGACAGCTCGCGGACCAGGGGCTGCGGGTCCTGGTCGGGGCGCGAGGACGGGAGGCCGCCGAGGAGGCGTGCCGCGTCATCGGCCCGGCGGCGCTGCCGCTGGCCCTGGACGTGACGTCCGCGAAGAGCGTCACGCAAGCGGTCCGGGAGGCAACGGGGCTGACCGGTGGGATCGACGTGCTGGTGAACAACGCGGGCGTGTCCCTGGACCGGGAACTGCGGCCCCCGTATGTCGATGAGGACATCCTGCGGGCGACCCTGGACACGAACCTCACCGGCGCCTGGCGGGTGGCCGAGGCCGTCGTCCCGGGCATGGTGGAAGCCGGCTACGGGCGGGTCGTGAACGTCACCAGCTCCTACGGTTCGCTGGCGCTGATGGACTCCGGTCGGCACCCCGCCTACCGGATCTCCAAGACGGCGCTCAACGCCCTGACCCGTATGCTCGCCGCCGAGCTGTCCGGCACGGGCGTGCTGGTCAACGCCGCCGACCCCGGCTGGACCCGCAGCGGCATGGGCGGGCCGTCCGCCCCGCGCGGCCCGGAGGAAGGGGCGGACACCCCGGTCTGGCTGGCGACCCTTCCCGAAGGCGACGAGACGACGGGCGGGCTGTTCGCCGACCGCAGTCCGCTGCCCTGGTGAACCGCCTCAGGGCCGGGACGGGGCCGGCTTCTCCTCGGCGCCGACGATGCGCAGCGCCAGCGCCCTGACCGCCTCCAGCACGGACCGGGAGGGCAACTGGGACAGCGGTCCGCCCTCCGCCCGCAGCGCCGTGACGAGCATGGTCGTGCTGATCAGTGTGCGGACCGCGAGGGCCTGCCCCGCGTGCCGGGCCTTCGCCGCCCGGGGGCTGCGAGTCGTGCCCTCGGGCAGATAGTCGTAGCCACGCTGGATGTGCCGCTGCTCGAACTCGTCCCGCAGCACCTTGACGCTGCCGTTGGCGGAGGCTACCTGGACCTGGTACAGACGGGCCTCGTCCGGGTTCTGCTCCACCCAGTCCCACACCGCGTCGATGACGCGGACCAGGCCCTCCGCATCACCCGGCTCGGACTCCGGACGCGCCGCCTCCACGACCGCGTTCAGATGGTCGAAGACCCGTCGCATCGCGAGTTCGAGCAACTCCTCTTTGCCGTCGAAGTGGTAGTAGACGGCGGTGGGCACCACCTGTGCCTCGTCCGCGATGTCCTGGATGCTGGTCTCCGCGAATCCGTTGCGGCCGAACACCCGCACGGCGGCGGAGATGATGTGCTGCCGCCGCGAGGGCCGGTGGGCGGGCTGCTTGCCGTTCTTCGTGGTGGCCATCATGCTCCCTGCCGACTGCCGTGAACCCGCGTCCGTGGGCCCTGCGTACTGACCATTGTATCCAGTTACTACTCCCGCCCGACGGCATAATTCCTGCTACACAAGCACCTCCGGAGCACCGGGTCCCGGCATACTTGACACCATGACGACATCCGGAACCCGCGCCGCTCATCGTCCGTCGCGCAAGCAGTGGGTGATCGACGCAGCCACGGAGCTGTTCGCCACCCAGCCGCCGGACGAGGTGACGGTGGCCGACATCGCCGCGCGTGCGGAGATGACCTCGGCAGCGGTGTACTACCACTTCTCCTCCAAGGACCAGGTCCTGGCGGAGGGGATGCGGGTGTTCGCCGCCGCACTGCGCGAGCAGTTGCAGGCACTCACTCAGGCCCACGAACCCGGCTCGGACATCGGCACGGCGATCACCTCGCTGCTGGCCTGGCTGGGCGAACACCGGTCCGCCGCCACCGTCTTCTTCGTGTCGTCGGCCGGCATGAGCCAGGATGCGGAGGCGCTACGCCAGGAGAGCCGTGCCGGACTGCTGGACGAACTGGTACGGCTGGTCCGCAAGGCCCACGGGCCGGTCTCCGACGCCGAGGCGGCGGTGATCGGCCTGGGCCTGCTGGCGCTGCTGGAGACCGCGGCGATCTCGCAGGTCCGGGGTGACGACGTCTACCGGTCTCTGGGGCACCGCTCCTTCGTCCGCGAGGTCGGCAACCTCGCGGAGCGGATCGCCGACCCGGCCACGTAGGCCTCGGATCACACCAGCAGGCGGAGGGGCTTGCTCAGCAACTCACCTACGGTGCGCAGATATTCGGCGGCGGGTGCCCCGTCGACGGCACGGTGGTCGAAGGTGAGGCTGAGGGTGAGCACCCGCGTGCGCAGTGGCCGGTCGTCCACCCACTCGACGCCGTCCCTGAGCCGGCCCACGCCGAGGATGGCGACGTTGCCGGGGTTGATCACGGGGGTGAAGAAGTCGACGCCGTATCCGCCGAGCGAGGTGACCGTGAAGGTGGCCCCTTCCAGCCGCGCGGGCGAGATCCGTCCTTCGCGTGCAGCCTGGGCCAGTGACCTCGACCGGCGGGCGACCTCGGGCAGTGGCAGCGCCACGGCGTCCTCGATCACGGGGACCATCAGGCCGCCCGGAACGGCCACCGCGAACCCCAGGTGGACCTCGTCGAGCAGATGGATGGCGTCCTCCCGCACCGTCGCGTTGAGCAGCGGGTGCTCGCGCAGGGCCAGGGCCGCGGCCTTCAGCAGGAAGTCGTTGATGCTGGGCACCGGCAGATCGCTGCCGGCCCACTCCTCCTTGAGCCGGTCCCGCAGGGACACCACGGCGTCCATCCGCACCTCGTAGCCGTGCGTCAGCTGCGCCATCTCCTGGAGGCTGGCGTGCATCCTGCGGGCGATGGTGCCGCGCATCCCGGTGAGCGGGATGACCTTGCTGGGACGAACGGGAGCGGCTTCGGGTACCGGAGTGACGCCATCCAGATCCGCCCTGCGGATCCGGCCGCCGGGCCCGGTGCCGTTCACCTCGGAGAGATCGATGCCCCGCTCCTTCGCCAGCTTGCGGACCAGCGGTGAGGCGGGGGTGGCGCCCGACGGTACGACGGTGACGAGGTCGCCGGGGAGGGCCGCAAGGAACTCCTCCACATCCTCGGAGACGATCCGTCCGCCGGGACCGGTGCCCCGTACGGCGGTGAGGTCGACGTGGGCAGCCGCGGCGACCCTCCGGGCGTTCGGTGAGGACAGAAGCCGGTCACCGATGCCCTTCTCACCCGTGCCGTTCACGGAGGGCGCCGCGCCGGCGTCGGGAGCGGGCGCAGTGGTCCCCGACCCGACCGGCGTGGGCGTGCCCGCCGGGTCCGGTGGCTGTTCGCCCTCGGCCAGCAGCCAGCCGATGAGGGCCCCGGCCGGGACGGTGGCCCCGGCCGCGACCACCGGGTGGAACAGTCCCCCGGCCTCCGCCTCGACGTCCACGTCGACCTTGTCGGTGGCCAGCCGCAGCAGGGCGTCGCCCTCCGCGACGGCGGCGCCGGTGGGCACGAGCCATTCGTCGATCGTGCCTTCCTGCATGGTCAGGCCGATCTTCGGCAGCAGAACCTCGACCGCCACGTCGGTCACGACCTTTCGAGGAGACGCCGGCAGCCCTGGGCGATCCGGGTGCGATCGG
This sequence comes from Streptomyces sp. NPDC036764, assembly GCF_055609385.1. Taxonomy (NCBI): domain Bacteria; kingdom Bacillati; phylum Actinomycetota; class Actinomycetes; order Kitasatosporales; family Streptomycetaceae; genus Streptomyces; species Streptomyces sp. NPDC036764. The sequence continues at coordinate 91,874 of NZ_JBVJPT010000002.1, forward strand.
GGACGTACGCCTTCTCCAGGACCGGGGAGAAGGGAACGGGCGAAAAGGGGGCGCCGATGCGCAGCACCGGCGCGTCCAGGTGGTCGAAGGCTGCGTCCTGGATCTGGGCGGCGATCTCCGCGCCGAGCCCGCCGAAGGTGACGGCCTCGTGCACCACGAGCACCCGGTTGGTGCGACGGACGGAGGCGAACATCGTCTCGGTGTCCAAGGGCTGCACGGTGCGCGGGTCGATCACCTCGATCTCGACGCCCTCGGCCGCGAGTTCGTCGGCCGCCGCGAGGGCCTCCCCCACCATGCGGCCCAGGGCGATCACGGTGACATCGCTGCCCTGGCGCGCGATGTGCGCCTGACCCAGCGGGATGCCGTAGATCTCCTCGGGCACCTCGCTGGTGCTGCCGAGCAGGACCTTGTTGAGCATGACGACGACCGGGTTGTCGTCCCGGATGGCCGAGACGGTCAGGCCCTTGGCGGTGTACGCGTCGCACGGCATGACGACCTTGAGGCCGGGCACGTGGGCCAGCCAGGCCTCCAGGCTCTGGCTGTGCTGGGCCGCGGCGCCGAGGCCGGCTCCGGAGGCCGTGGTGATGGTGAGCGGCACGGACAGCGCGCCGCCGAACATGTACTTCATCTTCGCTGCCTGGTTGACGATCTGGTCGAGGCAGACGCCGATGAAGTCCATGAACATGAGGTCGACGACCGGGCGCAGGCCGCGGGCGGCGGCGCCCACGCCGAGGCCGACGAGGGCGGCTTCGGAGATCGGGGTGTCGATCATGCGGCGGGGGCCGAACTCGTCGAGCAGGTTGTCGAACATGCGGAAGACGCCGCCGTATCCGGCCACGTCCTCGCCGGCGACGAAGACGCTCTCGTCCTCGCGCATGGCCTGGGCGAGTCCCTCGTTGAAGGCCTTGACGTAGGTCAGTTTGCGGGCCGCGGCGTTCGGGGCGACGGCCGGTGCTTCGGTGGTGGTGGTCATGGCGGTCATCCCGAGTAGACGTTGAGCAGCAGGTCGGCGGGGTCGGGCAGCGGGCTGGTCTCGGCGTAGGCGATGGCCTCGGCGATCTCGTCGCGGGTGCGCTGCCATACGTCGTCCAGCTCCGCGCGGGTCGCGGCGCCGTCGGCGACGGCCCGGGTCTCCAGCAGGTCGATGGGGTCGCGGGCCTTCCACTCGGCGACCTCCTCGTCAGAGCGGTACGGGTGCCGCAGGCCCTTGACGCCCTGATGGTCGAAGTAGCGGTAGGTCTTGGCCTCGATCATCATCGGGCCCTCGCCGGCCCGGGCCCGTTCGACGGCGTCGGCGGCGGCGCGATGGACGGCGAGCGCGTCCATGCCGTCGACGATCACGCTGGGCATGCCGTAGGCGGCGGCCCGCTCGGCCACGTCGTTGATCAACATGTGCTTCGACTGTGGCGTGAATTCGGCGTAGCCGTTGTTCTCGCACACGAAGACAACGGGCAGGCCGAGGATCGCGGCCATGTTGGCGCCCTCGTGGAAGGCGCCGATGTTGGTGGCGCCGTCGCCGAAGAAGGTCACGGCGACGCTGTCCTCGCCCTTGTAGCGGGCGGCGAAGGCGGCACCCACGGCGATCGGGACGCCCGCCCCGACGATGCCGTTGGCACCGAGCATGCCGCGGGTGAGGTCGTTGATGTGCATGCTGCCGCCGCGGCCGAGGCAGGCGCCGGTGACGCGCCCGTACAGCTCGGCGTACATCTCGCGGAGGCCGACGCCCTTGGCCACGGCGTGCCCGTGGCCCCGGTGGGTGGAGGTGATCTGGTCGTCGTCGCGCAGGGCCGCCATCACGCCGGCGGCCACGGCTTCCTGGCCGACATACAGGTGCAGGAAGCCGGGCAGCTTGCCGGCCTCCATGAGTTTGCCCGCCTCGGTCTCGAACAGCCGGATGCGCACCATGCGCTCGTGCAGATCCCTGATGACCTGCGCGGATACCTGGTGTGCGGCCGCATCGGCCGACTTCTTCTGAGCCATCGTCCGCCCCTTCGCCCGAGGGAGGTGTGCCACGGAAGTGGACTTTCTAGTGTCGCTCTACAGTAACCAGCATCGCGCACCTTACTGAAGAGGTTCTCTAATTACTACGCCCCGGACCCGACTCCTCGCCGCGGTCGTCCACCAGCTCCACCGCATTGCCCTCCGGATCCGTCCAGAAGGTGATCCGCCGACCGTGCGCGCGGACGACGACCGGGTCCGACAGGGGCTTGGCGCCCGCAGCCCCCAGCGCGGCCACCACGGGGTCCACGTCGTCAACGCGGAAGGTGAGATACGACAGCCCCGCACGTCCGGCCAGCGGATGCGCCACGAGGGCCGGCACCGCGGGCGACGAGGGAAGAATCAGCTTGATGCACCCCCCGGAGGGCACCTGCAGCCAGACGACGTCCAGCTCGCCGCCCAGTCCGGCCGGGCCGCCGACGGCCACCGGTACGCGCGAGCGGCGCACGGGGCGACAACCGATCACGTCGCGGTAGAAGCGCTCCATCGACCCCAAGTCCCGCACCACCAGGCCCACCTCGAACGGTCGGACCATGACCATCGCACCCACCCCTACGGGAGACCGAGCCGCAACTTCGCCACTTTCTATTGACAGACCACACTAAGTCCTGTTGCAGTTTCGGACACAGCCCAGCTGTCGCATTCCGAAGCCGGTCTCGGCTCGCGGCTGGGAGGATTGTGAGGACATCGTGGTCCAGACCAGTTCGCCGGAGATCCGGGAGACAGACGCCGACCGCAACCCGCCCTCGGCCCCCGCATACTCCTCGTGGATCAGCCAGGACCGGTCCACCGACGCCGCATCCCTGACGATGCGGCGGGAGGCCGCCGAACTCGTCGAGCGCGTGATGGCGCACTACCGCGCCAACACGACGCACGAGGCGGACGGCCAGTGGACGGAACCCGTCGCCAACTACCTCGACGCCGACCGCTGGCAACGCGAGACGGACGCCGTCCACCGGAGCGTCCCGCTGCCGCTCGCCATGTCCTGCGAGCTGCCCGGTCCGAACACCTACAAGGCGATCGACGTGCTCGGCATCCCCGTGCTGATCACCCGGGACCGCCAGGGCGCCGTGCACGCGATGATCAACGCCTGCCGGCACCGGGGGGCCAAGCTCCTCGAGCCCGGCTGCGGGGTGTCGAGGCGGCTCACCTGCCCGTACCACTCGTGGTCGTACGACCTGGCCGGCGAACTGCGGGGTGTCTACGCCGAGAAGACCTTCGGTGACGTTCCACGTGAGGGGCGCAGCCTGGTCAGGCTTCCGGCCGGGGAGCGGGCGGGGATCGTCTTCGTCTCGCTGGACCCGGCGGCCGAGCCCGACCTGGACGCCTGGCTGGGCGATCTGCAGCCGCTCCTCGAGGGTATGCGGCTGGCGGAGTGCCACCACTACGCCACCAGCGAGCTGACCAGTCCCAACTGGAAGGTCACCCTCGACGGATATCTGGAGACGTACCACTTCGCCTCGCTGCACCCGAAGACGGTGTTCGAGACGAACCTCTCCAACATGATGGCCCACGACACCTGGGGCCCCCACCAGCGCATCGCACCGGCCCTGCGCCCCATCGCGCAGGCGGTCGAACTGCCCCCGGACCAGCGCGATCCCGGCGACTGTGTCGGGCCCATCTACTGGCTCTTCCCGGGTCTCGCGATCGCCGGCGGCTGGCGCCAGAAGATCGCCGTCTCCCTGGTGCTCCCCCGGACGGCCACCGAGTCGGTGACCCAGCAGATCATCCTGCTGCGGGAACCGGCGGTCACCGAGGAGGAGTGCCAGGCCGCCGACCAATTCGGCGAGTGGTTCCACGAGGTGGTCCGCGACGAGGACTACGCGACCACCTACGGAGTCCAGCAGGGTCTCAAGGCCCTCGACGGGACCGATTTCGTCTTCGGACGCAACGAGCCCGGACTCCAGCACTTGCACCGCACCATCCACCAACACCTGGAAGACGGCGCCCACGCGGCCAGAGCCACCAGGTGACGAACCAACAACACTCGCGGGAGAGCAGCATGGTGGCTACGGGCAGCCTCGACGGACGTGTCGCAGTGATCACGGGCAGCACGCGCAGCATCGGCCGCGCCATCGCCGAGGCCTTCGTGGCCGACGGCGCCACGGTCGTCATCAGCGGCCGATCCGAGATCAAGGGCAAGCAGGCTCTGGAGGAGATGGGCGCCGGGGACCGGGCCGTCTTCCACCCCTGCGACGCCAACAGCCAGGAGGACATCGAGGGGCTCGCCGACTTCGCCGCCGAACGCTTCGGCCGGCTCGACATCTGGGTCAACAACGTCGGCGGCAGCTCCGGCTTCGCCCCCATCCACCAGCTCAGCGACGAGGCGTGGCACGACGCCCTCAAGCTGAACGTCAACGGCTACTTCTACGGCACCCGCCGGGCGCTGCCGAAGATGCTGGAGCACGGCTGGGGCCGCGTCATCAACATCTCCTCCGTCGAGGGCAAGCAGGCCAACAAGCCGGGGATCAGCCACTACATCACCAACAAGCACGCGATCCACGGCCTGACCAAGGCGACCGCCTTCGAGTACGGCACCCAGGGCATCACCTGCAACGCCATCTGCCCCGGCGCCGTCGACACCGACCTGATGCGTGCCGCGGGGCCGGCCGCGGCCGAGGCCGAGGGCATCAGCTACGAGGAGTGGCTGAGCCGCTTTGCCGAGCACGCCGCCACCAAGAAGATCACCACGGTGGAGCAGATCGCGGCCGTCGCCTCGCTGCTCGCGAGCGAGGCCGGCACAGGAATCACCGGCGCACTGATCAGTGTCGACGGCGGAACGGCGCAGTGGTAGGCGCGGGTACGGACAGCGGGAGATTTCGGCCATGAAGAGCTGGATCACGGACTGGCAGCGCAGTGAGCGGCTGCCGCACTACACCCGCGCCAACGCGGGCGAGACCCTGCCGGAACCCGCCAGCCCGCTGGGCTGGACCCTGGTCTGGGGGCAGGGCCTGCAGGGCTGGCGTCGCGGCTTCGTCGGGTTCGGCATCTACCGCGAGGAGGAGGTGGCCGGCCCCCGACCGCCGTTCGTCGGCATGTTCGGCGGCCACTTCTACCTGAACCTGTCCCACATGCGGCTGTTCGGCATCCGTATGGGCCAGACGGCGGACCAGATCGACGCGGCCTTCGTCGGACAGCGCTCCGACACTCCGGTGTACCTGGCGCACCCGGACGACCAGGACGAGGAGCTGACCGCCAAGGCGGGCGGGACGCTTCAGCGGATGCTCGGCCAGAGCGGCTTCCCGGAGGCCGACGCAGACCGGCAGCGTCTGCGCGCATTGCGCCGCTCCCGGCCCGACCTGACGCGGCTGTCGGAGGCCGAACTGGTGGCGTACGCACGGTCGTTGCTGGACGAGGTGGAGACGACCTTCCAGCGGCACGTCGAGTCCTCGCTGCCCGCGTCCGTCGGACCGGCGATCCTCGGCCCGCTGTGCGCGAGCGTGGACCGCCCCGGCACCATGCTCGACCTGATCGGCGGTCTCGGCGACGTCGACTCCGCCTCCCCCTCGACCGGGCTGTGGACGCTGTCACGGCAGGTGGCGGCCTCGGCCGAGCTGAGCGCGCTGTTCGACCGGGGTCCGGCCGCCGTGGAGCAGGCTCTCGACGGGGCGACCGGCGACGTGAAGACGTTCCGCGACGCCTTCGAGGAGTTCCTGGCCGAGTCCGGCGACCGCGGCCCCAACGAGTGGGACATCCACGCGCTGTCCTGGGAGGCCGCGCCCGTCCAGGCGCTGGCCCTGGTCGACCGGATCCGCCACAGTCCCGACGACGACTCCCCCGCCGCCCGCCGGACACGGCTGACCGAACGGCGCGAGCGGACAGCACAGGAGATCCGGGCCGTGCTGCCCGAGGAGACACAGCCCATGTTCGACGCCGGCATGCACGCCGCCCAGGTGTGGATCCCGGCCCGCGAACGCACCAAGGCGAACTGCGTCACCGTCGTCAACGAGATCCGCATGGCCGTACGGGAGCTCGGTCGCCGCGGCGTCGAGGCGGGGCTCTTCGCCCGGCCCGAGGACGTGATGATGCTGCTGGACACCGAGCTCGACGACTATGTCGCCGCGCCGGAGTCCTTCGGCCCCGTCATCGCGCGGCGGCTCGAGGAGTACGCCGCCCTGCACGACCTGGAACCGCCGTTCTTCGTCGCGGAGGACGCGCAGACCGACATCGGCACCTGGCCGCGGCGCGCAGAGGAGCGGACGCAGGCGGCCGTCGAGGGTGATGTCCTCGGCGGTGTCGGCGGCAGCCACGGCACCTACACGGGCCGGGTCCGGGTGGTCACCGACCCGGCCTCGTGCGAGGCGCTGGAGCCCGGGGAGGTGCTGGTCGCGCCGATCACGGACGCGGCCTGGACCCCGCTGTTCCTGGTCGCCGGAGCGGCCGTGGTGGACGTGGGCGCGCTCAACAGCCACGCCGTGGTGGTCTGCCGCGAACTGGGCATCCCGGCCGTCATCTCCGTGGAGGGCGGGACGCAGCGCCTGCGGGACGGAATGGTGATCACGGTCGACGGTGACCAGGGCACCGTCACCGTGGACAGCGTCCCGGCGCCGCTCGGCATCTGAAGCACCGCGGGCCCGTCGCTCCCCTGCACCGGGGCGACGGGCCCGCGGGCACGACCGCGAAAGGAATCCCGTGGCCGAGGAAATCATCGTCGCCGGCTGGATGGACTACGAGCCCGCCGACCGCGACGCCATGCTGAGAGCCCTCGTCGAGCTGGGCCGGCATACCCGCGAGCAGGAACCCGGCTGTCTGGACTACGCCATGAGCGCCGATCCCGCCGACGAGCGGCGTATCCGGGTGTACGAGCACTGGACCTCCCGGCAGGCCCTCGACGAGCACTTCTCCACCGCGCACATCAAGGACTTCCGGGCGGCCGTGGCGGGGCTGACCCGAGTCGGGGTCTCCCTGACGGCCCACACCGTCGCCGCGTCACACCCCATGCGCTGAAACGGCGCCCCCGGGCGGGGGCGCCGTTTCAGTCCGCCGAAAAGGGTGTCGTTTCAGCCGGAATCGCCCAGGCTGACCAGCATCTTGCCGACGTTTCCGCCGCCGAGCAGGGACAGCAGCGCCCCCGGGGCGTTCTCCAGCCCGTCCACCACCGTCTCGCGCGCGGTGATCCGGCCCTCGGCGAGCCAGCCCGCGACCCGCTGCTCGAACTCCGGCCGCAGGTCGTCGTGGTCGCGGACGATGAAACCGCACAGCGTCAGCCGCTTGAGGACCGCCTGGATCAAATGGTTGATGTCCACGGTCCGTCGGGCGCCGCCGAACTGCGACATCATGCCGCACAGGGCGACCCGGCCACCGGTCCGCAGCGCGTGCAGGGCGGCGGCGAGCTGCTCTCCGCCGACGTTGTCGAAGTACACGTCGATGCCGTCGGGTGCCATCCGGGCCAGGGCGTCGCGCACCGGCTCGGCACGGTAGTCCGCGGCGGCGTCGTAGCCGAACTCCTTGACCAGCAGGGCGCACTTGTCCGGTCCGCCGGCGGTGCCGACGACTCGGTCCGCGCCCAGCAGGCGCGCGAACTGGCCGGCGGCGGTGCCGACGGCCCCGGCCGCCGCCGACACGAAGACGGTGTCGCCGGGGCGCAGCGCCGCGACCCGGGTCAGGCCCACGTACGCGGTGAATCCGGTCTGGCCGAGCAGCCCCAACCAGGTGGGCAGCGGGGCGAGTTGCGGGTCGATGCGATCCGCTCCGTCGGTGTCCGCCCCGTCCAGCACGGCCCGCTCCCGCCAGCCGAGTTGGTGGCGGACGTAGGCACCGGGCGGCACGCCGGGACAGCGGCTCTCCTCCACGACACCCAGGGCCCGGCCGTCGAGCGGTGATCCGGGGGTGAAGTTGTGCGTGTAGTGCTTCTCGGTGCTCTCCAGCCGCCCGCGCATGGACGGGTCGACGCTCATGTAGAGGTTGCGGACGAGGAGTTGGCCCTCACCGAGGGGCGGCAGGGGGCGTTCCTCGACGGTGAAGTCACCGGGGGCCGGCTCCTTTTCGGGGCGGCGTACCAGACAGACCACCCGGGTGGTGCGCGGGGACACGGCGTCACCCCTCCGGCCGAGGCGGGGTGCGCCGCTGTGCGAGACGGCCGACCCAGCCGGCCATCTGAAGGTCGGCGTGGCGCAGTTCGCCCGACTGCCACCGGGCCTGGAAGTCGAAGACGCCCTGTGCCCCGGTCCTGGGGTCGGTCACCTCGACGAGTCCGTCCTCGGTGAGCCGGTACACATGCCCGGTCAGCGGGTGGATCACTTGCTTGGACATGGGGCCTCACTACTGCACTCGGCGGCGCACGCCGCGCTTGGTCACGGTCACCGGGCCCTCGACCCGGAGCTGGCAGGCGAGCCGGGTCAGGCCGTCCACCGGCCTGCGCAGGGCTTCGATGCCCTCGCGCTCCAACGGGCCCACGGGGGAACAGTTCTCGGCGCCGTCCTCCACCTGGACGAAGCAGGTACGGCAGGTGCCCTTGCCGCCGCAGACGGTGGGCCAGCGGTAGCCGAGCCGCTGGGCGGCGGTGAACAGGTCCTCGCCGTCGAGGACTTCGAGCTCGACGCCCAGGGGTCTGACCGCCACGCGGTGGGTCACTTCTCCATCCACTGGTCGAGCGTCCGGTTGAAGTGGCGGATGCGGCTCTCCTGGTAGTTGGCCAGGGTGATGCCCGGCTTGCGCATCGCCTTGAGGCCCTGCTGGACGTAGGGGAGGTTTTCGCAGTCCTGGTCGAAGACGGGGCCGAGCACGCCGAGTTCGGGGATGTCGGCGAAGAGCATGTCCTCCGGCACCCAGCGGATCTTCACCGGGGGCGGCATCTCGCCGGGCTGCTTCGGGGACGACATGAAGATGATCTCCGCGGTGCAGGAGTCCGGGTCGAGGCCGTTGGGCCGGAACCGGTAGATGATGTTGGACTTGGCGCCGCCCCAGGGGTTGAAGTTGGGGAACAGCAAGTAGTTGATGGCGTCCAGCAGTTCGGTGTCGGCAGTCTGCGAGAAGTCCTGGTGCGAGGTGGCCGCCAGTTGCGCGCGCATCCGCTCGGCGAGGATCTGGCGGGCGGTGCCGCCCGGCGGGATCGCCGGCAGTTCGTCGCCCTCCTGCATCACCAGGTCACGGCCCTGGGCCGCGGCGTAGAACGCGCGCGAGTCGTAGAACGTCTCGAGTACGTCCTCCTCCGTGACGGACTCCGCCACGTGCGGGCTGGGCGCGCCCTGGATGTTGATCATCCGGTTCCAGTTCGGCTGGTCCGCCATGACGTCGTACTGGGAGTTGGCGTCGGCGAGCCACGGCAGCATCTGCGGGTGGGTGGCGATCACGTGGAAGGACTCGATGAAGGCGTCCTGCGCGATCTTCCAGTTGCAGGGAAGCACCTTGGCGATGTGCAGCGACTTGTAGCGGTTCTCCAGTGGCCAGATGTAGTAGTCGTCGAAGGTGCCGCGGTAGGAGTCGAAGGACTCCGCGTACGGGTCCATGTTGATGAATACGAAGCCGCGCCAGGTGGCCACCCGGGCCTCGGGGAGGGCGAACTTCTCCGGGGTGACGTGCGGGAAGTCCCAGGCACAGGGCGGGGTCTGCATCGTGCCGTCGAGGTTCCACGCGAAGCCGTGGAACGAGCAGCGGAACTCGCTTACGTTGCCGCCGCCGGTGCGCAGTTTGCGTCCGCGGTGCAGGCAGACGTTGACGAAGGCGCGGATCTCGTCGGGGGCCGTGCGCACGACGATGAGCGAGTCGTCGCCGATCTCGTAGACCTCGTGGTCGCCGACCTCGGGAATCTCGCTCTCCAGGCAGGCGAACTGCCAGACGCGGCGCCACACCTGCCGCATCTCGCGTTCGGCCCATTCGCGGGAGGTGAAGCGGGCGGTGTCGATGTCCTCGCTGCCCAGGTGGTCGTTCCGCTCGTACCTCAGGGCGGGGGGAACAGGGCGGCTGTCCTGGTCGAGGTAGTCCTGGACGCTGGGCCCGGGGCACCGCGCCGTGCCCAGCTCCGATGTTTCGTCCATCATCTCTCCTCCGGCAGAAACTTTAGAGTGAGTGTAGTTACCGGTTGCGGTCGGGAGCAACACTCGCGACGGTGAACGAGCCCGCATCTGCCGAGGTCATCGCGGAATCAGCTTGAGATCCTGGATTTTCTTGCGGCGACCCTCTCCCCAAGCACGCCGGGGCATGTCACACTCCGACCCACTTGAGGCTGTAGTGCCTCATAAGTTTCTCCGTTCGGAACGGTCTTGCCCGTCCCGGCCCCAGCGCCCCGGGGCTCTCACCCCGGTGGCCCGCGCCGTACCCCACGTCGGCGATCGACGCAGCCCTGCATTGCCCAGCACCTCTTGCGTGCGCCACACCACGGGAGTACTCAACGATGAGTTCCAGACCCGGTCGCGCGGTCCGCCGCGCCCTCACCGCGATCGTCCCCGTCACTGCCCTGCTCACCCTGACGGCGTGCGGCAGCGGCACGACCCCGGCCGCAGACTCCTCGCAGGCGGCGGCACCCGGATCGCCCGGCCTGACGGCGGCCCGCGCGGCTCTGAAGACGTACGCGCAGCGCCCGGCCGCGATCTCCGTCACGCAGCCGGTCGGCAAGCAGATCCCCAAGGGCAAGAAGATCGACTTCATCCTCTGCGGCGTCCAGTCCTGCAAGGACCTCGCCGACTTCTTCACCGGCGCCGCGGGACAACTCGGCTGGAAGGTGAAGCAGATCGCCACCCAGGGCACGCCGGAGTCCGTCCAGGCGGCCTACGAACAGGCCGTACGCGACAAGCCGGACGCCGTCGTCGCCTCCGGTTTCCCGCGTGCCGTCTACGCCAAGCAGTTGGCACAGCTGAAGGCGGCCGGTGTCCCCGTCATCCAGTCGAACGCCGACGACGTGGTGGGCGACGGCATCTCCCTGCTGAAGAACGGGCCGAAGGACGTCGGCATCCAGGGCCGGATGCTCGCCTCATGGGTGGTGTCGAACAGCGGCGCCCAGGCCAACACCGTGTACTTCGATCTGCCGGCGTACACGATCCTCAAGCCCGTCAAGGACTCCTTCGCGGCCAACTACAAGAAGTGGTGCGCCGGTTGCGCGCTGGACAACGTCGACGTGCCGATCACCGCGGTGGGCAAGGACATGCCGGACCGCGTGGTGTCGTATCTCCGCTCACACCCGAAGGTGACCCATGTCGTCTTCTCCCTGGGCCTGCTCAACGTGGGCGTGCCCGCCGCGCTGAAGACGGCCGGCCTGACCGGCAAGCACATCGTGGTCAACGTCGGTGACGCGCAGAACTACCAGTACATCCAGAGCGGTCTCACCGACGGCGCGATGGCGCTGAACTCCCATGAGACGGCCTGGCTCCAGGTCGACGCGCTGGCCCGGCACTTCACCGGCCAGTCCATGGCCGTGGACCAGAAGGCGGCGCTGCCCAACATGCTCGTGACCAAGGACAACCTGCCTTCCGCCGACGGTGACTTCCCGATCGTCGAGAGCTACCAGAAGCAGTTCAAGGCGCTCTGGGGCCTGAGTTGACCGGGCCAGTACTGCGGGTGGCCGCCCTGTCGAAGCGATTCGGCGGCACCCAGGCACTGAGGGACGTGGATCTCGAGGTCGCGCCCGGCGAGATCCACGCCCTCATCGGGCCCAACGGCTCCGGCAAGTCCACCCTCATCAAGATCCTCGCCGGCTTCCACCACGCGGAGCCGGGTGCGGTGGCCGAACTCGACGGCGAGCCCTTCGACCTCGGCCAAGTCACGGCCTCCCGCCACGACCGGCTCCGCTTCGTCCACCAGGAGCTGGGGCTGGTGGGCGAGTTGAGCGCCATCGACAACCTGGCGCTCAGCCATGGCTTCGCCCGCACGGCGTTCGGCAACATCCGCTGGCCGGAGATGGAGAGACGCACGACCGCCCTCGTCGAACGGTTCGGTCTCGGCATCGACGTACGCCGTCCCCTGGTGACGGCGACCCCGGTGCAGCGCGCGGTGGTGGCCATCGCCGCCGCGCTGCAGGGCTGGGACGGCGGCCGCGGTGTCCTGGTGCTCGACGAGCCCACCGCCGTGCTGCCGCCCAGCGAGGTGGCCCGCCTCTTCGACATCGTGCGGGAGGTCCGCGACGCCGGCGCCGGCGTCCTGTACGTCTCGCACCGGATGGACGAGATCTTCGCGCTCGCCGACCGGGTCACCGTCATCCGCGGCGGACGCAGGATCGCCACACGCCGGGTCGCCGAGCTCACTCCGCGCTCGCTGGCGGAACTGATGGCGGGCGAGGAGACGGAGACCGACCACCGCCCGGGGCCCTCCGCCGGTCCCGCCGACCCGGTACTGGAGGTCCGTGACCTGTGGGCCGGGCCCCTGCGGGGAGTCGACCTCGACCTGGCCCGGGGTGAGCGTCTGGGCATCACCGGCCTGGTCGGCTCCGGCCACGAGGTCGTGCCGTACGTCGTGTGCGGGGCCCATGCCGGGCCGGTGAGCGGCAGGCTGCGGCTGCCGGAACGCTCCGAGCGGTGGACCGAGGCGCGTGACGCCGGCGCCCTGGGCCTTCCCCTGGTCCCGGCGGACCGGGCGGGCGAGGGAGTGATCGGCGACTTCTCGGTCGGCGAGAACCTCACCCTCCCGCTCCTGCACCGACTGCGCGCCCGGGCGGGGCGACTGCACCGGCGCCGCGAGTCCACCCTGGCGGAGGACTGGATCAGGCGGGTAGGGGTGCGTACGGCCGGACCCGGGGCGCGGATCACCACCCTGAGCGGCGGCAACCAGCAGAAGGTCGTCATGGCGCGCTGCCTGGCACAGCGCCCGCCGGTGCTGGCGCTGTGCGAGCCCACGGCGGGCGTGGACGTCGCCACCCGCCTGCAGCTTTACGACCTGATAGAGCGTCAGGCCGACGAGGGCATGGGCGTCATCGTGTGCTCCTCCGACACTCAGGATCTGCTCGCGCTGTGCACCCGCGTCCTGGTGGTGCGCGACGGCCGGATCGCACGGGAGATCAGTGGCCGGGACATCACCGAGTCCGCGCTCGTGCACGCCATGGAAGGAACCGAGTGACATGAGCCTTGGAAGGGACCCTCTGACATGACATCCACACCGACCCGGGCGGCGGAGCTACCGCCGTCCGCACCGCAAAGGTCCGCGGTGTTCGTCCCCGGGGCACTGGGCCGGCGGGCGGTGACCGCCCTGTCGTTCCGGAACATCGGCGCCGTATATGTGTGGCTGGTCATCGTCGTGCTCTTCTCCGTGTGGGCGCCGGACACGTTCCCTACCACCATCACGGTCAAGCAGGTACTGAACGGCAACGCCGTGGCCGGCCTGGTGGCACTCAGCGTCGTACCGCCACTGGCCGCACGCGTCTTCGACCTCTCGGTCGCCTACACCATGTCGCTCACCAGCGTGCTGACCGCCCGCTTCCTGGTCTCCGCCGGACTCGGTCCCGGCGCGGCGATCACCCTGGCGATGGCCGCCGCGCTGCTGATCGGAGTCGTCAACGGGATCGTGGTGGTGGTCCTGCGCGTCGACTCGTTCATCGCCACCCTGGCCACCGGCGCGCTGATCCAGTCACTGATCACCATGGTCACCAACGACAGCTCCATCACCGGTGTGCAACTGCTCGCCAAGCCGTTCGCGAGCATCGCCCAACTGGACGCGGGCGGCATCACCCTGCCGGTGCTGTATCTGCTGCTCGCCGCGCTCGCCATCTGGTTCCTGCTGGAACACACCGCCACCGGGCGCCGGTTGTACGCGACCGGCTTCAACGCCGAAGCGGCCCGGCTGCAGGGCGTGCGCACCGACCGGCTGCGCTTTCTGACCCTGGTGGCCTCCGCGCTGCTCTCCGGTTTCGCCGGCATCGTCTTCGCGTCCTCGGTCGGATCCGGCTCGCCGACCGCGGGCACCCCGTATCTGCTGTCGGCGTACGCCGCCGCCTTCGTCGGGGCGACCCAGTTGCGCGCGGGCCGCTTCAACGCCTGGGGCACGGTGCTCGCGGTCCTCCTGCTCGGCACGGGCATCACCGGACTCGGGCTCGCCACCAGCGCGCAGTGGGCCGCAAGCCTGTTCACCGGCTCGGTCCTCATCGTGGCGCTGGTCCTCACGGGTGGCCGCATCGCCCTGCCTGCCGTGCTGCGCCGTAGGAAGGGAATCCCCTCGAATGCCGGCGCCGGGACTCCCACGGAGAGCGGCACCCCGCCTGCCACCAGCAAGGAGATCCGACCATGAAGGCTGTGCAGTACCGGAGGGTGGGACACGCCCCCGAGGTCGTCGAGGTTCCCGTGCCCGAACCGGGCCCGGGCCAGGTGCTGTTGAAGGTGACGGCGGCGGGGCTGTGCCACTCCGACCTGGCGGTCATGGGCTGGCCCGAGGAGCAGTTCCCCTACCCGCTGCCGATGACGCTCGGCCACGAGGGTGTCGGCACGGTCGCGGCCCTGGGCAGCGGTGTCACGGCAGTGGCGGAGGGCGACGACGTGGCGGTGTACGGCCCGTGGGGCTGCGGGCACTGCCACAACTGCGCCCAGGGCAAGGAGAACTGCTGCCCGCGCGCCGCCGGGCTCGGCATCCTGCCGCCGGGACTCGGCTCCCCCGGTGCGCTCGCCGAGTACATGCTGGTGGACTCGCCCCGCCACCTGATGCCGCTGAACGGACTGGACCCGGTGCAGGCCGCCCCGCTCACCGACGCGGGGCTGACGCCCTATCACGCGATCAGGAAGTCACTGCCCAAGCTGGTCCCGGGCAGCACGGCGGTGGTGATCGGGGTCGGCGGCCTGGGTCACCTCGCCGTACAGCTGCTCCGCGCCCTGACACCGGCCAGGGTGGTCGCCCTGGACGTGAGCGAGGAGAAACTCGAGCTGGCACGCACCGTCGGCGCCCACGAGACGCTCCTCTCCGACGGCGCGGCGGCCCCACGGGTGCGGGAACTCACCGGCGGGACGGGAGCGGAAGTGGTGCTGGACTTCGTGGGAGCCGAGGCGACGCTCGCGGTGGCCGCGGCGTCGGTGGCGATGGCGGGCGACGTGACGATCGTCGGCATCGGCGGCGGCACCCTGGCGGTCGGCTTCGGCGGCGGGCTGCCGTTCGAGGTCTCCGCCTCGTTCCCCTACTGGGGCAGCCGCCCGGAACTCATGGAGGTCGTCGAGCTGGCGCGACAGGGGCTGGTCTCCTCCCACGTCGAGACCTTCACACTCGACGAGGCGCCGACGGCCTACGAGCGTCTGCACGCCGGCGACATCAACGGCCGCGCGGTGGTACTGCCGCACGGTTGAGCCGCGACCCGTGCAGGGCCGGCGCCCGAGCCCCGCTCAAGTGCCGGCCCGCTCCTCTGCCGGGTTTCGCCCACTCACCGTCCGCCCCACACACCGCCGCAGCACCGTCATGAACTCCGGCGCTTCCCACGGCCCGCGATCCACCCGGCCGGTGTCGTCCACGCCCAGGTCCTGTACGTCGTAACGGCCCCTGCAGTGCCCGAGGGTGAAGTAGCAGACCTCGCCGAGACCGTGCCGCTTGAGATACAGCACCGGTCGGGGCGCGGCGTCGAGGGCCGCCGTGTCACCCTCGGCGAAACCGCGGCAGGGCCCCGTGTACTCGGCATGCAGCAGCACCTCCAACTCCCCGTGCAGCTCGCACACGTACAGCTCGTCGGTGACCGTGAACGGGCCGACCCCGGCGACCAGCGGATGCTCGGGCCGGGTCACCCGCACCTCGTACGGCTCGATCGGCGGATGGGCCAGGAACTGGCTGCCGAGCACCGGCGCCAGTTCCCCCAGGAGCCGCGGGGTCGTGAACACCCGCGGTCCGTCACCCGCCGACGGCTCGATCACCGAGTTGGTGCCGTGCAGGGCGAGCCAGCGCCCGCCCCGCTCGACGAACCGGGCCAGCGCGGCCCGCTGTGCCGGGCGGGGCCGGACGTCACAGGTGTAGGTGACCAGCAGGTCGGCCTTGTCGAGCGCGGCCACGCAGTCGTAGTCCTGATACACGGTGGTGCGCACCCGTGGATGCTCACCGAGCAGCTCCAGCAGCCGAAGCCGCGCGTAGTCGAAGTCGTGCCAGCGGCCGCCGCAGACCAACACGGCGTCCAGGCGGCCGGCCGGGCCCGCCACGGCTCAGTACTGGACGCGGGTGAGCAGCCCGCCGTCCACCACGAGGTTGACCCCGACGCAGAAGGAGCCGGTCCGCCCGAGCAGGAACGCCACCGCCGCTGCTACGTCCTGCGCGGTGCCGTAACGGCCGATCGGGAGCTTGGCGAGCACCTCCTCGTACACCTCCGGGCGGCTGGTGCGGATGGTCTCCCAGGCGCCGCCGGGGAAGTCGATCGGGCCGGGCGAGACGGTGTTGACGCGGATGCCCTTCGGCGCGAGGGCGTGCGCGAGGGCCGAGGCGTGCTGGACCACGGCTGCCTTGAGCGCGGAGTACGAGTTCGCTCCGGCCGGGCGCGCGGTGTCGGAGGCGTTGGTGGTGCCGATGGCGACGACGGCGGCCCGGTCGGAGGCCTCCAGGTGAGGCAGGGCCGCCTCGACGAGTCCCGCGAACGGGATCAGGTCGCCGCGCAGGCTGGCCTCCCAGGACTCGGGGCCCTTCACGTTGCCCGCCGACACGTTGGACACCAGCAGGTCCAGGCCGCCGAGTTCACCGGCCGCGCGCTGCACGAAGCCCACGAGCGCGGCCGGGTCGGTGACGTCGACCGGTTCCGCGAACACCGTGGCCCCCTCGCCGCGCAGTTCGGCGGCGGTCTTGGCCAGTCCTTCTTCGCCCCGGGCGCACAGCGCCAGGGCACAGCCCTCGGCCGCCAGGGTGGTGGCGATCGCCCGGCCGATGCCCCGGCTCGCGCCGGTCACCAGCGCCTTCGCGCCTGTCAGTCCCAGATCCATCGATGTCACTCCTTTGTGATTGGCGAACGCGACTGCCGAATGCGATTGCCGAATGTGACTGCCGAATGCTGCTGTTGAAGAGGACCCTGCGCCTCAGTTGCCGGGAAGCTGCGAGAACGGCATGCGGTCCACCCGCGGCTCCGGCGGCAGCTTCAGCACCCGTTCGCCGATCAGGTTGCGCTGGATCTGGTCGGTGCCTCCGGCCAGCCGGTAGCCGGGGGCGCCGAGCAGGTGCTGCGCCCAGGCGAAGGTGCCCGCCTCCCCGGTGTCGGCGCTGATCCGCGCGCCCATCAGCTCGACCGCGACCTGTCCTGTGCGGGTGAGCAGGTCGGAGGCCATGAGTTTGGTCAGCGACGCCTCCGGTCCCGGCCGACCGCCGGCGGCGCTCGTCCTGGCGACGCGGTCCACGGTGGCCGCGCGCAGGGCGGCGCGTACGTACAGGTCGGCGAGGCGCTGGCGGACCAGCGGGTCCTCGGTGCGGCCGAGGGAGCGAGCGAGTGCGAGGACGTCCGCGAACGTGCCGCCCTTGCGACGGTTGCCGCCGCCGGAGGCGGTCCGCTCGAAGGCGAGCGTGGTGGTGGCGACCTCCCAGCCCTGGCCCGGTCGCCCGATCCTCAGCCGGTCCGGAACACGGACGCCGCTGAGGAAGACCTCGTTGAAGGAGGCGCCGCCGCTCATCTGACGGATGGGGCGCACCTCCACGCCGGTGGCGTCCATCGGGACCAGGAAGGCGGTGATGCCGGCCTGTTTGACCACGTCCGGGTCAGTGCGGGCGAGCAGCAGACCGTAGTCGGCGAACTGGGCGCCCGAGGTCCACACCTTCTGACCGTCGATCACCCACTCGTCGCCTTCTCGGCGGGCACGGGTGCGCAGGGCCGCGAGGTCGGATCCGGCACCGGGTTCGCTGAAGAGCTGACAGGCCAGCAGGTCGGTGCGCAGGAACGCGCGCGCGTACGTGTCACGCTGCTCGGCCGTCCCGAACAGGGAGACCGCCATGCCGACAAGGCGCACCGTGACGCTGATCAGCTCGGTGGACGGCGGCACCTCGAAGGCGGACTCCTCCTCGGCGAAGGCCGCCACGTGGGCGGCGGTCAGGCCCGCGCCGCCCTTGTCCTCGGGGAGGGTCAGTGCCTGGTAGCCGGCGTCGAAGCGGGCGCGCTGGTAGACGCGGCAGCGCCCCAGGAGCAGGCGTTCCTTGTCCTCCGGGAGGTTGTGGAACACGGCGAGGTCGGCCGCCCCTGTGGCGGACTGCGGCGCCCGCGCCGGTTCGAGCACGCCGGCCAGCCACTGCCGGACCTGTGTGCGCCATGCGTCCGGATCGGGCTGGGACATGGCTCCTCCTCGAATACTTACCAGACGGCAGTTTGAGTAACGGTGATCGGGAGTACACCGCCCCCACCTCTGGAACTTGGGAAAATGACTCCGCCTGGAACCAGAGTGTTCCGCACTTTCTTGATAAACGCTACAGTCTCCGCATCTCCTCTCCCTTCGAATCGGGAGAGGCCCAGGAGCCGCCGGAGGAGCCATGTCGCTGCTGCCATTCGACCGTCGCGCCCAGGAGACACCCGACGAGCCCGCCCTGGCGGACGACCTGGGCGTGCTGTCCTGGTCGGGCCTCGCCGACCAGGTGGCGCGGGCGACGGCACGGCTGCTGGAGCTCGCGCCCGGCCCCGACGACCGGGTCGCCGTCCTCGGCGACAACGCGATCCCGACGCTCGTGGCCCATCTGGCGGGCCTGCGTGCCGGAGTGGGGACCGTGGCCACCTCCCGGAATCTCACGTCGGGCGAACTCGTCGACCAGATCATCGACGCGGGCGTGACCGGAATCATCGCCGGACCGGTCGGCGCGGGTGCCGCCCTCGACGCGGCCCGGGAACTGGGCCTTCCGGTCGTGATGCACGGAACCCCGGCAGTGGGGCACGCCTTCGCCTGGGACGCATGGCTCGCGGCCGCGCCCGCCGGGCGCACGGCCCCGACGGACCGGCCCGCCCGGCCTCCGCTCGTCTACACCTCGGGAACCACCGGACGGGCGCGCGGCACCGAGGTGCGCTGGGTGAGCGGCCCGGTCGCCGACAGCTCCGCCTACCTCGCCGCGATGGCCTCCCGGCCGGGATTCCCGCCGGGACCGCACCTGGTGTGCGGCCCGCTGCAGCACAACGCGCCGCTGACCTCACTGCGTCACCTGGCGGCCGGTCAGCCGGTCATCGTCCTCGACAGATACGACGCGGAGACGTTCCTCAGCCGGGTGCAGAGGTGGCGGGTCTCCTCGACGGTGATGGTGCCCACCCACTTCCAACGGCTCCTCGCCCTCCCGGAAGAGGTCCGCGCCCGCTACGACGTCTCCAGCCTGCGGCAGGTCTCGCACACCGGCTCCGCGTGCCCGCCGGACGTGAAGCGAGCCATGATCGAGTGGTTCGGCCCGGTGCTGACCGAGTCGTACGGCGCCAGCGAAGCGGGAACCGTCGCCCGCATCAGCAGCGCCGAGTGGCTGGCGCACCCGGGCTCGGTCGGGCGGGTCCGGCCCCCGTTCGAGGTCCTGGTCACCGACGACGACGGGCGGCAACTGCCGCCCGGCGAACGCGGACTGCTGGCCTTCCGGGCTCCGGAGGACCAGGGCGTCCGCTACCACGCGGACCCGGACAAGACCAGGTCCGCTTATCTCTCCCCCGGCGTCTTCACGCTCGGCGACATCGGCTACGTCGACGCGAACGGCTACATCTTCATCACCGACCGGGCCGCTGACGTCGTGGTCTCCGGCGGCGTGAACCTGTACCCGGCCGAGAGCGAGGCGGTCCTGCGGCAGCATCCGGCGGTCGCCGAGATCGCGGTCATCGGCGTGCCCGACCCGGACTTCGGCGAGTCGCTGCGGGCGCTTGTCGTGGCCGCGGCGGACGCGCCGCCGGCCGAAGAGCTGGACCGGTTCTGCCACGACCGCCTCGCCGCCTACAAGTGCCCGAAGTCGTACGAGTTCGTCCCCGAGCTGCTGCGCAACGCGATGGGCAAGCTCGACAAGCGTGCGATGCGCCGCCCCTATTGGCGCTCGGAACGGACCATCGCCGGCTGAGCCGACCCGCCCGCCCCTCACGCGTACGAAGGATCACCCATGACCGAACTCCTCCTCGTCCGGCACGGTCTCCCCCTGGCGGGCGTGTTCGACCCGGGGCTGTCGCAGGAGGGCAGCGCCCAGGCGGAACGTCTCGCCGCCTGGCTCGTGCACGAGGACGTCGACGCCCTGTACACCAGCCCGTTCCAGCGTGCCCGCGAGACGGTGGCTCCCCTGGAACGCCTCACCGGCATGACCGCCACCGTCCTCGACGACCTGCGCGAGTGGGACACCGACGTCTCCCACCCCTACACGCCACCGGAGCAGATCGGCCCGGAGGATCCCCGCGCGGCGGCGCTCGCCGAGGGACGCTACGAGGACTTCGTGCCCGATCTGGACTGGGACGCCTTCCGCGCGCGTGCCGTACGGGCCATGGACACCATCCTCGACGCCCATCCCGGCAGACGGGTCGCAGCCGTCTGTCACGGCGGCATCACCAACACCTACCTGGCGACGGTGCTCGGTCTGCCGACGATGTTCTGGTTCCATCCCGGCTACACGTCCGTCAGCCGGGTGCGGCGCATGCCCGGCGGCCGGATCGTTCTGCACTCGGTGAACGAAACGGCCCACATGATCGCCCGACGTGCCGTCGACGCGGCCGCCTGACCCCGTCCCACTCCCCAGGAGGTCCCGGCCATGCCCGGATCCGTCATCGTCGCCGGAGCAAGGACGCCCATCGGCAGACTCATGGGCGCCCTGAGCACGGTGTCCGCCGTCGACCTCGGCGCCCACGCGATCGGCGCGACGCTGGCCGCCGTGCACCTGGACCCGGCAGCCGTGGAAGCCGTCGTCATGGGCCATGTCGTGCAGGCCGGGGCCGGCCCCAACCCGGCACGGCAGGCCGCGATCCGCGCCGGCATTCCGTTCTCCGTCCCCGCGAGCACCGTCAACAAGCTCTGTCTGTCCGGTCTGCACGCCATCGCCCTGGCCGACCTCGTGATCGCCTCCGGCCGTCACGAGGTGGTCGTCGCCGGCGGCATGGAATCCATGTCGGGCGCCCCGCACCTGCTGCGCGGATCACGCACCGGATGGAAGTACGGTGCCACCGCCGTCGAGGACGCCCTCGACCGCGACGCCCTCGTCTGCGCCTTCGACGGCGTGTCCATGGGAGCGGCCACCGAGCGGTACCAGCAGCCGTACGCCATGACGCGCGAGGAGCAGGACGCGTACAGCGCGCTGTCCCATCAACGGGCCGCCCAGGCGCAGGAGTCGGGTGCGCTGTCCGAGGAGATCGTCCCGGTCACCGTGGGCGGGCGCCGGGGCGAGACGGTGGTCGACACCGACGAAGGCGTACGGCCGGGGAGCACCGCAGAGGGCCTGGGGCGGCTCAAGCCGGCCTTCTCGGGGGCAGGCACGATCACCGCGGGCAACTCGTCACAGCTTTCCGACGGCGCCGCAGCCGTCGTCGTGATGAGCGCGGAGCGCGCCCGCCGGGAGGGCCTGACCCCGCTCGCCGAGATCGGCGCCTACGGCACGGTCGCGGGCCCCGACCCCTCACTGCTCGTCCAGCCGGCCGGGGCGGTCCACGACGCCCTGTCCCGGGACGGCCGGCTGAAGTGCGCCGATCTGGACCTGTTCGAGATCAACGAGGCGTTCGCCTCGGTGGCCCTGGATTCCGTACGGGAGCTGGACATCCCCCTGGACAAGGTGAACGTCAACGGCGGCGCGATCGCGCTCGGGCACCCGGTCGGCATGACCGGAGCCCGGCTGGTGCTGACCCTCGCGACCGAACTGCGACGGCGCGGAGGCGGCAGCGGAGCAGCGGCCCTGTGCGGGGGCGGCGGCCAGGGCGACGCGCTGCTGCTTCATGTGCCGACGCAGGCCTGACCCCCGGAGCTGACTCACCATGAACGACCGACTGCCCGCCTGGACGACCCTCACCGTGGCGACCCGCACCCCCGCCGCCGACGGCGTCGTCTCCCTCACCCTGCGCCGCCCCGACGGCGGTGTCCTTCCCGCCTGGGCTCCGGGCGCCCACATCGACGTACTCCTGGACGGCGACGACGGTGAAGAGGGCGGCCTGATCCGCCAGTACTCCCTGTGCGGCCACCCGGCCGAGCATGCGGCCTGGCAGATCGCCGTGCTGCACGAGCCGCGGGGCCGGGGCGGTTCCGCGTACGTCCACGACCATCTGCGCGAAGGCACCACCGTGCGGGTCCGCGGACCGCGGAACAACTTCCCGTTGCGGCCCGCCGCACGCCATCTGTTCATCGCCGGCGGCGTCGGCATCACGCCCATCCTTCCCATGGTGGAGGCCGCCGAGGCCGCGGGAGACGACTGGCTTCTGCTGTACGGCGGCCGCACCCGCACCTCCATGGCGTTCCTCGACCGCCTCGCCCCGCACGGGGACCGCGTGCTCATCCGTCCGCAGGACGAGTACGGCCTGCTGGACCTCGCCGCCCACCTCGGCGCACCCGAGGAGGGCACCCTGGTGCACGCCTGCGGTCCCGAACCCCTGCTGCTGGCGGTGCAGGAGCAGTGCGCGGGCTGGCCCCCCGGCACGCTGGGCGTCGAGCGGTTCGCCCCGACGCAGCCGAACGGGTCCGGCCCGGCCGGGGCCTTCGAGCTGGAGCTCGCTCGTTCCGGGCTCACCCTCACCGTGCCGTCGGACCGCTCGGTACTCGAAACCGTCGAGGAGGCAGGCGTCGCGGTCGACTTCTCGTGCCGGGAAGGCACGTGCGGCACCTGTGAGACGGACGTACTGGACGGCAAACCCGACCATCGCGACTCGCTGCTGAGCGAGGACGAGCGGGCCGCCGGCGACACCATGCTCATCTGTGTCTCCCGCTCGTGCGGGCCTCGCCTGGTCCTCGACCTGTGACGGCGATCACCTCCAGCAATTTACTAGGACGTCCTAGTATCTCTGGCGTCAGTAATACCCCCGCTCCGTCCGGGAAGGCCCTCATGAGCGATCTGCACCGTCCCGTGCACCCTGTTCGCCTGGTCACCGCTTCAGCTCTGTTCGACGGGCACGACGCGTCGATCAACATCATGCGGCGGATCTTCCAGTCCCAGGGTGCCGAGGTGATCCACCTGGGCCACAACCGGTCGGTACGGGAGGTCGTGGACGCGGCGCTGGAGGAGGACGCACACGGCGTGGCCGTCTCGTCCTACCAGGGCGGGCACGTCGAGTACTTCGAGTACCTGGTCGAGTCGCTGCGCGCGCAGGGCGCCGGCCACATCCGCGTGGTGGGCGGCGGAGGGGGCGTCATCGTGCCCGACGAGATAGCCCGGCTGCGTAACGGCGGGGTGACCATCTTCTCCCCGGAGGACGGCCAGCGGATGGGGCTGGCCGGGATGGTCAACTCGGTGGTGCGGGACTGCGACTTCGACCTCTGGGACGGCAAGCCGGCCGACGCTGCCGCAGTACTGGCCGGTGACCGGTTCGCGATCGCCCGCGCCATCACCGGTGCGGAACTCGGCAAACTGCCCCCGGAGTTCCTCGCACAACTGCGTGCCACGGCTGCCGCCGGGTCGGTTCCGGTGCTCGGCATCACCGGCACCGGTGGTTCGGGGAAGTCGTCGCTGACCGACGAGTTGGTGCGCCGGTTCCGTGTCGACCAGCAGGACAAGCTGCGGATCGCGGTGATCGCGGTCGACCCGACCCGGCGCCGCGGCGGTGGCGCCCTGCTCGGTGACCGGATCCGGATGAACTCCCTGGACGGCAGCCGGGTCTTCTTCCGCAGCCTGGCCACCCGCGGCAGCCGCGAGCTGCCCGAGCACCTCGCGGACGTGATCGACGTCGTGAAGGCCGCCGGGTTCGATCTGGTGATCGTGGAGACGCCGGGCATCGGCCAGGGCGACGCGGCGATCGTGCCGTTCGTCGACACCTCGCTGTACGTGATGACGCCGGAGTTCGGTGCCGCCTCGCAGCTCGAGAAGATCGACATGCTCGACTTCGCCGACGTGGTGGCGATCAACAAGTTCGAGCGGCGCGGCGCCAAGGACGCGCTGCGCGACGTGGGCCGCCAACTCGTCCGCAACCGCGAGGCGTTCGGGATGCGGCCCAAGGACATGCCGGTGTACGGCACCTCGGCGGCCACGTTCAACGACGACGGCGTCACCGCGCTGCACCAGCACCTGAAGGCCGCCCTGGCCGAGAAGGGACTGCCGCTGTCGGAGGGCGCGTTGGCGCCGGTCGACATTCGCCACTCCTCCGGCATCCGGCAGGTGGTTCCCGCGGACCGGGTGCGCTACCTCGCCGAGATCACCGACACCGTCCGCGCCTACCACGGCGAGACCGCCCAACTGGCCGAGGCGGCACGGCGGGTGCAGCGCCTGGACGCGGTCCGGGGCGAGCTCGTCGAGGCCGGCTCCGACGCCGAGAACGTGCAGTCACTGCTCGACGAGGCCCGCAGGCGGCTCCCGCACGACATCAGCGAGCAGATCGAGAACTGGCCCGCCGTCATCGCCGCCTACTCCGGCGACGAGCAGGTCGTGAAGGTCCGTGACAAGGAGATCCGCACCAAGCTGACCCGCGAGTCGCTCTCCGGCAACAAGATCCCCCGAGTCGCCCTGCCCCGCTTCACCGACCACGGGGAGCTGGTGCGGTTCTGGCGCGGGGAGAACCTGCCCGGCCACTTCCCCTTCACCGCCGGGGTGTTCCCCTTCAAGCGTGACGGTGAGGACCCGGCGCGGATGTTCGCCGGCGAGGGCGACCCGTTCCGCACCAACCGCCGCTTCAAGCTGCTCTCCGAGGGCCAGCCCGCCACCCGCCTGTCCACCGCCTTCGACTCCGTCACCCTCTACGGCCGCGACCCCGACGAACGCCCCGACATCTACGGCAAGGTCGGCACCTCCGGAGTCTCGGTGGCCACGCTGGAGGACATGAAGGCGCTCTACGACGGCTTCGACCTGGTCGCGCCGACGACGTCGGTGTCGATGACGATCAACGGGCCCGCGCCGACCATCCTGGCCTTCTTCCTCAACACCGCCGTCGACCAGCGACTCGACCGCTTCCGGGCCACCGAGGGCCGCGAACCGTCGCCCGAGGAGGCGGCCGAGCTGCGGGCGCACGCGCTGGCGAACGTGCGAGGCACAGTCCAGGCCGACATCCTCAAGGAGGATCAGGGCCAGAACACCTGCCTGTTCTCGACCGAGTTCTCCTTGCGGATGATGGCCGACATCCAGGAGTGGTTCATCGAACAGAAGGTCCGCAACTTCTACTCGGTGTCCATCTCCGGCTACCACATCGCCGAAGCCGGCGCGAACCCCATCAGCCAGCTCGCCTTCACCCTGGCCAACGGCTTCACCTACGTCGAGGCCTACCTCGCCCGGGGCATGCACATCGACGACTTCGCCCCGAACCTGTCGTTCTTCTTCTCCAACGGCATGGACCCCGAGTACTCCGTCCTCGGCCGCGTGGCCCGCCGTATCTGGGCGGTCGCGATGAAGGAGAAGTACGGCGCGGGCGAGCGCAGCCAGAAGCTGAAGTACCACGTCCAGACCTCGGGCCGCTCGCTGCACGCCCAGGAGATGGACTTCAACGACATCCGCACCACCTTGCAGGCCCTCATCGCGATCTACGACAACTGCAACAGCCTGCACACCAACGCCTACGACGAGGCCGTCACCACCCCCACCGAGGAGTCGGTCCGCCGCGCCCTGGCCATCCAGTTGATCATCAACCGGGAGTGGGGCCTGGCGATGAACGAGAACCCTCTGCAGGGGTCGTTCGTCATCGATGAACTCACCGACCTGGTCGAGGAGGCCGTCCTGGAGGAGTTCGAGCGGATCAGCGAGCGCGGCGGCGTGCTCGGCGCGATGGAGACCGGCTACCAGCGCGGCCGTATCCAGGACGAGTCGATGCTCTACGAACAGCGCAAGCACGATGGCACCCTGCCCCTCATCGGCGTCAACACCTTCCGCAACCCCCACGCCGACATCGCCGAGCCCGGCGTCATCGAACTCGCCCGCGCCACCGAGGAGGAGAAGCACTCCCAACTGGCGCGCGTACAGGACTTCCAGGCCCGACACCAGGAGCCGGCCCACGCCGCCCTGGCTGCCCTCAAGGACGCGGCGGTGGGCGGCGACAACGTCTTCGCCGTCCTCATGGACGCCGCCCGCGTCTGCTCGCTGCAGCAGATCACCGACGCCTTCTTCGAGGTCGGCGGCCAATACCGCCGCAACGTCTGACCACCACTGACCGGATAGGACATCACATGGACTCCGTCACCCGTCTCGGCGTCGTCGGCTGCGGCCTCATGGGCTCCGGCATCGCCGAAGTCGCCGCCCTGGGCGGCCTCGACGTCCGTGTCGCCGAAGCCACCCCCGACGCCGTCGAGGCAGGCCGCCGTCGAGTCACCGCCTCCCTCGACCGAGGCGTGCAGCGCGGCAAGATCACCGAGGAACAGCGCGACCAGGCGCGCGCCCGGCTCTCGTTCACCCACGACCTCGGTGACCTGTCCGACCGTCAATTCGTCGTCGAGGCCGTCGCCGAGAACCGCGAGATCAAGACCGACGTCCTGCGCTCCCTGGACAAGGCGGTCGAAGACCCCGCGGCGGTCCTGGCCACCAACACCTCCTCCATCCCCGTCGTCGATCTCGCCGTCGCCACCGAGCGGCCCGGCCAGGTCATCGGCATGCACTTCTTCAACCCCGTTCCGGTACAGAGGTTGGTCGAGCTCGTTCCCGCCCTCACCACCAGCCCGGACACCGTGCAGCGCACCCGCGACCTGGCCACGCAACTCGGCAAGCAGCCCATCCAGGCACCCGACCGCTCCGGCTTCGTCGTCAACGCCCTCCTCGTGCCCTACCTGCTCAGCGCGGTCCGGATGGTGGAGTCCGGCGGCGCCCGGCCCCAGGACATCGACCAGGGCATGGAACTCGGCTGCGCCCACCCCATGGGCCCGCTCCGCCTGCTCGACCTGATCGGCCTGGACACCGCCCAAGCCGTCGCCGAGTCGATGTACGAGGAGTTCAAGGAACCGCTGTACGCCCCGCCGGCACTACTGCGCCGCATGGTCGCCGCAGGCCACCTCGGCCGTAAGAGCGGCCGCGGCTTCTACGCGTACGACGCCTGAACAAAGGCCGGCCGCCCACAAAGCCCGAGCCTGCCCAGTACCGTCGCGACGCTACGTGATGGGTACAAAACTCCTCACTCGGACTTCGAAGTGAAGGCATAGGGGGTGCACGCATACTCCACCCCCGAACTATGTAGTCCCACCACATGTCCGCCTGACCTGCCTCTTCCTACGGTGTGCCGACACGTACCCGTCCCCATCGCACACGAGGAAGTGGCGCACATGGCCTCCGCAGCATCCGCTCCACCGACGCCCGGCACCCCCGCCAGTCTCAAGCGCATCGTCGCCGCCAGCCTCATCGGCACCACCATCGAGTGGTACGACTTCTTCCTCTACGGATCGGCCGCCGCCCTCGTCTTCAACAAGCTGTTCTTCCCGGACTCCGACCCGCTCGTCGGCACCCTGCTGTCGTTCCTGACCTACGCCGTCGGGTTCGCCGCACGGCCGCTGGGGGCGCTTGTCTTCGGGCACTACGGAGACCGGCTCGGGCGGAAGAAGCTGTTGGTGTTGAGCCTGTTGCTGATGGGTGGGGCGACCTTCGCGATCGGGCTTTTGCCGACGCACGCGACCATCGGATCCGCGGCGCCCGTACTGCTGACCGTGCTGCGGCTGGTGCAGGGCTTCGCTCTCGGTGGTGAGTGGGGCGGCGCCGTGTTGCTGGTGTCGGAGCACGGGGACGCGCGACGACGCGGGTTCTGGGCCTCGTGGCCTCAGACAGGTGCACCCGCCGGCCAGTTGCTCGCGACCGGCGTGCTGTCGCTGTTGACCGCCGTGCTGTCGGACAGCGCCTTCGGCAGTTGGGGCTGGCGGATCCCGTTCCTGCTCTCCGGTGTGCTGGTGATCGTCGGTCTGTGGATTCGTCTGTCTGTCGATGAATCGCCTGTGTTCAAGGAGGCGTTGGCGCAGGCGGAGGCGCGCAAGACCACGCATGCGGCAAAGGCCGACGCCGAGAAGCTGCCGCTGGTCTCCGTGCTGCGGCACCACTGGCGAGACGTGCTGGTGGCGATGGGTGCGCGCATGGCGGAGAACATCAGCTACTACGTCATCACGGCGTTCATCCTCGTCTACGCCACCACGTCGGCCGGCGTCTCCAAGCAGACGGCGCTCAACGCGGTCCTCATCGCCTCGGCCGTCCACTTCGCGGTCATCCCGGGCTGGGGCGCACTGTCGGACCGGATCGGGCGCCGTCCCGTCTATCTGCTGGGCGCGGCCGGGATCGGACTGTGGATGTTCCCGTTCTTCTCACTCATCGACACGGGCAGCTTCGGCAACCTGCTCCTCGCCGTGACCGTGGGACTGGTGTTCCACGGCGCCATGTACGCACCCCAGGCCGCCTTCTTCTCCGAGATGTTCGCGACCCGGATGCGCTACTCCGGAGCCTCGATCGGCGCCCAGTTCGCCTCCGTCGCGGCGGGCGCGCCGGCCCCGCTGATCGCCACCGCGTTGCTGGACGCCTATGGCAGTTCCACCCCGATCGCCCTCTACGTCATCTCCGCGGCCGTCCTGACGCTGGTCGCGGTCGGTGTCGCCAAGGAGACCCGCCACCGGGACCTGGCCGACGTCGAGCGCCCGGCGGGTGCGGAGCCTGCTGAGGCCCGGCCTGCGGACGCGCACACCGTCTGACGGTCCGCCCGTAAGGCCCTGGGAATCGGCTCCCGTACGCCCCGTGCGTGCGGGGGTCAGCGCTGTGCCGGTGCCGACAACCGGTGCAGACGCAGGGCCAGTTGGATCTCGAGGACCCGCGCGGGGCTCTGCCAGTCGGCGCCGAGGAGGCGGCCGACACGCTCCAGGCGCTGCGCGACCGTGTTCACGTGGACGTGCAGTTCGTCCTTCGTGCGGGCCGGGCTCATGCCGCAGGCGAAGTATGCGTCGAGGGTTTGCAGCAGATCGGTGCCGCGCCGTTCGTCGTAGGCGACGACGTGGCCGATCGTACGGTCGACGAAGCCCGCGATGTCCCGGTCTCCGGCCAGCAGCAGCCCGAGGAACCCGAAGTCCTCGGCTGCGGCACCGTCCCCTGAGCGGCCCAGCAGCCGCAGCGCGTCGAGGCAGCGCCGGCTCTCCTCGTAGGCGGCGGCCACGGCGTCCGGGTGGGCCGCCGGCTGCTCCACCGGAGCGGAGGCTCCGACGGTGACCGACTCCTGGACGGCCGTCCCGAGGTGCCGGGCGGTCCGGCGGGCCACTGCGGTGGCGCTCTCCCCTGCTTCGAGGGGCAGGACCAGTACCGTGCCGCCGTCACGGGCGGCGGCCAGGCCGTGCCGGGTCGCGGCGAGGTGGGACGCGGCGGACCACAGGCGTCTGCGGGCGGCCGCCTCCTGGTCGGCGTCGACCGTCGCTACGTCGAGGCGGGCGGCGAGGACGACGTGCGTGGCGTCGAGGTCGGCGTACAGCCGCGCGGCGCGCTCGCGCAGCAGCCGTGGGTCGCGGTCGCGGGCGTCGAGCAGATCGTCCAGCAGCTCGCCCCGTACGCGCTGTTCGGCCTCGGCCGCCGAGCGGCGGGCGAGCAGGAGAAGGGAGGTGACCGTCGCGGCCCGCTCCAGTGTGCTCTGGTCGACGGGGTCGAGGCCTGGGTGGCCGCGCAGCACCAGTGCGCCGAGGAGTTCACCGCCTGCGACCACGGCGGCGATCCAGTCGTCGCCGTGCCGCACCGCGTGGCCCTCTGCGCGGGATGCCTCCAGGGCCTTGGCCGGTGTGGCGGCCGCCTGGGTGAACTCGACCGTGCCATCGAGGACTTGCGAGACGGCGGCGGCCACGTCGTGCACCCCGCCGCCGTGCAGCACGAGTTGGGCGAGCCGGTCGTGCACGGCCGAGGCCCGTTCGATGACCCCGCTGCGGTCCCGGATGATCTCGTTGGCCCGCTCCAGGTCGGCGAGGGCCGAGCGGGTCTCGGTGAGCAGGTTCGCGGTGTCGATGGCGGCCGCGGCGAGGGCGGCGAAGGAGCCGAGCAGCGCGATCTGCTCCCGCTCGAACACCCGGGCCCGCCGGTCCGCCGCGAAGAGGACCCCGATGACATGGTGCCCGAGCGTCAACGGCACTCCGAGGATGGCGACCAGCCCCTCGTCCCGCACACCGGCGTCGATGGAGAGGGTGTGCTGGAACCGGTCGTCCTTGAAGTAGTCGTCGGTGACGTAGGGGCGGGCCGTCTGCGCGACGAGTCCGCCCAGACCCTCGCCCATGCCGAGCCGCAACTGCTGGAAGCGGGCGGCGACCGAGCCCTCCGTCACCCGCATATAGGTGTCGCCCCGGGCCGGGTCGTTCAGGCTGAGATAGGCCACGTCCGTGCCGAGCAGGGACCGGGCGCGCTGCACGATCGCCTGGAGGACGGCGTCCAGGTCCCGCAGGCCGGCCAGGTCGTGGGCCGTCTCGAACAGGGCCGACAGCTCGGCCTCGCGTCTGCGCCGCCCCTCCAGCTCGGAGCGGACACGCAGCGCGAGCAGCTTGGCCTGTTCGAGGGCGACGATCCATTCGGTGGATCTGCCCTCGGCACGGGCGAGCAGCACGGGCTGCTCATAGGCGTCGGCGGACGCGCCCCTGGCCAGCAGCTCGAGGAACGGTGCCTCGGCGCTGCTCAGGGGCGCTCCGGCATCGGATGGCGAGCGCTGGGCGGGGTGCATGTGATCGCGGGGCATGCCGACAGGATTGCTCATCACACCGCCACCCCGTCAGCCCTGTGGATAACTCGGAATCCGGCCGGCCCCGGCCGGTCAGTGCGCGGTCCAGCCACCGTCGAGCACGAGCGAGGTACCGGACACGAAGGACGCGCGCGGGCTGCACAGGTACGCCACGGCCTCGGCGACCTCCTCCGGTTCGATGAGCCGCTTGACGGCGCTGTCCTGCAACATCACTTCGGACAGCACCCGCTCCTCGGGGATTCCGTGCGCCCTGGCCTGGTCGGCGAGCTGTTTCTCGACCAGTGGGGTGCGCACATAGGCGGGGTTCACACAGTTAGAGGTGACGCCATGTGGTGCGCCTTCCAAGGCAGCGGTCTTGGAGAGTCCCTCCAGGCCGTGTTTGGCGGCCACATAGGCCGACTTGAAGGCCGATGCGCGCAGCCCATGTACGGAGGACACATTGACGATGCGGCCCCAGCCCTGCCCGTACATATGTGGCAAGGCACCACGAATGAGCCGGAACGGCGCCTCCAGCATCACGGTGAGCACCGTGTGGAAGACGTCGGGCGGGTACTCCTCGATGGGGCGCACCAGTTGCAGCCCGGCGTTGTTCACGAGGACGTCGGTGCCGGCGGCGGCGAGTTCCGCCGCGTCCAGATCGGTGAGGTCGAGGGCGTGCGGCTCGACGGCTCCCGCGAGCCCGCGGGCCCGCTCGGCGAGCTCCTCCAGGCCGGCTGCATCCCGGTCGACCGCTCTTACCTTGGCCCCCGCCGCCGCGAGCCGAAGCGCACACGCGCGTCCGATGCCACCGGCGGCTCCGGTCACGAGGGCTGTGCGGCCGCCGAGGTCGAGCGGGGACGGCAAGGACGAGCCTTGCGCCGGGAGGATGCTGGGCGGGGTCATGGCTCGACCCTAGGCAGCGCCCCTGCCAGGCCACATATGGTCGCAACCCATACTTCAGTCCGCACTCATAGGCTCGAACCACGTGGGTTCATCGGTCAGTGCCTGCTTGATCCGAAATAGCTGACGCTCTTCCATCGCAGGCAGCGCGTCCACCTCGTACCAACCCACCTCGACCGACTCGTCGTCGTTCACCCGTGCCTCCCCGCCGACGGCACGGCAGCGGAAGGTTATGTCCATGAACTGGCACATGTCGCCGTTGGGATAGGTGACCTCACCGCTGGACCTGACGAGCACGACCCGCTCGGCGACGCACCGGACGCCTGTCTCCTCGTACACCTCCCGCACGGCGCAAGCCGCGGGCTGCTCGCCGGGGTCGGGAATGCCGTTGATCACCGTCCACTTGTGGTTGTCCGCGCGCTTCCCCAGCAGGACCCGTCCCTCGTCGTCGAACACGACGGCGCTGATCCCGGGAAGCCACAGCAGTTGGTGACCGGCGGCGGCACGGATCGTACGAATGAAGTCAGGAGTAGCCATGTCCCTGACCCTAACGGGCCGGTGGGGGCGCCCCCGGAAGGTTCCGGGGGCGTGCGACCAGCAGGACCGGCCCGCCACAACCGCCGTACCGCTACACGCCCCCGGCGCGCCTCGTGCGCATCCCCGCGCCGATCGCCCAGCCGAGGCCACCCGCGGCGACGAGCACCAGGGCGATCTCCGGCAGGATGCCGAACCGCGTGGCGGGCGTCTCGGTGGAGCGCAGCGGGACCTTCTGGACGAGCGAGTCGGCCACGAACATGCCGGTGCGCTGCGTGATCTCGCCGTCCGGCATGATGATCGCGCTGACGCCGCTGGTCACCGGGACGGTGACGGTCCGGCTGTGCTCGACGGCGCGGACGCGGGACATGGCGAGCTGCTGGTAGGTCATCTCGCTGCGGTCGAACGTGGCGTTGTTGCTCGGCACGGAGATCATCTGCGCACCGTCGGTGACCTCGGAGCGGACAGCCCAGTCGAAGGCCGCCTCGTAGCAGGTGACGAGACCGACCTTGGCGCCGTCCATAGTGAACACGCCCGGTTCGCTGCCGCGGCTGAAGTCCTGGCGGACCATCGAGGTCCAGTTCTCGTTGATCGCCCCGACGAGCGAGCGCAGGGGCAGGTACTCGCCGAACGGCTGGATCTGCCGCTTGTCGTAGGTGTCGACGGGGCCCTTCTGCGGGTCCCACAGGATCTGCTCATTGAGCAGCTTGCCGTCCCGCTCGACGACGCCGCCCACCGAGATCGGCGCACCGATCGCCTTGGCGGCCGTGTCGATGACGGCGCGGGCGTCGGCGTTGGCGAAGGGGTCGATGTCGGAGGAGTTCTCGGGCCACAGCACGAAGTCGGGCTGCTCGGCCTTGCCCGCCTTGACCTCGGCGGCCAGGCGCTCGGTCTCCCGCGCGTGGTAGTCCAGTACGGCGCGTCGCTGGGAGTTGAAGTCCAGTCCCGCGCGCGGCACGTTGCCCTGGATGACCGCGACGGTCGCGGTGCCGTCCTCGGCCTTGTCGCTGACCAGCGGCCTCGCGGCCACGGCACCCACCACGGGCACGGCCACGCTCAGCAGGGCCACGGCCGCGGCGGACCGCTGCACGGCCCGGGTGCGCCTGCGCTCCACGGCCAGGCGTACGACCTCGCACAGACCGAAGCCGCACAGGACGACCGCGAAGCCCAGCACGGGTGTGCCGCCGACCGCGGCGAGCGGGAGAAAGACACCGTCGGCCTGGCCGAAAGCGATCTTGCCCCAGGGGAAGCCGTTGAACGGCGCACGCGCGCGTGCCGCTTCTCCCGCGATCCACAGCGCCGCCGCCCACACCGGCCAGCCCGGCAGCTTCGATACGACCGCGACCCCCGCGCCCACCAGCGCGGCGAAGACCGCCTCGATCGCGACGAGCGCGAGCCAGGGGCCCGGGCCGACCTCCACACCGGTCCACACCAGTAGCGGCAACAGGAAGCCGAGCCCGAAGAGATAGCCGAGGCCGAGGCCCGCCTTCCAGCTACGCCCACGCAGTACCCAGCCGAAGACGGCGAAGGCCGGCAGGGCCAGCCACCACAGGGTGCGCGGCGGGAAGCTGACGTAGAGCAGCACTCCGGAGAGCGCCGCGGCGAGGGCCGGAACCAGGCGCACGAGCCGTGCCGCGCGCGAGGCGGGCGCGATCTGCGGGTCGAGCTGGTCCGACTCGTCCACGGAGGTTGCGGTGACGGTCACTCGGGGAGTGTACGGCGGTTGACCTTGGCGGGGACAGCGCGGTCCGTCGGCGGCAGGGTCCTCAGCGCTCGGCCCGGATCCCGAAAAGCGCTCGGCCCGGATCCCGAACGCCGGCCCCGTCTTCCCCTGCCTCCGAGGCGGCGGATCCCCGGCACCCGACTCCCGGCTCCCGGCTCCCGGCACCGTGTGACGCATCGTTCCTGCACGACACGTCCACATTCCGGCCATAAGCCGTTACGGTATGCCGGAGCCTCAGTCGTACCGGCCGGTCAGGTCCGGACGGCCGAGGGTCCGTCACAGGTCGGGGGACCGGGTTCGGGGGGCTGGGTGGGTGTCGCAAGAATGACGTCCTCGGCAGGTCCGGAAGAGGACAGCGACAGACGAAACGTTTCTGACGCGGCGGGCGTCGTGGTGCTCGGAGCCTGCGCCGCCTGGTCGCTGATCTCTGCCGCGGTACACGACGGCCGCCCCGAGGGTGTGCTGCTCGCGATCCTCGCCGTGGCCGCCGGCTATGCCGCGGGGCGGATCGGCGGGGCGCTGCTGCCGGTCGCCGTACCCTGCGCCGGGGCCCTGGCCGGTGTCGGCCTCACGCTGAGCGTTCCCCATCTCTCCCCCGGCCCTCAGCTCGTCACCCCGCTGGGCCATGCCGGGGCCACCGCCGCCGTGCTCACCCTCGCCACCGGTGCCGCGTGCTGTGCCGCCTGGTCCGCCTCGGCACCACTTGTGCGCCTGGGCCTGCGCGTGCTCGGCGCCGCAATCGCGGTGACCGCGGCAGTCCTGGGCTCGACCAGCGGCTTCGTCACCTGTTCCGCCGTCCTGCTGTGCTCACTCGCGGCCGGCCACCTCCGCCACCGTGGCGTGGGCATCGCCGGACTGGCCCTGGCCGCGGCCTCGGTCACCGGCCTGATCTGGGCGGTCGCCGGGAACGTGGTGCCCGGTGGGCTGCTGGCCTGGCTGGATGGTCAGTTGACCGGGCACCGGATCCAGCTCTGGCGCGACGCGCTGCACCTGGCGCGCGAGGACCTTGCCCTGGGTGTGGGGCCTGGGCGCTTCGGGGAGCTCAGTACGACGGCGACCGGGACGCTGCTGTCCGACGGCAAGCCGCATTCGGCGCCCCTGCAGCAGGCCGCGGAACAGGGAGTCGTCGGCGTACTGCTGCTGGCGGCGGCATTCTGCTGGATGCTGTTCGCTCTGTGGCGCACCGCTCGGCCCACTCCTGTCGCCCTCACCGCGGGCGCGGCCCTCACGGCGCTGGCGGCCATCGCCGCGGTCGGCAATGCGCTCAGCTTCACCACGGTGTCCGTGGGAGCGGGCCTGCTGGCGGGGCTGGCGACGGCACGTCCGATCGCCGTTGAGTCGACGCAGCGCGAGAACGACGTACGCACGCGTGGCGACCGGCTGGCTCCATGACCTGACGTACAGCGCTGTGGCCCACACCCCTTGCCGACAGCAGTGTTATCCGCACACATGGGTCCGGCAGCCACCCTCAGCGGCGACCCGCCCATCGAAACGCCGGCCCCTTTCGGCAGCCGGGCTCGGCTCATAGGGCCGTGTCGGCCGTCCGAGTCCGCAGGCGCTCCTCGATGACCCCGACGGCCGCCTCCGCGTCGTCCACGGTGATGGTGAACGTGTGACCGTCCCCCATCCGCAGCATCAGGCCCTCGCCACGCCTTACGACGACGGCGGTGCCCTTTTCGGGCCGCCACCTGTAGCCCCAGCCGCCCCAGTGGCGCGGAGTCACCAGTGGAACGAACTCGGCACCGACGACCTCGGACAAGGGGATACGACGGCGCGGCACACCGATGTGGCCGCAGCGCACCTCGAGGCACTCCTGGTCGACCTTCAGAGCGACGTGCACGAACGCCAGCGTGCCGAAGAGAACCAGCAGTCCGGCCGCGATGCAGCCCACGACGGCCATGACGAGAGCCGCGACGCCATCGGTCCACGGTGAGTCGACGGCCAGCTCGATTCCCAGTGCCATGCAGGCGGCGCCGACGAGCGCCAGCAACCACTGGACCCGGTTGGTCGCCCTCCCGGTCCACACATCAGGATGCGGCTTCCTGCCGTGGGGGTGGTCCCTCATGGCTATGAGGTTACTCAGGATTCGCTGCGCTGGTACCTCGTAGCGCAGGGTGACTGCGCCGACCGGGCCACAGCGGACCGAAGGCGTCCGTTCACGTCCGCCGGCTCATGACCGCCGGTGGTGATCGCCGGTCACTGCGCGGGGCTGACCGCCTGGAGGAGACGGCCTTCCGCGTAGGCCATAGCGGGCTCGGGGAGCTTGCCCTCGCGGCCGCTCAGCAGCACGGTCAGGGTGCCTTTCGCCGCCGCTTCGGGGGCCGGCTGCTCGCCGAGCCGGCGCAGCGCCTGCGCGGCGACCGCTTCCGCGGAGCCAAGCAGGACGAGCGGCGGGAAGTCGGGGCGCTGGACGGCTGCGCGGATGCGCTCAGCGACGAGTTCGTAGTGCGTACAGCCCAGGACGACGGTCGTCACGTCCAGGGGGGTCAGGGCGGCGGCCGCGGTGACGGCGGCGTCGATCGCCGACTCGTCCGCGTGCTCTACCGCCTCGGCGAGCCCGAAGCATGGCACTTCGGTGACGGTCACGCCGTCGGCGAAGTCGTCGATCAGGCCGCGTTGGTAGGGGCTGCCGGTGGTGGCAGGGGTGGCCCAGATCGCGACGGGACCGCCCCCGGCCGCGGCGGGCTTGATCGCCGGGACCGTACCGATGACCGGTATGCCGGGTTCGAGGCGGGCGCGCAGGGTGGGCAGCGCGTGCACGGTCGCGGTGTTGCAGCCGATGATCAGGGCGTCGGGCCGGTGCGAAGCTGCGGCGTCGGCGACGGCCACGGCGCGCCGGGTGAGGTCTTCGGGAGTCCTGGGACCCCATGGCATGCCGTCGGGGTCGAGCGAGAGCACGAGATCCGCGTCGGGTCGCAGCCGCCGTACCGCGGCGGTGGCCGCCAGCAAACCGATTCCTGAGTCCATCAGCGCGATCTTCACGCGGCCACGATAGACGATGGGCCCTTGACGGCCGCTCCCGTGGGGCAGACTGCGCGGGTGAGCGCCTTCGCATGGACCGCCGCCGGATCACTCGCCGCCTGGCTGTGGCTGCTGCTGTGCCAGGGCTTCTTCTGGCGTACGGATGTCAGGCTTCCGCAGCGGACGCGGCCAGACGAGTGGCCGTCGGTCTGCGTCGTCGTACCGGCGCGCGACGAGGCCGCGGTGCTCGCGCTGAGCCTGCCGTCGCTCCTCGCCCAGGACTACCCGGGGCGTGCGGAGATCTTCCTGATCGACGACGGCAGTTCGGACGGCACCGGGGAGCTGGCGCGTGGGCTCGCGCGGCGCCACGGCGGGCTGCCCCTGACGGTGGACTCCCCCGGCGAGCCGCCCGCGGGCTGGACGGGCAAGCTGTGGGCGGTACGGCACGGCATCGGTCTGGCGCGCGCGCGTGACCCCGAGTACCTCCTGCTGACGGACGCCGACATCGCGCACGCGCCCGACAGCGTGCGCGAGCTGGTCGCGGCCGCGCGCGCCGGCGGCTTCGACGTGGTCTCGCAGATGGCGCGGCTGCGGGTGGAGAGCCTGTGGGAGCGACTGGTCGTGCCGGCCTTCGTGTACTTCTTCGCGCAGCTCTATCCGTTCCGCCGGATCGGCAGGAAGGGGTCGCGGACGGCGGCTGCCGCGGGTGGCTGTGTCCTGCTGCGGGCCGAGGCAGCGCAGCGGGCGCGGATCCCGGACGCCATCCGGCACGCCGTCATCGACGACGTGGCGCTCGCGCGGGCCGTCAAGCGCGATGGTGGGCACATCTGGCTGGGGCTGGCCGAGCGGGTGGACAGCGTGCGGCCGTACCCGAGGCTGCGCGACCTGTGGCGGATGGTGTCGCGCAGCGCGTACGCGCAGCTCAGGCACAGCCCGCCGGTACTGGCTGGGACGGTCGCCGGGCTCGCGCTGGTGTATCTGGTGCCGCCCGCGGCCCTCGTCGCGGGCCTGGCGGGCGGGGACACGGCGACGGCGGTCGGCGGCGGTCTCGCGTGGCTGGTGATGACGGGGACGTACGTCCCGATGCTCCGCTACTACGGGCAGCCGCTGTGGCTTGCTCCGCTGCTGCCGTTCACCGCGTTCCTCTATCTCCTGATGACGGTCGATTCCGCGGTGCAGCACTACAGGGGGCGCGGTGCGGCCTGGAAGGGCCGCACCTACACGCGTCCTGACGCGCTGCCGGACGAGGGCTGACTACTTGCGGCCGGGCGTCCAGTTCATGCCCCAGCCGTAGGCGTAGTCGACCGTGCGCTGCGGGCTGACGCCGCGTTCGGGGACCAGATAGCGGGCCTCGCGCTGGACGATCAGGTCGTTGCCGGTGTTGGTGATCAGGGCGAGCGCGCACACGGTGGAGGGGACCGTGCACTCGTCGAGCGAGAAGTCGATCGGGGCGCCGTGCTGCGGTGTGAGGGTGACCGTGGCGTGCAGGTCGGCGAAGGAACGCGCGCCCTCATAGATGGTCACGAAGACCAGGATGCGCCGGAAGGACCGCTGGTGGTCGAGGTTGACGGTGAGGTTCTCGCCGCTGGCCACGGCACCGGTGCGGTCGTCGCCGTCGAGGTGGATGTACGGCGGCTGGTGCAGGGCACCGTAGGCGTTGCCCAGTGCCTGGATCACGCCCTTCCTGCCGTCGGTCAGCTCGTACAGGGCACACAGGTCGAGGTCGAGGTCGTTGTGCATGGCCACCGGGCGGCCCAGCTTGCTCGCCCAGCCCGAGAACTGCTTGCGCACCTGCCAGTTGAGGTTCACGCGCATGGCGCCCGAGGTGCCGCCCTGCTTGGTCAGCGAGACCGAGGGGGCCGCCTTGGTGAGCGTCACCTTGCTCAGGCTGACCGGCGCCGCCTGGGGCGCGGCCGGGGGTACCGGCGGCATGGCGGGCGGCGGCATGGTCACCGGAGGGGCCGCGGGCGGGGGCGGGGTCATCGAGGGGGCGACCGGTGGGGCGGCCGGGGCCGCCGTGGGTGCCGTCTGCTGGGGTTCGTCGACCGTGATGCCGTAGTCGGTGGCCAGGCCCTCCAGGCCGCTGCCGTAGCCCTGGCCGACGGCACGGAACTTCCAGGCGCCCTGGCGGCGGTAGAACTCACCGAGCACGAAAGCGGTTTCGACGTCGGCGCCCGTACTGTCGAAGCGGGCGACGACGGTCCCCTGGGCCGCGTCCTTGACCTCGATGTAGAGGCCGGGCACCTGGCCGAAGGATCCACCGTCAGCGGAAGCGGCGAGGATGACGGTCTCGATGGCCGGCTCCACGCGCGCGAGGTCGAGGAGCAGGCTGTCGGTCACCTGCCCGCCGGCGTCCTTCTTACCCTCGTGCCGGACGGCGCCGGAGGAGTGCGCGGGCTGGTTGTAGAAGACGAAGTCGGCGTCGGAGCGGACCTTTCCGCCGACGAGCAACAACGCCGAGGCGTCCGCGTCGGGTACGCCCGGCCCGGAGCGCCAGCCCAATTCGACCCGCAGTGCCGTCGTCGGCACCGGAACATTCGATCCCTTCGGCATTGACATGTCCGCCCCCATCACCGGCTCACGGCGCCAGGCATCCCCCGGCAGCTCATTGGGTTCTTGTACAGGGTCAACCTATTCCCCGCGAGATCTCACTCCCACGAGGGGCGTGGAAACACTCGTGGTCAACCCCCGGTAACCCGTCCGGAACTCGGCATTTACACGATCCGAGCGCTGATTGGCGTCCCTTTTTGACAAGTTCGCTCGCATTGGGGATCGAGCGTCACTGCGGACACATAAAACAACCCTCTTATCGGTCTCCCCAACCAGCACATCGTGGGCTTACCTTATGTGCCATGACCTCCCCCCGCTCCACCTATGGCGGCGGCTACTACTCCGCCTCCTTCCCGGACACCCCGATCTACGACAGGCTCGTCGCCGAGCGGGGCACCCCGCAGATCGCCCCGATCCGGGTCCCGGCCGCGTACGACATGCCGGGCAGCAACCTGCCCGCGCTGCCCTCGGCACTGCCCGCCCTCCCGGCGGCCCCGTCCCAGCCCTCCTACGGTTATCCGCAGGCGCAACAGCCGGCTCCGCTCCAGCAGGCGCCCGCGGCCTACATCCCGCAGCAGGCGGCCCCGCGCGGCTACCCGGGTCCGCAGGCGCAGCAGCCTCGGCCGGTCGCCCCCGGCGGCATGGGCTACGAGGCGATGCGCCCCGCGGCTCCCCGTCCCGCCGCGGCTCCCTACCAGGACCCGTACAACAACCAGCAGTACCGCGGCTACTGATCCGTTCCCCGCCGAGCTGTCAGCGCCACCTGGCACGATGGCTCCATGGGGCACGCACAGTTGCAGTCGGTTCACGTTCATCCGGTCAAGGCGTTCCGGGGCACAGCACTCCGGGAAGCCGTCGTGGAGCCCTGGGGGCCGGCCGGCGATCGACGCTGGATGCTGATCGACGACGGGGGAAAGGTCGTTACGCAGCGCCAGCAACCGCGTCTGGCGCTCGCCGCCGCCGAACTACTGCCCGGCGGCGGCGTCCGGCTGACCGCACCCGGCATGGAGCCGCTGAACGTACCCGTGCCGAGCGCGGTCGGCACCGTTCCGGTGGAGATCTTCCGCGACAAGGTCGAGGCGGTCCTCGCCGAGGACGACATAGCGCATGCCTGGTGCAGCACCTATCTCGGCGCCGATGTGCGCCTGGTCCACATGCCCGAACCCGGTACCTGCCGGCCCGTCGACCCGGAGTACGCCCTGCCGGGCGAGACGGTCAGCTTCGCCGACGGCTATCCCCTGCTGCTCACCACGACGGCCTCCCTCGACGCCCTCAATTCCCTGATCGCACAGGGTGATCACGCGCACGAGGGCCCGCTGCCCATGAACCGCTTCCGGCCGAACGTCGTCGTGTCGGGCACCGCTGCCTGGGCCGAGGACGACTGGTCTCGCATCGCCATCGGCGAGGTGACCTTCCGGGTGCCGAAGAAGTGCGGGCGCTGCGTCGTGACGACGACCGACCAGACCACCGCCGAGCGCGGCAGGGAGCCCCTGCTCACGCTGGCCCGACACCGCCGCCTGGACGGCAAGCTGGTGTTCGGCCAGAACCTGGTGCCGCTGACCCGGGGCACGATCCGGGTCGGCGATCCGGTCACGATCCTCGGCTGATTCTCCGCCGCGGCGGATCCGTGCGGCGTCGGGCGACCGGGAACCCGGGCCCGGGGTCCGAGCGTTGGGCCTTTCGTGAGAAGTTCGTGAGAGGCCGCGAACGCAGGTGATTTCGCTCTCTCTTCGGCGGGGCCCGCGGGTGAACGGCTCCGCCAGGGGTTATCACGGAGGCGGGAAGGGGGTGGCGGGCGATGCGGGCGATCAGCGGGCTCTGGCGTTGGCGGCACAATCCGCTGCGTCGTGCCACCGATCTGGCCGAGGCCTGGGTCGCTCTCGGGGCCCTGCTGCTGATCCTGGTCGTGACGCCTTTGGTGGGCTCCCTCGTCGGGGGCCTGGCCCAGGGCGCCTTGCAGGCGTCCGTGCGTGAACAGCGCGCGTCCCGGCACCTGGTGACGGCGACGGTGGTACGCAAACTGAACGGCTCGTCGCTGGACGTGGACCCCGAAGCCGCCACCGGGCGGAACGTGCGCACCCGGGTGCTGGCCGACTGGCCCGCACCGGACGGCACCGTGCGCCAGGGCCGAGTCATGGCGAGCCTCGACAGCCCGCGGCCGGGCGACCGCTTCCGGATGTGGACGGACCAGCAGGGCCGTACGGTGGCCCGCCCGCTGGACTCCGCCACGGCGGCGACGCACGCCGTGCTCGCCGGGTTCGGCGCGGCCCTGCTGGCGGCCTGCCTCGTCGAGGGCGGCAGACGGCTGGTCCTTTGGCGCATGGTCCGTCGCCGGTACGCCCGTTGGGACCAGGCCTGGGACAGAGCGGGTCCGGACTGGGGCCGGACCGGCGCCGGCAGTTGACGGCCTTCCGGCTCTGGTCAACCCACCGCCCGCGCGCACGCTACGGTGGTCCGGCCGAACTCTTCGGCAGCAAAACCCGCGTACTACGAGGTGGGGGCACGTCAACGCCATGGCACAGGGCACCGTCCAGGTGACGCACACCGGCACGTCGCGGTGGCGGCGCCGCACGGGTGAGTACGCATCGCTCGCCGCCGCCCTGGAGGCCGCGGCCGACGGTGACGTCCTCACCGTCGCGCCGGGCACCTACCGGGAGAACCTCGTCGTCCAGCGGGCGGTGACCCTGCGTGGCCCCGAGGGTTCCCCCGGCTCGGTGCGCATCGCGCCCGTGGACGGTGTGCCGCTGACGGTGCGTGCCTCGGCGGTGGTCCAGGACCTGCATGTGGAGGGCCAGGACGCGGCGGCGCCGGCGCTGCTCGTCGAGGAGGGCGCGCCGGAGCTGGCGGACGTCCGGATCGTCACGCGGTCCGCGGCCGGCATCGAGGTGCGCGGCGGTGCACGGCCGACCGTGCGGCGCTGCACCGTCGACAATCCCGCGGGCATCGGCATCGCCGTACTCGACGGCGGGGGCGGCGTGTTCGAGGAGTGCGAGGTCGTCGCGGCGGGCCAGGCGGGCATCGCCGTGCGCGGCGGCGGCCACCCCCGCCTGGAGCGCTGCCGGGTGCACCACGCCTCCGGTTCCGGCCTGACGGCGACCGGTGAGAACTCCGCTCTGGAAGCCGTCGGTTGCGAGGTCTACGAGGTCCGGGGCTCGGGTGTCCAGGTCACCGGCCGGGCCACCGCCCACCTCACCGACTGCGATGTGCACCGCACGACGGCCGACGGTGTCACCCTCGACACGGACGCGGTGCTGACGCTGGCGGACTGCCGTATCCACGACATCCCGGAGAACGCGGTCGACCTGCGCTCCCGCTCGGTCCTCACCCTGACCCGCACGACGGTGCGTCAGTTCGGGCGCAACGGCCTGTCGGTGTGGGATCCGGGCACGCGCGTGGACGCCAACCAGTGCGAGATCTTCGACAGTACGGGCGACTACCCGGCGGTGTGGGTCAGCGACGGCGCGACGGCCGTACTGGACTCGTGCCGGGTGCACGACGTGCCGGACGCGCTGTTCGTCCTCGACCGCGGCTCCCGCGCCGACGTCGTCGACAGTGACCTCTCACAGGTGCGCAACACGGCCGTGTCGGTGAGCGACGGCGCGACCGCTCAGCTCGACGACTGCCGGATCCGGGACGCGGCGACGGGCGCCTGGTTCCGGGACCACGGCAGCGGCGGCACCCTCAACAACTGCACCGTGGACGGCACGCAGACCGGCGTGATCGTCACCAAGGGCGCCGACCCCACCATCGAGCGCTGCACGGTCGACTCCCCCGCGGAGGCCGGGTTCTACGTGTCGGCGGGCGGTCGCGGCACGTTCCTGAACTGCCGGGTCAGGGGCAGCGCCGGCTACGGCTTCCATGTGATCGACGGCTGCCGTACGACGTTGCGCAAGTGCCGTACGGAGCGGTGTGCGCGCGGCGGTTACGAGTTCGCGGACGGCGGCCCGGACTCGGCCTCCGGGGTGGGCCCCGACGTGGAGGACTGCACCAGCGACGAGAGCGCCGGCCTCAGGCAGCCCTCTGCGACGCCGGAGCCCGCCGTGCAGACGGCGCACCAGTCCCCCGGCCTCCTCGGCGCCATCCCCGGCCAGCGCACCACCGAGCAGGAGCCGCTGATCGCCGCTGCCGAGGCGGAGAACCCGGCGCGGACCTCCAAGGCCGTCCTCGGTGAACTGGACGCCCTGGTGGGCCTGGACAGCGTCAAGCGCGAGGTGCGCGCGCTCACCGACATGATCGAGGTGGGCCGGCGCCGTCAGCAGGCCGGTCTCAAGGCGGCGTCCGTCAAGCGCCATCTGGTCTTCACCGGCTCCCCCGGCACCGGCAAGACGACGGTCGCCCGTCTCTACGGCGAGATCCTCGCCTCGCTCGGCGTCCTGGACAAGGGGCACCTGGTCGAGGTGTCCCGCGTCGATCTGGTCGGCGAGCACATCGGCTCCACCGCGATCCGTACCCAGGAGGCCTTCGACAAGGCGCGCGGCGGGGTGCTGTTCATCGACGAGGCGTACGCGCTGTCGCCGGAGGACTCGGGCCGGGACTTCGGCAAGGAGGCCATCGACACGCTGGTGAAGCTGATGGAGGACCACCGGGACGCGGTCGTGGTGATCGTGGCGGGATACACCGCCGAGATGGAGCGCTTCCTGTCGGTCAACCCCGGTGTGGCGTCCCGTTTCTCACGGACCATCACCTTCAGCGACTACGGCCCCGAGGAACTGCTGCGGATCGTGGAGCAGCAGGCCGAGGAGCACGAGTACCGGCTCGGCCAGGGTCTCTCCGAGGCCCTGCTGAAGTACTTCACGGCGATCCCCAAGGGCCCCGCGTTCGGCAACGGCCGCACGGCACGCCAGACCTTCGAGGCGATGGTGGAACGGCACGCGAGCCGGGTCGCCCAGCTACCGGAACCCAGCACGGACGACCTGACGCTGCTGTACACGGAGGACCTGCCGGAGCTGCCCTGACGTCGCTCTGCGACGCCGTCGGCCGCAAGGTGAACGGGATCAGCTCTCGGAGGTGGGCCGTTGCGCCGGCAGCTCCGTGCCGAGCCGGGCCAGCAGCCGCTCCCGTTCCTGCGCGAACGCCGGGTCCGCCTGGTACTCGCCGTGGCCGAGGATGGGGGCGGGCAGCGGGTGTTCGGGGGTACGGCCGTACGCCAGCGGGTCCTTGAGGGCCTCACGGTCCACTGCGGGGCCGCAGTCCCCGGGCAGCCGCACCGGGCCGCCGATGGGGTCGGTGAGCCGGTACAGGTTGCGCCAGCAGTCGACCTCGTCGTGGAGCCGGGTGAGCGCCGCCTGGCCGAAGTGGGCCGGGAACCAGCGGCCGTACAGGCGCTCCAGCGGGGAGCCGTAGGTCAAAAGCGCGACCCGCTTGCGGTCGGCCGGTGTGAGCTGCCAGGCCGCGGCGGCCGCAAGCACGCTGCCCTGGGAGTGCCCGGAGATGACGAGGCGCCGGCCTTCCTCGGCACGGGTCCAGGTCACCATCCGCCAT
This sequence comes from Streptomyces sp. NPDC036764, assembly GCF_055609385.1. Lineage (NCBI taxonomy): Bacteria > Bacillati > Actinomycetota > Actinomycetes > Kitasatosporales > Streptomycetaceae > Streptomyces > Streptomyces sp. NPDC036764. The sequence goes on from NZ_JBVJPT010000002.1 coordinate 136,543, forward strand.
GTCAGGTCGGGCACCGCCCGCTCGGCGTAGCAGGGCGGCGCGAAGGGGTGCGCGGCGCGCGGCCAGAAGGTGCCGACGTCCCAGAGGATGCCGATGGTGCGCCGCGCCGAGGCGTCCTTGTAGGCGCGCCGGCCCCAGGTGACGAACAGTATGAAGCCGACGCCGATCATCCAGGAGCCGAGCGCCTGCGCGGTCTGGGCGGCGCCGTGCACGAAGGCGTACGTCCCGCTCGCGGCCTCGCTCGGTGTCTTGTCCGTGGTCAGGGCGCCGATCAGGGCCCCGGCGCCGAGGAGCAGGGTCGCCGTGGAGGTGACGGCGACGACGAGGGGGGCACGGTCGGTGAGCGTCGCCATCGCGCGCGTGGTCGCGATGCGGCGGGTGCGCGCCGTGTCCCGGGGCTCTGAGACGTAGTCGACCTCCACCTTGCCCAGCTCGGTGCGGCGCAGCCGCCAGGCCCGCCATGCGAGCCAGCCGCACAGGAGCAGCAGGAGGACGAGCAGCGGCGGGATGACGGACGCCTGCCAGGTCAGCAGGACCGGCGGGCCGACGATGGACGCGCCGGTGCCGTCCAGCCAGTCGGCGACCCGCTGGGCGACCCCGCCGGACATCACGCCGCCGAGGGCGCAGGCCAGCATCACCACGGCCGGTCCGCCGAGACCGCGCATCGCGGCGCGCGCGTCGGGCCGTGTGCGGTACAGGAGGTGGGCGACGACGGCGAGGACGATGACGAGCAGGCCCTGGAAGAAGGCGATGGCGCCGAAGGTGGGGTCGCCCGGGAGGCGGCCTGCCGACGTCCAGCCAGGCCGGTCCCATCCGGCGTACACCAGGGCGAGCGCCAGCAGGACGAGGGCGGCCAGTGGCAGCCGTCGTACGAGGTGTTCGTCGAGTTCCTGGTCGAGGCGGTTCTCGCTGCGGCCCCGGCGGCAGACCACCCAGACCACGGCGGCCGCGCAGGCCACGATCGCCGCGTCCATCGCCCAGCCCAGAAAGTCGAGGAGCGCGGGACCGCCCGGCCGGCGGTCGAAGCGGGCCGCCGCGGAGGCGACCGCCGCGGCGACGGTGAGCAGTCCTGCGGCGGTGTGCGCGGCGCGCAGCCGGGCGACCAGGCGACGGCCGTACCAGAAGCCGGGGCGGCCCAAGGACGTGCCGCCGGACTCCTCGTCGGGCTCGGCCTCGCGGGTCATCGGCTGCTGGGACTCGTAGGCGGTCCAGGTGCGGCGGGAGAGGTACCACAGCAGGCCGGTCAGCCCGGCGGGGACCACCGCCGCGAGGGCGAGCCTGCGGCCGGGGTCGCTCCACCAGCCGCCGTCCGAGACCGTGGGCGACAGGAAGCCCAGCCAACTGTGCCGCTGGGCGCACGCGCGTGTGCCGGCGCACTGCCAGGCCGCGAGGTCGAGGGCGACCTCGCACGCGGCCGCGACGAGCAGCACGGTCAGTGTCAGGCCCGCGAGGCGTACGAGCAGGCCGTACAGTCGCACCGTCCGCGCGCGGTCACGGGTGGTGGGGCGCATCCAGTGGGCGAGGTTGACCACCATGAAGGGCAGCAGCAACAGCCACAGGGCGCGTGCGCTGTTGCCGGAGGTGAGGTTGCACCAGACGTAGGCCTCGGGGACCGGTTGTCCCCCACGGTCGTCCGGCCGGTCCTCGGCGTCGACGTCGTCGGCCCGTCGGAAGACGGCGGCCGTGTCGTCGCCGGTGATCCGCACGGTTCGCGGATCGTCGAGCATCTCCTGCGGCGTGGTGCCGCCGACCCCGTGGACCAGGAGTTCCAGAGCGGCTCCGCCGCTGTCGGCGCTCGCGCCCTGGTCGGCGGGCCCCTTCGTCGTCGCGTTTGCCCTGGTCATGGCGGCGCGTTCCGGCGCACGTTCCACTGTTCGCACTTCCCCCGTGACGAGCCGTCGGCTTCTGTACGTGCGGGCACAAGGATCTCCACCGGAGCGGTCCCGCACACCTCTCGTCACGGAATCTCCCCGTTCCGTGTGAAGGACAGGGGAACAGCAGATGCCGAAGTGGCATGCGCGCGTCGGGACGGCCGGTGGCGCGACCCGTGCCCACCCATGCGAGGATGGGTCGTCCCGCGCCCCGGAAGGGGCGAGAATGTCCTTGTCGGAGGCGGTGCGCAGGGATGTCGGACGGCAGCGGCGAAAGGACCGGAGCGTACGTGAGCGAGAATCAGAACCTCCTCGCGGAGCAGCGACGCGCCCTGATCCTGGACGAGGTACGGCGCCGAGGCGGGGTGCGCGTCAACGAGCTGACCCGCAAGCTCGGCGTGTCGGACATGACGGTGCGCCGGGATCTCGACGCGCTCGCCCGGCAGGGTGTGCTGGAGAAGGTGCACGGCGGCGCCGTTCCGGTGGTCGAGGCCAGCACGCACGAGCCGGGCTTCGAGGCCAAGTCGGGCCTGGAGCTGACGGCCAAGGAGGACATCGCGCGGGCGGCGGCCGAGTTGGTAGCGCCGGGCAGCGCGATCGCTCTGTCGGGCGGTACGACGACGTTCGCGCTGGCCCATCAGCTCGTCGACGTTCCCGACCTCACCGTGGTCACCAACTCGGTTCGGGTGGCCGACGTATTCCACGCCGCGCAGCGCACGACGGGCCCCCGGCAGGGCGCGGCCACGGTCGTGCTGACCGGCGGGGTGCGCACCCCGTCCGACTCACTCGTGGGCCCGGTGGCCGACCAGGCGATCGCGGCGCTCCACTTCGACGTGCTGTTCCTCGGTGTGCACGGGATATCGGTCGAGGCCGGCCTGTCCACGCCGAACCTCGCGGAGGCCGAGACCAACCGGCGGCTGGTGCAGTCGGCGCGGCGGGTCGTCGTGGTCGCCGACCACACCAAGTGGGGTGTGGTGGGCCTGAGTTCGTTCGCGGCGCTGGAGCAGATCGACACGCTGGTGACGGACGCCGGGCTGGAGGCCGAGGCGCGCTCGGAGATCTCGGAGCACCTGCGGCGGCTGGTGGTGGCCGGCGAGCCCGATGAGGGTGCAGACATCTGACGAGGTGCCAGCTAGGGTGACGCTGCCCGGTGCAGCGTCGCCCACAGGGGGTTCTCGTCCATGGCTCATCTGCTGCGTGAGGTGGGGCTCGACTTCGTCGGGACCGCGCCCGTACGGCACGTCTTCGCACGGGAGATATCCGCTCCCCCCGAGACGGTGTTCCGCGCGCTCGCCGAGGATGTGCCGGGCTGGGCGGAGTGGTTCGCGGCGGTGACGCTGGCGCGCCCGCTCGACGACGGAGCCCGGCGCGAGGTCCGGCTCAAGGGCGGCACCCGCTTCGAGGAGACGATACTCGCGGCGAAGAGCCCCGAGGTGTACGCCTATCGCGTCGACCTGACCAACGCGCCGGGCGCGCGGGCCATGGTCGAGGAGTGGCGGCTCGCCCCGGCGGGGACGGGCACGCGCGTGCAGTGGACGTTCGCCGTGGACGGCACCGCGCCCTTCCGGTTCGCGTTCGGTCTCGCGAAGGCCGGTCTCGGGCGGACGTTCCGGGGCGCGGTCGGCGCGCTGGACCGGCGCCTGACGTGACGCTCCGCTAGGGGGCCGCGATGGGCCGTCGGCCGTCTGCGGGTCAGCGTCTGCCGGTCGCGCCCGCGCGGCGGAGCCGCAAGTCGATACAGCCCCGCGCCCCCAATGGCGTTGCCCGACCGTGGGCAGTTGCGCCGAGGCCGCTCAGGGCGTTGCCGAAGGCAGTTGCATCAGGCCGCCCGAACTTCTGTCACTCGGGCCAGACGCCCGTCTGCAGTAGCTGTTCGATGGCCGTCGAGTACGGCGCGATGTCCAGGCCCTGCTCGGTCAGCCAGGCGTCGGAGTAGTACTTGTCGAGGTAGCGGTCCCCCGGGTCGCACAGCAGCGTCACCACGCTTCCCCGCCGTCCCTCGGCGACCATCTCGGCGACGATCTTCAGCGCGCTCCACAGCCCGGTGCCGGTGGAGCCGCCCGCCTTGCGGCCGATGGCCCGCTCCAGCGCACGCACGGCGGCCACGCTCGCCGCGTCCGGCACCTTCATCATCCGGTCGATGGCGCCGGGCACGAAGCTGGGCTCCATGCGCGGGCGGCCGATGCCCTCGATGCGGGAGCCGCAGTCACAGGTGACGTCCGGATCGCCGGTGGTCCAGCCCTCGAAGAAACAGGAGTTCTCCGGATCGGCGACGCAGATGCGGGTGTCGTGCTGCATGTAGTGGACGTACCGGGCGAGCGTCGCGGAGGTGCCGCCGGTGCCGGCGGTGGCGACGATCCACGCGGGCTCCGGGAACCGTTCCAGCTTGAGCTGGCGGAAGATGGACTCGGCGATGTTGTTGTTGCCGCGCCAGTCCGTGGCCCGTTCGGCGTAGGTGAACTGGTCCATGTAGTGGCCGCCGGTCTCCACCGCCAGGCGGGCGGACTCCTCGTACATCTTCCGTGAGTCGTCCACGAAGTGGCACTGTCCGCCGTGGAACTCGATGAGACGGCACTTCTCGGCGCTGGTCGTGCGGGGCATGACCGCGATGAAGGGCACGCCGATCAGCTTCGCGAAGTACGCCTCGGAGACGGCCGTCGAGCCGCTGGACGCCTCGATCACCGGGCGGCCCGGCCGGATCCAGCCATTGCACAGGCCGTAGAGGAACAGCGAACGGGCGAGCCGGTGCTTGAGACTTCCGGTCGGGTGCGTCGACTCGTCCTTGAGGTACAGGTCGATTCCCCACTGCTCCGGCAGCGGGAAGCGCAACAGATGCGTGTCGGCCGATCGGTTGGCGTCGGCCTGGACCTTGCGCACGGCTTCTTTCAGCCAGACGCGGTAGCCGGCGTCGCTGTGGTCGACGTCGAGGGTCACGCCGGACGGGGTCTGCTGGATGGTGCTCACGGCGGTACTCCTCAAGCTGTGCGGCAGCGCCGGCTCGCGCCGCCGTCGCTTCGAGCATAAACATCTTCCGCACGCTTCTCACCTGCATAAACACACCTTTGAGAGCCTCAAAGGCATCCCTGGGCCGGTGCTTCACCGGGCCTTCGGGGGCGCATTCGCGCGAGTGCTCCGAGCGCCCCCGTCCAGGCAGGACATGTGTACTGGTGCTCGGCGCGGTACGCGGGCAGACTGCACGGACGGGACAGCGATCCCGGACGGGGGGCACACTGGATCACGACCAGAGCCGGCCACGGCCCACGCGGGACGGACCGGCACACGGACACGCGCTAAGGGGCGGGGCATGGCTGAGCCGGAGTTCAGGGCCACGGGCGTGCGGATCGGGAAGCGGCTGCGCTCCCTGACCCGGGCCGGACAGGTGCGGATAAGCGACGGCAGGCTGCAACTGCTCACCAGCTACGGCAGCGAGATCGACAGCGCGCCGGTGCAGGCGGTACGGGCGTCCAAGCCCTGGTTCGCCCCGGACGGCCGGGCGCACGCGGACCTCAACGGCAACCGCTACTCACTGACGTTGGGCGATCACGACCCCGCTCCGGGGGAACCAGGTCCGCCCGCGGCGCGCCGGTTCATCGAGGCCGTACGGAAGGCCGCGGGGCGTAAGGGCTGAGTCACCGCGAGTTGCGGTACCGCACCCCCTGCGTCACGCTGGTCTCACGTCACTCTGGGTTTACCGGCGACAACGCTGCGAACCAGCCCGCCGGCCACGTCAGCAGGCGGCCGTTTTCTTCAAGCACCCTGCTGGATCCGTACTCCGTGTTCTTCCGGACCTCTTCAGTCGGGGAGTCGCAGCCGTGATCAGTTACCCAAGCAGGCACTGCACGGTGGAGCTCCAAGCCCTGCCGTCGCGGATCGGCCAGGTCCGCAGAATCGTCTCTGCGCAGTTGCGCTACTGGCATCTGGACCCGTTGATAGACCGCGCCGCGCTCGGTGTGACCGAGCTGTTGACCAACGTCCACCAGCACGCCCAGCCGGACAAGACGTGCACCGTGGAGATCGAGCTGCTGCTCGACCGGCTCACGGTCTCGGTGCGCGACTCCGACCCCCGCATGCCGGTCGTGGCGGACTCCGCGGGCACCGACGCGCTCGCCACCTGCGGGCGCGGGCTGGCGATGGTGGCCGCGGTCAGCGAGAGCTGGGGTGTGCGGCCGGACGGTGAGTCGGGCAAGGTCGTGTGGTTCTCGCTGGCGGCGGCACGGGCGGCGTCCGCGCGGCCGCCGAAGCGGACGACGACCGTGGCCGTGGAGACGCCCTCGCGGCGGTTCGCCGAGGTCGCACAGCGCGTCGACCTGCGCAGGCCCGAACACGCTCCCGCCCGGTCGGCCGTTGTCGGCTGACCGGGCGGTGAGGGGGCATCGACGGGTGGGCCCTCAGGGCCGACGGCCGTGGACAGGCCGTCGGCCCTGAGGGCTCTGCCGCGCCCTGCCGGCGCGGCACGCTGTGTCACTCCGTTGCGATGGCCCGCAGTACGTCCAGCCGTGCCGCGCGGCGCGCCGGGCGCAGGCCCGCGAGGGCTCCCGCGGTGAGGCCGACCAGGGCCACCACCGTCAGTTGCACGGGCGGCATCGCGAAGGCGAAGGCACTGTCGCTCGCGCCGTCGGACGCCTCGACCAGGACCCAGCCGAGGAAGGCGCCGAGGGCGAGGCCGCCGACCGTTCCGAAGGCCGCGACCAGGACCGACTCCCAGCGGACCATGGCGCGCAATTGGGAGCGGGTCTGGCCCACGGCCCGCAGCAGGCCCAGTTCGCGGGTGCGCTCGTGGATCGCCAGGGTCAGGGTGTTGGCGATGCCGAGGAGTGCGATGAGCACCGCGAGGGCGAGCAGCGCGTAGACGAGGGTGAGCATCATGTCGATGCCGCCGGCCGCGGACTGCGCGTACTCGTCACGGGTCTGCACCTCGGGGTTGCCGTACTGGGCCGCGACCTTCTCGACCGCCGCCTTGCCGTCGTCCGTGCCCACGCCGTCCTTGAAGGAGACGGCGACCAGGGTGTCGGCGTCCTGGGTGCGGTGCGGGGCCCAGGCGTCGCGGGTGATGACGTAGTCGCCGGCGAGTTCGGACTGACCGTAGACCGCGCGGACCGTGAAGGTCTGCGTACGGCCGTCGGTGAAGGTGAGCCGGGCCGTGTCGCCGGTCGCCAGGTGCTGCTTGTCGGCCTCGTTCTCGGTGATGGCGATGCCGTCGGTGCCGAGGCGGTCCATGGAGCCCCGGATCTCACCGAGGTCGAAAGTGCGCTCCAGTGCGACCGGGTCGGTGACCGTCAGCGCTCGTCCCTCGCCGTCGACTTCGGCGACACCGCGGCCGAGTCCGACGGCGGTGTCCACCTCGGGCAGCCGCTGTACCGCGTCGGCGAGGCGCGGGCTCAGGCCGCTGCCGCCTGCGCCGAACGACGGGGTGCTCACGGCCACGTCACCCGCGAAGGAACGGGACACGGTCTGATCCATGGTCGCCTTCAGCGAGGCGCCGAACACGGTGAACAGCGACACCACGGCCACGCCGATCATCAGGGCACTGGCGGTGGCGGCGGTGCGCTTCGGGCTGCGCAGGGCGTTGCGCCGGGCGAGGCCGCCCGTGACGCCGCGCAGTCGGTCCAGGGGGCCGCCGAGGACGCGTACGGCCGTCGTGGAGGCGACCGGGCCGAGGACCACGAAGGCGATCAGGGCAAGGACCGCGCCGGTGGCCGCGAGCCAGATGGACCCGGACGCCAGGACGCCGGTGAGCGTCACGCCGAGTGCGAGGGCGATGAGCGCCATGCCCGTGACGGCACGGGTGCGGGAGGCGCCGGAGGTGTCGACCGCCGTCTCGCGCAGGGCGGCCAGCGGCGCGGTACGGCCGGCGCGCACCGCGGGCAGCAGGGCGGAGCCGAGGCAGACCACGATGCCGACGGCGAGCGGCAGGGCCATGGACAGAGCGCTGACGACCAAGTCGCCCTCGGGGAACGGGAATCCGATCGCCGGGAACAGCGCCTGGAGCCCGGCCGCGATGCCGATGCCGCCCGCGAGGCCGGCCGCCGACGCGGCGACGGCCACGGCACTCGCCTCGACGAGGGTGGAGACGGTGACCTGGCGCCGTGAGGCGCCAAGGGCCCGCAACAGGGCGTTCTCGCGGGTGCGCTGGGCGACGACGATCGCGAAGGTGTTGTGGATGGAGAAGGTCGCGACGAGCAGGGCGATGCCGGAGAACACCAGCAGCAAGGTGGTGAAGACGGACAGGAACTGGCTGGAGATCATGTCGGTGTTCTCCTCGGCCGACTCCTGGCCGGTGATGGCCTCGACTCCCTTGGGGAGCACGGGAGTGAGCGCGTCGACCAGTTCCTGCTGGCTGACGCCGGGTCCGGCCCGCACCTGGATGGTCGCCGCCTCGCCGGGCCTTGCGGTGAGGTACTTCTCCGCGTCGGCCCGGGTCATGCCGGTGAAGGTCACCTGGGCCATGCCGTCCTCGCCGCCGAAGGTCGCTAGGCCGACGACGGTCACCTTGACCGGGTCGGGTGTGCGCAGGGTCGTGGTGTCGCCGATCCTCAGGTCGCCGCGCTCGGCGGTGCCGCGGTCGATGACGACCTCGCCGGACCTGCGCGGGGCGTGGCCCTCGGCGAGCTGATAGGCGTTGAGCTCCGGGTCGGCGATCCAGTTGCCGGCGAGCGTGGGCGGGCCCTGGCCACCGATGGGGTCGCCGTTCTTGCCGACGAGCTGGCCGGCGCCCTGGATGCCGGGCGCGGCGGCCGCGACGCCGGGGACCTTCTCGATCGTGCTCACCAGGTCGGTGGCGACCGGTTCGCGTACGCCCTCGCTCTCGCCGGGCGTGGTGATGGCGTCGGCGCTGCGGACGACGGCGTCGGTGCCGCTGGTCGCGTTGCCGAACATGGTGTCGAAGCTGGCGCGCAGGGTGTCGCCCATGACGAGGGTCCCGGCGAGGAACGCCACGCCTAGGAACACCGCGAGGAACGTCCCGGCGAAACGCCGCTTGTGGGCGCGCAGGGAGGACGCGCTGAGGCGGACGGACGCGTTCATGACGGCACCTCGAAGGCTTTCATGCGGTCCAGGACCTTGTCGGCGGTCGGGGCTTCCATACGGTCGACCAGGCGGCCGTCGGCGAGGAAGACGACCTCGTCGGCGTGGGCGGCGGCCACCGGGTCGTGGGTGACCATGACGACCGTGCGGGCGGTCTGGCGCACCGCGCGGCCGAGCAGGCCGAGGACCTCGCCGCCGGAGCGGGAGTCGAGGTTGCCGGTGGGTTCGTCGGCGAAGACGACGTCCGGCCGGCCGGCGAAGGCGCGGGCGACGGCGACTCGTTGCTGCTGGCCGCCGGAGAGTTCGGAGGGGCGGTGGTGGAGCCGGTCGCGCAGGCCGACGACGTCGATCAGGGCGCTGATCCACTCCGGGTCGCCGTCGCCGCCCGCGAGGTCGAGCGGCAGGGTGATGTTCTCCGCGACGGTCAGCGTCGGCACCAGGTTGAAGGACTGGAAGACGAAGCCGACGCGGTCCCGGCGAAGGAGGGTGAGGCGGCGGTCGTCGAGGCTGCTCAGCTCGGTGTCGCCGATGTGAGCGGTGCCCGAGGTCAGCGTGTCGAGGCCGGCCGCGCAGTGCATCAGCGTGGACTTGCCGGAGCCCGAGGGCCCCATGATCGCGGTGAAGCGGCCGACCGGGAAGTCGACACTCACCCCGTCCAGGGCCCGCACGCTGGTGTCGCCGCTGCCGTACACCTTCACGGCGTCGACCACGCGGGCGGCCGTCGGTGTGATCGTGGTGGCGGTCGTGGCCGTCATGCCGCACCGCCCTTGCCCTTGCGGCCGAACTGCTCGTCCAGGACGGACAGCCGGCGCCAGTACTCGTCCTCGTCGATCTCGCCGGAGGCGAAGCGGTGGCCGAGCACGGTGATGGGCGAGTTGTCGTCGGCGGCCGGGTCCCGCCAGGGGCCGCGGCGTCCGCGCCACACCGTGCGGCGCAGCAGCGTGATGCCGCCGACCACGACGGCCGCCCAGATCAGCGGGAAGAACAGGATCCACGGCCCGGGGCCGCCGTCCGCGAAGTGAGCCAGGGTCTGCATCTCGAGTCATCTCCCGAGTCGGTTCGGTCGGATCGTTCGGTGATGTCTCGAGACTCGCGCCGGGAGGGGGTCCGGGTCGTCGTACGGCCAGCGGCAGTGCGTGTACCTCACGGGGAGTACACGGGACCGGCCCCGCTGCTCCGGGCGGGCTCGACTTCTGTAACTACTAGTATGTACAGTGACGTCATGAGCACCTCGGACCGACTGATCGAGTCCACCCGCGAGCTGTTGTGGGAGCGCGGCTATGTGGGCACCAGTCCCAAGGCCATCCTGGAGCGCGCGGGCGCCGGGCAGGGCAGCATGTACCACCACTTCAAGGGCAAGCCCGATCTCGCGCTGGCCGCGATCCGGCGGACCGCCGAGGAGATGCGGGCTACCGCCGCGGGAGTACTCGACGGGCCGGGCACACCGTACGAGCGCGTCGCGGCTTATCTGCGGCGCGAGCGCGATGTGCTGCGCGGCTGTCCGGTCGGGCGGCTGACGATGGATCCGGACGTGATCGCCAGCGACGAACTGCGGGCGCCCGTCGACGAGACGCTGGACTGGCTGCGGGAGCGGCTCGCCGGGATCGTCGAGGAGGGCAAGGAGCAGGGCCAGTTCGCGGCCGCACTCGACGGCGAGTCGATCGCGGCGACCATCGTCGCGACCGTTCAGGGCGGCTATGTCCTGGCCCGCGCGTCCGGTTCACCCGCCGCTTTCGACGCGGGCGTCGAGGGACTGCTGTCGCTGCTCGCCCCGCGCGAGAACACCCGTGGTTCGTGAGGGAGTTCGGGCACGCGCACGTGATCGGCCACCCGGCCCGAGAAGGGACTTTCCATGCACGCCATGCAGTACGAGTTCACCCTGCCCGCGAACTACGACATGGACGTCATCCGCTCCCGTGTCGCCCGCGTCGGGCATCTGCTCGACGACTGGGACGGCCTCGGCGTCAAGGCGTATCTGCTGCGTGAGCGCGGGGTGCGCGGGTCGGCGGTGAACCAGTACGGGCCCTTCTACCTCTGGAACACCGTGGAGGGGATGAACGCGTTCCTGTGGGGCGGCGCGTTCCAGGGGCCCGTGAACGACTTCGGGCGGCCGGCGGTGCGGCAGTGGACGGGGCTCGCGTACGAGGAGGGCGGCGCGGCCGGCTCCCCCGCCGCGTTCGCCGTGCGTCGGCGTCAACCGGTGCCGGAGGGTTGTGAGTTGGCCGAGTTCATGGCCGAGGCGGTGGGCGAGACCGCGCGGCTGGCGGAGCGGGAAGGCGCCGTGCTGGCGGCTGCCGTCGTCGACACGCACGCGTGGGAGGTGGTCCACTTCTCGCTCTGGGAGCACGACACGCCCAAGGCGGAGGGCGAGTTGTATCAGGTGCTGCACCTGTCGGCGCCCGGACGTGGCGCGCTGCCGCGGGGGCGGCAGTGGTGAGGGCGGTCCGTACGGTCCTCGGCGACGTGCGGTCCGAGGACCTCGGCGTGTGCGACGCGCACGACCACCTCTTCCTGAGCAGCCCGCAACTGCCCGGCCAGGAGCTCAACGACGCCTCCGCCGCACGGGCCGAGCTGGACGCCTTCCGCGCCGCCGGCGGTTCGGCGGTGGTGCAGTGGACGCCGTACGCCATGGGGCGCCGGGCCGCCGACCTGCCGCCGCTGTCCCGGGCCGCCGGGGTGCACCTGGTCTGCGCGACGGGACTGCACCAAGCGGCGCACTACGCCCCGGAGTTGCTCGACGAACTGCGCGGGAAGCTCGCCGACGTCTTCGTCCGCGAACTCACCGAGGGCATCGGCACTTCGGGAGTCCGCGCCGGCGTCGTCAAGGTCGCCGGCGGCTTCCACGCGCTCGATGCGCACGCCCGCTGGACGATGACCGCCGCGGCCGAGGCCCACCACGCGACGGACGCGCCCGTCGCCGTGCACCTGGAGGCGGGGACGGGCGCGCTCGACGTACTGGACCTGCTGTGCGGCGAGTTGGGTGTCCCGCCGCACCGGGTGATCCTCGGCCACCTCAACCGCTCCCCCGACCTCGCGATTCACCGCCAGGTGGCCGAGTCGGGCTGCTGGCTCGCCTTCGACGGGCCCTCGCGCGCCCATCACGCCACTGACTGGCGTATGCCGGACGCGGTCCGGGCGCTGGCCGAGGCCGGGTTCGGACACCGGCTGCTGCTGGGTGGGGACACCGTCGTCGCCGGGGCTCGGTCGGTGGACGGCGGTCCTGGAATGCCGTATCTGCTGCGCCGGGTGCGGCCACGGCTCGCGCTCGCGCTGGGCGAGGAGTTGGTGCGGCACGTCCTCACCGACAACCCCGGCCGGGCCTTCGCCGCCGAGTGGCGCTGACGTCCGGCCGGCCCCCTGGCCCGATCGTGTTGATCTTTGGCTCTCCGCACCCTTTCGGCCCCGCCTGGCACACGGAGGATGGGAGATGACGATCGCGGCCCCGTGCCGCGGATGGGAGGTGACGGTCGTGGCCGCGTGCCGCGCCGTGCCGAACGACGAAGGGTGAGGACATGGCGCTGGAGATGCGCGACCGGTGCGAACGTTGCGAGACCGCGACCCTGCCGCCCGACGCCCCCGCCCGCATCTGCTCCTACGAGTGCACGTTCTGTGTCCCGTGCACCGAGGCGATGCAGGGCAACTGCCCCAACTGCGGCGGCGAACTCGTGCCGAGGCCGCGCCGCTCCTGAGAGACGAGACCCTCACGGCGACGATCGGCATCCCGCCCGACGATCACTTCCGGGTGCCGGTCGGCCACGACGGCGCGCTGCCCTACGGCGACCATCTGCGGGAGAGGCGGTCAGCTCCGGCGGCGGCGGTCAGCGCTTTTCGCGTCGGCTGCGGATGCTCAGGGCGATGACGGAGACAAGGAACCAAAAGGCGCCGAAGGCCGAGTATCCGGCGAGGGTGGAGAGGCTGCTCGTCGGCGAAGTGGACATGGCAGCGAAGGAGGCACCGGCGAGGACGGACAGTCCGCCGCTGATGACCATGGGCCACTGGGCGCCGACGGTGCGACGGCGCCGGATCGCCACGACGAGCTGGATCGCTCCGGAAAGGAGGGCCCAGATGCCGAACACGAGCAGGACCGTCCCGATGGTGGAGAAGACGGCGATGATCATCCCCGCGGTGGTGGCGAGGCCGAGGGCCACGTTGGTGGAACCGACGCGGTCGGCGGAGCCGGTGCCGGCCATGCGACGCTCCAGGAGTGTGGCGATGGCGTCCCACAGGGGGTAGATGACGAGCAGCACTGCTGCGATCACTGTGGGCTTGTCCGTCGACACGAGCGAGGCGGAGGTCGTGCCGAGAAGTGCCACCCAGATCAGGGAGAAGGCGACTCGGATCAGGTAGAGCGATCGGAGCCCGGAGGTCGTCGTCGTGGTCGTCGTCGTGCTCGAAGTCACGGTGGTCTGGGTCATCGGGTGTCCCGTTCGTGATCGTGATGGTGTGAGACGGTCGCCTCGATGAGGAGTCTCAGCGGCCTCGGGAGGGGCCGTGTACTTCGAACGAAGTAGTTCTGCCATCCACTTCGAATCGAATGGGTTCGACCGTCCCCACCGTCCGGACCGGGCCCGCCGTCTACATCATTCGAAGTACACGGCCGCAGCGCCCGTGGACGAGAATCAGGGCATGGTCAAGGCGCAGAACAGTCAGGACGGGCCCGTGGCACCCCTGTGGGTCCGCCGCCCCGAGGCGCTGCACCTCGTCGCCTACTCGGTGGCCGCGCTGGTGTTCACCGGCCAGATCACGGCAGTGATCCTGCGAGGGTCGGATTGGCCGACGGCCCTCTCCGTGCTCCTCGCCGGTGGCGGTGTCGCCCTCTCGTGGTGGAGGCCATGGGCAGGGCTGGTCGTGACGAGCGCGGCGTCCTTCGCCGTCACAGCGGTGGGCGACGACCCCCTGTCGGTGTGGATGATGGCCGTGCTCGTGCTGTTCTCGGTCACCCTCCGGGGGAAGCAGCCGCTGGTCGGAACCGGCATCGTGGCGGCGTTCTTCCTGGGCGCGTTCATGACGCTGGGAGGATTCCGTGGCGGCGCGATCGTGGGAGCCGCCGCGCTCTTCTCAGCCGTCGCAGGAGGTGCGACAGGGGCCGCGCTGCGCATCCATCGAGAGCACTGGCGCACCCTGGAGGAACGGGCCGAGAGCGCCATCGCCACCCGCGAGATCGAAGCCACCAGACGGGTGACCGAGGAACGACTGCGCATCGCCCGGGACCTCCACGACGTCATCGGCCACCAGGTCGCGATGCTGAGCATGCATCTCGGCGCCGCGGAGATCGGGCTGCCCGAAGACGCCGATTCCTCCCGGCAGGCCCTCGTCTCAGCCAGGTCCAGCGCCCGCACCGTCGTCGTCGAAACGCAGCGGATCCTCGCGCTCCTCCGCCTCGCAGACGACATCTCCGACGACGAGGCCCTCCGGCCGACCCCGTCGCTCAGCGGCCTGGAGGGCCTTGTCGCCTCCTTCGAGAGCATCGGCCTCGACGTCCGTCCCTCCATCGACATGCCCGCCGGTTTCGTGGAGCCGAGCGTCGGCGTGACGGTCTACCGGGTCGTTCAGGAAGCACTCACGAATGCCTACCGGCACGGAGAGGGGGCGGCGACGGTGGATGTGCGCGAGCACGACGGCAGGATCTGCGTCACCGTGGAGAACCGCGTCGGTCACTCACCGCGCGGCTCCGGCTCGGGCAGCGGACTGGGACTCGTGGGGATGCGCGAACGCGTCGAGTCCTCCAGCGGGCGGCTGACGATCGACAGTGACGACGGGCGATTCCGGGTCCATGCGGAGTTCAGCCCCCTGGGAGTGGTCGTCCGATGACTCGGATTCTGATCGTCGACGACCAGGAAGAGATCAGGGCCGGCATCAAAGCGATGCTCCGGCTCGACCCAGGTCTCGTTGTCGCGGGTGATCTCTCCGATGGACTCCAGGTCCTCCCCTTCCTCCGGGACAACCCCGTCGACCTGGTCCTGATGGATATCCGGATGCCCGGCATCGACGGTGTCGAAGCCACCCGCCGGATCCGCAAAGAGCACCCACCCGAAGAGATCCGGGTGATCGTGCTGACCACTTTCGACCAGGACGACATCGTTCTCGCCGCCCTTCGCGCGGGCGCCAACGGTTTCCTGAGCAAGACCGTGAGCCCCGCTGAACTCGTCGCAGGAATCACCGAGGTCGTCGGCGGGGGCGGTGCGCTGTCGGCCGCCGCGACGGCCGCGCTCATCGGCCATATGACCGACAGTCCGCCCCCGGTGATCGACCGGGAACTGCTGCGCCGCTTCGACGCCCTGACGCCCAGGGAGCGGGACGTGGTCGTTCTCGTCGCGAGCGGTCTGGGCAACGACGAGATCGCGGCCCAGATGTCCGTGTCGCCGTTCACCGTGAAGACGCATGCGGTGCGGGCCATGACGAAGGTCGGCGCGCGTGATCGCGCGCAACTCGTCTCGTTCGCCTTCCGGGCCGGCCTCTACCCCTGAGCCTTGGGTGAGCCCCTGCGCACCGGCGGTTTCCAGAACTCCGCGAACACGCCGACCACGAAGACACCTTCATCCACCGGCTCCTGCGGGAGCGGGCCCCGGAGGCGGCGGACGCGTTGGAAGCCGAGCATGTGCGCCTCGACGCGGACTTCGTCACACTGGACGAGCGGGCGCACCCTGCCCAGCGCCCCGGCCGAGGACCTGCCGGAGGCTCAGCACGCGCTGTACCTGGCACTGAACGAAGTGATCAGCGCCTATCTCGCACACCTGCGCGCGGAGGAGACGGTCGCGATGCCCGCGCTGTGGCAGTACGCCGGTACCGAGAAGCACGCCGTACCCGGCCAGGCGGACCGCACGCTCGCCGCGGTGTCCAGCACTCTCAGCCCCGACCAGCGTCAGCGGCTGTACCAAGACCACGGAGTGTCCGAGGCGCGGTCGGTCTGATGGCCCAGGGCACGGCCATCAGGCCCGGTCGAGGTCCAGCCGGTCGACGCGTGCCACGTTCGCGCGGTCATCGGCGTCCGCGCTGGCCTCGGCGGCGAACCAGGCGTCCAGGATCTCCTTGAGCAGCGGCTCGGATGTCAGCCGCAGGCCGAGGGCCAGCACGTTGGCGTCGTTCCAGCGGCGCGCGCCGTCCGCCGTGTAGGCGTCCGTGCACAGGGCGGCCCGTACGCCCGGCACCTTGTTCGCGGCGATCGAGGCGCCCGTGCCGGTCCAGCAGCACACGACCGCCTGGTCGGCGGTGCCGGCGGCGACCTCGCGGGCGGCCGCCTCGGAGCAGGCGGCCCACTGCGGATCGGCACCGGGGCTGAGTGCGCCGTACGTCACCACTTCGTGGCCGCGCTCGCGCAGCTCGGTGACGAGCGAGCGCGCCACCGGTTCGTCCATGTCCGAGGAAACGGAGATCCGCATGTCACGAGCGTACTCGGCGAGGCACACCGCACACGTGCGGGGCGGTCGCCTGTGGCGCCGGTGAGGGCGGACCCGCCCGCCGCGAGCCCGGTCCGCCGCCGGCCGGTCAGGCCAGCGCCCCCAGAGGGTCGTCCAGCACCGGCTGCCACGCCAACTCGGCCGCGCCGACCAGGCTGTTGTGGTCGAGGGTGCACGCGAGGATCGGGACGCTGCCGCTCTGGCCCCACAGGCTGCGGTCGGCGACGACGGCACGCAGGCGTTCGGGGTCGGCGTCGAGGAGGGTGCGGTGCAGGCCGCCGAGGATGATGCGGTCCGGGTTGAGGATGTTCACCAGACCGGCCAGGCCCAGGCCCAGGCGGTCGATGAGGGCCTCGGTGGCCGTACGGATCGTGGGGTCGTCGTAGTGGTTGCCGATCAGGTCCTTGGACTGCTGGAGCAGCGAGACCTCGGGACCCGGCTCCCGGCCCGCCGCGGTGAGGAAGGCCAGCGGGTCCGCCTCGACGTCCAGGCAGCCGCGGCTGCCGCAGTGGCAGGGTCTGCCCTCGGGGTTCACGGTGAGGTGCCCGACCTCCAGGGCCAGGCCCGAACTGCCGGTGTGCAGACGGCCGTCCAGCACGAGCGCCCCGCCGACGCCCCGGTGCCCGGTGGCCACGCACAGCAGATCGCGTGCGCCGCGCCCCGCGCCGTGCCGGTGCTCGGCGAGGGCGGCGAGGTTGACGTCGTTGCCGGTGAACGCCGGACCGGTGATCCCGGCCGCGCGCACGCACTCCGCGAAGATGCGGCGCACCGGCGCGCCCACGGGCCAGGCCAGGTGCAGCGGGTTGAGGGCGAGGCCGTCGGGTTCGGCGACGGCGGACGGTACGGCGAGTCCGGCGCCGACGCAGCGCCGCCCGGTCGTGCGCAGCAGGTCGGCGCCCGCCTCGACGACCGAGCCGAGCACTTTGGCCGGATCTGCGTCCACGGTCTCGCAGCCGGGCGCGGTGGCGACGATACGGCCGCCGAGACCGACCAGCGCCGCCCGGAACCCGTCGGCGTGGACCTGTGCGGCGAGGACGACGGGCCCGTCCTCGGCGACCGACAGCCGGTGCGAGGGCCGCCCCTGCGAACCGGCCGCGGCACCCGGCCGGGCGTCGACCCGGATCAGCCCGAGCGCCTCCAGCTCGGCGGCGACCGCACCGGCCGTGGCCCGGGTCACCCCGAGTTCGGCGGTGAGGACGGCACGCGTGGGCGCGCGCCCGGTGTGCACGAGCTCCAACGCGGGCCCGAGCGCACCACGCCCCCGGTCCAACCGCGTCCTGGAGGTGGTCCCTTCCCCCGCCGGCCGGGGGTCCGCCTTGCCGCTCATGAGGGCGAGTCTCCCATGATCCGCGAATGTGGCGGCCTACAGCCCGCTCACCCTGAGCGTGATGTTCAGCCGCCCGGCCAGCCCCAACTCCGGCGGTGCGGTGCCCGGGTACACCTTGGGTACACCGTGATGGGCGAGCCGCGAGGGGCCGCCGAACACGAACAGGTCGCCGCTGCGCAGCTCGACGTCCGTGTAGGGCCGGGTCCGGGTCTCGGTGTTGCCGAAGCGGAAGACGCAGGTGTCGCCGAGACTCAGGGACACGACCGGCGCACGCGACTTCTCGTCGCTGTCGCGGTGCATGCCCATGCGGGCGTCTGCGTCGTAGAAGTTGATCAGTGCGATGTCGTAGGGCGCCGCCGCGTACGCCGCGTGCGGCTCGCCCAGCGTGTCCCGCACCGCGCGACGGCCCAGCTCGCCGAGCCACGCGGGGAACGGTTTCACCGGGCTGCCGTCGCCGTCGACGATCGTGCGGGCGTAGGCGTACGGATACCAGTGCCAGCCCAGGCAGACCTGCCGGGCGGTCATGGTGCCGCCGCCGGGGGTGCGGACCGTGCGCAAGCCGGCCGGCGGGCGTGCCCAGTCGCGGCAGGCCTCCAGCAGCTCGCGCTGGGCCCGCACGTCCAGCCAGTCCGGCAGATGCACCGCGCCCGGCGTGACCTCCGTACGCTCCCGGGGGAACAGCTCGGCGTCCATGCCTCCCATCCTCCCCCACCGGCCCCTCCTGCCCACCGGCCGTGAGCTGCGGCTCGGCTAGCCTGGACACACGATGAACGACCGTATGACGACGCCGTGGGGCGACCTGGCGCTGACCCGATTCCCCGAGGACCCGCGTGAACGGCTGCGTGCCTGGGACGCCTCCGACGAGTACCTCCTCAGGCACCTGGCGGAGCAGGCGATCCCGCTGTCCGGCACGGTCGTGGTCGTCGGTGACCGCTGGGGCGCCCTGGTCACGGCGCTCGCCGCGCACCGGCCGACGCAGATCACGGACTCGTACCTGACGCAGGAGGCCACCCGCGCCAACCTCGCCCGCCACGGCGTCGAGCCCGGCGCGGTCCGGCTGCTCACCACGCAGGACGCGCCGCCGGACCGCATCGATGTCCTGCTGGTGCGGGTGCCGAAGAGCCTGGCGCTGCTGGAGGACCAGTTGCTCAGGCTGGCGCCCGCGGTGCACGAGGGCACGGTGGTGGTCGGCACGGGCATGGTGAAGGAGATCCACACCTCGACGCTCGACCTGTTCGAGCGGATCCTCGGCCCGACCCGCACCTCACTCGCCGAGAAGAAGGCCCGGCTGATCTTCTGCACGTCCGGGTCGGCGCCCGAGCGGCCGGCGAACCCTTGGCCGTACGCCTACACGCTCCCCGACGGCATCGGCGCCGTCTCGCAGGGCAGGGTCGTCAATCACGCGGGCGTCTTCTGCGCCGACCGGCTCGACATCGGGACGCGGTTCTTCCTGGGGCATCTGCCGGACGGCAAGGGCGCCCAGCGGGTGGTGGACCTCGGGTGCGGCAACGGGATCGTCGGTACGGCCCTCGCGCTGGCGAACCCCGAGGCCGAGGTGCTGTTCGTGGACGAGTCGTTCCAGGCCGTGGCCTCGGCGGAGGCGACGTACCGGGCCAACGGGGCGCCGGGGCAGGCAGAGTTCCGGGTCGGGGACGGCATGGCGGGCGTCCCGGCCGGGAGCGTCGACCTCGTCCTGAACAACCCGCCGTTCCATTCGCACCAGGCGACGACCGACGCGACGGCGTGGCGGATGTTCACGGGCGCCAAGCGCGCGCTGCGGCCGGGCGGCGAGCTGTGGGTGATCGGCAACCGGCATCTCGGGTACCACGTGAAGCTGCGGCGGCTGTTCGGGAACAGTGAACTGGTCGCCGGGGACCCGAAGTTCGTGGTGCTGCGCGCCGTCAAGCGCTAGCCGTCAGGGCCCGCGTCGGCGGCCGGGTCAGCGCGCCCCCAGCACCCCGATGATGCCGGCCACCGCCCGCACCATCGCCTCGCGGCCCACGCTCAGGTACTTGCGCGAGTCGACCGCCTCGGGGTGCGCGGCGAGGAAGTCGCGGATCGCGGTCGTCATGGCGATGTTGAGGGCCGTGCCGACGTTGACCTTGGCGATGCCGCCCGCGACGGCCGCGGTCAGCTCGTCGTCGGGGACGCCGGAGGAGCCGTGCAGGACGAGGGGGACGTCCAGGGCGGCGGCGAGGCGCTTGAGGAGGTCGTGGTCGAGCGTGGCGGTGCGGGTGGTCATGGCGTGCGAGCTGCCGATGGCGACGGCCAGGGCGTCGACACCCGAGTCGGCGACGAAGGCGTGCGCCTCGGCGGGGTCGGTGCGCGCGCCCGGGGCGTGGGCGTCCAGGGGCGATTCGCCGTTCTTGCCGCCCACGCGGCCCAACTCGGCCTCGATCCACAGCCCTTGGGCGTGCGCCCAGTCGGTGGCCGCCTTCGTCGCGGCGAGGTTGTCCAGGTACGGCAGGCGGGCCGCGTCGTACATCACCGAGCTGAACCCGGCGTCCGGGGCCTGGCGCAGCAGGTCGTCGCTCTGGACGTGGTCGAGGTGCAGCGCGACGGGGACGGCGGCGCGTTCGGCGGCGGCGACGGCCGCGCGGGCGAGCGGCAGCAGCCGTCCGTAGCGGAACTTGACGGCGTTCTCGCTGACCTGGAGGACGACGGGTGAACTCGCCGACTCCGCACCCGCGATGACGGCCTCGACATGCTCCAGGGTGATGACGTTGAACGCGGCGACGGCTGAACGGGCTGCGGCGGCGCGGGTGATGAGCTCGCCGGTGGTCACGAGGGGCACGGCCGGTCCTTTCTCCTGTTCCTTCTCGGCGTGAGGACGCGTTCTTTCTCGGCTGCCGCGTCAGGGGGTGAGGATCACCGACCTGGTGAGATGGCGCGGCCGGTCCGGGTCGAGGCCGCGGGCCGCGGCGACGGCGACCGCGAGCCGCTGGGCGCGGACCAATTCGGCGAGGGGGTCGAGGCGGCCCTCGATCCACAGTCCGCCGGTCGCGCGCACCTGTTCCGCGAGCCCCTCGGGCGCCTCGCCGAACATCCAGGTGGCGGTGGAGGTGGTGGTGATGCTGATCGGGCCGTGCCGGTACTCCATGGCCGGGTAGGCCTCGGTCCAGGACAGCGACGCCTCGCGCATCTTCAGCCCGGCCTCGTTCGCCAGCCCGACGGTCCAGCCACGGCCGAGGAAGGTGAACTGCCCGCACTCCACGAGCCCTTCGGGCAGATCGGTGGCGAGCGCGGCCCGCGCGTCGGCCACGACGGTGTCCGAGTGCAGGCCGAGGTGGGCGCGCAGGAGGGTGAGGGCGGTGGTCGCGAAGCGGGTCTGCACGACGGACCGTTCGTCCGCGTAGTCGAGGACGACGACCTCGTCGACGGCCGCCATCACCGGGGTGTCCGGGTCGGCGGTGATCGCCGTGGTGGGCGTGCGCCCCTTCAATCGCCCCAGCAGGTCGAGGACTTCGGTGGTGGTGCCGGACCGGGTCAGGGCGAGGACGCGGTCGTATGTCCGCCCGGCCGGGAACTCCGACGCGGCGAAGGCGTCGGTCTCCCCCTGGCCCGAGCCCTCACGCAGGCCCGCGAACGCCTGCGCCATGAAGTACGACGTCCCGCAGCCGACGACCGCGACCCGCTCTCCCGGCACCGGCAGCGCCCCGCCGAGGCCGGCCGCCTCGCTCGCGGCGCGTTCCCAGCACTCCGGCTGGCTGTTGAGCTCGTCCTCGACATGCGTCATGCCGCCGTCCTCCTGGCTGACCCGAACTGGCTTCCCTGAACTGACTTCCACGAACTGGCTTCCATGAGCCTTCATGCTTTTTCTTGCAAGATATAGCGAGCTTTCGAGCAGAATCAAGCATTCGGCCGTTTCGGGGGTGGGATAAGGTCGCCGCCAGGCCGAGGAATGCCGAGAAATGGAGGCTCGATGTCGCGCGACGCCCGCTGGAAGGCGCTGCTGGAGCTGCTTGTCGAGCGGGGCCGGCTGGACGTCGAGGAGGCGGCCGCCGAGCTGGAGGTGTCCTCCGCCACGATCCGCCGTGACTTCGACCAGCTCGCCGAACAGCAGATGCTCGTGCGCACACGGGGCGGCGCGGTCGTGCACGGAGTGTCGTACGAGCTGCCGCTGCGCTACAAGACCGCCCGGCACGCATCCGAGAAGCAGCGCGTCGCCAAGGCGGTGGCCGACCTCATCGCCCCCGGCGAGGCCGTCGGGCTGACCGGCGGCACGACGACCACCGAGGTGGCCCGCGCCCTGGCCGTGCGCAGCGACCTCACGTCGGGCTCGCCCGCACTGACCGTCGTCACGAACGCGCTCAACATCGCCAATGAGCTGGCCGTGCGCCCTCAGTTCAAGATCGTGGTCACCGGCGGGGTCGCGCGCCCCCAGTCGTACGAGCTCATCGGGCCGCTCGCGGACGGAGTGCTGGGCCAGATCACGATCGACGTGGCGGTGCTCGGTGTCGTCGCCTTCGACAGCGCGCACGGCGCCGCCGCCCACGACGAGGCGGAGGCCGCGATCAACCGGCTGCTGTGCGAGCGCGCCGAACGGGTGATCGTGGCGGCGGACTCCAGCAAGCTGGGCCGGCGCGCCTTCGCCCGGATCTGCGCGACCGACGCGGTGGACACGCTGGTCACGGACACCGCGGCCGACCCGGAGACCCTGCGCCGCTTCGAGGAGGCGGGCCTGCGGGTCATCGCGGTCTGAGCCCGCGGGCCCCGGGATCCCGCCGCCCCGGCCCTCCCCTGGCCGATTACACCTACGCTGGGAGCGAGCGCTTGGCGGGCCAGGGAGGCTGCGATGAGCACTACTCCGATCGAGACGGGCACACCGGGGGCGTCGCGGTACGTGCCGATCGCCGATCACGGCCTGATCGGCGACCTGCGCAGCGTGGCCCTCGTGGGCATGGACGGCACGATCGACTGGTACTGCTGCCCGTCCTTCGACGCGCCCAGCGTCTTCGCGGCGATCCTGGACGCCGAGCGGGGCGGCTGCTTCGAGCTGGCGGCCTCCGTGCCGGCCCGGACCAAGCAGTTCTACTTCCCCGACACGAACGTCCTGATCACCAGGTTCTTCACCGAGGACGGCGTCGGCGAGGTGCAGGACTTCATGCCGGTCGACGGCAATGCGGCCGAGGTCGAGCGGCACCGGCTGATCCGGCGTGTGGTGTGCGTGCGCGGCTCGATCCCGTTCCATACGCGCGTCGCGCCCCGCTTCGACTACGGCACCCGGTCGCACACCGTCCGCATGGAGGGTGAGGTGGCGGTCTTCGAGTCGCAGGAGCTGTCGATCGGGCTGACCTCCACCGTGCCGTTGGAGATCGACGGGCCGGATGTGCACGCCGACTTCAAGCTCTCCCAGGGCGAGTCGGCGGTGCTCGCGCTGGACCAGATCGGCGGGGCGCTCGCGCTGAAGCGGTGCGCGCGGACCGAGGCCGAGGAGCAGTTCAACAGCACGGTGGCGTACTGGCGGAACTGGCTGTCCGCCTCCAAGTACCGGGGCCGCTGGCGGGAGATGGTGCACCGCTCCGCACTGACGCTGAAGCTGCTCACCTACGCGCCCACCGGCGCCATCGTGGCGGCGCCGACGACGAGCCTGCCCGAGCAGGTCGGTGGCGAACGCAACTGGGACTACCGGTACATGTGGGTGCGCGACGCCGCGTTCTGCGTGTACGCGATGCTGCGGCTGGGGTTCACGACCGAGGCCGAGGCGTTCATGAAGTTCCTGACCGAGCACGTCAGCCGGGGCGACGGCTCGCCCACGGGTCCCTTGCAGATCATGTACGGCATCGACGGCCGCACCGATCTGTCCGAGCGTGAACTCGACCACCTGGAGGGCTATCTCGGCTCGGCTCCGGTGCGTGTCGGCAACGCCGCCTCCGACCAGCTCCAGCTCGACATCTACGGCGCGTTGATCGACTCGATCTACCTCTACGACAAGTGGGCGCAGCCCATCTCCAGCGACCAGTGGGACAACGTGTGCGCGCTGGTGGACTGGGTCTGCGAGAACTGGGACCAGCCCGACGAGGGCATCTGGGAGACCCGCGGCGGCCGCAAGAACTTCCTGTACTCGCGGCTGATGTGCTGGGTGGCGATCGAGCGGGGCATCCGCATGGCCAACCGCCGCGGGCTGCCCGCCGAGCTGCCGCGCTGGCAGGAGTGCCGGGACAGGATCTACCGGCGGATCATGAGCCGGGGCTGGTCCGAGACCCGCAAGGCCTTCGTCCAGTGCGAGGACAGCGACGTACTGGACGCGGCCGTGCTGATGATGCCGATGGCGAAGTTCATCGCGCCGACCGACCCGAAGTGGCTGTCCACCCTCGACGCCCTCACCGAGGACCTGGTGTCCGACTCGCTTGTCTACCGCTACGACCCGGAGGCGAGCCCCGACGGACTGCGCGGCGACGAGGGTACGTTCTCCATCTGCTCGTTCTGGTACGTCGAGGCCATGGTCCGGGCCGGCCGGGTCGACGAGGCGCGCCTCGCCTTCGAGAAGATGCTGACGTACGCCAACCATCTGGGTCTGTACGCCGAGGAGATCAGCCACACCGGCGAGCAGCAGGGCAACTTCCCGCAGGCGTTCACGCATCTGTCCCTGATCAGCGCCGCGTTCAACCTGGACCGCGCGCTCGGATGAGGCCGGTTCGCGCCGGTCATCGACAAGACATCGAACTTAGGCGAGGCTAACCTAAATAGGGTTCCCCAACTCGCCCGGAGGGCAACCCGAGATGACGCCTGGCTCGATCTTCCCGTACGTCATGCCGACCGCCGCGATGCTGCCCGACGACACCACGGGGTGGATCCTCGATCCGGGCCGCGCGGCGCTCGTGGTCCTGAACTTACAAAGGCGCTTCGTGCGCGTCCTGGCGGAGGAGGGCGCCCCGGTCCCCGAACTCCTCGCCAACACCGCCCGGTTGGTGGACGCGGCCCATGCAGCGGGCGTGCCCGTCATCCACTCGGTGCCGGCCGGGGAGCGCGGCCCCGCCACGTACGTACGGCGGCCCGGCGCACCGGCCGACCGGGACGGCGAGGCGTTCGCCGAGCAGGTCGAACCGCGCACCGGGGACGCGGTGCTGACCGCGCGCAAGCACAGTGCGTTCGCCCGGACGCGGCTGGAGGGCCGGTTGCGCGATCTGCGGCGGGACCAGATCGTGATCGCGGGGCTGTTCGCCCGGGTCGGAATCCTGATGACCGCGGCCGACGCCTGGGTGCAGGACCTGGAGCCGTTCGTCGTCGCGGACGCCATCGCCGACGCCTCGGCCGGGAGCCATGGGTTCGCGCTGGAATGGGTGGCGGACACGTGCGGGGCGGTGACGTCCACGGACCGGGTGGTGGCGGTCTTCGGCCCCGCCGTGCCCGCGGCGGAAGCGGTCTGACCGGCTCAGACGGATGCCGTGCGGCGGCCCAGCAGGGAGCGGTGGATCTCCCCCGCGCGGATCGCGGTGGTCGACAGCAGGGTCGAGGTGAGCCCGTGGGTGTGCTCGGTTCCACCCTGGAGATAGATCCCCGCGGTGACGTCCGCGGCCGTCTCCACACGGTGATCGCGCGAGACACGGATGGCGTCGCCGTCGTCGCGCAGACAGACCTTCGCCGCCTCGCCGAGCAGGGCGGTGAGGTCGCGGGGCCGGTAGCCGGTGGCGTGCACCAGAACATCGGCCCGCAGGGTCTGCTCCTCCCCGGTCGGCAGGAACTCCACGGAGACGTCCAGCGCACCGTCGCCGCGGCGGCGCACGTCGCGGATGCGGGAGACGTTGAGGAACCGCAGCCGCTCCCGTCCTGCGACCTTCTCCTGGTACGCGGTGGCGTACAGGGACTCGATCAACTCCATGTCGACGACGGAGTAGTTGGTGGAGCGGTGGTAGTCGAAGAGGGACTGTTTCACCTCGGAGGGCGCGCCGAAGTACACGTCCACCGCCTCCGGGTCGAAGATGCGGTTGGCGAACGGGCTGTCGTCGGCGGGCGTGTAGCCGTACTTGGCGAACACCGCGCAGACCTCGGCCTCGGGGAAGGAGCGGTGCAGATAGTCGACGGTCTCGGCGGCGCTCTGTCCGGCGCCCAGAACCACCGCGCGGCGCACCGGCCGGCCGCTCGCGGCGAGTTCGGTGACGCGGGGCAGTAACTGGCTGTTGTGCCAGACGCGTTCGGAGAGTTCGACGCCGGGCGGCACATGGGGTTCCAGGCCGACGGCCACGCTGATGTCGCGCGCCCGGCGGGTGACGGTCCTGCCGGGGCGTTCGGGGTCACGGCAGACGACATCGAAGTGCGTCACCGTGCCCGTGTCGTCGCGCACGGGGTCGATGGCGGTCACCACATGGCCGTACGCCACGAGGTGGCGTACCCGCTCGGCCGCCCACTCGAAGTACTCGTGGAACTCGACGCGGAGCGGGAAGAGGGTCTTCTGGTTCAGGAAGTCGATCAGCCGGCCGCGCTCGCGCAGGAAGCACAGGAAGCTGAAGTCGCTGGCCGGATCGCGCAGCGTGACAAGGTCCTTGAGGAACGACACCTGCATCGTGGCGTCGTCGATGAGCATGCCCCGATGCCAGCCGAAACCGGGCTGGCGTTCCAGGAAGAGGGCGTTGATCCGGCGGTCGGCCGGAACGCCTGCGTTGTGTTCGTCAATCGCTATGGCCAGTGCGAGATTTGACGGCCCGAAACCGATTCCGAGGACGTCGTGGGTGGTGTCCGATCCCGTGAGCGGTGACTTCACCGTGGCATCGCCTCCCTCAGGCAGCCACATGTTAGATAAGGTTAGCCTTACCTTGCAATGGAGCCCGCCGAAGGGGAGAACCGCATGCGCGTCGCCATGTTCGGCTACCAGACCTGGGGTCACCGCACACTGCAAGCCCTCCTGGACTGCGATCACAAGGTCACCCTCGTGGTCACCCACCCCAAGAGCGACCACGCCTACGAGAAGATCTGGGACGACTCCGTCGCCGAACTGGCCGAGAAGAACGACGTCCCCGTCCTCCTGCGCAACCGCCCCGACGACCCCGAACTCCTCGCCGCCGTACGGAATGCCCGGCCCGACATCCTGGTCGCCAACAACTGGCGCACCTGGCTGCCGCCGGAGATCTTCGACCTGCCGCCGCACGGCACGCTCAACGTGCACGACTCACTGCTGCCGTCCTACGCCGGCTTCTCCCCCATCATCTGGGCGCTCATCAACGGCGAGGAGCGCGTCGGGGTCACCGCGCACCGCATGAACGCCGAGCTGGACGCCGGGGACATCCTGGTGCAGCGCTCGGTGGCGGTCGGACCGGCCGACACCGCGACGGACCTGTTCCACCGCACCGTCGACCTCATCGCGCCCATCGTGCGCGAGTCCCTCGACCTCATCGCGTCCGGCAAGGACGCCACCCACTGGCAGCCGCAGGACCGCGGCCGCGCGAGCTTCTTCCACAAGCGCTCCCTCGAGGACAGCCGCATCGACTGGAGCTGGCCGGCGGAGCGTCTGGAGCGGCTCGTACGGGCGCAGTCGGACCCGTACCCGAACGCGTATACGTTCCATTGCGGACAGCGGATCCGGATCCTCTCGGCAGGTGTCTCCGAGGGCCGCTACGGCGGCACTCCGGGCCGCATCTTCATCCGCGAGGGCGACGGCATCGTCATCGTGGCGGGCGCGGACGCCCACACCGGCCGGCACCCGGGGCTGGTCATCCGGCGACTGCGCACCGACGACGGCACGGAGTACGCCGCCACCGACTACTTCCGCACCATGGGGGGCTATCTCAACGCTCACCCGTGATCGGGCAACGCCAACTACCGCCAAAAACAAAGAAGTTGTCCGAAACGCGTTGCTAAGGCAAGGCTAACCTTGCTTTACTGACGCGCATGTCGAGAAAGCTTCTCAGCACCCTTCTCACCGTCACCCTCGCGGCCGCCCTGGCGGCCTGCGGCTCCGTCGAGGACGACTCCAACTCCTCCTCCGACGCCTCCGGCGACGCGAAGGCGGGCGCCTCGTCCGCCTTCCCGGTGTCGATCAAGCACAAGTTCGGCACCACGAAGATCACCAAGGCGCCGGAACGGATCGTGGTGATCGGCAACGGCGGCACGGACGACATCGACGCGCTCTACGCGCTCGGCGTCACCCCGGTCGCCATCTCGAAGGACTCCCTCAGCTCCGACGGCGTCTACCCGTGGCTGAAGGACAAGATCGACACCAAGAAGACGGAACTCCTCGACACGCTGACGGCCGTCGACTACGAGAGGGTCGCCTCCCTCCAGCCCGATCTGATCCTCGCCACCTCCGACTTCACCCTCGACAAGGACTACAAGAAGCTCGCCGCGGTGGCGCCGACCATCGGCTATGAGACGGCGTGGGGGCAGCAGACCTGGCAGGAGCACGTGCAGGTGGTCGCGCAGGCCGTCGGCAAGGAGGACCAGGGCGAGAAGGTCGTCAAGGAGACGGAGGACGGCATCGCCGCGGTGAAGGCGAAGCACCCCAAGCTCGACGGCAGGACGTACAGCCTGTCCATCGGCAACACCCCGGCGAAGATCTTCACCATCGCCTCCGAGGAGGACTTCGCCGCCAAGCTGATGAGCCAGGTCGGGATGAGCCTGACGCCGTCGGTGAAGAACATCAAGACGGTCAACGGCAGCCCGACCGGTGAGCTGTCCTTCGAGCAGCTCGACAAGCTCGACGCCGATCTCGCGATCATCGCGTTCACCACGCCGGACCTGAAGAAGGCCTTCGAGTCCAGTGACCTGGTGAAGAACATGTCCGCGGTGAAGGACGGCCGTTACGTCGTGACGGACGTCGCGACCATCAGCCAGCTCCGCAGCCCGTCCGCGCTGGGCATCCCGTGGGCGCTGAACAACCTGGAGCCCGGCTTCGAGAAGCTCGACTGACCGGCCCGAGGGGGAATCGGAGGAGGGGGAGGCGCCCGTCAGGCGCCTCCCCCTTCCTCTGTCATGAGTCGCGCAGTGCGGACTCGACCTCGTCCGCCGACATGCCCTCGATCTCCAGATGGATCGCGGCGACCCGGTCGAGCCGGCCGGGCGTCCGCTCCTCCGCCACGAGCCGCTTGGCCATTCCGCCGGCCGTGAGGGTGGCGAAGAGGGAGCGTACGGTCACTTCCGAGGTGTCCAGCGTCTCGCGCAGCCGGCCGACGATGACCGTGGCGAGGACCGAGTCGCCGCCGAGGGCGAAGAAGCCGTCGTCGAGACCGACGCGTTCGACGCCCAGGACGTCCTGCCAGACGCGGGCCACGACCGTTTCCAGGGCGGTGCCGGGCGCCCGGTGCCGCTGCACCTCCTCCGCCCGCCACAGCTCCTGTACGGCGCGCCGGTCCAGCTTTCCGTTCGAGGTGAGCGGCAGTTCCGCGGCCACGGCGATCCGGGCCGGGACCATGTGCGGCGGCAGCACACAGCGCGCCCACTCCCGCAGGTCGTCCTCGCTCGTCCCGGCGTCGGCGGCCACCGCGGCCGCGAGCTGGACGCCCTGTCCCCGGGTCAGCCCGGCCACGGCACGCCGTACGGCGGGGTGTCCGGCGAGCGCCGCCTCCACCTCGCCCAGCTCGATCCGGAAGCCGCGCACCTTGACCTGGTGGTCCCGGCGCCCGAGGAACTCCAGGGTGCCGTCGGGCCAGTACCGTGCCAGGTCACCGGTGCGGTACCAGCGCAGCCCGTCCGCCTCGGTGAACTTCTCGGCCGTACGGGAGGGATCGGCGCGGTAGCCGAGCGCCACCCCGTCCCCGCCGATCCACAGTTCGCCCGGCACCCAGTCCGGACAGTCCCGTCCATGGGCGTCGACGACCCGGCAGCGGACGTTGCGCAGCGGGGTGCCGTACGGCACCGACCGCCAGTGCGCCGGGACTTCAGGCTCCGTCACCTCACGGACGGTGGAGTGGATGGCGGTCTCGGTCGTCCCGCCCAGACCGGCGAACCGGCAGCCGGGCGCCCGCTCGGCGAGCCGCCCCGGCAGGTCGGTGCCCACCCAGTCGCCGCCGAGCAACACGGCCCGCATTCCGGCGAGTTCGCCGGATTCGGTGGCGAGCAGCAGCATGTCCAGGAGCGGCGGGACGCAGTTGAGGACCGTCACGCGGTGGGTGCGCACGAGGTGGGCCCACTCGCTCGCCTCGCGCCGGTCGCCGTCGTCCACGAGCACGACCGCGCCGCCCGCGCCCAGCAGTGCGAAGACGTCGTAGACGGACAGGTCGAAGTCGAGGGCGGACAGGGCGAGGCAGCGGTCCGAAGGGCCCACGCCGAAGCGGTCGTTGAGGTCGTCGATGGTGTTCATGGCCGCCCGGTGCGGCACTTCGACGCCCTTGGGCTCACCGGTGGATCCCGAGGTGAACAGCACATAGGCGGGCTGCTCCTCGTCCACCGCGACCGGCTCCGGGAGCGGGGCGGTGAGCACCGCTTCGGCGACCGGCAGCGCGTCGAGGCCCTCGACCGGGCGTCCGTCGGTCAGCGCGACGCGGAATCCCGCGGTGGCGCGGATCCGGTCGCGGCGGGCGGCCGGCTGCTCGACGCCGATCGGTACGTAGGCGGCGCCCGCGGCCAGCACGCCCAGGACGGCGGTGATCTGGTCGGTGCCCTTGGGCAGGCTGACCGCGACCGTGTCGCCAGGGCACACGCCCCGAGCCACCAGCGCCGCAGCCGTCCGCAGCGCACGGTCCGCCAACTCGCCGTAGGACAGGGTGCCTTCGGTGCCCCACAGCAGGGCCGGGGCGTCCGGCGTCGCCGCGGCGCGCTCGAAGAAGCCCTGATGGAGCAGCCGATGGCTGCGCGGGCCCTCGGTGGCGTTGACCTTGGCCCGCAGTGCCGTCTGCTCGGGCGGCAGCAGGGCGGGCACCGGCTGCTCCCAGACGGTGCGGTCGGTGCCGAGCCGGGTGACCAGGCCGTGGAAGGCGGCGAACATCGCGTCGACCAGACCGGCCGGGAAGGCGTCCTCCCGTACGTCCCAGTTGACCAGCAGACCGCCGTCGACCTCGGTGACCTGCGCGTCGAGCAGCACCTGCGGCCCCTGGGAGACGATCCACACGGGCTTGCCGAAGGACTGCCGCACGCCCGCGTCGAAGAGCTCCCCGAGGTTGAGGGCGCTGGTGAACACCACGGGCGCCAGGACCTGTTCGCCGCGCTGCCGGGACAGGTCGCGCAGCACCTCCACACCGGAGTAGTCGCAGTGCGCGGCGTCGGTGTGCATCCGGTCCTGAAGGCGCCGCGCGTGCTCGGTGAACGAGCCCGATGCGGCCAGGTCGACGTCGAGCAGCACCGAACTGGTGAAGTCGCCGACGAGCAGGTCGACATCGGGGTGGGAGCCCCTGCGGTCGAACATCGGCACGTTGAGCAGGAACCGCGGCTGTCCGCTCCAGGCGGCCAGCACCTCCGAGAAGGCGGTCGCCACCGCCATCGCCGGGGTCAGCCCGTGCCGGTGGGCGCGGGCGGTCAGACGCCGCTTCTCCTCCGGCGGCAGCCAGTGGTGCCGACGCGTCACCCGGGTCGGATCCGTGCGCTCCGCCTCCGGCACGAGCGGGAGTTCGGGGGCGCTGGGCAGTCCGGGGACGCGCCGCTGCC
Source organism: Streptomyces sp. NPDC036764 (assembly GCF_055609385.1). Lineage (NCBI taxonomy): Bacteria > Bacillati > Actinomycetota > Actinomycetes > Kitasatosporales > Streptomycetaceae > Streptomyces > Streptomyces sp. NPDC036764. The sequence continues at coordinate 167,673 of NZ_JBVJPT010000002.1, forward strand.
ACCACTCGCGTGCCTGCTCCCGGCTCAGCCGCCGTACGTCGGCGCGTTCCGCGAGGTACTCGGGGTAGCTGGTGCGGATCGGGGGGAGGGCGGTGGCGGGGTCCTGGTAGAGCTTGGCGAGGTCGGACAGGAGCACCCGGTAGCTGAGGGCATCGGCGGCGAGCATGTCGACGTCGACGTGCAACCGGCCGGCGCCGTCCGGCAGCAGGGAGAGCTGCACGGAGAAGACCTGACCGGCGGCGATGTCCAGGCGCGCGTGCGAGGAGGCGTGCCGGACCTCCTCCAGTCGGGCCGCCACCGTCCGGGCGTCCCGTGCCCGCAGGTCGTGGACGGTCGTCGCGGGTCCGGTGAGGTCGGGCAGGATCTGCTGGCGGCCGTCGTCGGTGAAGCGGGCACGCAGCATGCCGTGGCGGGCCGCGAGGGCGCGTACGGCCTGATCGAGCCGGTCGGGGTCGACGCCGGTGCCGTCGAACTCGACGTAGAGGTGGGCGGCGACGGAGCCGAGCGTGGTCTCGTCGCCGCGGCCGATCCAGTACGCGTGCTGCATCACGGCCAGCGGGAAGGGTTCGCGGGGTTCGGGCCGGGCGGGTGGCGGGCCCGGGGTGTCGCTCGTGGGCCGGGCCGCCGGGGCGTGGGCTTCCAGCAGGGTCCGCCAGGCACGCAGGGTGGGTTCCTTGGCGAGCTCGGCGAAGCTGATCCGGATGCCCCGCTTGCGCCAGCCACCCGCGATCCTCATCAGGGTGATGGAGTCCAGACCCCAGGCGATCAGGCTGTCGTCCTCGCTCGGCGGTGCCTGAGGGCCGAGTGTGTCGGTGACCGAACGGAGCAGCTCGTCCGCGGTCGGGTGGTGCTGCGTCACCGGTTCCTCCGAAGTCGTCCGTGGTGGCTCAGTGGTCGGTCCGTGGGCTCAGAGGTCGTCCTCGAAGTCGTCGATGTCCTCCTGGGTGAGTTCGACCAGGGGGAGGTCCGCCGGGGTGAGGCCGCCGGCCGGGGAGCCGGCCGCGTGCAGGGCGAGGGCGTGCAGGGCGCGCTCCCACAGGCCGAGCAGCTCTCGCGCCTCGGACTCGGTCAGGAACGTGTCCGGCCAGGAGGCGGAGACGTGCAGCCGTGCGCCGCCCGTCTCCTCGACGGCGACGGCGTTGATCTCCAGGCCGACGGCGGCGGGGCGTGCGCCGTCCGGCGGCGGCACGCTCAGCATGGGCGCTTCGGGGGCCAGCTCCCAGGGTTGGTCGCCGGAGCCGGACGCGGTGAAGCGGCCCAGGTAGTTGAAGAGGATCTGCGGCGGCGGGAGTTTCTCCAGAGCGGGCGCGGTGTCGGGGTTGAGGTGGCGCAGGAGGCCGTATCCGAGTCCGTGGTCCGGTACGGCGCGCACCTGCTCCTTGATCCGCTTGAGTGCCGTGCCCGCGGCGGGCCCGCCGGACAGCGCCTCGTCCACGTCCAGCGGGCCGGGGTCGACGGTGACCGGGTGGAAGGTGGTGAACCAGCCGACCGTTACCGAAAGGTCGACGCCTTCGGCGATGTGCTCCTCGCGTCCGTGCCCCTCCAGGCCGACCAGCAGCGAACGCCCGGCCAGGTCGCCCCGCCCCTCCCGCCAGGCCGCGGCGGCGAGCGCGAGGGCGGTGAGCAGGACGTCGGGGACGGCGGCGTGATAGGCGGCGGGTACGTCGGTCAGGAGGGGGCCGGTGACCTCGGTCGGGAGCACCAGCTTGTGCTCCCGCACGGTCGCGTCGGCGTCGAAGGCACGGTCGAGCAGGGGCCGTGCGTTGTTCAACGTCTCCGTCCACCAGGCCAGTTCGCGTACCCGCTCCGGCTTGTGCGCCTCCTCGTGCAGGAGGCCGCTCCAGGTGCGGAAGGAAGTGCCTGCGCGCGGGAGGGCTCCGCCGGACTGCCACGCCTCCGCCAAGGCGGAGGTGAGGATCCGCCAGGACACACCGTCCACGACCAGATGGTGGGCCACCAGGAGCAGCCGGCCCGAGTCGGTGAACCACACGGCCTGGAGCATGCGCCCGGCCGCCGGGTCGAGCCGGGCGACGGCGGCGGCCAGTTCGGCGTCAAGTGCCGCGTCGCGTACCCGGGTCAGCAGGTCGCCCGCCCGCACCGCGGCTTCGGCGGGCACCACCAGCTTGTCCGTGAACCGGGCGCGGAGCATCTCGTGACGGTCCAGCACCGCTTGGAGCACGTCGACGGCGGTGTCGTACGTGAGCTCCGGCGGGGTCACGAGCAGGACCGCCTGGGCGAGACCGTCGTGGGAGCCGTCGGGGCCCGCCGTCCAGTGCATGATCGGGGTCGGTTCCGCCTCGCCGACCGGGTCGTCTACGACAGCGGTGCCGGTCGGCTCGACGGAGGCGGCCAGCCCGGCCGGTGTCGGGGTCTGGAAGACGTGCCGGGGACTGAGCGCGATACCGGCCTTGCGGGCCAGGGTCACCAGGCGGATGGACACGATGCTGTCGCCGCCGAGCTCGAAGAAGCTGTCGTCGACGCGGACCTGGCTCAGCCCGAGGACGGTGGCGAACAACTCGCAGAGCCGGCGCTCGCGTTCGTCCGCGGGCTCCCGGGCCGGTGTACCGGACGCGGTGGTCACGGGTGCGGGCAGGGAGCCGCGGTCGACCTTGCCGGAGGGCAGCAGCGGGAAGGCGTCGAGGGCGGTGAGGGTGCGCGGCACCATGTGCTCGGGCAGCCGCTCCCGCAGTTGGTCGTGCAGGTCGCCGAGGTCGTCGGCACCCAGGTAGTACCCGGCGAGCTGCTTGACGCCCGGGGCGTCCTCCCGGAGCACCACCACGCCGCGCCGGACGCCCGGGTGCTGTTCGAGGATCGCCTCGATCTCCTCCAGCTCGACCCGCATGCCGCGGATCTTCACCTGGTGGTCGGCGCGGCCGAGGAACTCCAGGGTGCCGTCGCGCTGCCACCGCACCAGGTCACCGGTGCGGTAGAGCCGCTCGCCGGGCGGGCCGAACGGGTCGGCCACCCAGTGGTCGGCGGTGCGGCGGGGGTCGTTGACATAGCCGCGGCCGAGGTAGACGCCGCCGGCGTACAGCTCGCCCGGCACGCCGACCGGCACCAACTGGAGCCGGTCGTCCAGGGCGTACAGCCGGGTGTTTCCGTTGGGCCGCCCGATGGAGACGGCACTGCGGATGGCGCCGGTGCGGTAGACGACGTGGCTGACGCCGATGGTGGCCTCGGCCGGTCCGTACCCGTGGTACATCACCGCGGGGCTCGCGGTGCGGAAGCGGGCGAACAGCTCCGGGGTGAGGACCTCGCCGCCGCACCACACGTGTCGGAGCGAGCCGGCCCGCCGGGCGAAGCCGTCCAGTTCCAGGAGCAGGTCGAGCATGGAGGAGACGAGGTAGGTGAAGGTGACCCGGTGGCGTTCGACGGTGTCGAGGAGGTAGTCGACGTCGCGTTCGCCGCCGGGTTCGGCGATCACCACGCGTCCGCCGTTCACCAGCGGCAGGAAGATCTCGTTGATGGAGATGTCGAAGCCGAGCGGCGCCTTGAACAGGGCCGCGTCGTCGGTGCCGAAGCCGAGCAGGCCGCGCTGCCACAGCAGTCGGTGCGCGATGGCGCGGTGGCGGATCATGGCGCCCTTGGGGACGCCGGTGGAGCCGGAGGTGTGGATGACGTAGGCGAGGCCCTCCGGATCGACGGGGACGGCCGGGTTGTCCGGCTGGTGGGGGCCGTCCAGGCGCACCTCGACGAACGGTGGCGCGTCGTCCCCGAGAACCCCTGGGTGCCCCGGCTTGCCCAGCACCGCGGTCAGCGCCGCGCTGCGGCACACCTCGGCGATCCGGCGCGCCGGCCAGGACGGCTCCAGCGGCACGAACGCCCCGCCCGCCTTCAGCACGGCGAGCAGTCCCACGACCATCTCCACCGAGCGTTCCAGATGGATGCCGACGCACCGCTCGGGCCCGACGCCGAGTGAGATGAGCTGCCGGGCCAGGGCGTTGGCGCGGGCGTTGAGCTCGCCGTACGTCAGACGCGTGCCGCCCTCGACGCCGTACTCCACGGCGGTGAGCCGGGGGGTCCTCGCCGCCTGTTCCTCGACCAGGGCGGTCAGGGTGGTCGCGGGCATGGGGTGGGCGGTGTCGTTCCACTCCCCCAGCATCAGCGCGCGCTCACGCGGGGTGAGGACGTCGGCGAGGGCGACCGGCCGGTCGGGGCGCCGGGCCAGCTCGCCCACCAGCCGCACGAACCGCTCCACCATGTCCTGGGCGGTGTCGTGGTCGTACAGGTCGCGGCTGTGGACGAGTGAGCCGGTGATGCCGCCGCCGTCCGGCCGTTCGAAGACGTGGAAGGCGAGGTCGGTCTTGGCCGTGTAGAAGTCGACGCGCAGTTCGTCCAGCGTGAGCCCCGCGAAGTCGCGTGGGCCGTCCGGGGCCTGCTGGTGGGCGAGCATCACCTGGAACAGTGGATGGCGGCCCATCGACCGGGCCGGGGCGAGCACGTCCACCAGCCGCTCGAAGGGCAGTTCCTGGTGGGCGTAGGCGTCCACGTCCCGCTCCCGCACCCGGGCGAGCAGTGTGCGGAACGTCGGGGCGCCGGAGATGTCGGTGCGCAGCACGAGGGTGTTGACGAAGAGGCCCACGAGATCGTCGAGGGCCGCGTCGCCCCGGCCGGCGACCGGAGTGCCGATCGGGATGTCGTCCCCGGCGCCCATGCGGCCGAGCAGGACGGCAAGGGCGGCCTGGAGCGCCATGAAGACGGTGCCGCCGGCCTCCGCCGCCAGTTCCCGCAGCGCTTCGTGCACCTCGGCGTCGAGGGCGAAGTCCACAGCACCGGCACGGTATCCGGCGACGGCCGGGCGCGGCCGGTCGACGGGTAGCTGGAGTTCCTCCGGCACTCCCTCCAACTGCCGTGACCAGTAGTCGAGTTCGCGGTCCGCCACGCCCCCGTCGTCGAGCAACTGCCGCTGCCACAGCGTGTGGTCGGCGTACTGCACCGCCAGCGGCGGCCATGCGGGGCCGATGCCGCGGCGCCGCGCCGCGTAGGCCGTCTCCAGGTCCCGCAGCAGCGGCTCCGCCGACCAGCCGTCGGTCGCGATGTGATGGACGAGGAGGAGCAGGACGTGCTCGTCGGGGCCGAGGGCGTAGAGCGTGGCCCGTACGGGGATCTCGGTGTCCAGCGCGAAGGCGTAGGCGGCGGCCTCGCGCAGGTGTCCGTGGAGGTCATCGGCGCGGGTCGGCACGACCGCGAAGGGCACGGCCGCCTCGGGAAGGATCCGCTGGCAGGGCGTGCCGTCGTCGTCCGGGAAGACCGTGCGCAACGCCTCGTGCCGTCCCACGACGTCATCAAGCGCACTCCGCAGTGCTTCGGCGTCGAGTCGTCCGGTGAGACGTACGGCGGTGTGGATGTTGTACGTCGGGCTCGGCCCCTCCAGTCGGTACAGGAACCAGAGCCTGGCCTGCGCGGAGGACAGCGGCAGCGGGTCGGGACGCCGGCCCGGCAGCAGCGGGGGGCGTCGCTCGGCGGCCGGGGCGGACAGGAGCGGGGCGAGCCCGGCCACGGTCGGCGTGTCGAAGACGGCCCGCAACGGGACGACCGCGCCCAGCTCGGCCCGGATGCGGGCGACCAGGCGGGTGGCCATGACGGAGTGGCCGCCGAGGGCGAAGAACTCGTCGTGGATACCGACGGAGGGCAGTGCGAGCAGTTCGGCGACCAGGACGCACAGGCTCGCCTCCGCCTGTGTGCGGGGCGCGGTGGCGGTGGTGAGGCCGGACAGGTCGGGTGCGGGCAGGGCCGCTCGGTCGAGTTTGCCGCTGGGGGTCAGCGGCAGGTCGTCAAGGATCACCACGGCGGCGGGGAGCAGATGCTCCGGCAGCGTCGCCCTGAGGTCCTGTCTGACCCGCAGCGGCTCCAGCGAGACCCCGGGCCGGGGCACGGCGTACGCGACCAACCTCGCGTCGTCCGCCAGGTCCTGACGTACGGTCACCGCGGCCTGGGAGACGCCCGGCAGTGCTGCCACGGCGGCCTCGGTCTCGCCCGGTTCGACACGGAAGCCGCGGATCTTCACCTGGTCGTCGGACCGGCCGAGGAACTCCAGCGCCCCCTGTGCGCTCCAGCGCACCAGGTCTCCGGTGCGGTAGAGGCGGGCGCCGGGCGGGCCGTAGGGGTCGGCGACGAAACGGCCGGCGGTCAGGCCGGGGCGCCGGAGGTAGCCCCGGGCGAGCTGGGTACCGCCCAGATAGAGCTCGCCCGGGACGCCGGGCGGCACCGGACGCAGGGTCGCGTCGAGGACGAGCGTGCGGGTGTTCCACACCGGCCGCCCGATCGGCACGGAGCCGGCGCCGGAGCGCGTCCCGTCGGCGCACGGCCAGGCGGTGACGTCCACGGCGGCCTCGGTGGGGCCGTACAGGTTGTGCAGTTCCGTGCCGGGGAGCGACTCGGCGCAGCGCTCGGCGAGTTCGCCGGGCAGCGCCTCTCCGCTGCACACCAGTCGGCGCAGGACGCCGCGCACCTGCTCGGCTGCGGGGTCGTCCAGGAAGACGCGCAGCATCGAGGGGACGAAGTGCGCGGTCGTGACCCGCCGTTCGCGGATCAGCCCGGCGAGATAGCCGGCGTCGCGGTGACCTCCGGGCCGGGCGAGGACCAGCACGGACCCCGTGATCAGCGGCCAGAAGAACTCCCAGACGGACACGTCGAAGCTCGCCGGCGTCTTCTGGAGCACCCGGTCCCCGGAGGCGAGTCCGTACGTCTCCTGCATCCACAGCAGCCGGTTGACGATCGCGGAGTGCGGGACGACCACGCCCTTGGGGCGGCCGGTTGAGCCGGAGGTGTGGATGACGTAGGCCGGGTGTTCGGGGCGCAGGGGCTGGAGCCGGTCGGCGTCGGTGAGTTCGGCGTCGTCGAGACCGGCGCTCGGCAGGGCGTCGAGCAGCAGCAAGGGTGTCCCGTCGGGCAGGGCCCCGGCAGCCTGTGCGCAGGTCAGTACGACGGTGGGCGCGGCGTCCTCGACCATGAACGCCAGCCGTTCGGCGGGGTATCCGGTGTCCAGCGGGACGTAGGCGGCACCCGCTTTGAGCACGGCGAGCAGCGCCACGACGAGGTCGGTGCCGCGGTCCAGCGCGACGCCCACCAGGTGCTCGGGGCCCACGCCGCGGGCGATCAGCAGCCGGGCGAGCCGGTTGGCGCGGGAGTGCAGGCCGGCGTAGTCGAGGGCGGGCGTGCCGTCGTCGGCAAGGAGGGCTGGTGCGTCGGGGGTGCGTGCGGCCTGCCGGGCGAGGAGGTCGGCGAGATGGGTGACCGGGACGGGGCGGCCGGTGGCGTTCCACTCCTGGAGGACCAGCAGTTCCTCGGCATCCGTCAACAACGGAAGTCGTGACACGGCGAGTTCGAGGTCGCCGAGGGCGGCGGCGAGGAGCGTCTCAAGCTGCCGGAGCAGGCGGTCGACTGTGTCCGGGGTGAACAGGCCGCTGCGGTAGGTGGCCTCGATGCGCAGCCGGCCGTCGGTGAGGAACGCCTCCAGGGACAGGTCGAACTGGGTGGTGTCGTTGTGGACGGTCTCCCATTCGGCGCTCACCCCGGGGAACTGCGGCCCTTGGAGTCCCTGGGTGAGGAAGAGGAGCATGACGTCGAAGTAGACGGAGCGCCCCGGCTGCCGGTCAGGCTTGAGCCGCTCCACCAGTTGGTCGAAGGGCATGTCCTGGTGGGCGTAGCCGTCCGTGCACAACTGCCGCACCCGCTCGACGAGTTCACCGAACCCGGGGTCGCCTGCGAGGTCGGCGCGCAGGGCGAGGGTGTTGCCGAAGTTGCCGATCAGGTTTTCGAGGCCGGGCAGATCGCGGTTCATGACGGCCGAGCCGATGGGGACGTCGGTGGCGCCGGTGGTGCGGTGCAGCAGGGCCGCCAGCCCCGCGAACAGCACCATGAAGGGGGTGACGCGCGCACCGCGCGCGAAAACGGTGAGCCGGTCGGTGACGTCGGGGGCGAAGGTGTGGAAGCGGCGGTCGCCGTCCGCGGCGGGACGGGCGGTGCGGGGCGCGTCCGTGGGCAGGGCGAGGGGGCGAGGCGGCGGGACGAGGGCGGAGCGCCAGTGGTCGAGGTGCTCGGCCAACCGTTCCTCGGTCCAGGCGGTGCGCTGCCAGCGCGCGAAGTCGGCGTACTGGAGGGGGAGTTGTCCGAGTTCGGAGGGCTCTTTGGTGGCCGCCGCCCGGTAGAGGGCGGTCAGGTCGCGGGACAGGGCGTTGAACGTCCCTCCGTCCCAGGCGATGTGATGAACGGTCAGCACCAGGGTGTGGTCCTGCTCGGCGCGCCGGATCAGCAGGGTGCTCAGGGGGTGGTCGGCGGCCAGGTCGAACGGAGTCGCCGAGGCGGTGCGGGCGAGGTCCGCCGCACGGCTGTCCCGCTCGCCCTCCGTCAGGCCGCGCAGATCGGCGGTGGCGAACTCGACCCGCGCCGCGGCGTCGACGATCTGCTCCGGGGTGCCGTCCTCGGTCACCGGATAGCGGGTGCGCAGAATCTCGTGCCGGTCGATCAGGCCCTGAAGGGCGGTGCGCAGCGCGGCCGGGTCGAGTGGGCCGCGCAGCCGGATGGCGAGGCAGACGTTGTAGGCGGGGCTTGCCGGGTCGAGCTGCTGAAGCAGCCACATCCGGGACTGGGCGTACGACAGCGGCAGCCGTGCCGTGTCCGCGGGGCGCGGCGGGATCCTCTCCGAACGGGCCGTGTCGGCGAGGCCCGCCATCTCCATTCGGCGGCGCAGCAGTTCGCGCTTGCGTGCGGCGAGGTCGGCGGTGGGGGTCTCCGTCACTGGTCTTCGCCTTTCAGAAGCCGTTCCAGGGACTTGGTCCAGAGCCCGGCCAGCCGTTGGATCTCCGGCTCGGTGAAGAGCCGTTCCGGCCACTGCCAGCACACCGAGAGTTGCGTCCCGGTGATCACCGCGTCGACGACGAGGGCGTAGGGGACGGGCATGCCGGGGTCGGCGCCGCTGCCCATGGCACCGGTCTCGGGTGCGCTGGTGAACACGGCGTTCTCGCGGCGCTCGCTCACCGTCATCCGGCCCAGATAGTTGAACTGGATCTGGGGCTCGGGGAGTTGGGCGAGTTGCGCGGCCGTGTCCGGGGTGAGGTGGCGTAGCAGGCCGTAGCCGATGCCCTTGTCGGGAAGGGCGGCCAACTGGTCGCGGATACGGGACACGTGGTCGGTGGTCCCGGGGTCGAGCCTGACCGGGAAGACCGTGGTGAACCAGCCGAGGGTGCCGGACAGGTCGGCGCCGGGCAGCAGGTGCTCCTCGCGGCCGTGCCCCTCCAGGGCGATCAGCACGCTGGGGTCGCGGGAGAGGGAAGGCCCCGGTGACCGGTAGAGATCCGGTGCGGCTGCACGCCAGTCCGGTACGGCGAGTGCCAGCGCGGTCAGCAGCACCTCCTGGACGGAGGTGGCCGTCAGGGGTGCGGTGATGTCCGGGCCCAGCGTGGTCCAGTGCCTGCGGATGGTGGCCCTGGTGTCCTGGACGGGGTCCAGCGGGCCGGTTCCCAGGGGCTGCTCGGGGCGCTCCAACACCTGCTGCCAGAACGGGAGTTCGTCCGCCCGTTCCGGCGCCAGCTCGCGAAGCGCCTGCGCCCACTCCCGGAAGGACGTGCCCACCGGCGACAGCTCTCCGCCCTCCCATGCGGCGGCCAGATCGACGACCAGTACGCCCCAGGACGCCGCGTCGGTCACCAGGTGGTGGAGCACGACCAGGAGCCGCCCCTCGCGACCGGGGCCGGTGTCGAACCACAGGAACCGCGCCATCGCGCCGGCGGCCGGGTCGAGCTCGGCGACCAGGTCGTCCATCGCCTCCGGCACCAGCGTGCCGATCGCCGTGTGCTCCAGTTGCCCGGCGTCGACGCGCCGCACGCAGTCGGCGGCGCGGGCCGAGCCCACGGGCGCGGCCTCGAAGCGCCAGGACCCGTCCTCGGCCCGCCAGAAGGCGGAGCGCAGCAGATCGTGCCGGTCCAGGACAGCCTGGACGGTGCGGCGCAGTCCGTCGAGGTCCGTGCCGGGCGGGGTCCGCAGGAAGCGGGCCTGGCTGAGGGCGCGGAAGGGGCCGTCCCGCTCGGTGAGCCAGGTCAGGATCGGGGTGAGCGGGATGTCACCGGTCCCCGCGTCGGGGTCCGTCACGCGGCGTTCGGCGTCGCCCGCGCGGTGCGCGGCGTCGGTGCGTTCGGCGTCGCCCTCGCGGTGCGCGGCGTCGGCGCGTTCGGCGAGTTCCGCGACGGTGGGCCGCTCGAACACGTCGCGCGGTGAGATCGCCAGCCCGGCGGCCCGCGCCTGCCCGACCAGCCGCATCGACACGATGCTGTCGCCGCCCAGTGCGAAGAAGCTGTCGTGCACGCCTACCGTGTCCAGCCCGAGCACCTGCGCGAAGAGCTTCGCGAGCCGCTCCTCGACCGGGTTGCGGGGCGGCTGCGCGGCCGGTCCGGCGGAGCGGGACGGGGCCGGGAGGGCGGCGGTGTCGAGCTTGCCGTTGAGGGTGAGCGGGAAGCCGTCCACCGGTACGAACGCCGACGGCACCATGTAGTCGGGCAGTACGGCGGCCACGGCCCGGCGCAGCACTTCCGCCGTGTCCTCGGCCGGGGGCGCGGTGAGGACGACGTAGGCGACGAGACGCCGTACGCCGGGTGTGTCCTCGCGGACGACGACCGCCGCCCGTTCGACGAGCTCGTGCCCCAGCAGCACCGCCTCGATCTCGCCGGGTTCGATCCGGTAGCCCCTGATCTTGACCTGGTCGTCGACCCGGCCCAGGCACTCGACCAGGCCGTCCTCGGTCCAGCGGGCGATGTCGCCCGTGCGGTACATGCGGGCGCCGGGGTGGTCACAGAAGGGGTCGGCGACGAAGCGGGCCGCGGTGGCGGAGGGTTGGCCGAGGTATCCGCGTGCCAGGCCGGCACCGGCGACGTACAGCTCGCCGTCGACTCCCACGGGGACGGGGTTGAGGTGCCCGTCGAGGATGTAGAGGGTGCCGCCCGCCACAGGGCGGCCGATGGAGGGCCGCTCGCTGAGGGCGAGGTCGCAGTCGGCGGAGTCGACGGTGCATTCGGTGGGGCCGTAGAGATTGTGCGCGGCGAGTCCGTCGGTGTCGCGCAGGGTTCGCCACAGGTCGGGCGGTACGGCCTCGCCACCCACGCCGAGCACCTTCAACTCGGCCTGCCAGTCGCCGCCTTGGGCGACCAGCTCGCCGAGCAGGGAGGGGGACAGCTCGATGAACTCGATGCCGTGGCGGGCCAGGAAGTCCCGCAGGGCCGCGGGATCGCGGCGGACGTCCTCGGGAACCATGTGCAGTTCGTGTCCCGCGAACATCCACAGCATGGGCTGCCAGGAGGCGTCGAAGGCGATGGGCCAGGCGTGGCCGATCCTCAGCGGGCGGCCCCCGGCGGCTTTCGACGCCGGTTCGTGCAGGGCCGCGTTGTGGGCGGTGAAGAGGTTGACGATGGCTCGTTGGGGGATGACGACGGCTTTCGGGCGGCCGGTGGAGCCGGAGGTGTGGATGACGTAGGCGGGGTGTTCGGGAAGGAGGGGGACTGCGAGGTTGGAAGGGTCGGTGTGGGCGAGGCGCCGGCGGGTTTCGGGGGCGTCGAGGAGTACGAAGCGGTGGGGTGGCGGTACCGGGGAGCGAGTGCCGGTTGTCTGTGGCTGATCGCGCAGTTCCCCGCGCCCCTCAAGACAGGGCGCCGCAGTCGTCGTGGTGACGACAGCCACGGGATTCGCGTCTTTCAGCATGGCCGCGAGGCGCTCCTCGGGCCATGTCGGGTCCAGTGGCAGATAGGCCGCGCCGGCCTTCTGGATCGCCAGGAGTGCGGTCATCGTGTCCGGGGTCGGAGGCAGGGCGAACGCCACGATCTGCTCCGGCCCCGCACCCAACTCCACAAGATGCCGGGCCAGTTGGTTTGCCGTTGCGTTGAGCTGCTCGAATGTCAGACGTCGACCGTCACCCACCACCGCCACCGCGTCCGGCGTGCGGGCCGCCTGTGCCTCGAACACCTCGGGCATCGTGCGGTACGGCACCGGCAGCCGGTCCCCCGCCCCGCCCGCCAGCAGCGCGGTCCGCTCCCCGGGCGCCAGGACGTCCAGTGCCGCCAGGGGGGCTTCCGGGGTGGCCAGGAACGCGTGGAGCAGCCGCTCGAAGCGGCCGGACAGCTCCTCCACTCCCGTGCGGTCGTAGCAGTCGGGGCGGAACTCGAAGACGACACCGAGCCGTCGTTCGGCGAGCACGGCGAGGGTCAGTGGGTAGTGGGTGGCGCCCGAACCCTTGACCTCCAGGATCCTCAGCCCTGCTGATGCCTCCGCCTCCGCGACCGCCGCCTCGTCGATCGGGTAGTTCTCGAAGACCAGCAGGGTGTCGAAGAGATCGCCCGCGCCGGCCAGGCGCTGGATCTCCGTCAGGCCCAGGTACTGATGGTCCATCAGCCGGGACTGTCCGTCCTGAAGCCGGCGCAGGTAGGCACCCGCGCGCTCGCCGGGCGGGACGGTCACCCGGACCGGCACCGTGTTGATGAACAGGCCGATCATCGACTCCGCGCCGGCGAGCTCCGCGGGCCGTCCCGCCACCGTCGCCCCGAAGACCACGTCGTCCCGACCGGTCAGCCGCGCCAGCAGCAGGGCCCACAGGCCCTGGACGACCGTGTTGACGGTGACTCCGCGACTCCTCGCGAACTCCTGCACCCGGCCGGTGAGTTCCTCGGTGAGTCGCAGCGTGTGCAGCTCGGGCAGGACCGGGAGGAGTCCGGCGGACGAGGGCGCCAGTACCGTCGGTGTCGCTCCGGCCAGTGCCGCGCGCCAGGTGTCGGCGGACGCTTCCCGGTCGCGGGAGGCGAGCCAGGCGAGGAAGTCCCGGTAGGGGCGTACGGCGGGCAGCGGGGCCGTGGTGCCGGGGGCGAGCTGGGCGGCGTAGAGCTGGAGGAGTTCGCGGACGAGGAGCGGGATGGACCAACCGTCCAGCAGGAGGTGGTGGTTGGTGAGGATCAGCAGCCAGCGGTCGGCGGCCCGGCGCAGGAGCGTCAGGCGCAGCAGCGGCGGGTCGGTGAGGTCGAAGCGGGCGGCGGCGTCCGCGGCGATCAGGCCGGCGGCATCCCCATCCCCCTCCGCCCAGTTCACCGGCACCTGCTTGAGCACGACCTGCACGGGCTCGTCCAGGTCCTCGTGCAGGAAGGCGCTGCGCAGGTTGGCGTGCCGGACGAAGAGTTCCTCGGCGGCCGTGCGCAGGAGGGCGGGGCGCAGGGGGCCCTCGATCTCCACCAGGGACTGCATGGTGTAGACGTCCTGGGCGCCCTCGTCGAACAGGGCGTGGAACAGCAGGCCCTGCTGGAGCGGGGAGAGCGGCAGTACGTCCTCGACCAGGGAACCGTCGTCCCCGGGTGCCTGGCTCATCGGGTCCTCCACCTCGCCTTGACGTTGTCGAGCTGCGACTGGCTGAGGGACACCAGTGGGGCGCCGGTGGGCGTGAACTCCTCGGGCACGGCTCCGGTTTCGTCGGGCAGTGCCTGGGCGAGGCCGGCCGGGGTGCGGTGGGTGAAGACGTCCCGTGGGGACAGCGCGAGTCCGGCTCTGCGGGCGCGGTCGGACAGGCGGACCGAGACGATGCTGTCGCCGCCGCGCTCGAAGAAGTCGTCGTGGACCCCGACCCGTTCCAGCCCGAGCACCTCTGCGAACAGTGCGCACAGCACCTTCTCCGGTTCGGTGCGCGGCGGTTCGAAGGCGGACGTCTTCGTGAAGTCGGGGGCGGGCAGGGCGCGTCGGTCGAGTTTGCCGCTGGGGGTGCGCGGCAGCTCCGCCAGCACGATCACGGCCGAAGGTACGAGGTGTGCGGGCAGCCGCTCGGCGAGGGCCCGCCGCACGGCAAGGGGTTCGAGGACGGCCCCGGGCTCCGGCACGGCGTAGGCGACCAGGCGCCGTGGTGCCGAGCTGTCCTCCCTGGCAACGACCGCGGCGCCGGCGACGCCCGGCAGCGCGCTGATGGCCGCCTCGATCTCGCCGGGTTCGATCCGGAAGCCCCTGATCTTCACCTGGTCGTCGGCCCGGCCGAGGAACTCCACCGTGCCGTCGGCCCGGAGCCTGGCCAGGTCGCCGGTGCGGTAGAGGCGGCTGCCCGGGGGGCCGAAGGGGTCGGCGACGAAGCGTTCGGCGGTGCGGCCGGGTTGGCGGAGGTAGCCGCGGGCCAGTCCGGCCCCGGACAGGTACAGCTCGCCGACCGCGCCGGTGGGGGACGGTCGCAGGAACGGGTCGAGGACGTGGACGCGCGTGCCCGCGATCGGCCGTCCGAGCGGCACCGCGCCCTCGCCGCCGTCGTGGACGTGGATCAGGCTGTCGCCGGCCGCCTCGGAGCAGCCGTAGAGGTTGACCAGTTGGGCCCGCGGCCAGCGCCGGACGATGGCGTCGGCCAGTTCGGCGGGGAGGGTCTCACCGCTGGAGACCCAGGTGCGCACGGTGGAGAAGGCGCCCGGCGGGGCGGATTCGACGAGGGTCGAGTACAGGCTGGGTACCGCGGTGATGAGGGTGGCCCGGTGGCGGTCGGCCAGGGCGGCGAGGGCCGTCGGATCGCCGGTCGCCTCGTCGTCGGCCAGTGCCACGGCCTCGCCGGCGACGAGCGCGCCGAGCAGCTCGGTGAGTCCGTCGATGAAGCTGAGCGGGCTCTTCGAGACGCGGACGCCGGGTGTCCCGTCCGGGTTCCCGAGGTCCCGGCCCCAGTGCAGTCGGTTGGCGAGGGCCCGCTGGGTGCCGATCACACCCTTGGGGCGGCCGGTGGAGCCCGAGGTGAAGATGATGTACGCCGGGTGGTCGGGTGACAGGGGCGGTTGCTGTCGTAGGGCGGCCTCCGCGTCCGGCGCGCAGACCGACTCCGGTTCGATGCCGAGCTGTTGGACGGTCGGTGCGTCGCAGATCACGAGGCGGGGCCGGGCCTCGTCGAGCATCAGTGTGACGCGCTCGGGCGGATACCCGGGGTCGATCGGCATACAGGCGGCGCCGGCCTTCAGCACCGCGAGGAGTGCGACGACCAGGTCGGGGCCGCGCGGCAGGGCGACCGCGACCACGGTCTCGGGTCCGGCGCCCCGATCGGCCAGGGCGGCCGCCAACCGCCCGGCACGGGCGTCGAGTTCGGCGAAGGTCAGCGTCGTGTCGCCGTGCAGGACGGCGGGTGCGTCGGGGGTGCGGGTCGCCTGGTCCTCGAAGAGGGCGCGGACCGTGGGGTGCGGGAGCGGGTGCTCGTCCCGCGCGGGCGGCTGATCGGACGGGGGGAGGCCGAGCCTGGCGACGGGGGTCGCCGGGCTTTCTGTGAACTCCCGGATCAGGACGTTGAGTTGATCGGCGACGCCGGTCACCGCCGCGTCGTCCAGCGCGGAGGGACGGTGGCTGAGGGTCAAGGTCAGCCGGTCGCCGGGCAGGGCGGTGAGGGTAAGCGGGTAGTGGGTGGCGTCGTGGACCGAAACCCCGGTCATACGGAGGCCGTCGGTGCCGAGTGCTCGGGCTATGCCCTCGTCGTCGATGGGGTAGCTCTCGAACACCAGCAGTGTGTCGAAGAGGACCGTGTGCCCGGTGGCGCGCTGGATGTCGGCGAGGCCGAGGTGGCGGTGGTCGAGGAGCGCGGACTGCTCCAACTGGAGCCGGGTGAGCAGGTCGGCGAGCGGTTCGGCGGGGCGCAACCGTACGCGTACCGGCAGGGTGTTGATGAAGAGGCCGACCATGGACTCGATTCCGGGCACGTCGGCGTCGCGGCCGGAGACGGTGGCGCCGAGGACGACGTCCGTGCGGCCGGTCAGCCGGCCGAGCAGCACGGCCCACAGGGCCTGGAGCACGGTGCTGACCGTCACTCCGTGGGCGCGGGCGGTGCCGGTGAGCGCCTCGGTGTCGCGCTCGGAGAGTTCCCAGACCCGCCTCTCGGGTTCCTCGGCGGGGAGGTCCCGCGCGTCCGGTACGACGAGTGACGGCTCGTCAAGTCCCGTCAGAGCGGCCCGCCATGCGCGCTCGGCGGCGGCGCGGTCCTGCCGGGCGAGCCAGGCCAGGTAGTCGCGGTACGGCCGGACGCGGGGCAGAGTGTCGGCGCCCGCCGCGTAGAGATGGAACAGCTCCCGGACCAGGACGGGGGCGGACCAGCCGTCCCAGAGGAGGTGGTGGGAGGAGATCATCAGGCGGTGGTTCAGGGCGTCGAAGGTGACGAGCCGGAACCGCACCAGCGGTGGCCGGGCCAGGTCGAACCGCTCGGCGCGGTCCTCGGCCAGCAGCCGTTCGAAGGCCGGCTCGCGTTCCTCCGGCGGCAGGGAGGACAGATCCGTGACCTGCCAGGGGGTCGTCACCGTGCTTCTGATCACCTGGACCGGGCGGCCTGAGCGCTGCGTGCGGAACGCGGCCCGCAGGTTGGCGTGGCGGGCGAGCAGTTTCGCGACCGCCGCGCTCATGTACAGCTCGTCCACCGGGCCTTCGAGGCGCAGGGTCATCTGGCCGGTGTAGACGTCGTGGCCGCGTTCGTCGTACAGGGCGTGGAAGACCATCCCCTCCTGCATGGGTGACAGGGGAAGGACGTCCTCCACGACCGGGCGGCCGGCCATCAGCCCTCGGCCCTGCGCATGGCTTCGGCCAGGCTGCGCGGGCGCATGTCCGTCCAGTGCCGCTCGATGTGGTCGAGGCAGGCGGCCCGGCCGGCGGGGCCGTGCACGGAAGTCCAGCCGTCGGGTACGGGCGCGAAGTCCGGCCACAGGGAGTACTGGCCCTCGTCGTTGACCAGGACGCGGAAGACGCCGTTGTCGTCGTCGAAGGGGTTGGCCATGGCTCAGTTCCTCTCCTGCTCGCCGGACGGGCGCGGCGCACGGTCGGTGAAGGTGCCGGAGAACTGGTCGTCCGCGCCGGGCACCGGTTCGGCGGGGTCGGCGCCGAGCGCGACGATCCGGTTGGCCTTGTCGACGTGGACGACCCGCGGCCGATGGGTGGCGCGCTCGGACTCGTCGAGCGCGGCGAAGGACATGATGATCACCAGGTGACCGGGGTGGACGAGATGGGCGGCGGCGCCGTTGATCCCGATGACGCCGCTGCCGCGTTCGCCGGTGATGGCGTAGGTGGTGAGTCGGGCGCCGTTGTCGATGTCGACGACCTGGACCGCTTCACCCTCGACGATGTCGGCGGCCTCCAGGAGGTCCTGATCGATCGTCAGGGATCCCACGTAGTGCAGATCCGCCTGGGTGACGGTGGCTCGGTGGATCTTGCCGTTCAGCAAGGTGCGGTGCACCATGACCCCCTGAGAAGACTACTTAGGTGAGGCTAACCTAATTCAGCATGGCCGGGTGTGGAAGCACGGTCGTGGAAGAACTCAAGGAGCAGCCGGTTCACTTCGTCAGGCCGCTCCAGATAGCCGTAGTGGCCGCAGCCCTTGATCTCCTGGTAGACGGCGCCAGGGATGGCGTCGGCGACCTCGCGACCCAGGTGCGGCGGCAGGACGACGTCGTCCGCGAAGCCGACGACCAGACAGGGCACGTCGATCGCCCGGTAGGCCGCGAGCCGGCCCTCAGGAACCTCAAGGTCCAACTGGGCCCGTACGCCCGGCCCTTGCCGCTGCGGTGAGAACTCGAAGAGCTCCAGCCAGTCCTGGACCTGGCGCTCGTCGTCCAGGGTGGCCGGGGACAGGTTCTGCAGGGCGCGGATCCAGGCGCCGTAGGCGACCGGCGGCTCCGATCCGCTGTCGTACAGGGCACGTTCGGCCCGTGCCATCGCCGCGCGCAGGGCGTCCGTACGGCCCCGGGTGGCCATCAGCACGCCCTGCCGCACCAGTCGGGGACGCGCCAGCATCAACTCCTGGACGACGTACGCCCCCATGGACACGCCGACGAAACGGCACGGCGCGAGACCGAGGTGCTCGGCCAGGCCCGCCGTGTCGGCCACCAGGTCGCCGACGGAGAACCCCTGCGGGCACTCGTCGGTGGGCGGGATGCCCCGGTTGTCGAAGGTGACGACCCGGTACCCGGCCTCGACCAGCGCCGGGACCTGGTGGAGGTGCCAGGCACGGCCTCCGGCGCCCTGGCCCATCACCAGGACGACCGGATCGCCGTCGCCCGTGTCCTCGTAGTGGAGCCGGATCCCGTTGATCCGCGCGCTCGGCATGGTTCTCCGCCCTGTCGTCCTGAGGCTGGGTCAGTCGGCCGCCGGGGAGGTCTTGGCGGCGGGCGCCGCCCGGTCGTCCCCGTCGGCGTCCGGAGGCCGGCTGAGGGTGGCCCTGCGCAGCCCCGGCATGGCCAGGGCCAGCGCGCCCACGCCCGCCAGACAGATCACGCCGCCGAGCACCACGGCACCGCTCGTCGAGCCGAGCGCCCTGGCCACGAGGCCCGCCTCGACGTTGCCGACGGAGGGCCCGGCGGTGGCCTGGGCGAGCCACAGGCTGCCGACGCGGCCCTGGAGCCGGTCCGGCGTGTAGTGCTGGAGCAGGGCCCGGCGCAGGATCTCCGAGGCGGTGTCGCCGAGTCCGGCGAGACCGAGGAAGAACAGCGCGAACCAGAGGTTCGGACTGAGACCGAAGCAGGTGATCGCCACGCCCCACACCGCGACCGCGCCGATCAGCGCCCGCCCGGTGTGGTGCACCCGGCCGGTCCAGCCACTGGTCAGCGCGCCGAAGAAGGAGCCGACCGCGGGGGCGGTGTAGAGCAGTCCGACGGTGGACGGGCCGCCGCCGAAGTGCTCGGTGCCGAGCTCGGGGAAGAGCGCGTACGGCATCGCGAAGACCACCGCGCAGACGTCGATCAGCAGCAGCCCGGCGACCACCTGGTTGCCGCGCAGGAAGCGCAGCCCCTCCCCCATCGCCTTCAGCGGATGCTGCGCCTCGGCCGGCCCCTCGGGGGCGAGCTTCGGCAGCGGGGCGAGCAGGGCGAGTCCCACCACGTATATGGCCGCGTCGATCGCGAAGCACCAGGCGAGGCCGGGTCCGGCCGCGATCACACCGGCCAGCGACGGGCCGACCATGCCGCCCAGTTGGGCGGTGAGCGTGGTCAGCGCGCCGGCGGCGGCGAGTTGGCCTGGTGCCACCAGGGTGGGGGTGGCGGCCATCAGGGCCGGGCCGCCCAGTCCGGCGGTGAAGCCGGCCAGTACGGCCGCCACGAAGACGAACCACACCTGCGGATCGGGCACCGCCGCGTTCACCGCGAGCCCGGCGATCACCACCGCGGTCACCGCCCGGGTGACGAGCATGACCCGGCGCCGGTCGACCCGGTCGGCGAGCAGCCCGCCGGCGACCAGGCCGACCAGCAGTGACAGGCCCAGCACCAGGCTCATCAGACCGACCTGGACCGACGATCCGGTCAGTGTGTAGATCTGGAGGCTGGCCGCCACCGAGGTGAGGTGGGTGCCCACCATGGAGATCGCCTGGGTGGCGAACACCAGCCTGAAGTCTCTGCTGGAGCGCAACGGCGCCACGTCCACGACTACTTCACCCAGCTTCACGCGCACCCCTGACCCTGTGCCGGGACGACATAGGGGGCGACGCTGCGCAGCTTCTCGCAGGTCTCCTCCAGTTCCCGGGCCGGGGTCGATCCGGCGAGGATGCCGGCGCCGGCCCGCAGCCAGGTGCGGCCGTCCTCCTCGAAGATGCTGCGCAGCACGAGTGCCGCGTCGAGGGAGCCGTCGCTGCCGGCCCGGATCACCGCCCCGCTGTAGATGCCGCGCGGCTCCTTCTCAAGACGGGCGATGCAGTCGTAGGCCGGGGCCTTGGGGATGCCGGACGCGGTCACCGCGGGGAACACCGCGCGCAGGGCGTCCCAGGCGGTGGCCGAGTCGGCCAGCAGGCCGTGCACGCTGGAGCCGAGGTGCTGCACGCTGCCCCGTCTGCGGACGCTCAGCAGGTCGCGCACCGAGACGGTGCCCGGCCGGCAGACGGTGGCCATCTCCTCCTCGGCGAGTTTGACGGACAGCACGTGTTCGGAGATCTCCTTGGGATCGGCGAGGAGTTCGGCACGCAGCCGCTCGTCCTCGCGCTCGCCGAAGCCGCGTGCGCGGGTGCCGGCCAGCGGCTGGGTGACGACCTCGCCGTCCGCGCTGACCTCGGCGACCGTCTCGGGGCTGAATCCGGCGACCCGGCGCCCGCCGAGGTTCAACAGGAAGGAACGGGCGGGGGTGTTGTGCGAGCGGCCGTGGACGTAGGTGGCGACGAAGTCGACCGGGTAGGGCACGTCGACGGACCGGGAGAGGATGACCTTCTGAAGGTCGGAGGTCCGTATGTCCTCGATCGCCTGGGCCACCATGTCCGGGTAGCGGCCCTCGGCGTCCGTGACGTCGATGGGGCGGGGTACGACGGTGGGTCGCGCCTCGACGCGGCCCACTAAGCGGGTCAGCGTGTCCAGCGTCTCGTCGTCGGCGCTGCGGATGAGAACGCCCCTCTGACCGATCCTCACCTCGCTGTGCGGGACCAGCAGATGCAGCAGGTCGTCGTCGCCCGCCCGGTCGGGGCGGCCGGCGTGGAGATGGGAGAACTCGAACGCCATCCAGCCGTAGGCGTTCCAGCCCTCGACGGCCATCCGGTCGAGTTCGTCGTGGACCTGGCGCAGGGGATGCGGCCCGAGCGGGGCGACGGTCTCCCCGTCGAGGCAGCGGCGGCGGATCTCGGAGCGGCCGATCAGGATCTCGCCGAGCGCTCCTCCGGCGAACCAGATGTCGCCGCTTTGTTCGTAGATCACGTACTGGTCGAACAAGCCCGACTCCGCCAGCCTCGCCGCCAACTGGACGGGGTCTCCCGGCAGTTCCGTCTCCGCGCTCCGATAACGCAGCAAGGACCTACCTCCCTGGACTTAGGTTAACCTAACCTAATTCAGAACAGACCCTAGCCTCCGCGGCGCGATGCCGTCCAGATCACGCTCCCAGGCTTGACCGCGCAGATTCATTAGGCAAGCCTTTCCTAAACAGCAGGCGGGAGTTGAGCATGCTCGACGGTTGGGTGACCTGGCCGGACCCGTTGGCCGAGAAGTACCGCACGGAGGGCTACTGGCAGGGGCGGCCGCTCGACCGGCTGCTGAGGGAGAGCGCCGAGCGCACACCCGGGCGGACCGCGCTCGTGGACGCCGAGGGCAACCGGTGGACGTACGCCGAACTCGATCTGCGTGCCGACCGGATGGCGGCGGGGCTGCGGCGGACTGGCATCGGCGACGGTGACCGGGTGGTCGTCCAGCTCCCCAACACCGACGCGTTCGTGGTGCTGTTCTTCGCCCTGCTGAGGGCGGGTGCGATACCGGTGCTCACCCTGCCGGCGCACCGCGAGAGCGAGATCGTGCATGTCGCCGAGGTGTCCGGCGCGACGGCGTACGCGATCCCCGACCTGCACGACGGCTTCGACCTCCGCAACCTCGCCCGCGCCCTGCGCAAGGCCGTGCCCGGCGTCGAGCACGTCCTGGTGGCGGGCGACGCGGAGGAGTTCACCGCGCTCACAGACGTCGACGCCGAACCGGCCGCGCTGCCCGAGCCCGACCCGGCCGACGTGGCCGTGCTGCTGCTGTCCGGCGGCACGACCGGCAAGCCGAAGCTGATCCCGCGCACCCACGACGACTACACCTACAACGTCCGCGCGAGCGCCGAGGTCTGCGGCTTCGACCGCGACACCGTCTATCTGGTGGTGCTGCCGACCGCGCACAACTTCGCGCTGGCCTGCCCCGGGCTGCTGGGCACGCTGATGGCGGGCGGCACCGTCGTGCTCTCCCCCACGCCGAGCCCCGAGGACGCGTTCGGGCTGATCGAGCGGGAGGGAGTCACGGCCACCGCCGTGGTGCCGCCCATCGCGCTGCTGTGGCTGGACGCGGTGGAGTGGGAGGAGGCCGACCTCTCCTCCCTCGCCCTGCTCCAGGTCGGCGGCTCCAAGCTGGGCGCCGAGCCGGCCGCCCGGGTCGAACCGGCCCTCGGCTGCACGCTCCAGCAGGTGTTCGGCATGGCCGAGGGCCTGCTCAACTACACCCGCCTCGACGATCCGCCCGAGCTCGTGACCGGCACCCAGGGACGCCCGCTGTCCCCCGCCGACGAGGTCCGCGTGGTCGACGAGGACGACCGTGACGTGGCCCCGGGCGAGCGCGGTGAGTTGCTCACCCGCGGCCCGTACACCCTGCGCGGCTACTACCGCGCCGCCGAGCACAACGCCCGTGCCTTCACGGCCGACGGCTACTACCGCACCGGCGACCTGGTGCGGGTCCTGCCCTCCGGGCATCTGGTCGTGGAGGGCCGGGCCAAGGACCAGATCAACCGGGGCGGCGACAAGATCTCCGCCGAGGAGCTGGAGAACCACATCCTCGCGCATCCGGGCGTGCACGACGCGGCCGTGGTCGGCATGCCCGACGAGACGATGGGCGAACGCACCTGCGCCTACCTCGTGCCACGCGGACAGGCCCCGGGACAGCGGGAGTTGGCGGCATTTCTCACCGAACGCGGGGTCGCCGCCTATAAGCTCCCCGACCGGGTGGAGGTCATCGAGGCCTTTCCCCGGACCTCGGTGGGCAAGATCGACAAGAAGACGCTCGGCCGGCTGATCGCCGAACGCCGTCGCGCGGAGGGCATCGGTGGCGACTGAGGCCGAGACGGCCCCTGTTGTACGGACGGACACGCGACCGCGCAGGCGTCGCAACTCGACGCGCACTGTGGCCGTGTTCGGGGCCCTGCTCCTGCTCGTCGTCGCTGCCGTGCTCAGCCTGGCCGTCGGTTCGCGCGCGCTGTCGCCGTCGGTGGTGTTCGACGCACTGCTCCACGACGACGGCTCGACCGCGGCCTCGGTGATCTGGGACGTCCGTGTGCCGCGCACGCTCGCGGGCATCGCGGCCGGTGCGGCGCTCGGCGTCGCGGGTGCGCTGATCCAGGCGCTCACCCGCAACCCGCTGGCCGATCCGGGGCTGCTCGGCATCAACGCGGGCGCCGCCACCGGAGTCGTGCTGTCCATCACCGCGCTCGGCGTCACCAGCCTGTGGGCGTCGGTGTGGTTCGCGATGGCGGGCGCAGTAGTGGCGGGGCTGCTGGTGTACTCGCTGGCCTCCGGCGGTCGCGGCGGCGCCACTCCGGAGCGGCTCGCGCTCGGCGGCGCAGTGATCGCGGCGGTGTTCACCGGCATCGGCCAGACTCTGATGCTGCTCGACGCCCAGGCCCTGGACCAACTGCGGTTCTGGAGCGTGGGGTCGCTCGCGCGGGCCGACAGCGCGACGCTGACGGCGATCACACCGTTCGTCGTGGTGGGCCTGCTGCTCGCGCTGGCGCTGGTCCGGCCGCTGAACGCGCTCGCGCTGGGCGACGACGGCGCACGGGCGCTGGGCGCGCATGTGGACCGCACACGCTTCGTCGGGCTGGTGGCGGTGACGCTGCTGTGCGGGGCCGCGACATCGGCTGTCGGGCCGCTGGTCTTCGTCGGGCTCGCCGTGCCGCACATCGCCCGCCTGATCGCCGGAGCCGACCAGCGCTGGACGCTGCCGCTGTCGATGCTGCTGGCGCCGGCACTGCTGCTGTTCGCGGACGTCCTCGGCCGGGTCGCCGTACGCCCCGACGAACTGGACGCGGGCGTGGTCACGGCCGTGGTCGGCGCACCGGTGTTCATCGCCCTGGTCCGTTACCGCAGGACGGTGACGGCATGACGACGCAGACCCCGCCGCGCGCCCGTACCCATGTCGTACGGAGCCGCTCGCATCGTCTCTCGCTACGCGTGGACGTGCGCGCGGTGACGGTCTGCGTGCTGGTGCTCGCGGGCACCGCCGCGGTCGGCGTCCTCGCACTCGGCACCGGCGAGTACACCATCTCCCCGGCGGACGTGGTCCGCACGCTGCTGGGCAACGGCAGCCCGCGCACCGACTTCGTGATCAACGACCTCCGGCTGCCCCGGCTGCTGATCGGCATCCTGGTCGGCGCGGCGCTCGGGCTGAGCGGTGCCCTCTTCCAGAGCCTGACCCGCAATCCGCTGGGCAGCCCGGACATCGTGGGCTTCACCTACGGCTCGGCGACCGGGGGTCTGCTGGTCGTGCTGCTGATCGGCGGGAGCGGCGGGCAGATCGCCGTGGGGGCGGTGGGCGGCGGCCTCGTGACCGCCGTCCTCGTGTATCTGCTGGCGTGGCGGCAGGGCATCCACGGCTACCGGCTGGTGCTGGTCGGCATCGGTGTGAGCGCGCTGCTCCAGGGCGTGAACGCCTATCTCCTGGCCAAGGCCCGCTTCACGCAGGCCGCGCAGGCGATGGTGTGGCTCAACGGAAGCCTCAACGGCCGCAGTTGGGCGGACGTCCGCCCGGCGGCCCTCGGCCTGCTGGTCGTGCTGCCGCTGGTGGCGTTCGCCGCGAGCCGGCTGCGGATCCTGGAGATGGGCGACGACGTGGCGGGCGGGCTCGGCGTGCCGGTCCAGCGCACCCGGCTGGTGATTTTGGTGCTGGCCACGGCGGCCTGTGCGGTGGCCACGGCGGCCGCCGGCCCGATCCCGTTCGTCGCGCTCATCGCCCCGCAACTGGCCCGCCGGCTCACCCGCTCCCCCGGCCCCAATCTCCTCGCCGCCACCTGCACCGGCGCCCTGCTCGTGGTGGTCGCGGACTTCGCCTCGCAGCGCATCCACGAGACGGCCCAGCTACCGGTCGGCGTGGTCACGGCGGTCGTCGGCGGGGTCTACCTGGGACTGCTGCTGCGCCGGCAGCGGAGGGCGGGGCGCATCTGAGCCCTCAGTGGCCGTGCTCCCCGGCCCCCTCGTCGTGCGCGGGCGCGTCCGTGGCGGTGGCCACTCCCGCGCCGGCTCGGACCGTGAACTGAGCGGTGTGGACCTGACCCTCGTGCTTGAAGTCGAGGAACAGGCGGTAGGTGCCGCCGCTCGGGGCCGTGGCGGTGAACGAGACCTGCGGGCCGGGCTTCGTGCTGCCGTCGCCGGGTTCGCCGTTGGGGTGGACGTGGAGGTAGGCGAGGTCGCCGGAGCGCAGGGCCACCAGGTGGCCGTAGGCGCCGAGGTAGGGCTGCAGATTCGTCACCGGGCGGCCGCCTCGGGAGACGTTCAGCTTGAGCTCGCTCGCCTTGCCCGGGCGCAGGCCGCCGTCCAGGCGGACCTCGTAACCGTGGATCTTCGCGGTGGTGTTCGGTGCGGGCATCCGCTGCGGCTCGAAGGAGCCGGACGCGGCCAGGTCCGCGCCGAGGGTGAGGTTCTCGGCGCCCTTCTTCGCCGGGGTGAAGTCGGCGAAGACGCGGTAGCCGCCCGCGCGGGGCAGTTCGACGGGGATGCTCCAGGTGCCGTCGGCGGCGCGGGTGGGGTGCAGGTGGCGGTAGGTGGCCAGGTCGCGTGAGGCCACGATGAGGTGCAGTTCCTTGTCGTGTTCGCGCTGGTAGGCGGTGACCGCGCGGCCGGCGCCGTCACGGATGGCGAAGCTGAGCTCGGCGCGCTTTCCGGCGGTGACGGTCGGGGTGCGCAGGTCGAGGGTGTAGCCGCCCTCGGAGATCTGGAGCCCGCCCGCCGGGGGCATCTCGCGCCCGCCGTGATCGCCTCCGCCCGCCGGAGCCGTCTCGTGCCCCCCGTGACCGCCTCCGCCCGCCGGATCCGGCGACGCCTCGCCGTGGCTCTCGTGACGGGCGGGCGCGGGGTCCTCCACGACGGGGTCGACACCCTTGCCCACGCCGTAGGCGGTGCCGAAGGTCGCGGCCAGGGCGGCCGCGAACGCGGTGATCCTCAGTCCGGCATGCATGGCGGTCTCCTACGGGTCTGATCCTTCGATACGGTCCTTCGATGCACCTCACCATACCCCCAGGGGGTATGAAGTCAACCCGGATCCGAGCTTGCGGCGCCTACCCCCTAGGGGTATACATGGACACCGGCAAGGATACCCCCACCCCGTATCAAGGTCGACCGCGACCGCGCATCCCAGGAGGAACCCATGTCCACCACCACCTACGCCGTCTCCGGTATGAGCTGCGCCCACTGCAAGGCCACGCTCACCAAGGCCATCGGCGAACTGGACGGCGTCACCGGGGTCGACGTCGATCTCGCGACCGGCCAGGTCACCGTCACCAGCGCCACGGAGCCCGACGACGCCCTTATAGGCGAGGTGGTCGACGACGCCGGTTACGAGCTGACCGGCCGCGCGGCCTGACCCGCACCCCGACCGCGGAGCCCGGCCGCCCCGGGCTCCGCCCGTACCCCGCACGAGGAGCAGCGATGACCACCACCGCGTCCGACCCCACGACCGAGGTAGAACTCGCCATCGGCGGCATGACCTGCGCCTCGTGCGCGGCGCGCATCGAGAAGAAGCTCAACCGCATGGCCGGCGTCACCGCCACGGTCAACTACGCCACCGAGAAGGCCAAGGTCAGCTACGGCGGTGACGTCGCCGTCCCGGACCTGATCGCCACCGTCGAGGCGACCGGATACACCGCGCGGGAGCCGGCACCACCCGTCCAGGACACGCCCGAGGACACCGGCGGGGACGACGAACTACGGCCGCTGCGGCAGCGGTTGATCACGGCCGTGACGCTGGCCGTGCCCGTCGTCGCGATGGCCATGGTCCCGGCCCTCCAGTTCGAGTACTGGCAGTGGCTGTCGCTCACGCTGGCGGCGCCCGTCGTGGTGTACGCCGGATGGCCCTTCCACAAGGCGGCGTTCACCAATCTGCGGCACGGCGCGGCCACCATGGACACGCTGATCTCGGTCGGTACGACCGCCGCGTTCCTGTGGTCCCTGTGGGCGCTGTTCCTCGGCACGGCGGGCGAGCCGGGCATGACGCACCCCTTCGAGCTGACCATCTCCCGCGGTGACGGCTCCGGGAACATCTATCTGGAGGCGGCCGCCGGGGTCGTCGCGTTCATCCTCGCCGGGCGCTACTTCGAGGCCCGCTCCAAGCGCAAGGCGGGGGCTGCACTGAAGGCACTGCTGGAGCTGGGCGCCAAGGACGTCACCGTGCTCGGTGCCGACGGCCGCGAACGGACCGTACCCGTCTCGGAGTTGAAGGCCGGCGACCGCTTCCTCGTACGTCCCGGCGAGAAGATCGCCACCGACGGCACGGTCGTCGAGGGCTCCTCGGCGGTGGACGCCTCCATGCTCACCGGCGAGTCCGTGCCGGTCGAGGTCGCCCAGGGCGACCCGGTCACCGGGGCGACGATCAACGCGGGCGGCCGGCTCGTCGTCGAGGCGACCCGGGTCGGCGCCGACACCCAGCTCGCGCGGATGGCGCGACTGGTGGAGGACGCGCAGAACGGCAAGGCCGCGGCGCAGCGGCTCGCCGACCGGATCTCCGCCGTCTTCGTGCCGATCGTGATCGCCCTCGCGCTGGCCACCCTGGGCTTCTGGCTCGGCAACGGCGCCGGGCCGGCCGCGGCGTTCACCGCCGGGGTCGCCGTCCTCATCATCGCCTGCCCGTGCGCCCTGGGCCTGGCCACGCCGACCGCGCTGATGGTGGGCACGGGGCGGGGCGCGCAGCTCGGGATCCTGATCAAGGGCCCCGAGGTGCTGGAGTCCACGCGCAAGGTCGACACCATCGTCCTGGACAAGACGGGCACCGTGACCACCGGGCGGATGACCCTGCTCGCCGTGCACACCGCCGACGACACCGACGAGACCGAAGTCCTGCGTCTCGCGGGCGCGTTGGAGCACGCCTCCGAGCACCCGATCGCCCGTGCCGTGGCCGACGGGGCGCTGGAGAAGCTGGGTTCGCTGCCCACACCCGAGGACTTCGCCAACGTGCCCGGCCTCGGAGTGCAGGGCATCGTCGACGGACATGCGGTGCTCGTGGGGCGGGAGCGGCTGCTCGAAGAGTGGGCCATGGAGCTGCCGGACGACCTGCGGCAGGCCGAGTCCGACGCCGAGGCGGCCGGTCGTACCGCCATCGCGGTGGCCTGGGACGGCGAGGCGCGGGCCGTGCTGGAGGTCGCCGACGCGGTGAAGGAGACCAGCCCGGAGGCGATCCGGCGGCTGCGCGCCCTCGGCCTCACCCCGATCCTGCTGACCGGCGACAACAGGGCCGTCGCACAGTCCGTCGCCCGCGAGGTCGGCATCGCGCCCGAGAACGTCATCGCCGAGGTACTGCCGCAGGACAAGGCCGATGTCGTCAAGCGCCTTCAGGGCGAGGGCCGTTCGGTCGCGATGGTCGGCGACGGTGTCAACGACGCTGCCGCGCTGGCCCAGGCGGACCTGGGGCTGGCGATGGGCACCGGGACGGACGCGGCGATCGAGGCCGGCGATCTCACGCTGGTGCGCGGCGACCTGCGCGTGGCCGCCGACGCGATCCGGCTCTCCCGCAGGACGCTCGGCACCATCCGGTCGAACCTGTTCTGGGCCTTCGCCTACAACGTCGCCGCCCTGCCGCTCGCCGCGGCCGGTCTGCTCAACCCGATGATCGCCGGGGCGGCCATGGCCTTCTCCTCGGTGTTCGTGGTCGGCAACTCCCTGCGGCTGCGCTCGTTCCGGGCCGCGAACTGACGACTCACCGAGCGAGGGGGTGCCGCACCCGCGGCACCCCCTCGCCTTCGACGACGTGATCAGCCGAAGGCCTTCACGGCCTGGTAGTACGTCCAGGCGGTGCTGCTGCAGGCGGCCTTCGTCGCTCCGCCGTAGTTCGCGCACACGCGCTTGAGGTCCTCGTAGAAGGCGCTGTCCAGACGCGACTTGTTGGCGTCGAAGGCGCCGATCGCCTTGTAGTTGCGGTAGCCGAAGTCGTGGCGGGCGCAGGACGTGGAGAAGGGGAAGCCGAAGGGGTTGTCGGGCGAGGAGGAGCAGTAGTCGGTGGACCAGTCGAAGCCGTACGCGGACCAGGCGGACTGGTTGTTGCGGGCGGCGACCCAGGCGTTGTAGCTGGAAGCGCTGGTCTGGGTCCAACCGGACAGGACCTGGGGCTTGTCGGCGGGGGCGGCGTCGGCGGCCGCCGCGGTGGCGACGACCGTCACGAGGGAGAGGGCTGAGGCGGCAAGACCGGTGGCGAGTCTGCGGTGCATTCCACACCTCCATGAGGCTGCGACCCGCCCGTCGGGTCGCAGGTTCATGACAAGATGATTGACACCGGAACGGCCCTTTCACACCGCATGCCGCCTAATGGCCCGTTAACTCATGGACATGCAAGGAGATCAGGGGGTGAACTCGACGTCATCCTCCCCTGCGTACGTCCACGGCGGTGACCGCCAGTGCGAGCGGTCCCGGCACCAGGAACGCGAGCGGCAGCAGCATCCAGGCGCACAGGGCGGCGGTCGCCACCGCGAGCAGCACGAGGCCGCTGCCTCCCGCATCCCGTACGGCATCGCGGGCGGCCTCCCGCAGGGCGGTCCGCCAGTCGGTGAGCGACTCGGGGCGGGCGCAGGCACGCAGGCCCGCCACCATGGCGCAGGCCCCGATACCGGCGGCGATCACCGCGAAGGCCGCCCCGCCGGGCAGTCCCGCTCGGGCCAGCGCCAGATCCGCGGCCAGCAGCAGGACGCCCGCCGACGCGAGGATGCCCGCCGCGAGGTCGCCGGCGCGCAGCCTTCGCCGTAGCAGCGCGAAGTACCGCCCGGCGGTGGCGGGCCGGCCCTCCGCCACGCCGCGCAGCACCGCGCAGGCGGTCGACAGCGCGGCCGGGGCGGTCAGCAGGGGCAGACAGGCCACGGCAGTTGCGAGGCCGACGCTCAGCACGTCGGCGAACAGGGTCATGCGCGGGCCGAACACCTCGCCCGCCTCACGTGCCGGCACCCCGCTCACCCCTTAAGTCCGGAGCCGGCCATGCCCTCCACCAGGAAGCGCTGGAAGGCGAGGAAGAACAGGACGATCGGAAGCAGCGCGATCACGGACAGCGCGAACATCGGGCCGAACGCCGAGGTGCTGGAGGCGTCGACGAACGAACGCAGGGCGAGGGTGAGCGTGAACTTGTCCGGGTCGAAGAGGTAGATGAGCTGGGTGAAGAAGTCGTTCCACGTCCAGATGAAGGTGAAGATCGCCGTGGTGATCAGCGCGGGACGGGTGAGTGGCAGCACGACCTGGAAGAAGCTGCGGAAGGGGCCGCAGCCGTCGATGCGCGCGGCCTCCTCCAGCTCGCGCGGCAGACCGCGCATGAACTGCACGATGAGGAACACGAAGAAGGCCTCCGTCGCCAGGAACTTCGGCAGGATCAGCGGCCAGTAGGTGTTCACGAGGCCGAGCTGGTTGAAGATGATGTACTGCGGGATCAGCACCGCGTGGTGCGGCAGCATGATCGTGGCGATCATGAACGCGAACAGCGGCCCGCGGAACCGGAACCTCAGCCGCGCGAAGGCGTAGGCGGCCAGCGAGCAGCTCACCACGTTGCCGAGGACCGCGCCGCCCGCGATCAGCAGGGAGTTGCTCAGCAACCGCCAGATGGACACGTCGTTGACGCCGTCCAGGGCCGTGGAGTAGTTCGACCACTCAAGTCGTCCGGGCAGCAGGTCGAGGCTCGCGATGACCTCGTCGGCCGGCTTGAGCGAGGTGGCCAGCAGCCAGGCCAGCGGGTACAGCATCACCAGCAGGGCGGCCAGGCAGCCGAGGTGCAGGGCGACCCGGCCCCGGCGGGCGGGCTTACGGTTGACGGCGGTCGCGGTCATCGGTCCCCCTCGGAGGTGTAGAAGACCCAGGAGCGCGAGGTGCGGAACAGCACCGCCGTGACGGCGCCGATCACGATCAGCAGCACCCAGGCCATGGCGGAGGCGTAGCCCATGTGGGAGGCGACGAAGCCGCGGTCGTAGAGGTAGAGCGTGTAGACGAGGGTCGAGTCGGCGGGGCCGCCCTTGCCGGCGCCGATCGCGAAGGCGGGTGTGAAGACCTGGAATGCCTGGATGGTCTGGAGCACGAGGTTGAAGAACAGGACCGGGGACAGCATGGGGACGGTGACGGACAGGAACTGACGCCACTTCCCCGCCCCGTCGACGGCCGCCGCCTCGTACAGCTCTGCCGGGATCTGCTGGAGTCCGGCGAGGAAGATGACCATGGGCGCCCCGAACTGCCACACCGTCAGCAGCGCCACGGCGAGCAGCGCCCAACCGGGCCGGTTCACCCAGCCGCCGGTGCCGAACAGGTTGTCCACGGTGCCGCCGTCGTTGAAGATCGCGCGCCACACGAGGGCGATGGACATCGACGCCCCGAGCAGCGAGGGGGCGTAGAACGCCGACCGGTAGAAGGCCTTTCCGCGTTTCATGGACTTCAGGGCGAGCGCGACGACGAGGGCGAGCGCGAGTTGCAGCGGCACGGCGATGACGACATACGTCAGGGTGGTCACCACCGAGCGCCAGTAGCGCGGGTCCTCGGTGAACATCTGGACATAGTTGCGCAGGCCCACCCAGCGCGGCGGGTTGAACAGGTCGTAGTCGGTGAAGGACAGGTACAGCGACACGGCCATCGGCAGCAGGGTCAGGGCGACCGCGCCGAGCACCCACGGGGACAGGAACACCCAGGCGGGGCCCTGCCGTTCGCGCGCGGTCCGGCGTTTCGGGGTGGCGGCGCCGACGGGCTTCGCCTTCGCGGGGATCGTGGTGGTGGTCATGACCGCAGCTCCGCCTTCGCCTCGGTGACGTAGTTCTCGGCCGCCTCGCGGGGCGACATGCGCTCGTACGACACCTGGTCGTAGTCGCGCTGGAAGGTGGTCTGGAGGGCGTTGTCGCCCGAGGGCGGGGCCTGCGGCGGTGACTCGAGGGTGCCCTCCAGGGAGGTCTGGTAGGCGGAGATGGTCTTGTCGAAGTCCTTGAGCTGCGGCTCGATCTCCTTGCGGACGGAGTCGTTGACGGGGATGCCGCGGGTGGCGCCGAGGATCTTCGCCGCTTCCTCGTCGTTGATGAGGAAGTCGACGAGCCGGGCCGCCTCCTTCGGATGGCCGGTGCCGGCGCCGACGCCGAGGAACATCGACGGCTTGAAGTACTGGCCGGGTGTGCCGTCCTCGCCGGCGGGCATCGGCGCGAGCGCGACGCCGCTCGGTATGAGGGCGAGGTAACCGCTGGCCGGCGCGTCCCAGTTGGCGTCGCTCAGGGCTTCGCCGCGGCCGAGCGGGGTGTTCTCGACGGAGCCGTCGAGCTGGGTGGTCTGCTCGGCGGGCGAGACGACGCCCTCGCGCCGCAGCTCGTCGGTGAAGGTCCACCAGCGGGTCAGGTCGTCGGCGCCGAAGCCGAGCTTGCCGTCCTTGGTGTAGAGGGACTTGCCCTGGCCGCGCAGCCAGACCTCGAAGCAGTCCTCGCTCTGCCCTGGGTCGGTGGCGCCCGGCTTGCCGGTCTTCTCGGCCAGGGCCCGCATGGTGTCGGCCCATTCGCCCCAGGTCCAGCTCTCGTCCGGGAGCGGTACGCCGGTCGCCTTCCATGCCTTGACGTCGTAGGCGATGGTCTCGGTGCCTCGGCCCTGCGGGACGGCGTACTGCGTGCCGTCCAGCCGGCCGGTGGCGAGCAGGCCCGCGTCGATCTCACCGGTGCGCAGTACGGCCTTCTGCTCGCCGAGGTCGAGCAGGACGCCACCGGAGGCGTACTGGTCGATCTGGCGGTAGTCGAGCTGCATCACGTCGGGGGCGTCGCCGCCCGCGGCCTGGGTGGCGAGCTTCTGTTTGTAGGCGTCGTAGGCCGAGAACGACGTCTGCACCTGGATGTCGGGATGCTGTTTCTCGAACAGGGCGAGGGCCTGCTCGGTGCGCTGCGCGCGGTCGGGGTTGCCCCACCACGTGTAGCGCAGCACGACCTTGCCGCCGCCGACCGACTCCCCGGATCCTGAGCAGCCCGCCAGCATCGCGCAGAGCGCCAGTGCCGCGGCCGAAGCGCAGAACCCCTTTGTCCTGTGTCCGGGCATGCCGAGGTCACCTCTCCTCTCCTCGGGCTCTTCTTGACAGCCCCCCTGTGCCCCCCCTGAGCAAGCGGTGCTATTCGCCGCCGTACGGCAGCGTCGTGCCCGGCAGGTTGTACTCGTCCCGGCGGCCGCACATCCCGAACCCGCCGAGCCTGGTGGGCCCGGCCTCGTACGCGGTCGCGTCGCCGAGGTACGCCGGTTCACCCGCCGCCAGCGCGTCGAGCTGGGCGCCCGTCCGCTCGGCCGCCGCCCGCGCGCCGGCCCGCCACAGCTCCCGCCAGTCGGACACCTTGGCGCGCACGAGGCGGGCCGCGGAGCGCTGGAACTCCAGGTACGGGCCGTTGTCACCGGCGACGAGCGCCTCGCGCAGGACCAGGTAGCCCTCGACGGCGAGGTCCCTGCGGCGCCGGGCCGCGTCGGCGGTCTCCGGGCCCGTGCCGGGCGGGAGTACGGCGGCGGCCGCGTACTTCTCCGGATCGGCGAGCACCTCGGGCGGGAAGGTGAAGACGGCGTCCCCGGCCTCGGGCAGCCCGCTGTTCTGCATCAGCACGGTGATCCGCAGATCGCCGCCCTGCACCATGCGGTGCACGGTGCCGGGTGTGAACCAGGCGACGGAGCCCGGCTCCAGGGGGATGTCCCGGTAGCCGTCGGGGCTGAGTGTCTGGACGGCACCCTGTCCGCCGGTGACGACGTACGCCTCGGTGCACACCAGGTGCAGATGCGGGCTGCCACCGCACACGCCGTCGGCGGCCTCCCAGTCGTAGGCGCTGAGGTGGGACAGGCCGACGGCGCCCGGCAGCGGATGCGGCAGGTGCGGCTTCACCACGGCAATCCCTTCAGGTGGCCGGCCACCCGTTCCCGGTCCCAGGCCCCGTCGGCGAACACGACGCGGTACCGGTAGGCGAAGGACTCGCCCGGTGGCAGCTCGAACTCCTCGAAGAACGCCCACGAGAACGCGACCGTGGGGATCGGTTCGGAGCGCACGAACCAGTGCGACTCGTGCAGGGCCTCCAGGTTCTCCGGAGCGTGCGCGAACACCAGCGTGGAGTGTCCGTCGATGTCGTCGTGCTCGGTGGTGAAGGCCAGCCACGGACCCTGACTGCCCATCAGCTTGTCGGCGTCCGCGTCGGAGTCCGGCGCGAAGGCGGTCCCGCCCGTGAAGTCGCGCGGGCCGCGCCACTGGAGCCCGGTGTAACCGGCCAGCTCCCGGCCCTCGGTGGTCGGGGACCCGAACCGCAGGGGCTCGGCACGGGTGTTGGTGAGCCGGATCGACCAGTCCAGGGCCCAGGCGCCGGCCTCCTCGTCCACCGAGTGCACGACGAGCCCGCGCACCTCGCGCGCCCACTCATCGCCGCCGTTCTCGACCCACGTGAGCTCCTCGGCGAAGGTCAGCCGGTCGTCCTCGACGGCGAACACCGGGAAGCCGTCGTGCCGCATCGAGCCGACCCGGTCGGGCAGCGGCAGGTAACCCTGGCCGTGCACATAGCAGTTGCCGCCCCAGAAGTTCTGGCCGGCCAGATGGCTCGCCGTCATCTGGAGGCCCTTGTGCCAGCGGTGGTCGCTGGGCCGGTAGCCGGTCACGGTGTGCCCGGCGAGGGTGCGCACGGGGTGGGCGTAGGGCTTGCGGGACTCGAAGGCGTCCGGGTCGGGGCGGTAGACGTAGCGGAGGATCTCGGTGCCGTTCGCTGCCGTCACCGCGATGTGGTCGCCGTGCGCGTGGGTGACGCGGATGCTCATGCGCGCTCCTTGGGGGCCCAGTGGGGGTGGTCTCCGTGCATGGCCGGATAGAACGGGTCGCCCGGCGCGATCTCGCCCGCGTGCACCGGGTGCCCCGTGAACGCGGCCTTGTACAGGGCCGCGGCGAAGTCGAGGGTGGCCCGGGCGTCCGGGCCGCTGCCGGGCGGCCGGACACCGTTGTCGTGGGCGTCGAGGAGGGCGCCGAGCTGTGCCGTGTGCGAGCTGGGCAGGTCCGCGGCCGGGGTACGCCAGGCGGTGGCCCGCTCGGAAGGCACGTGCGGGGCCGGCGTGTAGACCCAGTCGTCGTTGCGGTGGCCGTACAGATGGGTGAGCTCGACCGTCGCGTCGGCGCAGTCGATGCGGATACGGCTGACCTCGTGCGGGGACAGGACGCTGTTGACGACGGTGGCGAGGGCGCCGTTCGCGAACCGTACGAGGGCCGTGGAGACGTCCTCGCTCTCGGTGTCGTGGACCATGCGCGTGGCCATGGCGCGTATCTCCGCCCAGGGGCCGAGCAGATGCAGCAGCAGGTCGAACTGGTGGATGCCGTGCCCCATCGTCGGCCCGCCGCCCTCGGTGGCCCAGCGTCCGCGCCACGGCACGGCGTAGTACGCGGCGTCGCGGTGCCAGGTCGTCTGGCAGTGCGCGACCAGCGGGGCGCCCAGTTCACCGCTCGCGATCAGCTCACGGGCGTGCACGGCGCCGGAGCCGTACCGGTGCTGGAAGACCACCGACGCGTACGCGCCCGACGCCTCCTCGGCCGCCGCGATGTCGTCGTACTCGGCGAGGGACAGACACAGCGGCTTCTCGCACAGCACCCATGCGCCCGCCTTGAGCGCGGCGATCGTCTGCTCCCGGTGCAGGGAGGGCGGGGTGCCGATGAGGACGAGGTCGGGACGTACGGCGTCCAGCATGTCGCCGGTCGAGGTGTACCCGGCGACCTGCTCGCCCGCGAGTTCGCGGAAGGCCGCCAACCGGGCCGGGTCCACGTCGACGGCGGCGACCAGCTCCGCCCGGTCGGCGTGCGATCTCAGCGCGGGGAGGTGACTGCCGCTGACGATGGCGCCGGTGCCGATCACGGCGACGCGGCGGCGGACGGGGCGTGGGGACATGCGGTTCTCCTCGGACGGCCGGCGGACAGCCCGCTTCAGAAAGCGCTTGCACTTCGAGGGCGACCCTAGGCAGGGACGGAATGTAAGGACAACCCCTCTGCGGCGACATGGGCAAAGCCGGACCCGTTCGGCTCCGCCCACGTTCCGCACGCTCCCCTCTTCGACCCTCGCTCAAACGGGCGGCGAAGTGGCGAAGATCATCGAAGCCCCGGGAGCCGATCGGCGCGTCAACTCGGCTTCGCGGACGCGGCGTTGACAGGGTGCGGCATCCGCGTCACGGTGATGACTCGTCGTGCCCGGGAGGTCACCCAATGGCAGCAGGACGTACCGACTCCGATCTGGTCGCACGGGTACGGGCGCTGGGGCCGCTCGTACGCGAGCACGCGCCGCGCACCGAGCGGGAGCGGCGGGTGGTGCCCGAGGTCGCCGCGGCGCTGACGGACGCCGGGATCCACCGGATGAACGTCCCCCGGCGGTACGGCGGTTACCAGAGCCGGCCGCGCACCCAGGTCGACGCGGTGACCGAGATCGCCGCGGCGTGCGGCTCGACCGCGTTCAAGACCGTGATCCAGGCCGGCTGCTCCTTCATCGCGGCGCTCTTCCCCGACGAGGCGCAGGACGAGATCTTCACCGGTCCCGACGTCAAGGTCGGCGGCACCCTCATCCCCGACGCGACGGCGGTCCGGACTGACGGCGGCTACCTCGTCAACGGCACCTCGGGCTTCGCCACCGGGTGCCACGACGCCGACTGGCATCTGCTGACGGTCCGGGTCGAGTCCGCCTCCGGCGACGGACCGCCCGAGCTGCTGTGGACGGCGGTGCCGATGGCCGAACTGGAGATCCTCGACGACTGGTACGTCTCGGGGCTGGCGGGCACCGGCAGCGCCGGCGTCGTCGCACGGGACGTGTTCGTACCCGGACACCGTACGCTGCCCGTCGGCCCGTTGCTGGCGGGTGTGTTCCCCTCCAAGGCCAGTGCCGAGGACCCGTTCTACCGGATGCCCGTCCTGCTGATGTTCTGCGTGTGGACGGCGCCCAACGCCCTGGGCCTAGCCCGCTCCGCCCTGGCCGAGTTCACCGAGCGCAGCCACCGCCGGGGCATCACCTACAGCCCCCACACCCGGCAGAGCGAGGCGACGGTCACCCATCTGCAGGTGGCCGAGGCGGCCATGAAGATCTCCTGCGCCGAAGCGCTCACCGACGAGTTCATCACCGTCATCGAGACACGGGCCCGGTCCGGCGAGCCGTACACACCCGAGGAGCGGGCCAGGATCCGCGCCCAGAACGGCTATGTGACCCGGCTGTGCAAGGAGGCCGTCGACCTGCTCGGCTCGGCCTCCGGGGCGTCGTCCCTGAACCTGGACGTGCCCGTGCAGCGGGCCGTGCGCGACCTGAACGCGCTGAGCCTGCACTCGTTCGTGAACCCGGCCACCAACCTGGAGATCTACGGCCGGGTCCTGTCGGGCGTCGACCCGGGCACGCCGTTCCTCTGACCTTGGTCAGCCCTTGTCCAGGAAGCGCCGCAGCCGGGTCAGCGGCCAGGTGTTGATCACGTCGTCCTTGGTGAGCCAGCCGCGCTGCGCCGTGCCCACGCCGTAGCGCAGGTTGGCCAGGTGGACGACGGCGTGGGCGTCGCTGTCGACGGCGAACTTCACGCCGTGCCGCCTGGCCCGCAGGATGTCCTCGTCGCGCAGGTCGAGCCGGTCCGGATGGGAGTTGATCTCCAGGGCGGTACCGGTGCGGGCGCAGGCGGCGAACACCGCGTCGAGGTCGACGTCGATGGCGGGGCGCTTGCCGATGAGCCGGGTGGTGGGGTGCCCGATGATGTGGACGTGCGGATTCTCGCAGGCCCTGACGATGCGCCGGGTCAGCGCCTCGCGGTCCTGATTGAAGTGCGAGTGCACCGAGGCCACACACAGGTCGAAGCCGGCGAGGAACTCCGCCTGCCAGTCCACCTCGCCGTCGGGGCCGATGTTCAGCTCCGCGCCGTGCAGCACCCGCATGCCGCCGCGCGAGCCGCGCCTGCCGTACTCCTCGTCGAGTTCGCGCACGCGGTCGCGCTGGGCGAGGATCCGTTCGTCGGTCATCCGCTGCATGGCCATGTCGGGGCCGTGGTCGGTGACCGCGTAGTAGGCGTAGCCGCGCTCGGCGGCCGCGGCGACCATCTCCTCCAGCGGGGCGAGTCCGTCGGTGAGGTCGGTGTGGGTGTGCAGATCACCGCGGATGTCCTTCTCCTGGATCAGCTCGGGCAGCTCACCGCGCAGCCCGGCCTCGATCTCGCCCCGGTCCTCGCGCAGCGTGGGCGGGATCCAGGGCAGGCCGAGGCGGGCGTAGACGTCCTCCTCGGTCTTGGAGACGATCTTCTCTCCGGTCTCGGTGTCGAAGAGCCCGTACTCCGAGAGCTTGAGCTTCTTGTGGACGGCCATCTCCCGGGTGCGGATGTTGTGCGCCTTCGCCCCGGTGAAGTACTGCATGGCCGCGCCCCAGGAGTCCGGCGGTACGACACGCAGGTCGACCTGGAGCCCCTTGGTGGTACGGACCGACGTCTTCTTCTCGCCGTGCGCGATGACCTCGGAGACGTACGGCAGTTCGGTGAAGGCCCGCATGACGGGCGCCGCCTGCTTCGCGGCGACGAGGATGTCGATGTCGCCGATCGTCTCGCGGGCGCGGCGCAGCGATCCGGCGTAGGCGCACCGCTCGCAGCCCTTCACCTGCGACATCTCGGCGACGATGTCCTCGGCGAGGCTCATCGCGACATCGATCAGGACCCGGTCGCCGGAGGACCGGAGCAGGTCGATGCCGTGCAGGATGTTCTCCTCGGTCTTCGGCCCGAAGCCCTTCAGGTCGCGCAGCCGCTCCTCGTGGATGGCGTCCGCGAGTTCCTCGGTGGTGGAGATGCCCAGTTCCTCGTACAGGACCAGGGCCTTCTTCGGGCCGAGCGTGGGGATCGCGGTGAGCTGGCGGACACCGGCGGGGATCTTCGCGCGCAGTTCCTCGACGGCGGACACGCTGCCGGTGGCGAAGTACTCGACGACCTTCTCGGCGATCGACTTGCCGACGTTGGGGATCTCTTTCAGGCCCTTGACGTCGAGCGTGGACACATCCGCGTGGTGGCCGCCGATCGCCCGGGCGGCCTTCTCGTAGACACGCACCTTGAACGCGTCTCCGCCGGTGATCGAGATCAGGTCCGCGTACTCCTGGAACAGCGCGGCGACCTCGTCGTTGGACCGTGCCACCTGTTCAGGGTAGACGGGGGAGGGAGGTGCCGCGATTGGTCGTCTTCTGTCCGCGGGTTCGTTGTGGCTGGTCGCGCCCACGCGGCGGCGGCGCGCATCGATACAGCCCCGCGCCCCCTTCAGGGGCGCGGTCGAACCGTTGTCGACTTCGCCGGGTCCTAATGGCCCAGGGGCGTCGGTGGGGAGTTCGTCGGATCGGGGGCGGTCTGGCGGGCCGACAGGGACGGATGGGCCGGCGTTGCCGCTTCCTTCGTCAGAGCGGCAGCGATCCTGCGGGCCGCCAGGGGATCGGCGGGCAGCGTGTGCGCAGCGAACCAGCGGGCCGCCTCTGGCGCGGGGGACGGTTCGACGAACTCGGCGCCGGCGTAGTCGTCGAGCGGCGGGTCGTAGATGTAGCCCGCGACCACGCCGTGGTTGACCAGGCGCTCCACGAGGGCGTTGCGGTCGTGCACCAGGAGCGGGACCCGGAAGAGGGAGGGCGGGCCCTCCTGGGTGCTGCGGTCACGCAGCGCCGGGGTGGCCCAGGTGGTGCCGGACAGCAGCGAGACACCGGCCCTGCGGCGGGCCAGGTCGCCGTCGAGCAGCGACATCCGCAGCTCGAGCTGTCCGCGCACCAGGGCCCCGTGGCGGGAGCGGAAGCCGTGCAGGTCGACGCGTACCCAGGGCTCGTAGGCGGCCAGGCTGGGCGCGTGGCGGGCGCTGCCGGCGAGGCGGGGCGCGTGCAGGGCCATGCGGAAGTCGTCGCGTTCCAGGAGCCCGAGGCGCTGCATCGTGCGCCAGGCGGGCCGCACCAGGTGGAGCGTGCGTACGGCGGAGCGCGCCAGGGGGCGCAGCGTGGTGGCGAGGTCGTCGCGCAGCTTGCGCGGGGTGAGCAGGTCGTCGCGCAGCAGCTCCAGCTCGCGGCGGGCGCGGGCGTCGTCGACGGCGAGGAAGCCGCCGGCCATCGCGGCGACGTGCTTGGACAGGCTGAACGCCGCGGCCGTCCCGAAGGTACCGATCGGCTGCCCGTCCACGTGGGTGCCGATCGCGTGCGCCACGTCCTCGATCAGGGGGATCCCCAACTGGTCGCAGCGGCGGCGCAGTTCGACGACCCGGTCCGGCAGGCCGTACAGGTTGGTGGTCAGGACCGCGTCGATGTTGCGCCAGGTGGACTCCGGTACGGCGGCCGGGTCGATGTTGCCGTCCCACTGGGACACGGGGGCTTGGACCGGGCGCAGTCCGGCGGCGAGGACGACGAAGAGGATCACGTCGTCGTTCACCGGGGACATCAGCACCCGTCCGCCCGGCCGGCACCAGCGCCGCAGCGCCAGATAGAGGGCCAGTCGGGCCGAGGGCGTGTAGACGCATTCGCGTCCGATGCGCCGTGTCATCATCGCGGCGAGCCGCGATCCGTACGGCATGGTCACCTCTTCCGTGGAAGGGTCGGACGATGGGTCGCCCGGAGCGGGCGGAGCGCGTTCTCGAACGTCGTTCGAGGCCGCCGTGCGAGGGATGCGGGACCGCACGGGGCCACGGGTACGGCGCCGGCGGGTGCGTGATGAGAGCGAGATGCGTTCAGCGGGCGCGCGCTCCCGCGCCCGGCGGTTGGGCCGGGCCGGAGGTGCGCAGCGTGCCGACGGTCTTCAGCAGCCGGTCGGCGGGCTCGCGCAGCCGGGGATGGGCCAGGACCGTGTTGCGCAGACCGCGCACCGGTCTGCGCCACATCCGGTGGGCCGCCGCCACCGGGTGCGGACGCACCGCGAACCCCTCTGCCACCCGCAGCTCACGGGTCTTCAGCCAGTCCTTGTACTCCTTCTCCCCGCGCCCCATGTCCATGAGCGTCACGCCGTCCCGGCCCGCGGCCTGCGCCAGCCGCAGATGCATCATCAGCCCGGGCGAGTAGTAGCCGAACTCCGGGTCGTACGCCG
The DNA here is from genome assembly GCF_055609385.1 of Streptomyces sp. NPDC036764. Lineage (NCBI taxonomy): Bacteria > Bacillati > Actinomycetota > Actinomycetes > Kitasatosporales > Streptomycetaceae > Streptomyces > Streptomyces sp. NPDC036764. The sequence continues at coordinate 208,300 of NZ_JBVJPT010000002.1, forward strand.
TGAACCAGGCCGCGAACACCGAGCGCGATCTCGGCCCGAAGTGCGCGGCGACCGGTCGGTCCCCGGCGTACACCACGGACAGAATGCCGGTGAAGTGTTCCTCCCGGACCTGGAAGAGGTGGTCGACGAGGTCGACGATCCAGGGTCTGGAGAACCGGTCCATCCGCCCGGTTCTGCGGTACTGGGCCGACTTCCACCGCATGAGGGTGCGCAGCACGCGAGGGTCGCGCTCGTCGTAGACGAACCGCACCTCGCCCGCGTCACGCCCGAGGCGGCGCTCCTTCTTCAGAGTCGTCTTGGCCAGCCCCGGGTACGTGGCGCGCAGCCACTGCGGATAGCCGTCCTCGCCGGGTTTCAGGTCGAGGACGGGCGAGGCGAACGTGCCCGTGACGTACGGGCCGAACGGCTGCTGTTCCTCGACGAGGTGATCGAACTCGAACACGGACAGCCCGCACACCTTCAGCAGTTCGCGGGCGTCCCAGGTGACCCCGGGCCGGTGCACCAGGGCCTGGCAGTCGGACAGGCCCAGGCCGATGGCCCGGCCGACGCCGTAGGCGTTGCGCTCGTACGGGAAGAAGCCGACGGCCTCCCCGCCGTCGTGCAGGACCGCCACGTACGCCCCTTTGCGGTGCCTGGCGACCCCGAGCGCGAACTCCGGTGCCAGGAAGGGGTTGGCGTAGTCGGGCGATTCCTCCATCGCCCGGTGCCACGCCCGGCGTAGCTGCTCGTTCAGTTCCTCGGGTCTGTGAATCGTGATGGCGCTCGTGGATCGCATGGCGACCGCTCCCCCCAAATGCCCCCCAAGACGCGCTTTTCGGCGCGTCGCCACTGTGTCCCCCATGTCGAACTTTGTGGCGAGGCTCAAACGTCGCGAAACAGTACGCACGCTGTCAAGGTGCCTGATGAATCCTTTAGCAGTGCTTGGTGACCAGAGGGCGACCGGTCCGGTCAGCGGATCGCGACGAGGACGTGACTGTCGCCGTACTGCCAGACCGCACCGACGTGTCCGAAACCCGCCCGCCGCAGCAGCAGTTCATGTGCCGACACCGACAGGTGGCCGGCACAGTCGGCGCCGGAGGGCGGCTGCCTGCGCCGGCGTTCGGCGAGCAGGTCGGTCAGCTCGGGATCCTGAGCGACGGCCGTCCACCAGGAGTCCCAGTCCTCGTGCGCCAGGGCTCGCCGGCGTTCGGCGTGGCGCCTGCCGACGCATCCGGCGAGGGCGGCGAGCGCTGGGTCGTCGTGCGGGAAGTGGTCGCCGTTGACGAGGATGCCGCCGGGCCGCAGCAGGGCCGCGAGCTGCCGGTAGACGCGGTGCAGGGCGTCGGGGCCGAGGTAGTGCAGTGCCGTCGTCGACACGGCGGCGTCCGGCGGCCGGTCCAGGCACAGGGCGTGCGTCCAGCCCTCCTCGCCGATCACCGCGTCGACATAGCGGGCCGCGTCCGCGTGATGGGTGCGAGCGAGCTCAAGCAGCAGCGGGTCCATGTCCACGCCCACGATGTCCGCGTACGGCAGCCGCCGCGCCAGCCGGGCCGCCAGCGAGCCGGGACCGCAGCCGAGGTCGACGACCAGCGGCCTCGCGGCGTCGCCCGCCACGGCCTGCTCGATCACATCGGCGATCACCGTGAAGCGTTCCTCGCGGTCCACGGCGTACCGCTGCTGCTGGAGTTCCCAGCGGTGCACCCATCGCTCCGCCGTCGCCAGGCTCAGCCCCATCCGGTCGTGCCACCTCGCCGTCTCGCACCCGACTCACCCTGTCGGCGCGACCCTACAGGTGGAAACGGTTCCCATTACGCCGGACGGCGGAGCGTCACCCGAGGGAGGCAAGGACCCTCAGCAGCCGGTCCACCTCCTCGACGGTGTTGTGGACGTGCAGGCTCACCCGCACGGAGCCCGTCTTCTCTCCCGCGCCGCCCTGGCAGTGCTGGTCGGAGCGAACCATGAAGCCGTGGCTGAAGAGGATGAAGCCGAGGTCGGAGGAGTCGATGGAGTGGTGGCGCAGGGTGACGATGCCCTGGCGCCGCTGCACGGGCGAGTCGGCTGCCAGGCTGGCCTGGCAGCCGAGGATCTCGTAGGCATCGAGATGGCGCAGGCCCTCGGTGAGCCGTGCCGCGAGAGCGACGGTCCAGCGCTCGATGCGGTCGGTGCCCGCGGCGTCCAGCCAGTCCAGCGCGGCGGTCAGGGAGGCGATGCCGACGGTGTTGGGGGTGCCGGCCCAGCCGCCGGGCGCGAACCGAGGCCCGCGGGCCAGGCGGGCCCACACGGCGCCCGTGCCGGGCAGGGCCATGGCCTTGTGGCCGGAGAAGACGACGAAGTCGACGTCGAGATCGGCCACCGACACCGGCAGATGGCCGACGCTCTGGGCGGCGTCCAGGCAGATGACCGCGTCCGGGCCGACCGCGCGGCGGATGCGGTGCACGTTCATGTCGGCGCCGTACACGTGGTGGACGTGGCTGACGGCGACGAAGCGGGTGCGCGGGCCCGCCAGTTCGGCGAGAACGGTGTGGTCGTAGTCGCCTGACGCCCGCTGGTACGGCATCGGCCGCACGCGGATGTGCACGCCCTGCCCTGCCAGTTCCCGCTGGGCCGCCAGCCAGGGGGCGATGTTCGCCTCGTGGTCGGCGACGGGGACGACGATCTCGTCCCCGTCGGCGAGCAGCCGGGGCAGCCAGTCGCGGGCGACGGTGCGCAGGCCCTCGGTGGTCCCGCTCGTGAAGTGCACGGTCGAGCGCTCCGGCGCGGGGTCTTCCAGGAAGAGCTTGACCCGGTCGCGGGCCTCCTCGACCAGGGCGGTGGTCCGATTGGCCCAGGTGTAGGTGCCGCGACCCGCGTTCGCGTTGGTCGTGGTGAGGTAGGTGTGGACGGCGTCCAGCACGGCCTGCGGTTTCTGGGCGGTGGCCGCGCTGTCCAGATATGCCAGTTCCGGGTGTGCGGTGATGATCGGGAACTGGGCGCGCAGGGCCCGCTGCCACTCGGCCAACTCCTCGACAGCGTCCGGGATGAGGCTGTCGGTCCTGGGTACGGTCATGGCGTCAGTCCCGTACGAGGGGTGCGCCCGCGTCGCGCCAGGCGATGATCCCCCCGGTCAGGCTGCGCACGTCCGGGTGTCCCATCCGGGTCAGCAGGGCGGCGTAGCGGGCCGACTTCTCGCCGATCGGGCAGGCCAGCAGGACCGGGCGGTTGTGGCTGAACGGCAGCCCGCCGTGCAGGAGTTCCTCGAAGAGCTCGTCGACGATGTTGACCGAGCCGTCGATGTGCAGGGCGGCATAGGCGTGGGGGCCCCGCAGGTCCACGACGAGGGGTTCTCCGGTGGCGATCCACGCCCGCGCATCGGCGACGTCGACGGCCGGTGCACTGCGGACCTCGGCGTCCGTCAGGTCGGCCGGGGAGTTGCCGCGGCGCGGGCGGCCGAAGAGGTCGGGGCGCCGCCGGCGGACGTAGCTGAGATAGCTCTCGACGCGGTCGCAGACTATGAACACGGCCGACTGCCGCTCCGTCAGTTCTGCGTCGATGTCCCGGAGTTGGCGTGTCGCGCCGAAGTAGGCTGCGCCTCCGGTGGGTCCGGCGAGGATGCCGCAGCGGCGGTTGAGGGTCAGCATGCCCTCGATCGCCTCGTCGGCGCTGACCGACTCGATCGTGTCGTAGGTGCCGGGGTCGAACAGGCCGACCTCGTGCGCCTCGTCGATGGTGCGGATGCCGGGGACGAAGTCGGACTTGGCGGCGACCAGCCCGACGACCCGTACGGCGGGGTCGTGTTCGCGCAGGGCGCGGGCGACCCCGGTGGACGAGCCGGCGGTGCCCACGCAGGCGATGAACCAGTCCGGCGCCCGGCCGTCGAGGTCCTTGACGATCTCCGGTCCGGTGCCGGTGAAGTGGGCTTCGATGTTGCGCGGGTTGAAGTACTGGTCGGTGTGCACAAGAGTGCTGCCGGGTTCGCAGAGCGCGCGGTGGAACTGGGTGAGCGGGTCGTCGGTGGCGGTCGGGTCGAGGCATTCGCTCTGGCCCGGCAATTCCTCGATCTCCGCGCCCAGCAGCAGGAGCAGGTCCTTGATCTCGGGGATGCGCATCCGGTTGGTGACGCTTTTGAAGGTCAGGCCGTGCATGCCCGCGAGTACGGCGAGGGCCTTGGCTGTGTTGCCGCTCGACAGCTCCACGACCTGGCCGCCCTCCTCGGGTCCGGCGGCGGTCAGGTGCGGTCGTGCCATGTTCCAGGCGGCCCGGTCCTTCACCGACCCGAAGGGGTTGAGCAGTTCCAGCTTGGCGTACAGGTCGATGTGGTTCAGGCCGTGCACGGCCGGGTCGATGCGCACCAGCGGTGTGTTGCCGATGGCGTCGGTGATGCTGTCGTACCTCACTGCGCTCCCCCCACGGGTGTGGTCGGCCAGTACTGGTCGTCCAGGCACCAGCGCCATCTGTCGCCCTCCCGCCAGGCGGCGACCTTGCGGGCGGCGGGCTGGTGCTGGGCACGGGTGGTGTGGAAGTCCATGCAGTAGCCGGCCGTGTTGGCGAAGGCCAACAGGTCACCGGGGGCGGGGCGGCGGGGCAGGAAGACGGTGCGGCGGGTGATCAGGTCGGCCTCCAGACACAGGTTGCCGAAGAGATACGCGGCGACCGGCTCGGCTCCGGTTCCCGTGCCGGTGGCGGTTGCCGTGTCGTCGGCGTGCGCCGGGTCCCGTCGGACGACGACGGGGTCCATCAGCACGCCGTGGTCCTCCAGCGCGACGTCGTCGGCCTTCGCCGCCAGGCGTATGTGCAGGGGTCCGCCGGCCTCGTGGTCGCGTACCTCCAGCACCTTCGTCAGGGTCAGTCCGCACTGGTCGAGCAGGGCGCGTCCCGGTTCGGTGTGCAGGTCGTAGAGGTGCTCCAGGAGCAGTGCGGCCAGGGGTCGGCCGCCGAGGGAGGCGGCCGGCTGGGAGAGCAGTTCGTCGAGGTAGCCGGCCGCGGCGACCGGGCGGTGGGCGGGGTACAGGCCGAGCGCGCCGCGCAGGGTGCCCGCTTCGTTGCGCAGTCCGTAGCCGTGCCCGCCGTAGGTCAGGGGCGGGCGGATGCCCATGACGGCCTCGGTGAGTGCGGTCGTGTACCGCTCCCACTGGCCGCCGTCGGCAAGGTAGTTCACGCCGAAACCGCCGCCGATGTCCACGGCCCGGGGCCTGAGCCCACGGCTGCGGCACTCCTCCAGCACCCGCAGACAGCCCTCGAGCGCCAGGGCCTTCTCGGTCAGGCTCGTCGTGTCCAGGTGGTACGCCACGCCGACCAGGTCGAGCACGTCGGCATGCCGTTCGACGGCCTCCAGCAGCGGTGCCGTCTCCCGCGCGGCGGTGCCGAATCGGCTGCTCCGGGTCAGCACCCGTACGCCGGACGCCTCGAACCCCGAGAGGCGGAGCAGGACACGGACGCGGGGCAGGGCGTGTTTGCGTACCAGCGTGGCGAGTTGCTCCAGTTCGCCTCGCGTGTCGAGGCTGACGGTGACCGAGGTGCGGGCCGCCAGCCACAGGAACTCCGGGTTCTTCGGCCCGGTCGCCGTGATCCGGTCGGGCGAGAGTCCGGCGCCCAGGGCGTGCTGCAACTCCCCCAGCGAGGCGACGTCCACGCCGGCGTCCGTGGCGGCGAGCCTGCGCAGCAGGGCACTGGACCGGTTCGCCTTGTGGGCGAGGAACACCTGGCCGGAGAGGTGGTGGGTGCCGTACACGGAGCGGAACCGCGCCAGATTGTCGGCGAGTTGGTCGGGCACGAGCACGTTCAGCGGCGACCCGAGAGCGTCGGTGAGGGTGTGCAGCAGTTCCGGGGAGTTCAGCAAGGAGCGCAGCCGCGGTTCCAGCCGCGGTTCGAGATACAAGGGCTGCCCGCCCATGCCCGGCCCTCCTCAGCGCTTCGGGCCCGACACTCCGGGCGCTGACGACCACTCCCCGCGGTTTGCCGTATAGCTCCTTTCCCGGCATCCGGTGGTTTACGCCCCGTACCTGCACTGCTGGGCAGTACGTCAACAGGTGGGCCGAAAATCACCGCTGCCCGGCGCGCGGGTGCCGGCCCGGCCCGGAGCACCCCGTTTCCGTGATAGGGACACTGCAGTCGACACGATCCACGGATGGGGTTGGTGTGTTCGGTAGGCGGATGGCGGTTGTGATGGTGGCCGGGCTGCTGGGTCTGGCCGGCTGCGCTTCCGAGCAGGGCGCGGCCGGGGCCGAACCGACGGACGTGGCGGCCGGCACTCCGACCGCCACCTCCGCCTCGACGCCCGCGCAGGCGTCCCCCTCGGTGACTCCTGCGACTTCCCCCTCGGGGTCCCCCCGCCCGTCGCCGGTCCCCGTCACCGGACCGGATCAATTGCTGGTGACCATGGAGGTCACCGGCGGCTTCGCGGGCGTGCACAAGGAGGTGGCCCTGCGGGGCGACGGCACCGTGCACACCACCGACAAGGGCGAACGCGCGGTGCGCCGCACCAGCGCGGCGCAGTTCACCGAGCTGCGCACACTGCTCGGCGACCCGGCGCTGGACGACGTCTCCGACTTCACGAAGAACATGCAGGCCGCGGATCTGTTCCAGTACACGCTGCGCTTCGGCTCACGCACCGTCAGGACGGACCTGTCCGCCGAGGAGCCCGCGCTCGACCGTCTGGTCCACGCCCTGAGCGCGTGGCTGCCGAAGTGAGCGATCCTCGGCCCGCTCAGCCGCCCTGCCCGGCGATGTTCACCATCCAGGTGATGCCGAAGCGGTCCGTACACATGCCGAAGACGTCGCCCCACATCTGCTTGTCCAGCGGCACGGTCACGTGGGCGCCGTCCGACAGCTTCTCCCAGTAGCCGCGCAGCTCGGCGTCGTCGTCGCCGCTCAGGCTCACGGAGATGTTGTTGCCCGGCTTGTGGTCGTCCGTCGGAGTGTCGGCGGCCATCAGCGTGAAGCCGTTGGGGGCCTCCAGCATGCCGTGCATGATCTTGTCGGCAAGCGGGCTGTCCTTCTGGCCGAACTCGGCGTAGGTGTTGACGTTCAGCGTGCCGCCGAAGACCTCCTTGTAGAACTCCAGAGCCTGGCGGGCGTCGCCGGCGAAGGTGATGTAGGGGTTGAGACGCGAGGCCATGGATCCTCCAGGAGTAGGGCCGGAAGCCGACTGCAAGGAAGGTAGCGCGGGCCACTGACAACGGCCCGCGCTCACGGCCACATGGGGCACGGCGCCGGTTAGAGCGTGCGCTCCAGACGGTCCGCGACCAGCTTCACGAAGCGCGCCGGATCCTTCGGCTGGCCGCCCTCGGCGAGCACCGCCAGCGTGTGCAGCAGCTCGGCCGACTCGACGAGCCCCGAGCGGTCCTCACGTTCCTTGTACGCCTGGTTCAGCCCCTTCACCAGCAGGTGCTCGGGGTTGAGCTCCAGGATCCGCTTGGTCGCCGGCACCTCCTGGCCCATCGCCCGGTACATGTTCTCCAGGGCCGGCGTCAGGTCGTGCGCGTCCGAGACGACACAGGCCGGGGAGATGGTGAGCCGCGTCGACAGGCGCACGTCCTTGACGTCCTCACCGAGCTGCTCCCCCATCCAGCCGAGCAGTCCGGCGTACTCCTCGGCCTGCTTCGCCCGCTCGCCGTCGGTCTTCTCGTCGCCCTCGGCGTCGAGGTCGATCTCGCCCTTGGCGACGGACCGCAGCCGCTTGCCCTGGAACTCCCCCACCGTGTCGACCCACACCTCGTCGACGGGGTCGGTCAGGAGCAGGACCTCGATGCCCTTGTCCCGGAACGCCTCCATGTGCGGGGAGTTCTCGATGCTCTGCCGGGACTCGCCGGTGATGAAGAAGATGTCGTCCTGGCCGTCCTTCATCCGCTCCACGTACTGCGCGAGCGTGGTCGGCTCGTCGTCGGCGTGCGTGGTCGCGAAGGAGGCGACGGCGAGGATCGCGTCGCTGTTCTCGGAGTCGGTGACCAGGCCCTCCTTCAGGACCGTGCCGAACTCCCGCCAGAACGTGCCGTAGCGCTCGGCCTCCTTGGTCATCATCTCCTTGACCGTGGACAGCACCTTCTTGGTCAGCCGGCGCTGCATCATCCGGATGTGCCGGTCCTGCTGGAGGATCTCGCGGGAGACGTTGAGCGACAGGTCGGCCGCGTCGACGACGCCCTTGACGAAGCGCAGGTACGGCGGCAGCAGCGCCTCGCAGTCGTCCATGATGAAGACGCGCTTCACATAGAGCTGGACGCCGCGCTTGTACTCCCGCGTGAACAGGTCGTGCGGGGCGTGCGAGGGGACGAAGAGCAGGGCCTGGTACTCGAAGGTGCCCTCCGCCTGCAGGCGGATGGTCTCCAGCGGCTCGCGCCAGTCGTGGCTGATGTGCTTGTACAGCTCGTGGTACTCGTCGTCGGACACCTCCTCGCGCGAGCGCGCCCACAGGGCCTTCATGGAGTTCAGCGTCTCGGGCTCGGGCGCGTCGGTGCCGTCGCCGTCACTCTCGCCCGTCTCCTTCTCCATCCGGATCGGCCAGGTGATGAAGTCCGAGTACTTCTTGACGATCTCCCTGATCTTCCAGGGCGAGGTGTAGTCGTGGAGCTGGTTCTCGGGGTCGGCGGGCTTGAGGTGGAGGGTGACCGAGGTGCCCTGCGGCACGTCGTCGACGGTCTCCAGCGTGTACGTGGCCTCACCGCGCGACGTCCATCGGGTGCCGTGGGCCTCGCCGGCGCGCCGGGTCACCAGCGTCATCTCGTCCGCCGCCATGAAACCGGAGTAGAAGCCGACCCCGAACTGGCCGATGAGCCCCTCGGCCCCGCCCTCGTCACTGGCCTCCCGGAGCTCCTTCAGGAAGGTGGCCGTTCCCGAGTTGGCGATGGTGCCGATGAGCGCCCCGACCTCGTCGTACGACATCCCGATGCCGTTGTCGCGGACCGTGAGGGTCCGGGCGTCCTTGTCGATGTCGATCTCGATGTGCAGGTCGGACACATCGGCGTCGAGCGTGTCGTCCTTCAGCTTCTCCAGACGCAGCTTGTCGAGCGCGTCGGAGGCGTTGGAGACGAGCTCGCGCAGGAAGACATCCTTGTTCGAGTAGACCGAGTGGATCATCAGCCGAAGCAACTGACGGGCCTCTACCTGAAACTCAAACGTCTCAGTCGACATGGTTCGCGACTACCTCACAGATTCGACACCGGAACTGGTCGAAGTCACTGTAAGACACAAGGTCAACGCGGAGTGCCGTGATCGGGACAGAGTCCTGCGCCGCCCGGTCCCGCACCACCCTGAGACATCACAGGCTGTCTCCCGCCCCGTTCGCTGCCAAGGTCGAAGGGCATCGACGATCAGCACGATCGAACGGAGGAGCCGATGCCCACTTCACGCCTGCTCTCAACCCGGCGCAGGTCGGCGGCCGTCACGGGGGCGGCCGCCGTCCTGCTCGCCGGAGCCGGACTGTTCACCGCCGCGCCCGCCCAGGCCGCCCCGCGTCCGTGCCCCGGCGCGGGACCGGGCGACCCGGCGCGCTGCGCCCAGGTGATCGGGATCGACCCGGGCTCGGCCCTGGTGATGCGTACCGAACCGCGTTACGGCGCGGGCGAGGTGGCCCGCTATGGCAACGGGCAGTGGCTGGAGCTGTCCTGCTGGACCACCGGCGACCCGGACGCCGACGGCCACAACTACCGCTACTGGATGCAGGTCTCCACACCCAGGTCCTGGGGCTACGTCAACGACTGGTACCTCGACACCGGCGGCCCGAACACCTGGAAGTCCCAGCTTCCGCAATGCTGAGCGGCGGCGCGTGGCTCACACGAGGTGGGCGAAGACCACCAGGTTCGCGGTGTAGTCCTTGACCTGACGGTCGTAGTCGCCGGCGCACGTGATGAGGCGGACCTGGGCGCGGGGGGTGTCGGCGTAGACGCGGGCGCTCGGGAAGGTGTCCTTGTCGAAGGTCTCCACGCTGTCGACCTGGAAGGACGCGCTGCGCCCGTCGGAGCGCACCACCTGGAAACGGTCGCCCTTCGCCAGCCCGCTGAGGTTGGCGAAGACCGCGGCCGAGGTGGCCGTGTCCACGTGCCCGGCGATGATCGACGTGCCCGGCTCACCGGGGGAAGCCCCGCCCGCGTACCAGCCGACGAGGTTGGTGTTGTCGGCCGGCGGGGGTTCGAGCCGGCCGGCCCGGCCGATGACGAGATCGGCGAAGGGCGCGTTGACCGAGATCTTGGGGATGAGCAGCCTGAGCGGCCGGGCGCGGGGCAGGTGCTTGCCCACGGGCCGTGAGTCGGGGGAGGTCTCCCTCTTGGGCGAGGGAGCGTGCGACCCGTTCTCGCCGAGGGCGCGCCGCTCGGCCGAGGACGCGCGCGGCAGGCCGTACCCCTCGGACGCCGTGTCCTCGCCACCGCTCAGGGTGACCGCCAGGACCATCACGGCGATCGCGCCCCAGAACGTAGCCATGGCCACCCGTCTTATCCGCCGCGAGGTGGCGGAACCGGCCGGGTCGGGCGGGGCCGGATCGGTGTCGGGGGAAGAGGGACGGCCGGCGGTCATCGGGCACCACCTCACTGGGGCACGGCAGCGAACGCATAGAAGGGAACAACCGACGGGGCCGCCGCGACGCGCGGCGCACGCGCGGCGGCCACAGCGGTTATGTCATCGGGCATGATCAGGCCGCGGTTCCGGAGGCCTTCTTACGGCGCACGACGTACATACCGGTGCCGGCGACCGCGAGCGCGGCAACCCCACCCGCGGTCACACCCGACGAGGCGAGGCCGCCGCCGCCCGTGTGCATCCCGCCGTGCGGCTTGTCGTGCCCGGAGCGCCAGGACTCCTCGTCGTTCTCACCGCCCCACGAGTCCTCCTCGTCGCCCTTCCACGAGTCCTTCCCGTGGTCCTCCTCGCCGCCACCCCAGCTCTTCTCGGGGCCGCCCTCCTTGCTGCGGTAGCTGTCCGGGTCGTGCTTCGGGTCCTTGTCACCGCCCCAGTCGTCGCCGTTGGTCACGGCGGCAAGCGCTCCGCCACCCGTGTGGATCCCGCCACGCGGTCCGTCGTGCTTGCCCTCCTCCTCGTGGTCCTCCCACTTACCGTGGTCCTCGGACTTGCCGTGCTCCTCCGACTTACCGTGCTCTTCGGACTTGCCGTGCTCCTCTGACTTACCGGGGTCCTCGGTCTTCCCGTGCTCTTCGGACTTGTCGTGCTCCTTGCTGTGGGAGCTTTCCTCCGGGTCCCAGTCACCCATGGTGACGGCGTAGGCGGCGGGTGCGATCGCCAGCGCGGCCGTGGCCGTCGCGGTGGCGAGCAGCATGCGAACAGAGCGCATAGGTGAATCCTTCCGTCATGACCTGGGCGGCTGACGCTTCATCACCACTGGAGCCAGGCCTTGACGTGATCCACCGTCAGTCATGTCTTGCGGACGCACCATCCGAAGCGATCACACGGGTTACGACCACACCCTGACGGCCCTATGTCCACACGGCGCGCCGCTCGGGGAGCCGTGTTCACCCGCAGATGTTTGCCTCGGCCCGAAGTGGTGAGACGCGTGGGATGTCACAGCCCGTCGCCACAGTCACCGCCCGTGTCCGCCCCGCGGGGCCGTCACCTGCGCCTTCGAAGCACCGGGACGCGTTCTTCGACAACGCCAAGTACGCGGCGATCGTGCTGGTGGCCGTGGGGCACGCGTGGGAGCCGCTGCGCGACGGCAGCCGGACCGTCTCCGCCGCGTACATGCTGGTGTACGCCTTCCACATGCCGGCGTTCATCATCATCTCGGGCTATTTCTCCCGAAGCTTCGACGGCCGCCCGAAGCAGCTCAGACGCCTGGTCACCGGCCTGATCGTGCCGTACGTCGTCTTCGAGACCGCGTACACCCTGTTCACCCGGTGGACGGACCAGGAGCCGGACCGGCCGATCAGCCTGCTGGACCCGCTGTATCTGACGTGGTTCCTGGTGGCGCTGTTCCTGTGGCGGCTGACGACCCCGCTGTGGCGGCGGGTGCGTCTGCCGCTGCCCCTCGCACTGGTCGTGGCGATGCTGGCCACCCTCTCGCCGTCCATCGGCAATGACCTGGACCTCCAGCGCGCCCTTCAGTTCCTGCCGTACTTCGTACTGGGGCTGTCCCTGAGGCCCGAGCACTTCCGGCTGGTCCGGCGCCGCGCGGTGCGGATCGCGGCCGTACCCGTCTTCGCCTGCGCTTTCGTGATGGCGTACTGGGCGGTGCCGCGGATGACCGGTGGCTGGTTCTACCACCGCGACAGCGCGGACGAGCTGGGGGCGCCGCAGTGGTACGGGGTGGTGATGACGCCGGTCCTGTTCGTCTGCTCGCTGGTGCTGGTGGCGTGCTTCCTGTCCTGGGTGCCCGGGCGGCGGATGTGGTGCACGGTGCTGGGCACGGGCACGCTGTACGGCTATCTCCTGCACGGTTTCGTCGCGCAGGGCGCCAAGTACGAGGGCTGGTACGACCCCGCCTGGATCCACCGGCCGCTCGGCGCGATCGCCGTCACCCTCGTGGCCGCCGCGGTCGTGACGGTGCTGTGCACACCGCCCGTCCGGCGGCTCCTGCGCGGTGTGATGGAGCCGGAGATGCACTGGCTGTTTCATAATGATTCAGACAAGTCGGACAGTGAGCGGGCTGCCGTCGCGCGGGCGTGACCCCGGTCAGGGTTCGCTCACCAGCCCCGTGATGTGCGAGGTCACGGTGTCGAGGATGTCGTTCCAGACCTCCTCGTCGCCGAGCACCAGATAGTTCAGGGTCAGCCCGTCGGTCATCGCGGCGAGGTAGCGGGCCAGCACGGGGGCGGGGACGCGCAGCCGCAGGCCCATCGTCTGCCCGAGCTGGTCGATGAGGTCGGCGTAGGTCTCGGCGTACAGCTCGTACTGCCGGCGCGCCAGATGTTCGAATCCGGGCTGACGCAGGGCGTACTGCGCCAGCTCGTAGGTGAGCATGTGCTCGTCCGGGTGGGCGCGGACGTGGTCCCAGTACGCCTGGAACCCCGCCCGCACGGTCTCCTCCAGGGTGCTCCGGGGCCGTAGCGCCTCCTTCACCAGCGTCACGTAGTGCCCGGTGATGGTAGTGATGACGGACTCGACCAGCTCCTGCTTGGAGTCGAAGCAGTAGTGGAAGACGCTCAGCGAGACGCCCGCCTCGGCGGCGATGGACCGGGTGGTCGTCCTGGGGACGCCGTCCCGGGCCATCGCCCTGATCGCCGCTTCGGTGAGCTGTCGCCGCCGCTCGGCGGACGGCAACCGTGCCATGGAGTCCCTCTCGTGGGTGTCAGCTACTGTGGACGCCGACCTCGTAGAGGGAGTAGCCCCAGTCGGTGCCCCGCTCCTGGCCGTGGACGCGTACGTATCTGGCCGGAGTGCCGGTGAACCTGGCCGTGTCCAGGCCGCCGTCGCCGGCGGTCGTGGACCAGGCGGTCCGCCAGTTCACGCCGTCCGTGGAGAGCTCGATGCGGTAGGCCTTACCGTACGCGCGCTCCCAGTCGAGGGTCACCCGTTTGACCAGGCGGGTGGAGCCGAGGTCGACCTGGAACCACTGGTCGTTGCTCCAGTCGCTCGCCCAGCGGGTGCCGCCGTCACCGTCGACGGCCCGGCCCGGCTGGTAGCTCGTGAACAGGCTCCACTCGGACGAGCTGGCCGACGTGCTCGCACCGCGCGCGAGGTTCACCCCTGCCTCGTGGCCCTCGGAGGCCGCCCAGGTGTCGAGGTAGGACTCGGCACCCCGGAAGAGGTCGTCGACCACGTCCTGACCGCCCATGCGGCGGATGTCCTCGATCCAGTCCGGGACGAGACCGTAGTGGGCCGCACCGTCGGTGTTGAGGTCCCAGGTGCGCTGACCGGTGGTCTGGCGGTCGATGACGGAGCCGCCGTCGGTGCTCTTGAAGGGGTACGTGACCTTGTTCGGGGCGTCGGCGCCGCGCGGTCCCGGCCAGCCGCCGACGCCGTTCATGTCGGTGCCGTAGCCGTATCCCACGCCGTACTTGTCGCGCAGGGCCTCGGTGCGCTTCGCCTCCGAGATGAAGCCCTCGGAGCCGTGCATGTACTGGGCGATGAAGCCGCCGAGGCCGTAGACCCGCTCGGTCCAGTCCATGTCCATCCAACTGTGCGAGGACAGGACGCCGGGGTAGGAGGCGGACTCGAAGATGTCGAGGGCCCGGCCGGTGGCCTTGACGCTCATGTGGTCGACCTCGAGCATCATCTTGCGTTTCATCATGCCCCGTACGGCGTACTCACCGAGATCGGTGAGCCCTCGGACGTTGCACTGCGCGTCCGCGTTGTACGACGGGACGTCCACGCCGGCCGGAAGTTCCTTCTCGGCCTCGGCGGCCGCGGCGTTGCCGATGGGGTTGTCGTGCTGCGGGCCGGTGCACTTCTCGGTCTTCCAGAAGGTGCCGGTGGACAGGAACTGGCCGACGTTGATGGCCGTACCGAGTCCGCCCGAGTCGAAGCGGACGCCGCACAGGGCGTTGTCGAACTTGTGGCACAGGAACATGCTGCGCACGCCCAGCGAGTACAGCTCGTCCAGGCCCTTGTCGATGTCCTCCTTGCTGCACTGCGCGATGTCGAGGATCTGCTTGCAGCCGAAGGGCTCCGAGGTCTCCACGCCGAGGATGACGGCCAGCTTGCCCTGCTCGATGACCTGGCGGGCCTGCGCGCTGTCGGTGACGATCCGGAACCAGCCCTTTCCGGTGCCGCCGTACATCTTGTCGATGAAGGCCTGCATGTCGTACGTCAACTTGGCCTGGAGCCGGATCGACGTCATCTCGTCGCAGCTACGGTCCTTGAAGAAGTACACCGAGCAGATCACGCCGTTGGTGACGAGGTCGTTGACCAGCACGCGCTGCCCGCCGCGCCAGGCGCGCTCGACCCAGGCGTAGTAGTTCTGCTGGTGGGTCAGCGAGTCATGGGCGGGCCAGTCCTTGAAGGTGGGCCAGCCGACCGGATCGTGCTTGCCGTCGCCGCCGTTGGTGATGAAGTCGAAGATCGCCAGCGAGCCGTCCGGATAGTGCTCGGGACAGTCCTTGAGGGCATCGGCCACGCCCTGCTCGGAGAACGGCTTTCCACAGATCAGACGGCCGCCGAAGGCCTCGTTGGAGAAGATGTGGTCGTGCGCGTCGACGAAGCCGCGGACCTCGCCCTTGGCGTTGGTGCCGGCGAAGGGCTCCCCCGTGACGTTGATCTGGGAGTCCGGCGCGGGCCGCGCGGTCGGGTCCCACCAGTTGGTGCCGGCCGCCGAACTCGGGGTGGGTCCGAGCGCGATGGACAGCACGAGCAGGAGGAGCGACACCACGGTGACGTTCTTGCGTCTGCGGTACGGGCGTCCGGCAGTGGTCACAGCCCACGTCCCTCGGTCGACGGGAAAGCGGGGTCGGGTTGTCATGACCTCGCAATATGTGCGACGAGGATGGCCACTGGCGCTTGACGAGTCAAGAGTCCGGGACAAATGACCTACTGGCCGGTTACAAATGACCTACTGACCGGTTACAAGTGGACTGCTGACGGGCAGTCGGTTCACATCGGGTGCGTGAGACGGATCTTCGACTGGCCGTGCGGGAGTTCCTCC
Source organism: Streptomyces sp. NPDC036764 (assembly GCF_055609385.1). Classification (NCBI taxonomy): domain Bacteria; kingdom Bacillati; phylum Actinomycetota; class Actinomycetes; order Kitasatosporales; family Streptomycetaceae; genus Streptomyces; species Streptomyces sp. NPDC036764. Next base: position 223,772 of record NZ_JBVJPT010000002.1, read on the forward strand.
CAGTCCGTCATGAACCGGGCCCGCAGTCCGTGCCGTTCGGCCAGCTCCACGAGGGTCTCGGTGCGGTAGTAGAAGTCCTCCCGCAGGACCTGGTGTTCCTCGCCCTCGGTGCGGTCGAAGGTGAAGTCGAACCAGCCGCCCGGCGCCAGCACCCGGCCGACGTTGGCCAGGCACTCCTCGATGACCGGCAGCGGCGAGTGCGAGAAGACGCTGTGCGCGTGCACGACGTCGAAGTGGGCCTCGGGCAGGAACCGCAGGGTCAGGTCGCGCACCGGGGTGAGCGTCGGGAGCCGCCGCTGCAGGCCCATCGCCACGACGGTGTCCTGCGCGGCGAAGAGGATGTCGGGCGAGATGTCGATGCCGTAGTAGTGGCCGGGCTCCAGGTGCCGGATGAACCGCCAGCCGCCGCGCAGGTTGCCGCAGCCGATCTCCAGCATCCGGTGCCCGGGGCGCAGGCCGTGGCCGACTAGGTAGTCGAACTGCATCTGGCCGAGCGCCAGCCATCGCTCCCTGTTGTGGCTGCCGACGGCCGCGTCCGGGTCGGCGCGGGTGTCGGAGCGCATCACGGCGCGGTAGTAGGAGACATGGTCCCGATGGCGGCGGCGCAGCCATATGTCGCGGGCCGAGCGGGCCAGATGGCGGGGCACCCGGTCCGGGTGGCGCAGGGCGTAGGCGAGGCGATGGCCGAGGGCCGCGCGGTTCACGGTGAGGTTCTTGGCCGGCATGGGGATCGTGCCTCCTGCCCGGGGATGCGGACGCGGTACCACCGAGCATGCTCAGCTCGGTGCGGGGGCGCCACAGGGGCGGTGCGGTGCCGGGGCGCCACAAGGGCACAAGGGCGGTGCGGTGCCGGGGTGCCACAAGGGCACAGGGGCGGTGCGGTGCCGGGGCGCCACAAGGGCACAAGGGCGGTGCGCTGCCGGGCGGGCCGGCCACAGGGGCGGTGTGGCCGGCCTGCCCGGGTGATGAGCGGGTTCCGGCCCCGGTGCGGACGAAGTGTCGGCCGTATGGGTGAGGAAGGCGAATCTCATCGTGGCCGTGGAGGCCCGCACGGCCCTGCCCGAGGAGGCGACGGACCTCCCGGACCTCGCCGAGCTGCGCCGCCGGCTGAGCGAGACCACCTCGGCCCCGGCCCTGACACGGCTCGCCGCCGCCTGTGCGTACGGCTACGCGGCCGCCGACCGGTACGGACCGGCGTCGGGACTTCACGGCCTCTCGGCCGCCGTCGAACTGCTGCCGCAGGCGGCGTGGTGGGGGCACAGCCGTACGGCTCGGGAGGACATGCTGGCCGGCCACACCGGCCTGGCGACCGACGCGGCGGCGTGCGCGATGGACGCCGGCCGGCCCGCTCACGCGCTGGAGCTGCTCGAAGGCGGCCGCGCCGTGCTGTGGCAGCAGTTGCTGCGGACCCGTGCCGACCGGAGCCGGCTGTACGAGGTGGCGCCGCGGCTCGCCCCGGCGGATGGACAAGCTCGCCGCCGCCCTGGAGCGGGACGGCGGCATGCCCAACGACCGGCGGATGGCCCTGGTGTACCGGTGGGAGAAGCTGGAAAACCGGGCGCAGGCGAGGATGCAGCGCGAGTGGCCGAGCCTTGCGATACGCGCTCAGCAGGCGCTGCCGGACGCGGTCTTCACCATGCCCGCATTCGGGCCGGACCTGTCCCCGGCCGGCGCGGAGGGGCCGGTCGTCGTCGTCAACGTCAGCCGTCTGGGGTGCGCCGCGCTCATCGTCGAGGACGGCGCGCGCGAGCCGCGCACGATCGGCCTTCCCGGCCTCACCCAGGACGAGGCCCACGACCGGGCCCGCCGGTACGTCGCGGCGATGACGGGCGGTCAGGAGGACGGGCGGGAGCGGGTGGTCGGCGAGACCCTCGACTGGCTGTGGCGCGTCATCGCCGAACCGGTCCTGAACGCACTCGACGAGGGCGGCGGGGCCGACGGCACGTCCCGCCCGCGCCTGTGGTGGTGCCCGACGGGACCCCTGAGCGCGCTTCCCCTGCACGCCGCCGCACGACAGACGCCCGGACAGCGGGAGGAGTCCGGCGGTGCCGGCGTGCGACAGGCAACCGAGGAACGGAAGGAATCCAGGCACACCGCCGCACGACAGGCCCCCGGAGAGCGGGAGGAGTCCGGCGGTGCCGGCGTGCGACAGGCAACCGAGGAACGGAAGGAATCCAGGCACACCGCCGCACGACAGGCCCCCGGAGGGCGGGAGGAGTCCGGCGGTGCCGGCGTGCGGCAGGTACCCGGGGAACGGGAGGAATCCGAGCACGCCGCCGCACGACAGGCACCCGGGGAATGGGAGGAGCCCCGGCACGTCCCCGCGCGGCCGGCACCCGAGGAGCGCGAGGAGTCTGTCGGTGCCGGCGTGCTGGACCGGGTCGTGCCGTCGTACACCCCGAATCTGCTGGTTCTGGTACGGGCCCGCGAGCAGCGCGGCGCGGGCGACCGCACCGCGGACCATCGCCTCCTGCACGTGTCCGTGAGCGACGCCGCCGGGCAGGCGAGCCTCCCCGGCACCGCCCGCACCCGTGCCCACCTGGAGGAGCTGTTGCCGGCGGAGCGGCGCACCGTGCTCGAAGGGCCGGCGGCAACCGGCGATTCGGTCCGCGCGGAGTTGGAACGGCACCTCTGGGCCCACTTCGACTGTCACGGCGTGCAGTACCTGGACGAGCCCTTCCGCGGCAGGAGCTGGACGATCCGTTGCGCAGCCGCCTGGACCTGCACGACGCTCCGCTGACCGGCACGGATCTGATCGAACTACCCTCGCTCCAGGCCGAGTTCGCCTTCCTCGCGGCCTGTGCCACCGCGGCGGGCGGCGAGCTCGTGCACGACGAGTGGATCAGCCTCGCCGCCGCCCTGATGTACTCCGGGTTCCAGGCGGTCATCGGCACCCTGTGGCCGGTCTACGACCGGCCCACCTCCCGCATCACGAGGAGCGTGTACGACCGTCTCCTGGCGGACGGCTCGAACCACTCCCCCTTCCATGCCGGCGGCGCCCAGGCTCTCCATGAGGCGCTGCGCGAGGAACCTCTGCGTCTGCCCGAACATCCCAGCGCCTGGGTGGCGTTCGTGCACTACGGTGTATGAGCCGGCTCAGCATGACGCCGCCATGACAAGTCCACGGCTTTCGGGATGGTGCCCGTGCGCGGAACGTTGGTGAGAGCGGCACTGGCCGCCGCAGTGCTCCTGGTCCCTGCGACCCCCCTCCCCCAGGCCATGGCCGAGCCGCGGCCCGTCGCCGAGTCGGCCGCCCCGGTCGCGGCCGCGGACTGGACGCCTCCGCTCAGCACCCGGGGCCGCTGGATCGTCGACGCGGACGGCGACCGCTTCAAGCTGCGCTCGGGCAACTGGCACGGTGCCAGCGGGACCTGGAACGGCTCGGGCGATCCCGAGGACGACGCCGCCCACCACGCGGGCGAGAACTCCGGCCGGATGCCGCTCGGCCTGGACCGCGCCCCGATGGCCGAGATCGTCGCGGGCTTCCGGGAGATCGGGATCAACAGCATCCGGCTGCCGTTCTCCAACGAGATGATCCACGACAGCCGCCCCGTGACGGACGACTCCGTCGCCGCCAACCCCGCGCTGCGCGGAAAGACCCCGCTCCAGGTGTACGACGCGGTGGTGCGCGAGCTCACGGCGGCCGGCCTCGCGGTGATCCTCAACAACCATACGAACACCACCCGTTGGTGCTGCGGGGTCGACGGCAACGAACGCTGGAACGCGAGCCGGTCCACCGCCGCCTGGGAGGACGACTGGCTGTTCATGGCCCGCCGCTACCGGGACGACCCGCGCGTCGTCGGCGCCGACCTGTACAACGAGGTGCGCCGGAACGTCTGGGACGACCCCAACTGGGGCCTCGGCGACGATCACGACTGGTTCGCCGCGTCCCAGCGCGTCGGGGACCGCATCCTGACCGAGGCCAACCCGAACCTGCTGATCGTCGTCGAGGGCATCAACTGGACGGGCATCCCCGTCGACGGCCTCCCGCACGAGCGCCCCACCCTGGAGCCCGCCCGCCGTCTCTCACACACGCTCGTCGACTCCGGCAAGCTCGTGTACTCGGCCCACTTCTACGACTACACGGGCCCGAACCACAGCGGCGCCACCGGCACGGGCGAGACCACCGACCCCCGCTACCGCGATCTGAGCCCCACCGAACTGATCGCCGTGCTCAACCGCCAGGCCTTCTTCGTGTCCGCCGAGCAGGACCAGCACTTCACCGCCCCCGTCTGGATCAGCGAGTTCGGCGTCGGGGGCCGCGCCGAGACCGGTCAGAAGCCGCGCGCCTGGTTCGAGAACTTCGTGGACCAACTCATCCGCACCGACGCCGACTTCGCCTACTGGCCGCTCGTCGGCTGGCACGACAACCGCCAGGGCAACGGCTGGGCGCTGCTGCACTGGGACGCCGAAGGCCGCCGGATGGGCCTGTACGACGGCGACGACTGGCGGGCCGCCGCCTGGACACGGCTCATCGAGGCCGACGGCCGCACCGGCCCGGTGCCGCGGGTCGCCCAGTGGTCCATGCTCAGCCCCGACCACGGCGACTTCGTGCAGTCGCGGCGAATGCGCGCTCTGCCCGACTGGGACTCCGGCGCCCGCAAGGCGGCCTGCCCCGACGGGCAGCGGCTGCTCGGCCTCGCCCGCACCGGCAACCGGGGACTGTGCTCGGACGTGACCGCCGGCGCGCTGTGGGCCCCGGCCGGCGGCCACGAGGTGGTCGTCGACGAACGGCACGTCCGCCCCGGCGGCGACTGGGCGTCCGGGTACACCAAACTCCAGTGCGCCGACGGTCAGTTCCTCATCGGGTACAGCGTCCGCGGCGCGGCCGTCTCCGCCGCCCTGTGCGCGGCCGCGCCGGCCGGGAGGCTCGGCACGAGCGGCCGTACGGTCTGGTTCGACCGGGGCGACAACCGGGGGCCGGCCGCCAAGGGCGGCGACTTCGCGTACGGCCGCTACAAGGGCCAGTGCGCGGACGACGAGTACGCGGCCGGGATCGCCTACACAGGCCGGGTGGGGTCGGCGCGCACGCCCGACGCGCTGTACTGCCGAAAGCTGGGCTGAACGCCCGGAACGGGCCGACACGCCCACGGACGGACCGGGGAGCCGGGACGATGGCGCCGGGGGATGCTGGAACCCGGATGCGGATCACCTGTGCTGTCGCCGTGCTCGCCGCCGCGAACCTGTTGAACAACTGGCTCGCGCGGAGCCCCGCCATGTACGTGCTCATCTGCGTGACGGCGACGGCCGTGCTGCTGCTGATCGCCCGCTGGGACGGTCTGACCCGGGCCGACCTGGGGCTCGATCCGGAGGGGGTGCGCCGGGGGCTGCGGTGGGCTCCCGTCCTGGTGGCGATCGTCCTGCTGGTCCTGCTGATCCTCCTCGCGCTTCCCGCCGGACGGGATGCGTTCCGGGACGCGCGGGCCACGGATCTGTCCCTGGAGCGGATGCTGTTCGGAGCGCTTGTGCGGGTGCCGTTCGGGACCGTGCTGCTGGAGGAGACCGCCTTCCGCGGTGTGCTGTGGGCCATGATCAGGCGCCGGCACGGAACGGCGTGGGCCACCGGCCTGTCGTCACTGCTGTTCGGGGTGTGGCATCTGATGCCCTCACGGGGCATCAACCGCTCCAACGCCGCGGTGGGCTCGGTCTTCGGCGACGGGCCGGCGGGGGTGGCGCCGACCGTGGCCGTGGCGATCGTCGCCACGGCCCTGGCCGGGGTGGTCCTGTGCGAGCTGCGCCGCCGCTCCGGCAGCCTCCTGGCACCGATGGCCCTGCACTGGTCGGTGAACAGCCTCAGCTACGGGCTGGCCTGGGCGGCGCCCCGCTGGTGGCTCGACGGCTGAACGCCGAACCCGGTGCCGGACCTCAGAAGTTGATCATGTGTCCGGCGAGGCCGTGCACCGCTTCCTTGACCGCCTCGCCGAGGGTGGGGTGGGCGTGGACGTTGCGGGCGACCTCGTGGACGGTCAGGTCCCACTGCTGGGCCAGGGTCAGTTCCGGCAGCAGCTCGGTGACGTCCGGGCCGATGAGGTGGCCGCCGAGGAGTTCGCCGTACTTGGCGTCGCTGATCAGCTTCACGAAGCCGGTCGCGTCGCCGAGGCCGTGCGACTTGCCGTTCGCGGTGAAGGGGAACTTGGCCACCTTGACGTCGTGGCCGAGCTCGCGGGCCTGCGCCTCGGTGTAGCCGAAGCTGGCGATCTGCGGCTGGCAGTAGGTGGCCCGCGGGATCATCACGTAGTCCAGCTCCATCGTCTCGGCGTCCGCGATGGTCTCGGCGGCGATGATGCCCATCGCCTCGGCGGCGTGCGCGAGCATCAGCTTCGCCGTGACGTCGCCGATGGCGAAGATGTGCGGGACCGAGGTACGGCAGCGGCCGTCGACGTCGATCGCGCCGCGTTCGGTGACGTTCACGCCGGTCTTGTCCAGGCCGTAGCCCTCGATGTTCGGCTGGAAGCCGATCGCCTGGAGCACCTTGTCGGCCTCCAGGACCTGCTGGGCGCCGTCCTTGCCGGTGACTGTGACGCGCACCTGCTCGCCGGACTCGTCGACGGCGTCGACGCGGGTGGAGGTCAGCACGTCGATGCCCAACTTGCGGTACTGCTTGGCGAGTTCGGCGGAGACCTCGGCGTCCTCCAGCGGGGCCATCCGGTCCAGGAACTCTACGATCGTCACCTTCACGCCGTAGTTGTGGAGCACATAGGCGAACTCGACGCCGATCGCGCCGGCACCCGCGATGACGATCGACCGCGGCAGCTCCTCGGCCAGGATCTGCTCCTCGAACGTCACCACGCGTGCGCTGCGCCGGGTGCCGGGCAGCAGCTTCGGCGAGGCGCCGGTGGCGATGATGCACTGCTCGAAGCCGATGGTGCGGGTCTCGCCGTCGTAGCCCGCCACCTGGAGGGTGTGCGGGTCGAGGAAGGTGCCGCGGCCGTCGATCTCGGTGATCTTGTTCTTCTTCATCAGGTAGTGGACGCCCTTGACCCGGCCGTCCGCGACCTTGCGGCTACGGCGGAACGCCTCGCCGAAGTCGAAGGAGACCGTCCCGTCCACCTTGATGCCGAAGGTCTTCGCCTCGCGGGTGAAGATGTGCGCCAGTTCGGCGTTGCGCAGCAGTGCCTTGCTGGGGATGCAGCCCACGTTCAGACAGACGCCGCCCCAGTACTTCTCCTCCACGACCGCGACGCGCTTGCCGAGCTGGGCGGCGCGGATGGCGGCGACGTAGCCGCCGGGGCCGGCTCCGAGTACCACGACATCGAAGCGCTCGTCCTGCTCGACCATGGGAGTTCCTTCCTGAGGGTTGCGTCCTGCTCTGCCGGGGCCGGACTCCGTCTCGGGACGGTGTCCGGCTTCTTCCAGCATGACCGCATCCACGAGGTCGTGTGGCGATGCGGGAGGGTGACGGTGATCTCAGGTGGTGCGCGCCGCGCCGGTCGGGACGGTTCCCGGTGCGGGTCAGCCGAGGCAGAGGACGTTGAGCACGCAGAGCTGCGCCGGCGTGGTCTCCTGCGGTGCCGGGTTGCTCGGCGCCGGGGTCGCTCCGGAGTCCGCGCCGTCCGTGGGGGCCGGGGCCGGCGTCTGCTGGTCGGCGGACGAGCCGCCGCTGCCGCCCGCGTCTGCGCCGGAGGGCGGGGCGACGGTCTGCGTCTGCGGGACCGTGGTCGCCGTGGCACTCGGGGTGGCGGCGGCGTCCGGTCGGGTGAACTGCCGGGTGGTGTGGGACGTGGCCACGGACTCGCGCGCGACGTTCGTCGGGGACGGCTTCGAGGTGGGCGTGTCGCTGCGCGGGGCCTTGTGCGTGTCCGGCGCAGTGGACGCGGGGCGGGTGAGCTCCGTGTGCTGCTGCTCCGGAAGCCCCACCTCCGGCCGCTCCGGCGCGGTGGCCGCCTGGGCCTTGTCGCCGGTCCCCCGGTCCATCGACACGACGGTCAGCCCGCCGCCGACCAGGGCCACCGCGGTCGCGACGACGGCCCGGCGCTGGTTCTTCTTCCAGCGGGCCCGCTGACGGCGCCGGGCCGCCCGGCCCTGCGGGGCGGCGAGTGCGCCTTCGGCGCCTTCCACGTCGGTGTCCGCGGCATCAGACGCGGTCGCGTCCGGCTCGGCCGGCGGCGTTGTCTCGTCACGGAAGTAGCCGTCGTACCAGTTGTCGGCCGCGGGGCTCCCCCACGCCGTCATGGCGCCCGCCGCCGGGCCCGGCACCGCCGAGGCGGCGGGACCTCCTGCCGCGGAGGGAGCGATGTCCGGGGCGTAGGCGCCGCACCCGGGGCACACGAGGGCCCCGTTGAGGTGCCGACGGCACGAGGAGCAGTAGTCCATCTGCGGTCTTTCTGGCTTGACTGCGCCATCGGCCCTGCTCGGCCGCGGCCTGGTCGCGTTCGTACTCGAGATCGAACGGCCAGAACGCTAACGAGGCTTTCGACAGGCTGTGTGCAGCCTGAGTGATACTCCTGCGCAGATGTCTCAGGAAGTGTGTGAGAGCGGTGCCCCGGTCAGGGGCCACCGGTCACGGTTCACAGCACCCCTCGCGGCGCATACGGCGGCTCACCTCCAGCCACTTCTCCTTCACATGTCGCCCGGTGCCGGCACCGAAGGCGTCGACCAGGTCCGACTGCTCGAAGAGCACTCCGCCGCGCAGGACCGCCGCCGTACGGATCAGGGTGGCGAAGTCGGTGAACGGATCGCCGTCCACGACCGTGAGGTCGGCCAGCTTGCCCTCCTCCAGCGTGCCGAGGTCGGCGTCTGCGCCGAAGACCCGCGCGGGCAGCAGAGTCGCGGTGCGCAGCGCCTGCGCGGGTGAGAGACCGGCGCGATGCAGGGCCCGCAGGGCCAGGTGCAGGTGCAGTCCGACCGGGACGATCGGCTGGTCCGTGCCGAGCGCGATCAGCCCGCCACCGGCAAGGATCCCCCGGTAGACGTCCATCTCCCGCCCCAGCGTGGCCAGTTGGGCGTCGGTGGGCGCATGCCCGGCCTGTTCGCGCACGAGCGCGGTGTCCCACGGCGGCATGAGCGCGGTGACCCGCGGGTCCTCGGCGAGCGCGGGGTCGGCGCCGAGGAGGGCCAGTGCCGTGAACGGGGTCGCGACGAGGTGGAAGCCGGCGGCGGTGTAGATCTCCTTCACGTCCTGGAAGGAACGCCCGGACGCGGAGGTCGCGTGCCCGAACTCCAGCCGCTGGGTGGCCTGCAGATGCGTGGTCAGATCCTGCCCGAGCTGCACACCCGGTGTGCACAGATGGCTGCCGCTGCGCACACCGAGCCGCTCGTGCCCGAAGTCCGCGGCCTCCTTCATCACCCAGCCGGGGGCGCGGACGTAGGTCTTCACGAAATCCCAGTCCAGTGCCTCCGCGCGCGCCAGCGTGCGGCGCAGGCCCTCGCGGGTGCGGTGGGCGCGGCCCATGCTGTAGGCGACGCGCGCCCCGTCGAGGAGTTCGCCGGTGGCCAGCAGCCGGGGCCCGGCGAGCTCGCCGGCGGCGACGGCCTCCCGGATGCGGGCCTGCTCGTAGGCGAAGCCGCCCAGCGAGACGGCCGTCGTGATGCCGTACGCGAGCTGGAGCGCGGTCTGCCGGCCGCCGTAGGTGGTCTGCCAGGGGTGGGTGTGCGCGTCCCACAGTCCCGGGATCACCGTGCGCTCGCTCGCGTCGACGCGGCGCGCGGCCGAACGGCCGGTGCGGTGCGGGGAGACCTCGGTGACCCTGCCGTCACGGATCACGACATCGATGTCCTCGCGGACCTGCGTGCCTGTGCCGTCCCAGAAGCGGCCCGCGTGCACGACGGTGTCGGCCGGACGGGGCCGGCGGTAGTCCAGCGGGACGCGGACGGTACGGGTCCTGCCGCTGCCGACATCGAGCAGGCGCAGGCGGCCCGCCGAGAGGTGGAGCAGGGTGCGGGCGTCGGCGGACCAGGACGGGTGGTCGGCGGGTTCGGTGGTGAGCCGGCGCGGGTCGCCGTCCGGGGTGCCGTCGGCGCGGACCGGCAGCAGCCACAGCGCCGACTCCACGACGACGGCCATCCAGCGGCCGTCCGGGGACCAGACGGGGCCGGAGTCGTAGCGGTCGGAGAGCGAGGTGTGCGGGGCGAAGGCGTGCAGGGCGGCGGCCCGGTCGGTCGTGTCGACGACGCGGATGAGGTTGTAGCCCTCCCGGAAGCGCTGGTTGAGGCGGTTGCGGTCACACAGGGCCACATACCGGCCGTCGGGCGACCAGGTGGGCCGGCCGGGCATCCCGCCCCCGCCGAGCGGGGCGGCGAGAACCTGTTCGGCGCCGTCGGGCAGGTCGCGCACCACGAGGTTGCCGGACATGTCCAGGCATGCCAGCCGCGTCCCGTCGGGCGACAGAGCGGGGAAGACACGGCCGCCCTCGGCGAGCACCGTCTCCTCGCCGGAGCCGAGGTCGCGGCGCCGTACGGCGAACAGCCCGTCGCGGTCGTCGGCGTACACCAGCCCGGTGCCGTCGGGCGTCCAGACCGGCGCCAGCACATAGCGGGTGGGCGGGACTTGCAGCACCTTGCGGGGCGTGCGGCCACCCGTCGTCCCGGTGGTCCACAGCGCGTTGAGCGCGGCGAACGCGACGCTGCGGCCGTCCGGTGACAGGGCGGGCAGGTGCAGGGCGCGGACGGGGCGGGTGCCGGTGCCCTCGAAGTCGTAGGTCTTGCCGCGGTAGCGGGGCCGGTCCACGGGCAGCGTGGCGGTGAACGGGACCACCTCGCCGTCGCCCGGCGTGTCCGGGTCGACCAGGCGGAAGTTGCCGTCGACGGTGAGGAGCAGCCGCTCGTCGTGCGTCCAGCGGGGCGGCGCGGGCAGGAGGTCGCCCTGCACGGCGACCGGTTCGCCGTCGACGACGAGGGTGCAGGACGCCGCGGGTGAGGCGGTGGTGCGCAGGTACGCCAGGCGGCCGGCCGGGGAGACGGCGGGGGTCATGAGCTGGGCCCCGGAGTCGTCGGTGTGCTCGGTGGTGACCGGGCCCGTGCCGTCGGCGGCGACCGACGCGATCGTGGTCGCGCGCAGGGTGCCCGTGGCGCTGACACCGGCCCGCACGAAGAGGACCCGCTCGCCGTCCGGCGACCAGGCCGGGTCGAAGTCCTCCCAGCGGGTGTCCTGCCCGGGTCCCTGCTGGTCGGTGCGCCCGGTGAGCCGGGTCAGCCCGCCGGTGCGCACGTCCACGACCCAGACGCGGTACGGGGCGCCGGTCACGGTGTCGCCGCCGCGCTCGGAGGCGAACGCGATCCGGGTGCCGTCCGGCGACCAGGCCGGGCCGCGGTCGTCCCACGGCCCGTCGGTGAGCTGCCGCAGCCCGGAGCCGTCCGGCCGCAGCGTCCAGAGGTGGAAGCCTCCGCTGCGGTAGGCACAGACGACGAGCAGGCTGCCGTCGGGCGAGAAGTGCGGGCGGGTGGGTTCGAGGCCGGGCGAGGTGAGCGGCACGGCGGTGCCGCCCTGCCGCGGGACGGACCACAGCACGTTCTGGACCTCGGCGACGAGCCGGTCACCGGAGGGGGCGAGGGTGGCGGATCCGCCCGTGGCGGCGGTGAAGGAGAGGGTGGTCGGACCGGAGGCGGCGGCCACGGCCGGGGTACCGACGGTGGTGAGCGCGGTGGCCGTGGCGGTGGCCTGAAGGAATCTGCGGCGGGAGAGCGGGCCGAAACGGAGGGCGCCGGAGGTGTCTTCGGTGTCCAAGGGAGCTCCCAGTGCGCGGAGTTGGCGGATCGGACGGGAGAGACCACTGGTGGCAACGTACGTGGCGGGACCCGGTTACGGGCCCGCCGCGGCGTTTCTCGGCCGTTTCTGCGCCCGGCTAGACCAGAAACAGCAGTTGGGCGGCGACGAGTACGTCGATGACGCCGCACCACTCGGCGAACGTGCGGGAGACGACCTTGTCGCGCCACAGGTGCACGAAGTCCCAGACGCCGTGCAGGAACCAGCCCGCCGCCACCAGGTAGCGGCCCAGATCCGGATCCACGGCCAGTCCGGCCAGTGCCAGCCCGCAGAAGAGGACCGCGCCGCCGGCCTGGACGCCGAAGCCCGCCCGCCCGTGCGGTGCTCCACGGACGGTGCCCCACATCAGGAGGACCGCGGCGAGGCCGACGAGGACCGTCGACGCGGCCACGGCGTCCTGCGCGGCGAGGCCGAACACGGCCACCAGGCCGGCTCCGAGCACCGGCCAGGTGAGCCGGCGTTCCCCGAGCTGATTCACCATCAGATAGATCAGGGGCAGCAGCGGGAGTGTCTCCCCGAAGCCGCCGACGGCGTCGGCCAGGTCCTGCGAGCCGGATGCGGCCACATTGAGGGCGACGACGGCGACGGCCAGCGCGGTCGGCCAACGCCGTTTGAGCCCGGCCGCCGGATGCGGGCCGTCAGCCGTCGCGTGCGGTGCTGGGATGGACATGGGGAGCCTCCGGGTTCGTGAAGTCGCAAAGGACGTAGGCGAGTTCGCGCGGAAACTCACCTGGCCACAGCCTGTGCCGTCGCCGGGCGCGTCAGTAGTGCCGAACCCCCATGCGGACGCGTGGCGTTGTCACGTCCTCGGATGACATTTGTCATCCGGTGTGGGCCACAATGACCGGGTGGGGGACGGGGCGATCGAGCGAGCGGCGGGGCTGACGGGCCTGCGTCGCTACACCTGGTGGACCGTGCCGGGAATGACCGCGTGCGTCCTGGCCCTCTTCGTGGGCGAGTGGGTTCTCGACGGCGACGTCCCGCTGTGGGCCCGCGTCCCGGCCGCCGCCGCGCTGGCGGTCGAGGTGGGCGCGAGTGTCGTCCTGCTGAGCCGCCGGCTGGCACTGCTACCGGTGTCCGACGGTCCCGTGCGGCCGCCCAAGGCATGGCTTCTCGCCGCGGTGGCAGCGGGAGTCGTCCTCGCCGCCGCTCCCCTGGTCCGGCGGAACTACGGGCTGTGGCCGGTCGCGCCTGCCGTGGTGGTGGCGATCTTTGCGACCTACCTCCCGGCGCGCCGCAGGCGCCCGCTCGTCGTGGCCGCCGTGGCCCTCGCGCTGCTGCCCGGGGGCGTCGTCAGCCTGGCTGCGGGGGACGGCGAGTTGGCCTACGCCGCGCTTTTCCCGCCAGGGCTGATCGCGTTCACGGTCTGGGTGACGCTCGGTCCCCTGTGGGCCTGGGACACCGCGCGGAGGCTGGACGAGGCGCGGCATCTGGAGGCGGAGCTGGCGGTCAGGGAAGAACGGCAGCGGTTCGCCGCCGACCTGCACGACATCCAGGGTCATCACCTTCAGGTGATCGCTCTGAAGGGCGAGTTGGCGGAGCGTCTGGTGGAGGTGGACCCGGCGCGCGCGGCCGTGGAGCTGAAGGACATACGGCGCCTCGCGGCGGACGCACTCGGCGACACCCGTGCCGTGGTGCAGGGCTACCGGCGCACCACGCTGGACGACGAGTTCGCCAACGCGACCCGGGTGCTGGCCGCCGCCGGAATCGACGCACGGATGACGCCGGCCCCGGGTGCCGTGCCCATGGGCCTCACGGACCCCGCCCGGCATCTTTTCGGGCTGGTGATGCGGGAGGCCACGACGAACGTCCTGCGGCACAGCCGGGCCGCGCACGCCGAGGTCGAATACCGCGTCGCGGACGGCTTCGCCCGGCTGCGGGTCAGCAACGACGGGGTCGAGGAGCACCCGGGCGGGTCGGACGGGACGGGACTGCGCGGCCTCGCCGAGCGCCTGGAGGCGGCGGGCGGGGAGCTGACCTGGCAGCGGGACGGCGACCGCTTCGTCGTCACGGCCGCGCTGCCGACGCATTCACCCTCCGCGCCGGACGGCCGGGACAACCGGCGCCGACGGCCGGGGGTCCTCGGGTCGCCGCGAACGCCGGACTCACCGGGCCACGCGGATGGAGCCGCCCGATGACCCACTCCATGGCCAACTCCACGGCCCACCCGACGATCCGCCTGTTGATCGCCGACGACGAGGACCTGCTGCGCAGCGCTCTGGCCGCCCTGCTCGCGCTGGAGCCCGATCTCTCGGTGGTGGCCGAGGCGTCCACGTCCACGGACGCGGTACGGCTGGCTCGCGAGCACCGCCCCGACATCGCCGTCCTCGACCTTGAGATGCCGCCCACCGACGGGCTGCGCGCCGCCGAGGAGATCCGGGCCGGGCTGCCCACCCAGGTCGTCCTGGTCACCCGACACGCCAGACCCGCCGTACTGCGCCGGGCCCTGGCCGCGGGCGTACGCGGCTTCGTTCCGAAGACGACGCCGGCCGCCAAACTGGCGGAGATCATCCGTGACGTCGCCGCCGGCCGCCGTTACGTGGATCCGGACATCGCCGCCTCCGCGCTGACCGAGGACGACTGCCCGCTCACCGAGCGCGAACTGGAAGTGCTGCGGGCCGCTCGCACGGGCGCGTCGATCGCCGGCATCGCCTCCGAGGTCCATCTGGCTCCCGGCACGGTCCGCAACTATCTCTCCGCGGCCATGTCCAAGCTGGGTGCGCCGACTCGCCATGCGGCCGCGCACCGGGCGTGGGAGCAAGGCTGGATCTGATCCCTCCCGACGCCCGGCGAGTGGCTAGGGTCAGACGCGGCCGGCCGCCGCGGCCTTGCGGAGTTCCTCCGCGTCGTAGATCACCTCGGCGCGGACGAGGGCGCCGTCCCGGACTTCGAGCAGTTCGGCGGCCGTCATGGTGCCGGGTACGGCGGTCAGGTTCCAGGAAACGAAGGCGCAGGCCCGGTCCCCGTCTACGAATCGGTGGCGGACGGTGAAATCGGTGGCGGCCGGACCGAATTGCCCGGCCATCGCGCGGAAGCCGTCAGCGGAATCAAAGTTGCCCACCGGACCGACGAAGACGAAGTCGTCCGCGAGCGGAACGTCGCTCATGTCTCCGTCACGGTTGATCCAGGCGTCGTAGTACCGCTCGACGATTTCTGCCGTGGTCATGCGACCAACTCCCGTAGAGAACTGTGCAGGTGGCCATGGGCACATGGGTGCCGACGGCTCATTCACGTCGCTTGGAAATACTAGTGGTGGAGTGAGAAGGCCGCAGAAGCTCCGTGACGCAGACGCGGAAATTCGGCCGAACACGCACGGCGAAGTTGGATGGACCGGCTTGTACGTACCTGAATTCAAACGGCAGGTTAACTGCCGATGCGCTTCACCATTTCCCGCAGGTCCGGGTCGGCGTTCGCCCGGTCGAAGGCGGCGGCGAGGGTCTGGAGATAGGCCGGAACGGCGGCTTCCAGGGTCTCTCGGCCGGACGCGGTGATGGCCGTGAACACACCCCGCCTGTCCTTCTCGTAGTGAATGCGCTCGACGAGATCCTGTCGCTCCAGACGGGTGACCAGGCGGCTGACGGAGCTCTGGTTCATGCCGACCGCCTCGGCCAGCGCCTGCATCCGCAGCCCCGGCCGGCCGCTGCCGGAGACCGCGGCGAGGGCCTCCAGCGCGGTGTACTCGCTCAGCGACAGTCCGAACCTGTCCTGAAGTGCCTTCTCGACCAGCTCGGAAACCTGGGTGTGGAAGGCGACGAGCTTGTTCCAGGCACCCTGCTCTGTCTGGGTGGCCTGTCGCTCCGATGCGCTCTGACTCATCGCTACTACCCTCCTGACGCCGGAGGAGCAGCTCGCGGCAACCAACAACGGTACAACTACCTAATGTACTCGTAAAGGTACGCGCAATCATTGCATGGGACCACATCCCCTCGCCACCCGACCACCATCGCGATCCGGCGCTATGGGTGTGACCGAAAGGCCGCGCTCCGGGCCACGATCTCGAAGCATTCCGCCGACTCGTGACGTGTACTGCCGTGCAATCTCTGAACATGCGCCACATACGATTCGGCCGTTCCCGGACCCAATGCCGCGCGCAGCCCTTCACCGCCGAGCCGGACCGCGCTCGCCAGTGCCGCATAGTGACCGGAGTCGGCCGGCGCCTTAGCCACCGCTTCGACGGTGAAACCGGCCGCCTCCAGCGCGCTCGTCCACTCACGCGACGCCCGATGGACACCGGGCAGGTCGGTCCCGGTGACGATCACCGTCCCTCCCTCCGGCCCGAGGACGCGCCGCCAGCCACGGGCGGCGACCGCGAGCGGTGTGGAGGGCCAGAAGTCGAGCGCCACGACCACGTCGAACGAGGCGACGGGCAGATCGAGTTCATCCAGGTGCGCCACGGTGAAGTCGAGATCCGGCGCGACCGGCACCGGGTGCGGTCGCGCCGCCGCGCCGGCGGCTTCTCGCACTCCGACGACCTGGAACTCCTTCGATTCCAGGTCCGTCATACCCCGCTGACGCAGCAACGCGCCGATATCCAGAATTCGCTGACCGGACCGCACCCCGGCGCGGGCTAATATCCGGCGGGTCTCTGTCGTTTCGGTGTCGGTGGCCTCGGTGTCCGGTGGTCGTATCCGGTGACTTGCGTCACGAGGCTCGATCGAATCTTGATTGACCGGGTTTCGTACGGCCATGCACGCCCCCATCATCCCCGTTATGGAGCAACTGTCGTCCAACTGGAAACAATTGACGGCAGCGATCCCCGCACAAGCGTACTCCATCCGGCCGCGCGCTCCCGGGCGATTCGCCCCGGAGTGGACGCAACGACGCTGGCCGACTTGGCACTTGCCCGAAAAGTGACGATCGGGTGAAGGAACGGTGAGCTGGGGCGTGGCAATGACGGAGGAGCAGGAAGTCAGATTCGCGCCAACTGTTCGGCGAAACGCTCCACGGTTTCCATGGTCTGATCGGCATTCAGCCTTGGGTCACATGCGGTGCGGTACGCATACGGCAGATCATTCTCGGAGATCCCGCAACGGCCTCCGACGCATTCGGTCACGGATTCGGCGGTGCTCTCCAGGTGCAGGCCGCCCGGACGGCCGCCGCCGCGGCACACCGCTCGCACGAATGCCTCGCTCTCGGCGACCACCGCCCGCATGTGGCGGGTCTTGTGGCCGGTGGCGGCCCGGACGGTGTTGCCGTGCATCGGGTCGCACAGCCACACTGCCGCGTGCCCGGCCGCGCGGACCGCCTCCACCAGCGGCGTCAGGCGGTCCTCGATCCGGTCCGCCCCCATCCTGGAGATCAGGACCAGACGGCCGGGCCTGCGGTCGGGGTCGAGCGTCGCGGCGAGGCGTACGACCTCAGCGGGTGACATCCCCGGGCCCACTTTGCAGCCGACCGGGTTCAGCAGCCCGGCCAGGAAGCGCACATGGGCACCGTCGGGGTGACGGGTCCGCTCGCCCGTCCAGGGCAGGTGGGTCGAGGTCAGTACCCAGCCCTGCGCCTCGGCGTCCCATCGGGTCAGCGGCTCCTCGTAGTCCAGGACCAGGGCCTCGTGGCTGGTCCACAGCGCGGGCAGGCCGTCGCCCCAGTGCCCGCGCATGGGCAGGCCCTCGTCGGCGGCGCGGCGCAGCAGGAACAAGGTGCGTGCGGCGTGTTCGTAGCCCCAGAGCATCCGGCGCGGATCGGGGCGGCGGGCGGTGGCGTCCGGTGCAGCGTCGTTGACCAGGAAGCCGCGGAAGGCGGGCAGCCGGACGCCGTCGACCTCCTCGGTCGGCGAGGACCGGGGCTTGGCGAACTGGCCGGCGATCCGGCCGACGGTGAGCACGGGCAGCGCGAGCCGTTCCTCGACGATCCGGGAGACGTCCCGGAACAGGTCCAGGGTCCGGCCGATGCCCGCCGGGGTCGCCGGGGCGAACAGCTCGGCGCAGTCCCCCATCTGGATCACCATGCCCCGGCCGTACGCCACTTCGGCGAGCCGGCGTCGTAGCGTCAGCACCTCCTGGGCGGTCACCAGCGCGGTGCGCGCGGCGAGTTGGCCGTGCGCCTGGCGCAGTCGGTGGTCGTAGGGCCAGCCGGGCGGTTGGCCGGCCGGCAGTCCGCGCCAGCGTGCCGGGTGCCACGGGGCGCGGCCGTGCAGCGAGGACTGCGTCATCACCTGCATGGGTCATCGCCCTCCTTCTCGTGCGCGTCGCGATCCGGGGTGGTCTTCATGTCACGGGTGTCCGTCCGCCATGTCCCGCAGGATCGTCTTGAGGATCTTGCCGGAGCGGTTGCGCGGCAGGGTGTCCAGGAAGGTGATCACGGCGGGCCTGTGGTGGCCGGCCAGTTCCGCCGCGATCAGCCGGGTGAGTTCGTCGGGTGTGGGGCGGGCCGCCCGGGCGGGCACCACATACGCGATCGGCACCTCGCCGTGCGCGGGGTCGGGCCGGCCCACGACGGCGGTGTCGGCGACTCCGTCGTGCGAGAGCAGCACCCGCTCGATCTCCGCCGGGTGCACACTGCGCCCGCCGGTGGTGATCACGTCGGTCTGCCGGCCGACGAGCGTGAGACAGCCAGCCGGGTCGGCCCGGCCCAGGTCGCCGGTGTGCAGCCAGCCACCGCGGGTCGCCTCGGCGGTGGCCTGCGGATCGGCCCAGTAGCCGCGCATCAGGCTGTCGCTGCGTACGCAGATCTCGCCGTCCTCCTCCGGTGCCGCCTCGGTGCCGTCGGGACGGCGGATCCGCACGTCGACGCCGGGCAGGGGCCGGCCCGCGCCGAGGGCGGGGTGCCGGTCGGGCGGCGTGCGCGGGTCCGGGTGCTCGTGCGGGGCGAGCATGGCGAAGTGGCCGCCGGCCTCGGCGGCGCCGTACGCCTGCCGGAAGGCGCAGCCGAAGGTGCGGGCTGCGTCGCGGTAGACCTCCCAGGGCAGCGGGGCCCCGCCGTAGACGATCTCCTGGAGGCTCCCGGTGTCCTGCGGCCGCGTGCGGGCCGCGTCGAGCAGGTGCCGGAGGGTCTCGGGGTCGAGCCAGAGGTGTGTGGCCCGATGCCGGGTCACCGTCTCCAGCGTGCCCTGCGGGGCCGACGCGGGCGGCAGGACGATACGGGCGCCGCCCGCCATGTACGTAAACGACATGGCGACGCTGCTGTGGAACAACGGGGCGCAGTTGACGAGCGTCGCCTCCTCGGACGGTCCGCTCGCCGCGAGCCAGGCGAGGCAGACCTGCATCAGGCTCCGGTGGTCCCAGACCACGGCTCGGGCCCGGCCGGTGGTCGCCGAGGTGTGCATGATCGCGACGGGGTCGTCGGGGCGCACCTGCGGCCAAGAGCCCTCGTACGGCGGCAGGTCGGACATCCCGGCGAGGTCCAGGGCGACCGGTAGGCCGGGGTCGTGGACCCGGGCGTGGCTCGCGAGGTCGGCGAGGACGGCCACCGCGCCCGTCCGCCGGGCGACCGCGGCCGTCTCCTGCGCGGGGCCCGCGGAGTCGACCGGTACGGCCACGGCGCCGATCCGGGCCAGGGCGAAGTACGCCTCGAACACCTCGATCCGCTCCGGGGCCGGCAGCAGGACCCGGTCGCCCGGTCCCAGGCCCTGCGCGAGCAGTGCGCCGGCGAGGGAGTCCACCCGCTCGGCCAGCTCGCTCCAGGTCACTTCGCGCCGCTCGTCGACCAGGGCGGTGCGGCCGGCACGCCAACGGCGGTTGCGGTCCAGGATCTGGGTCAGCCACATGCGAGGTCATCCGTCCGACGGTCCGTCATCGAGTCCTGCTCAGCGGCTCATCGAGCCGTGGGGGCTTCCATCCAGAGTATAGACCCATACAATGTATGCATGAGTATTGATTCCTCAGACGAACGAACGGACGACCACCAGGGGCAGAGCGGCGCGCCTCCCGGATTACCGGCCCACGACCCGACACACCCCGTCGAGAACGCCGTGATCAGCCGTTTGTCCGGCAACTGGCATCGGCGCGCGGCGGTCAAGCGCCAGGAGCCGGACCTGGACGACCTGTTCGAGCCGGACCGGCCCGACTGCCCGGACAGCCTGCTGCCGTTCCGCGACCACCCCACCTATCTCGCGCTCGACGACGAGACGCAGGCGCGGCTGCGCGGCTGGGGCTGGATCGCGTTCAACAAGAACATCCAGGACATCGAGCAGCGGGTGGTCAATCCCGGCTTCGCCCTGATGGCCGCCGACGCGTTCGAGACCGGGCTCGGCGAGTCCATGACGGTGGCCGTGACCCAGGCCATGGTGGACGAGCAGTACCACACCCTGATGCACCTCAACGCCAGTGCGGTGACCCGCCGTCGGCGCGGCTGGGCCATGCCCGACAGCGCACTGCCGCTCGGCCACAAGGCCCGCCGGCACGAGGAGCGCCTGGCCGCCGCGGCGACACCCGCCCTGCGCGAACTGGACCAGCTCGCCTACACGACGGTCGCCGAGATCTCCATCAACGCCTATCTCGACCTCGTCGCGGACGACGACGCCGTCCAGCCCATCAACCGCGTCACCGCCGACCTCCACAACCGCGACGAGTACTGCCACTCATCGATCGCGGCCGAGATCGCCATGGCCGCCTACGCCCACCTCACGCCCGAGCACCGGCGTTTCTTCCTCGCCGCGCTCGCCGACGGCATGGAGGCCTTCGCGGCGACCGACTACACGACCTGGCACCGGATCGTCGAGCTGACGGACGTGCCGGGCGGGCGGCAGATGCTCCAGGACGTGGCCGCGTCGGCCGCGCGCAAGCGGCTGTTGCAGGACTTCAGCGGGCTGCACCGGCTGTGCAGCGAGATGGACGTCCTCGACGAGCTGCCTTTCGACTGGTCGACCGTCTCCGTCGGCTGACCGGCCGCCCCCGCCCTGAGCCACGTCCGACCGTCGGCGGCACCCGCACCCACCCACCGGCGACCGCTTACGACCATCTGAAGGGGCCATGCGCACACTGCTGATCGACAACTACGACTCCTACACCTACAACCTCTTCCAGCTATTGGCCGAGACCTACGGCCATGAGCCGACCGTCGTACCCAACGACGACCCGGCCTGGAGTCTGCTGGACGTCGACGCGTTCGACGCGGCGGTGATCTCACCGGGCCCCGGGCATCCGGCGGGACGACGGGACTTCGGGCATTCGCGGGCGCTGCTGGAACACACCGCAATGCCCGTCCTCGGGGTCTGCCTCGGGCACCAGGGCATCGGGCTGCTGACGGGCGCGCGGGTGGTCGGCGCGCCCGAGCCCCGCCACGGCCACCTCACGACCGTCGAGCACAACGGCAGCGATGTCTTCGCCGGTCTGCCCGACCGCTTCACCGCCGTGCGCTACCACTCGCTGTGCGTCGCCGAGCCGCTGCCTGCGGAGCTGGAGGTGACGGCACGGGCCGAGGACGGCGTCATCATGGGGCTGCGCCATCGTGAACTGCCGCGGTGGGGCGTGCAGTTCCACCCCGAGTCGATCTCCACGGAGTACGGCGCCGAACTGATGCAGAACTTCCGGCGACTGGCGCGCGCGGCCCGTCCCGGACGGCGTGTGCCGCCGCCCCGAGCCGCCGTACCGGCCCCGCCGCCCGCGGCCCCGGCGACGGCCACCGGCCCCTCCCCGAAGCCCGCCCTGCGCGCCCATGTGCGCTGCCTGGAACGGGCCGTGGACGCGGAGTCGGCGTTCACCGCTCTGCACGGCGACAGCAGCCGGGCGTTCTGGCTCGACAGCGCCCATGTGGAACCCGGCCTGTCCCGCTTCTCGTTCATGGGTGATGCCGACGGACCCGACGGCGAGGTGCTCACCTACCGCGTCGGCGACGCGTCCGTGATCGTCGAACCCTCGGGCGGCATCCCCTACCTGGAGCACGGCACCATCTTCGACGTCCTGGACGGCCGGCTGCGCCGCGAGATCACCGGCACGGCGGACCTCCCCTTCGACCTGTGCGGCGGCTATGTCGGCTACTTCGGCTACGAGTTGAAGGCCGACACCGGCGCCGACAAGAACGCCCACCGTGCTCCGGCGCCGGACGCGATGTGGCTGCGCGCGCACCGCTTCCTCGCCTTCGACCACCTGGAGGGGCGCACGTATCTGGTGGGCCTCGCCGAGCCGTCCGACGCCGCCCTCGCCGAGGAGTGGCTGGACCGCACGGCAGCGGTGCTGCGTACCCTCCCCGACGCCGTGGCCGCGCGGCCGGTCCCGGCCTCGGCCGACCCGGACGTCACCCGATGGCTCGCCCGGCCCCGCGATCAGTACCTGGCCGACATCACGGCCTCCCAGCGCCAGTTGCACGCCGGCGAGAGCTACGAGATATGCCTGACCAACAGCCTGCATCTGCCGGCCCCGGCCGACGATCTGGCCTACTACCGCAGGCTGCGCAGGCTCAACCCGGCGCCGTACGCGGCCCTGCTGCGCCTCGGCGAACTCTCCGTCTTCTGCTCCTCGCCCGAGCGCTTCCTGCGTATCGACCGCGACCGGACCGTGGAGAGCAAGCCGATCAAGGGAACGACCCGCCGCAACCCGGACCCCACGCTCGACGAGGCCCTGCGCGCCTCCCTCCCCGCCGACCCCAAGACCCGTGCCGAGAACCTGATGATCGTCGATCTGCTACGCAACGACCTCGGGCGGATCTGCCAGGTCGGCAGCGTGCATGTGCCGGCGTTCATGGCGACCGAGTCGTACACGACCGTGCACCAGTTGGTGTCCACCGTGCGCGGCACCCTGCGCCCGGACGCGAGCGCCGTCGACTGCGTCAAGGCGTGCTTCCCCGGCGGGTCGATGACCGGGGCGCCCAAGCTGCGCACCATGGAGATCATCGACTCCCTGGAGGACCAGGCCCGCGGCATCTACTCGGGCGCCCTCGGCTTCATCGGCTATTCCGGCACGGCGGATCTCAACATCGTGATCCGTACGGCGGTACGGTGGCGCGAGGAGCTGAGTGTGGGCGCGGGCGGGGCGATCGTGCTCGACTCGCAGCCGCTCGCCGAGTACGACGAGATGCTGGTCAAGGCCGAGGCAACGCTGCGCGCGCTGCCGTTGCCGGCCGCCGACACGCCCGGACCCGAGGCTCCCGTGGCCCGCTCGCTCGGCGATCGCATCGGTTAGCTTGGGGCCTGGGCCTGATCCCGGCCGCGCACCGCGGCCGCCGCACCCGCGACATGCCGACCGGAGGTGGCATTGTTTGCCAGCGAGCAGATCAAGCTGTTGGCCGAATCGGGATGGAACACCTGCGACTCCGTACGGGAGGGCGTCGAGCGGGCCGGGCTTCCGCTCCCGACGGCCGCGTATCTCGAACGCAGCGTCGACGCGTCGCTTTGGGGACGCGCGGAGCGCGCAGTGGAGGCGCTGCGGGAGCACTTCAAGGACTCCCGGTTCGCCGACGAGACGGTCTTCGGCGTCCTGCTGGTGCCCGATCCCGACAAGCTCGACACCCGTGGCGCGGTCGATCCGGCGATGCGCGCCGACCAGACCGGGAAGACCGGCAAGGGCGCGGTCGATGTGGTCGACCGCGCCCTTCCGGCGGGCCAACTGGCGGTGCCGCCGGGCACCGACTGGACACTTGTGGCCACCGTCACCGGCCCGGCCGGGCTGCACTTCGGCAGCTTCGACGACATCACGGCGGCGGACGCCGGCACCTTCACGGTGGACGGCGTCGACACCAGGGAGTTGATGGTGCGCCAGATCTGGGGCGCGCGCGTGCTTCAGTCCGGGAGCGAACTCCCGGACTGCGAGGTCGGCGGCGGCTGGACGTTCACCCTGTTCCCCGGCGAGCCCCAGGTCGACGGCAAGGCCGCCTCGGGCACGGTGCTGCACGACAAGGTGCGGTTCCGGCTGGGGCGCAGCGACCGGGGGATCGCGGTGGTGCGGGTGTGTCCGGCGCTGGTGGTGGGCTGATCAGCCGCAGCCGCCCGCGTGTCCCAGGTCGGTGGAGCGGGCGTCGTGGGCCGCGATCGCAGGCGGCGGGGCGGGCTCGTCCGTAGTGGCGCCCTCCCCCGTCTCTCCCAGTACCGCCAGGAAGTCCGCGAGGCGGTCGATGCCCCAGAACTTCTGGCGGCGGTGGATGAAGAACGGGACGCCGAAGACGTCGTCGCGGTGGATGTCGAGGAGCGCGCGGACGCCTTCGGCGCGTATGCGGTCGTCATCGGCGGCGTGTTCGGCGGCGTCGGGGTCGACGCCGACGTCGGCGGCCAGTTGCCCGACGGTCCTGCGGTCGGAGATGTCCAGGTTCTCCTGCCACCGGGCACGGTAGACGCGCTCGATGAAGGCGAGGCCCCGTCCCTCGGCCGCCGCCACCACATAGGCGAGGTGGGACGCCTCCCACCAGGGCTCGACGTCCTGCGGCCAGGTGACCGCGAGTCCGCGCCGGGCGGCCAGCCGCCGTACGTCGCCGAGCATGTACAGGTGCTTCTCGCGCGACATCGGCGTGTAGGGGAAGCGGCCGCCGGCCTCGGTGAGCAGCTTCTCGCTGCGCGCGTCGGGCTCCCAAAAGGGCCGCCACTCCAGGGCGTCCACGACGTGCGGACGGCTGGTGGTGAGGTCGTGGAAGGCCAGCCAGGAGTACGGGCTGCGGAAGGAGAAGTAGATACGGGGACGACGCGGTGCGGGCGCCATGGCGGCCTCCTGGGGCTGTGCGGACGCTAGATGGTGATGCCGCCGTCGACCTGGACGACGGCTCCGGTGATGTACGAGGCCCGGTCCGAGGCCAGGAAGCCGACCAGGCCCGCCACCTCCTCCGCCGTGCCGAACCGGCCCAACGGCACGCTGTCGACGGCCCGTTGGTGTTCGCGCTCGCGCAGCACCGCCGTCATGTCGGTGTCGATGAAGCCGGGCGCGACGACGTTCGCCCGCACGCCGAAGCCGCCCACCTCCTTGGCGAGCGCGCGGGTGAAGCCGATGATCCCGGCCTTGGAGGCGGAGTAGTTGGCCTGGCGGGGATTGCCGTAGACGCCCGAGACCGAGGACAGGGTGATCACGACCCCGCGCCGGCGCTTCATCATCCCCATGATCACCGCGTGGCAGGCGGTGAAGGTGCCGTCGAGGTTGACCCCCAGCACCTGTCGCCAGTCGTCGTCGGTCATGGTCACCACGGGGTTGTCCCGGGTGACGCCGGCCGAGGTGACGAGCACCTCGACGGGCCCCAACTCCTCCTCGACGTCCCGGACCAGGGCCCTGACGTCGTCCGGGTCCGTCACGTCGACGGGGCGGGACAGGACCCGGGCGCCGAGTTCCTCGGCCTCCTTCTCGACCTCCCGGGCCGCGTCGGAGCGGGCGCGGTAGCAGAAGGCCACGTCGTGTCCGTCCCGCGCGAGTTGGCGTACGACGGCGCGGCCGATGCCGCGGGAGCCGCCGGTGACCAGGGCGACGGGCCGCCGGTCGTGGTCCATGGGGTGATCCTCTCGTGAGGGGTGTCGGTCGGCGGGCGGTCAGGCGAGGCGCAGCACGACACAGCCGACGACGCCGTCCGGGTCGGCGGTCGTGACCAGGGCCCCGCGCCCGGCCGCCGCCGGATCGTCCTCGGCGCTCGCCAGGAGGGCGGCGATCTGGAAGGCGGCGGAGGCGGCGCCGGTGTCGCCGAGCAGGCCGGTGCAGGACAGCCGTAGCGGATCGTGGTCGCCCAGTACCTCGGCGAGCGCGGTGCGTTCCCGGTCGCCGTACGTTCCAGGGGTGTCCGCCGGGGCGAGGGCCCACAGGTCGGCCGGCGTCAGGTCGGCCCGCCGCAGCGCGCGGCGCACACAGTCGGCGAGCACGGGTCCCGCGTCCTTGTCGTCGGCGGGCAGCGCTGTCTCGACGGCGGCCACCTCGGCGAGGGCCGTTCGGCCGGCGCCGGTGCCGGGGCCCGCTTCGAGCAGCAGGACCGCGCATCCCTCGCCGGTCAGCGACGCCTCATCTTCAACTGGGGCGGCGCCGGGCTCCGCCGGTCCGTGTTCGGCGCGGGCGTGCCAGTCCAGCCAGGCGCGTTCCGCGGAGAACTCCTCGGCCGCGCCGCACACGACGGTGCGGGCGTGGCCGCAGCGCTGGAGCCGCTGGGCGTGGTTGAGGGCGAGCAGGGCGGAGGCCCGGCCGCCGGCGATGGTGACATTGGGTCCGCGCAGTCCGTGCCGGATCGCGGACTGTCCCGCCGCGCAGTTCATGACGGTGTTGGGGAAGCGGGCGGGGTCGACCAGGTAGGGCCGGTCCTGGGTCAGCGAATCGCGGGTGAAGCTCATGATGCTGCTCACGCTGCCGTTCGACGTGCCGAGGACGAGGCCGGTGTCCTCGTCGAGCCCCGGGATGCGCGCGCCCTGGCCGTCGTCGAGCAGCCTGCCCACGGCGACGACGGCGAGTGCGGTGACCCGGTCCATGGAGCGGGTGCCCTTGCGGCCCAGCAACTCGCGCGGCTCGCCGCCGGGTACGAGGCAGGCCCGGTCGGTGGGCGCGGCCCATCGCTCGGGGTCCAGGTCGGTGACGGCCGGCTGCCGCGCCCGTACGCCGGCGCCGAACGCCTCCCGTCCGACACCGAACGCGGACACCGCCGACCAGGCGGAGATGACCGGTCCATTGGTGCTCATCGGCAACCTCCGTGCGGCGTACGGCCGTTCATGCCGCTCCCCTTTCCGCCTGGCGTGCCTCGGCGGCGCCGTCGGGCTCGTAGCGGCCGAGGATCAGGACGGCGTTGTTGCCGCCGAAGGCCAGCGCGTTGTTCTGCACCACCTTGAGGTCGGCGTCGATCGCGCGGTTGGGCACGCAGTCGATGTCGCACTCCGGGTCGGTCTCCACGTGGTTGATCGTCGGCGGGATGAAGCCCTCGCGCAGGGCGAGCGTGCAGGCGATCGCGGCGAGGGCGCTGGCCGCGCCCATGGTGTGGCCGATCATCGACTTGATGGAGACCATGCGCGGCGGAACGCCGCCGAAGACCTGTCGGATCGCGCGGGCCTCGCTGACGTCGTTGGCCCTGGTGCCGGTGCCGTGCGCCGAGATCAGGTCGACGTCGTCGGCGGTGACGCCGGCGTTGTCGTGGGCGAGGCGCACGCAGCGGGCGAAGCTGTCCTCGTTGGGCGCGACGGGATGGTCGGCGTCGCAGTTCAGGCCGTAGCCCAGCACCTCGGCGTGGATGCGCGCGCCCCGCGCGAGGGCCGAGTCCAGGCTCTCCAGCAGCATCATCCCGGCGCCCTCGCCGGTGAGGATGCCTTTGCGCTCGCGGTCGAAGGGCTGGCAGCGCTCGGGGGCGATGGTGCCGAGGCGGTAGAAGCCGGCGAAGGTCTTCAGGCAGACGGCGTCCGCCCCGCCGCACAGCGCGAACTCGAACTCCCCGGTGCGCACGGCGTCGTAGCCGTAGCCGATGGCGTAGTTGCCGGCCGCGCAGGCGGTGGGCAGCGTCACGGCCTCGACGTCGACCAGCCCCAGTTCGCGGGCTGCGGCCACCGACAGCCGGCCGGCCGGGACCCGGCGGGCCACGACCGGGTCCATCCGCCGCGGCCCGAGTTCCACTTCCTGCCGGGTCAGTCCGTCGAGGTCGCGGGACTCGCCGTCGGTGGTGCCGACGGAGACGAGCGAGCGGACGGCGCGCAGGTCCTCGACCGGAAGGGCGGCGTCCGCGACGGCCATCCGGGCGGCCGCGGCGGCGAAGTGGCTCGCCCGGCCGTACTCGCGCAGCGGCAGCCGGGTGACGAAGCGGGCGGCGTCGAAGTCGGTGATCTCGCACGCCCGGGAGTGGTCGAAGCCGCTCGCGTCGAAGGAGGTGATGGGCCCGGCCCCGCTGCGTCCGGCGCGCAGCCCGGTCAGGAACTCGTCGGCGCCGATCCCGATGCTGGTCACGGCGCCGAGTCCGGTGACGACGACGCGCCGCGGTGTCATGGTCGGTGACACGCCGCCGCCTACTGCCGGGCCGCGGCGGCCTCGGCCACCACCTCGTACACGCCCTCCAGGTTCACCATGCGGGCGAGTTCCTGCTGGGCGATGGTGATCTTGAACCTCTTCTCCAGGGAGGCGAGTATCTCGATCGCGAGCAGGGAGTCGGCCTCGTGGTCCTCCTTGAAGCGGCTGGTGCGGGTCATCTCGTCGGGTTCGAGTTCGAGGATGTCGGCCACGAGCTCCTTGATCTCGTTCTCCCGCTCCGCGGCGATGTCGGTGCTGGTCATGTCTGTGCTCCTTTGGTCGCATCAGCCGCCGCGTCGGGCGGCCCCCTGTCTGACGCGGCACCGGCCGGGGCCCGGCGGTGCGCGGTGCGGGCTCAGGCGAGCCGTACGACGGCTCGCGCCCCGGACATCACCTCCAGCCCCTCGAAGCGGGCGCGCAGCCGGATCACGGCGCGGCGGTCGTCCAGCTTCTGCTCGACGACACCCGTGATCCGTACGGTCGCGCCGGCGTCGTCGTCGGGCACGACGACGGGCCGGGTGAAGCGGCGCACGCTGTACTCGACGAGGGCCGAGGGGTCGCCCGCCCAGTCGGTGACGACCCGTACGGCGGCGGCGATGGTGTAGGTGCCGTGCGCGATGACGTCCGGCAGGCCGACGGACTTGGCGATCCGTTCGTTCCAGTGCGTGGCGGTGAAGTCCGAGCAGGCCCCGCAGTAGCGGAGCAGGTCGACCCGCCGCACGGTGATGTCCTGGGCGGGTATCTCGGTGCCGACCTCGATGTCGTCGTGGGCGACCTTGGCTGCCATGTCACGCCTCCTGGGCCTGGAGCGCCGGGGCGGGTGCCGCGGCCGTTTCCCGGGGCAGGGCCGCGGTGCCGCGGGAGAGGATCGTGTTCACGACGGTGCACACGTCCTCGCCGTCCACCGTGCTGATCCGGTGGGTCATCACCCACTGCTCGTGTTCGCCCAGCACGCTCACGTCGTCGACGGTCGTCATCTGCACGAGCCGGTCGCCCGGCCTGATCGGCCTTCGGTGCTCGACCCGTTGGGCCCGGTGCACGCACACCGGTTCCTTCCGCTTGCCGAACTCGGGGTCGTACAGCGGCCAGCCGCCGAAGCGGAAGAAGAGCATGACGGCGAAGGAGGGCGGCGCGATCACGTCCGGGTGACCGAGCGCCCGTGCCGCCTCGGGATCGAGGTAGACCGGATGGGTGTCGCCGGTGCCGATCGCGTAGTCGCGGATCTTCTCCCGGCTGACTTCGTAGACCTCGCTCGGCCCGTGGGTGCGGCCGATGAAGTCGTGGTTCAGTGCCATGTCGCCCCCTGGTGTGCGCTGTTCGGCGGGTCAGTCCCGGATGACGGTCTTGGTCCGCATGAGGAATTCGGCGAGATACCGGTCGTGCGGGAGGCCCGGTCGCATCCAGTACGTCGGGTGGTCGCCGACGTGGACGTTGCTGATGGTCGGCTCGTCGACCAGTTGCCCGAGGAGGTCCTCGTCGTCGGTGAGCGCGGTCACGACGAGGGAGTCGCGCAGTGGTGCGACGCCGTCGGCGCGGGTCCAGGGCGCCACCCATACGCAGGGGAAGCCCAGTTCGACGCCGGTCTGCGGGGCGTCGGCGCGATCGAGCCGGAACACCGCCGGGCGCAGGACGGCGCTGCCGTCGCCCAGGTCGTCGACGATGCCGTCGCCGCCCAGGTGGGCCGTGGCGCCGCGGGCGCTGTGCAGCAGGTATCCCTCGATGGTGCGGGCCGCGGCCAGGGGTTGTACGGGCAGGACGGCCTCGGGGTCCTGCGGCGGCAGGCTCGGGATGGCCGCCAGTCGGGCGGCGAGCGCGTCGGCGACGGCGGCCGCCTCGGCGGGCCCGCCCTCGACGAGGACGGCGGTGGCGTTGACGCAGGCGGTGCCGCCCTCGTCTGCGACCGAGTCGACGATCACGTCCAGGTGGGCTCGCCAGTCCCCGCCCGTGACCAGGATCTTCGCCCGGCCGGGCCCTTGGGGCAGCACCGTGTTGTGTCCGGAGTACTTGCGCACCACGTCGTCGCCGCCGTAGACGAGCGCGAGGTCCGCACCGGCGACGACCGTGTCCGCCACGGTGTGGTCGGTCGGCGTCAGCGCGATGTGACCGGCGCCGAAGCCCGCCTCGCGCAGGGCGGCGACCAGGCGGTGCGGTGTGAACGGCTCGCGCCGCGAGGGCCGTACGACGACCCGGTAGCCGAGGGCGAGGGCCTCCAGCCACAGGGCGTGCACCCCGGGGTGGTTGCCGGCGGCGTGCACGGCGAAGACGTTCCCGCGGCGTGTCCACACCGCGCCGCCGGCCCGGGTCGCGGGGTCCCGCCAGTCGCCGACGGCGGCCTGGGGCCGGGCCTGGAGCACGGTGGTGGCGGCCTGCGCCGCCGCGTCCGCGACGATGCCGGTCGCGGCGCGGACCACGGAGACCGGGAGTCCGGAACAGCGGCTGACCGACTGCCGGTAGGCGTCCGGGTCCAGTCCGCCGACGGTGGCGGAGGCGAACAGCCGGCCGGCCTGCTCCAGTGCGGCGGCCCGCTCGGCCGGCGGCAGCGGATCGGCCGACCGCAGCGCGGCGAGGGCGCGCTGCACGAACAGCGGCGGCACGATGCTGAGTTCGGCGAGCGGCTCACCCGTCACATCGGGCACCGTCAGGCGATTGCGGGCGCGGTAGGGGCCGTTCGCGCCGAACGCGTCGAGCTGAGCGAGCCGCGCGCCCGCGTCCGGTAAGGCGGGTCCCGGGGCCACAGCGGCCTGTCGGGGCATCAGTAGACCCCTTCGATGACGGCCTGGTCGTCGAAGGTGGCCACCGGGCTGACGTCGGCGACCGAGTCGCCCATCTGCCCCTTCGGCGGCCGGATACGGACGGCGGTGTCGCGTTCGAGGTTGTTGGGCAGCAGCATGGCCTTGCTGATGTGGTTCATGACGACCTGGCCGCGCTCGCCGTACGGGACGTTCTCGCCGGTCTCGGGGTCCACGACGGAGAAGGTGATGTAGGGCGCGAAGGGGTCGAAGACGCACCGGTCGTCGCCGGTCGGTTCGATGCGCTCCAGCGAGCCGCCGAGGATCATCGTGCTGCCGTAGGCGCCCTGGAGCTGGATGCCGGGGAAGACCTCGGTGCCGAACAGGTGGCGGGTGTCGGCGTCCATGTGGGCGCCGCCCCACTGGATGTAGCGCACCTTCTCGTTGATCAGCGCGACCAGCCGCTCCTCCTGCGCGAGCCTTTGGAGCAGTGGCGGGGTCGTGATCAGTACGCCGACGTCCTGGGTCTCCAGCAGGAACCCGGCCTGGGTGACCAGGTGGTCGGCGTAGCGTGCGGCGTCCTCGGCGCGGCCCTCGGCGATGGCCTTCTTCACCCAGCGCGGGTCCATGTCGACCGTGAAGAGGATGCCGCCGCTGCGCCGGGCGCCCTCGCGCAGCGCGGCGCCGAAGATGTGCGGGCCGTCGGGCATCAGGGCAAGCCAGTTGACGCCGCGCGGGCAGCCGCGGGCGTCCAGATGGCGCTGGCTGAAGGCGAGCCAGCGCTCCATCCAGTCGGTCGTGCACACGACGCGCTTGGGGGCGCCGGTGGTGCCGCCGCTCTCGTAGATGCCGTACAGGTCGTCAGGCAGCGTGAGGCCGCGCGGGATCAGCTCCTCGACGCGCACGTCACGCAGTTCGTTGACGAGGTTGGGGAACAGCTTCAGGTCGGCGTAGGTCTTGATGTCCGTGAGCGGGTCGAAGTCGAGCTTGCCCGCGCGCTCCAGCCAGAACGGCGAGCCGGTCTCCGGGCTGAAGTGCCACCGCATCGCCGCGGTGATGAGTTCCTCGCCGTCCGGTGTCTCGTCGGCCGGGCAGTCGAGAACCGGGTCCGTGCGGCCGTGGTCCGACATGTGCGTCCTTCCCCAGGGGCATGGCGATCTGCTGCGATTCCACGCTCGCACAGAGTTACATTCCCAGTCAAGGGATGTGCAAACTTTGACGGCGAGTTAGGGTCGATGGGAGCGGATGCACGGACCAGCGCCGGACGGGCCGCCCGTTGGCATCCGCGGACGGGGGAACCACATGCACGCAGACTCCCGCGGCCGGACCGCGGAATTACGCGAGTTGCGCGAGCGGGTGCGGCGCGGACCGAGCGAGAGGGCGACCGCGGCCCAGCACGCCAAGGGGAAGCTGACGGCGCGTGAACGGATAGAACTGCTGCTGGACGCGGGGACGTTCCATGAGACGGAACAGTTGCGGCGGCACCGGGCGCAGGGGTTCGGGCTGGAGAACAAACGCCCGCACACCGACGGCGTGATCACCGGCTGGGGATCCGTCCACGGCCGGACGGTATTCGTCTACGCCCACGACTTCCGCGTCTTCGGCGGCGCCCTCGGCGAGGCCCACGCGCAGAAGATCCACAAGCTGATGGACATGGCGCTGGCCGCCGGTGCCCCGCTCGTCTCGCTCAACGACGGTGCGGGCGCCCGCATCCAGGAGGGCGTCACCGCGCTCGCCGGCTACGGCGGCATCTTCCTGCGCAACACCCGGGCCTCCGGGGTGATCCCGCAGATCAGCGTGATGCTGGGCCCGTGCGCGGGCGGCGCGGCCTACAGTCCCGCCCTGACGGACTTCGTGTTCATGGTGCGGGACACCTCCCAGGTGTTCGTCACCGGCCCGGACGTGGTCAAGGCGGTGACCGGCGAGGAGATCGGCCACGAAGGGCTGGGCGGCGCGGACGTGCACGCCGCGACGAGCGGCGTGTGCCACTTCGCCTACGACGACGAGGAGACCTGCCTCGAAGAGGTGCGGTACCTGCTTTCCCTGCTCCCCGCCAACAACCGCGAGCAGCCGCCGCGGGTGCGGTCCACCGACCCGCCCGACCGGCCGGGCACGGCACTGCTGGACCTGGTCCCCGCCGACGGCAACCGCGCCTACGACATGCGGGCGGTCATCGAGGAACTGGTCGACGACGGCGAGTTCCTCGAGGTGCACGAGCGCTGGGCCACCAACGTCGTCGTGGGTCTGGCCCGCCTGGACGGCCATGTCGTCGGCGTCGTCGCCAACCAACCCGCCAGCCTCGCCGGGGTACTGGACACCCGCGCAAGCGAAAAAGCGGCCCGCTTCGTCCAGATGTGCGACGCGTTCAGCATCCCGCTGGTCACCCTCGTGGACGTCCCCGGGTTCCTGCCCGGCGTCGCCCAGGAGCACGGCGGCATCGTCCGGCACGGCGCGAAGCTGCTGTACGCCTACTGCAACGCCACGGTGCCACGTGTCTCCGTCGTCCTGCGCAAGGCCTACGGCGGGGCGTACATCGTGATGGACTCGCAGTCCATCGGCTCCGACGTGACCTACGCCTGGCCGACCAATGAGATCGCCGTGATGGGCGCGCAGGCCGCGGCCGACGTGATCTTCCGCCGGCAGATCGCCGAGGCCGACGATCCACAGGCCGTCCGGACCGCGCTGGTCAAGGAGTACGCCGCCGAGCTGATCCACCCGTACCACGCCGCCGAACGCGGCCTGGTCGACGACGTCATCGACCCCGTCGAGACCCGCGAGACACTCGTGCGCACCCTGGACATGCTCCGCACGAAGCAGGCCGATCTGCCCTACCGCAAGCACGGCAACCCACCGCAGTAGCCGGGTCTTCGAAGGCCCGCCGGGGCGAAACTTTCGCGTCGTCCCGTGGGCCTTTCCCCTGCGTGAGCGGTCGGCACATAGTGAGGGGGCTGTCTGGCGACGGGGGCGTCCACGCCCCGTGAAGGGACGAGATGACGCGCAAGAACGCCCTGGTGGTCCGAGGCGGATGGGAGGGGCATCAGCCGGTCCCGGCCACCGAACTGTTCCTGCCCTTCCTGCGCGCCAACGGGTACGCCGTCCGGATCGAGGAGTCCACCGACGTCTACGCCGACGCCGCCGCGATGGCCGGCACCGACCTCGTCGTGCAGTGCGTGACGATGTCGCAGATCACCGCCGAGCAACTGGCGGGACTGAGCGCCGCGGTCGTGGCGGGCACCGGATTCACCGGCTGGCACGGCGGGATCGCCGACTCCTTCAGGGCCTCCTCCGACTATCTCCATCTGGTGGGCGGGCAGTTCGCGACCCACCCGGGCAAGGAGCCGTGCGGGCGTCAGGGCGGCCAGGAGGACAACTACCTGCCGCACTCCGTCAACATCACCGAGCTCGGCCGCGAACATCCCGTCACCGCCGGCATCGAGGACTTCGAGCTGCACACCGAGCAGTACTGGGTGCTCCACGACGACCTGATCGACGTACTGGCCACGACGACCCATCCCGTCCGGCCGTGGCATCCCTGGCACCGCCCGGTCACCTCGCCTGCGGTGTGGACCCGTCGGTGGGGCGCCGGACGCGTCGTCGTGACGACTCCGGGGCACAGCCTCGACGTGCTGGAACACCCCGCTGTCCGCACCGTCATCGAAAGGGGCATGCTGTGGGCGACGCGCACCGCATCGGCGTCGTAGGACTCGGCGTCATCTCCCGCGCCTACCTGGACACACTCGTCGGCCACCCCGCCGTACGCGTCACGGCGGTCGCCGACCTCGACGCCTCCCGTTCGGCCGCGGTCGCGGCCGAGGTGCCAGGCGCCCGGGCCATGGGCGTCGAGGAGTTGCTGAGCAGCCCGGACGTGGACACGGTGCTGAACCTCACCGTGCCCGCGGCGCACGCAGAGATCGCCCTCGGCGCGATCGGTCACGGGAAGAACGTCTACGGGGAGAAGCCGCTCACGGCCGAACTCGCGGACGCGCGGGCCGTGTTGGAGGCCGCCGCGAAAGCGGGCGTCGCCGTGGGCTGCGCACCGGACACCGTCCTTGGCACCGGCATCCAGACCGCGCGGGCCGCCGTGGCGGCGGGGAGCATCGGACGTCCCCAGTTCGCGTCGGCGGTGATGGTCACGCCGGGCCACGAACGCTGGCATCCGCACCCCGACTTCTACTACACCGCCGGGGGCGGGCCGCTGCTGGACATGGGGCCGTACTATCTCGCGTCCCTGGTCCATCTGCTGGGTCCGGTGCGAGCCGTGACGGGGGCGGCCGGCCGTCTGCGCGACGAGCGCGTCATCGGATCCGGGCCGCGCGCGGGCGAGCGGATCCCGGTCGAGGTCGACACGCACGTCAGCGGAGTGCTGGAGCACGTCGGCGGGACGCTCACGACGATCACCACCAGCTTCGACGGCGTGGCCACTGCCGCCACGCCGATCGAGGTGCACGGCGAGACGGGCACGCTCGCGGTGCCCGATCCGAACGGCTTCGACGGCGAGGTCCGGCTCTTCGCACTCGGCGACACCCAGTGGCGCACGCAGCCGGTCTCCGCGGGCTACGTCGACGGCGCCCGGGGCATCGGCCTGCTCGACTTCGTCACCGCCGACGCACGGCGAGCGCCCCGGGCCGACGGCGAACTCGCCCTGCACGTACTGGAGACGATGACCGCGCTCCTGCGCTCCGCGGCCGAGGGCCGACGCATCGAGCTGACGACCTCGACGCAGCCGCCCGTCGCCGTACCGCTGACGGCTGCCGAGGAGTGGCGGGGTGCCGTGGCCCGGTGACCGCGGCTCCGGTCAGTCCACCGGCCAGGTGTGGACAGCCGCGTTCAGATGCATGTACTCCATGTACGTCCGGGTCATCCGCCGCAAGGCCTCGTCCCGGTCGGCGGTGCCGGCCTTCTCCAGGTGGTGGACGACCTCCGCCTGCCACAGGGCGCCGTTGCGGGCGGTGAGGCAGCGCTGCTCGATGATGCCGAGCAGGGGTTCGCGCCAGGCCGCGTCCATGCCGGCGAGTTGCAGGCCCCGGTGGGCCTGGGGCAGCAGGCGCCGCAACACCAGTTCCGTGACCGGGACTTCGCCCATGCCGGGCCAGTACAGGCGGGCGTCGATGCCGTCGCGGGCGGCGGTGTGGAGGTTCTCCTCGGCGACCGTGAAGGACATCCGGGTCCAGACCGGCCGGTCGTCGTCGACCAGGGCGCGGGTGAGGCCGTAGTAGAAGGCGCCGTTGGCGATGGTGTCGGAGACGGTGGGGCCGGCGGGCAGGACCCGGTTCTCGATGCGCAGATGGGGGCCGCTGTCGGTGACGGCGTAGACGGGGCGGTTCCAGCGGTAGATCGTGCCGTTGTGCAGGGTCAGCTCGCCCAGTTGCGGGACGCCGCCGCGGTCGTGCGCCTCCTGCGGATCCTCGTCGTCGCACAGCGGCAGCAGGGCCGGGAAGTAGCGCACGTTCTCCTCGAAGAGGTCGAAGACGCTGGTGATCCAGCGCTCCCCGAACCACACCCGGGGCCGTACGCCCTGGGCCTTGATCTCCACCGGACGGGTGTCCGTGGCCTGCTCGAACAGCGGGATGCGGGTCTCGCGCCACAGCTCCTTGCCGAACAGGTAGGGCGAGTTCGCCGCGAGGGCGATCTGTACGCCGGCCACCGCCTGGGCCGCGTTCCAGTAGTCGGCGAAGTCCCGCGGCGAGACCTGGAGGTGGTACTGGGTGCTGGTGCAGGCGGCCTCGGGGGTGATGGTGTCGGCGTACGTCGACAGGCGCTCCACGCCGTCCACGGTGATCCGCAGGTCCTCGCCCCGCGCCGCGAAGATCTGCTCGTTGAGCAGCCGGTAGCGCGGATCGCCGGAGAGGGCGGCCTCGCCCACGTCGGTCTCCCCCAGCGTCGGCAGAATGCCGATCATGATCAGGTGCGCGCCCACGGCGGAGGCGCGTTCCTCGGCGTGGTTGAGCGCGTCCCGGATGGCCTGCTCCCACGCCCCGGGTCCGCCCGTCGTCAGCTCACGCGGCGGGATGTTGATCTCCAGGTTGAAACGGCCCAGCTCGCTCGACCAGGCGGGATCGGCGATGGCCCGCAGGACGTCGGTGTTGCGCATCGCCGGCCGACCGTCGCCGTCCACCAGGTTGAGCTCGATCTCCAGCCCGACCTGCGGCCGCTCGCTCTCGAAGGTCGACTCACGCAGCATCTGCGCCAGCACGTCGAGGCAGGTGTGCATCTTGTCCCGGTACTTGCGGCGATCCTCCCGCGTGAACACCAGGGCCGGCACATCACGTCCCATCGTGCCCTCCCGAGTTCCCTCGGCGGATGTTTCTCGTCCCAGAGTGGCACTTCGGACGGAACCGGGACAGTCAGGGGGCGGCGCAGGTTCGCACGGGCGAGCGGGCGTGCGGCCAGGGCCCCGGCCTCGGCGAGGGCTCGGGCAGGGCTCGGCCCAACTGTTCCGGCCCGCCGCGGATCCCCCCTGCCGCCCACCGCGGATCCCCCTTGCCGCCCGCCGCGCACCCACCTAGCCTGAGTTTGTGCCGCAAATAAACAAAACCCGTAAGCACAATGTCGTGCCGGGTACCAGCAGCGACCTCACCCGTCTGCGTATCGCCATCACCGCCTTCTTCGCCCTGGACGGCTTCCTCTTCGCCGGCTGGGTCGTCCGGATCCCCGCCATCAAGCACCAGACCG
Source organism: Streptomyces sp. NPDC036764 (assembly GCF_055609385.1). NCBI lineage: Bacteria > Bacillati > Actinomycetota > Actinomycetes > Kitasatosporales > Streptomycetaceae > Streptomyces > Streptomyces sp. NPDC036764. The sequence goes on from NZ_JBVJPT010000002.1 coordinate 260,680, forward strand.
GCGCATCCGCCGGCGACCTGGGCCTCGCCCTCCTCGGCGTTTCCGCCGGCGCCGTCCTGACCATGACCCTGACCGGCCGGCTCTGCCGCCGCTACGGCAGCCACCAGGTCACGGTCGTGTGCGCCGTTCTGCTCTCCCTCAGCGTGGCCCTGCCCCCGCTGACCCACTCGGTCCTGGCCCTCGGCGCCGTCCTGCTGGTCTTCGGCGCGGCCTACGGCGGCATCAACGTCGCCTTCAACACCGCGGCCGTGGACCTGGTCACCGCCCTGCGCCGACCGATCATGCCCGGCTTCCACGCGGCCTTCAGTCTGGGCGGCATGGTGGGCGCCGGCCTCGGCGGGCTGGTCGCGGGGGCCGTCTCCCCCACCCGGCATCTGGCGGGCCTCGCCGTCATCGGGCTGCTGGTGACGGCGGTGGCCGGCCGCACGCTGCTGCGCCACGAGCCACCGGCGACACCGGGCCCCACACGCGCGGCGGGCGACACCTCGCACCGCCTGGTCGGCAGGACGCGCACGCTGGTGTTCGTCTTCGGCCTGATCGCCCTGTGCACGGCCTACGGCGAAGGCGCCATGGCCGACTGGGGCGCCCTGCACCTCGAACAGGACCTCGACGCCTCGTCCGGCGTCGCCGCCCTCGGCTACACCTGCTTCGCGCTGGCCATGACCATCGGCCGGCTCAGCGGTACGGCCCTGCTCGAACGGCTGGGCCACGGCCGTACCGTCGTCGCGGGCGGCGCCACCGCCGCGGCCGGGATGCTGCTCGGCTCACTCGCGCCCAGCCTGTGGGCCGCGCTGCTCGGTTTCGCGGTGACCGGACTCGGGCTGGCCAACCTCTTCCCCGTGGCCGTCGAACGCGCGGGCACGCTCGCCGGCCCGAACGGCGTCGCCACGGCCTCCACCTTCGGCTACGGCGGCATGCTCCTCGGCCCGCCCGCGATCGGCTTCATGGCGGACTGGCTCTCCCTGCCCATGGCCCTGACCAGCGTCGCCGTGCTCGCGGCGATCGCCACGCTGATCGGGGTCGCGACCCGGCGCGCGGTGCCGAACTGAGCCTGCCCGACGCGATGTTGCGGGCCCGGCGCGTTGTCGGACCCGCCCGCCGCCGCGGATGATGTGCGGATGGCACGACTCCACGACATCGTCATCGACTGTGCCCGGCCGGCCGCCACCGCCCGCTTCTGGGCGGCCGCCCTCGACGGTTACGCCGTCGCCCCGTACGACGACGCCGAGCTCGCACGGCTGCGGGCCCGCGGAATCGCCGGCCCGGAGGACGACCCCACCGTGCTCGTCGAACCGGTCGGCGGCGGCCCCCGCTTGTGGTGCCAGCTCGTCCCGGAACCCAAGCGCGGCAAGAACCGCCTGCACCTGGACCTGGTCTCCGCCGACCCGGAGAGCGAGCTCGCCCGGCTCACCGCCCTCGGCGCGACCGTGCGGACCCGCCACGAGGACCACTGGGTGCTGGCCGACCCCGAGGACAACGAGTTCTGTCTGTTCCCCACCTCACCCTGAGCGCCCTCACACCCGGGCGAGTTCCGCGGCCCCGCGCAGCCACCCCTCCCGTCGCCCTCACTCCATCCGGCACACTCACCCCCATGGAGACAGCCGGCTTCGTGCGCACCCTGGAGCGAGAGGGTCTGCTGCTGGCCGCGGCCGCCGAGGAGGCCGGGGCGGCGGCCGAGGTGCCGGCCTGTCCGCAGTGGCAGGTGCGGGATCTGGTGCGGCACACGGGGATGGTGCACCGTTGGGCGGCGGCGTTCGTGGCCGGGGGACACACCTCCTACCAGCCGGACGGCGGTCTGCCCGACCTCGACGGAGCGGAGTTGTTCGCCTGGTTCCGCCAGGGCCATCGCCACCTGGTCGACACGCTCGCGGGCGCCCCCGCCGACGTGCGGTGCTGGCACTTCCTGCCCGCCCCGTCGCCGCTGGCGTTCTGGGCGCGCAGACAGGCGCACGAGACGACCGTGCACCGCTTCGACGCACAGTCGGCGCGCGGCGGCACACCGGACGAGGTCGACCCCGGCTTCGCGGTCGACGGCGTCGACGAGTTGCTGCGCGGCTTCCACGCCCGTTCCAAGAGCCGCGTCCGCAGCGCCGAACCCCGGGTGCTGCGGGTGCGGGCGACCGACACGGACGACGCGGTGTGGACCGTACGGCTGTCCCAGGAGCCGCCCGTGACCGAGCGGGGCGACACCGCACGGGCCGACTGCGAGATCTCCGGGCCGACCCACCGGCTGTATCTGTCGCTGTGGAACCGGCTACCCCTCCCGCACGTGAGCGGCGACGCCTCGATCGGCGCGCTGTGGCGGGAGAACTCCGCAGTCACCTGAAGCTGAACCCGCCGCGCAGACAGGTCAGTTCGTCAGCATCCGGGTCAGCACCGAGCGTTGCAGGGGCAGCACCTCACCGTGCAGCGCACGCCCCTTGGCCGTGAGGGCCACCACCACGCCGCGCCGGTCCTGCGGGCACATACAGCGCTGGACGAGGCCGTCCTTCTCCAGCCGGGCGATCAGCCGGGACAGCGCGCTCTGGCTGAGATGGACCCGCTCGGAGATCTCCTGCACCCGGAACGACGAGCCGCTGCCCGAACCGCCGCGCGCCGAGCCGTCGGCCAGGACGTCCAGGACCTCGAAGTCGCTCGCGCACAGGCCGTGTTGATGCAGTGCGCGGTCGAGTTCGCACTGGGTGCGCGCGTGCAGCGCCAGGATATCCCGCCACTGGTCCACGAGCGCCTGCTCGGCCTTCTTCGCCGCCATGGGCGCACCGTAGCAGAAATCCGGGATCATTGCAGCCGCATTAAATGTACTTGCATCTCATGCATACGCATGTAGTGTCCTCGGCATGACCTCTCCGCTCAACTCCCCGGCGGCCGAGCCCTCCACGGCTCGCTGGACGCCCCGCCTGTGGGGCACCCTGCTGGTGCTGTGCGCCGCGATGTTCCTGGACGCGCTGGACGTGTCGATGGTCGGAGTCGCACTGCCGTCCATCGGCGCCGACCTGGGCCTTTCGACCTCGACCCTGCAATGGATCGTCAGCGGCTACATCCTGGGCTACGGCGGGCTGCTCCTCCTCGGCGGACGTACCGCCGACCTGCTGGGCCGGCGCCAGGTGTTCCTGGTCGCCCTGGGCGTCTTCGCGCTCGCGTCGCTGCTCGGCGGCCTCGTCGACTCGGGGCCACTGCTGATCGCCAGCCGCTTCATCAAGGGCCTGGCGGCGGCGTTCACGGCACCGGCCGGCCTGTCCATCATCACCACGACCTTCGCCGAGGGCCCGGTGCGCAACCGCGCGCTGTCGATCTACACCACCTGCGGCGCCACCGGCTACTCGATGGGCCTCGTCTTCTCCGGCCTGCTCACCGAGGCCAGTTGGCGCCTGACGATGCTGCTGCCCGCGCCGATCGCGCTGATCGCCCTGGCCGTCGGCCTGAAGCTGCTGCCGCGCAGCAAGCGCGAGAAGGCGGAGGGCGGTTACGACATCCCGGGCGCCGTCCTCGGCACCGCCTCGATGCTGCTGCTCGTGTTCACCGTCGTACAGGCCCCCGAGGCAGGCTGGGGCTCGGTCCGCACGATCCTGTCCTTCGTCGCGGTCGCCGTCCTGCTCACCGTCTTCGTCCTCGTCGAGCGGCGCAGCCCGAGCCCGCTGATCCGGCTGGGGGTGCTGCGCTCCGGGGCCCAGGTGCGGGCGCAGTTGGGCGCGCTCACGTTCGTCGGCAGCTACATCGGCTTCCAGTTCTTGGTCACGCTGTACATGCAGCAACTGCTGGGCTGGTCGGCGCTGCACACGGCCCTGGCCTTCCTGCCGGCGGGCGCGCTCGTGGCGCTGTCGGCGACGAAGGTCGGTGCGGTCATCGACCGGTTCGGCACGGCACGGCTGATCGCGGTCGGCTTCGCCCTGATGGTCGCGGGCTACCTGCTCTTCCTGCGCATCGACCTCGACCCGCTCTACGCGGCGGTGATCCTGCCGACGATGCTGTTGGTCGGCTCGGCCTTCGCGCTGACCTTCCCCTCGCTCAACGTCCAGGCCACCAACGGCGTCGACGAGCACGAGCAGGGCATGGTCTCGGGTCTGCTCAACACCTCGGTGCAGGTGGGCGGCGCACTGTTCCTGGCCGTGGTGACGGCGGTCCTGACCGCGAACGCGCCCGAGGAACCGGCGTCCCCGCAGGCCGTGCTGGACAGCTACCTGCCCGCCCTGGTCGTGGTCACCGGGATCGCGGTCGCCGGGCTGCTGATCGCCCTCACCGGACTGCGCCCGCGTCGCACGCAGCGGACCGTCGTGGTCGCCAAGTCCACCGCGAAGGAGGCGGGAGCGGAGCGCGTGGCGGTCCGCGACTGAGGGGAACGCCTCCTGAAAGCGCCCGGCGGAGCCGCTTGCTCCGCCGGGCGCATCCCTGTTTGACTCGGGAGATGGAGAGCCATGGGGGACGGCGCGGTCAGGCGGAACGGGACGCGATCACCGTCGAGATCGGGTACGCGCTGTTCAGCGCCGCGTTCGCGGCGGCGCTGCTGTTCGCGGCGATCGTCGGACCGGCGTACGTCTTCGACCTGTCGAAGGGCACGCGCGGCACACTCGTCGGTGTCGGCGCCACGGTCGCGGTCGTACTGTTCTTCGCCCGCGTCATCAGCGTCCTGACGCGGTTCCGCCGGGAGTCTCAGCCCAGCCATCCCGGCCGGACCAGCCCCGACTCGTAGGCCAGCACCACGAGTTGGGCCCGGTCGCGGGCGCCGAGCTTCACCATGGTGCGGCTGACGTGGGTCTTCGCGGTGAGCGGGCTGACCACCAGGCGGCGGGCGATCTCCTCGTTGGACAGGCCGATGCCGACCAGCGCCATCACCTCCCGCTCCCGCTCGGTGAGTTCGGTGAGGGTGCCGGCGGCCGCGGGTTCCTTGGAGCGGGCGGCGAACTCGGCGATCAGGCGGCGGGTCACGCCGGGCGACAGCAGTGCGTCGCCCTCGACCACGGCCCGTACGGCACGCAGGAGTTCGTCCGGCTCGGTGTCCTTGACCAGGAAGCCGGAGGCGCCCGAGCGGATGGCCTCGAAGACGTACTCGTCGAGTTCGAAGGTGGTGAGCATGACCACCTTCACGCCCGCCAGCGTGTCGTCGTCGGTGATCCGGCGGGTCGCGGCGAGTCCGTCCAGGAGCGGCATGCGGATGTCCATCAGGACGACGTCGGGCCGCAGTTCGCGCACCTTGCGCAGCGCCGCCTCGCCGTCGGCCGCCTCGCCGGCCACCTCGATGTCGGGCTGTGCGTCGAGCAGCGCCCGGAAGCCGGCCCGCACCAGTGACTGGTCGTCGGCGAGCAGTACGCGGATCACCGGTCCTCCTTCGTCTCGGCAGGGGCCTTCAGCGGCAGTACGGCGAGCACCCGGAACCCGCCGTCGCCGCGCGGGCCCGCCTCGATCGTGCCACCGAGCGCGGCCGCCCGCTCCCGCATTCCGGCCAACCCGTTGCCGCTGCCGCCCGCGTCGGCGCCGGTCGCGGGTCCGTCGTCGTCGATACGCAACCGTAGTGTCGCGGCGTCGCCGTGATCGAGGTGCACGCGCGCGTGCCGCGATCCGGAGTGGCGTACGACGTTGGTGAGGGCCTCCTGCACGATACGGAAGGCAGCGAGGTCGGTGCCGGGCGCCAGGCGGGGCGGCTCGCCCTCGACCTCGACGGTGAGGCCTGCGCTCGCGGCCTGCCGGACCAGTTCGGGCAGCCGGTCGAGGCCGGGGGCCGGCGCGCGGGGTGCGTCACCCGGCGTGCGCAGCGTGTCGAGCACCTGGCGGACCTCGCCGAGCGCCTCCTTGCTCTGGGCCTTGATGGTGGTGAGTGCCGTGCGTGCCTGCTCGGGGTCGGTGTCCAGCAGGGCGAGGCCGACGCCCGCCTGGACGTTGATCACGGAGATGCTGTGCGCGAGGACATCGTGCAGCTCGCGCGCGATCCGCAGCCGCTCCTCGTCGGCCCGCCGCCGGGCCGCCTGCGCCCGCTCGGCCCGCTCCTTCACCCACTGCTCGCGTCGCGTCCTGGCCAGCTCCGACACCGCCACGACCGCCGCGACCCAGGCGGCGATCACGCCTTCCTGGCCCCAGGGGGCGGCCGGGTCACCGGAGGGCGGCAGCCACTCGTAGAGCCAGTGGGCCACCAGGACATGGCCGATCCAGAGCACTCCGACCGCCGTCCAGGCGGCTTTGCGGTGCCCCATGACGATGGCGTTGAAGCAGGCCACGGCAACGGTCAGGAAGACCGGCCCGTAGGGGTATCCGGCGCCGAGGTAGAGCATGGCGGCCGCGCTCGTGCCGAACGCGACCGCCACCGGGTGACGCTTGCGCCACAACAGCAGCCCCGCGGCCACGAACAGCAGGACGCGGGCGAACGGGTCGAGATCCTCCCGGTCGTGCTGGCCCCGAGCCGCGAAGGTCGAGCCGGCCAGCACGAAGAACGTGATCAGCAGGGTGGAGCGCCAGGGCCAGCGTGGGACGCGCACATCGCCGTCCTCCCATCGGTCCCACCACGGCGGCCCGTGCCGCCACCACATCGGCGGACCGCCGCCCCGGCGTGCCTGCTGCTCGTCCATGCCCGCCACGCTAGACGTGTCGGCCGCCGGGCGGCGTCACCCGCGCGTGGTGATCACGCGTACTCCCCGCGAAGTACGCCCCCGCCCAGCAGGTCACACCAGGCCGACGCCCCCGGCGAGTCGGGTCACCGCGTGCCGGAAGAACGGCTCCCTGTCCTCCACGACCCGGTTGAACTGCCCGAACAGCTCGAAGCCGACGAGCCCGAAGAGCTGCGCCCAAGCGGCGACGAGGGCCGCGACCGTCGCCGGGGGCAGGTCGGGGGCCAGGTCGGCCGCCATGCGGTCGGCCTCGGCGCGCAGTTCGGCGGGCAGGGCCGGAAGTTCGGTGAGGACATCGCCGAGGTGGGCGTCGCGGACGATGCCGAGAAAGACGAGGCCGACGCGGGAGGCGGGCGGCACCGTGGTCCTCGGCGCGGTGTAGCCGGGCACGGGCGAGCCGTAGATGAGCGCGTACTCGTGCGGATGCCGCAGCGCCCACGTGCGTACGGCCTCCGCCACCGCCGTCCAGCGCCGAACGGGCCCGGCGTCGGCGACCTCGGCGTGCGCGGCTTCGGCGCTCTCGCCGAGGGAGTCGTAGGCGTCGATGATGAGAGCGGTCAGCAGGTCGTCCCGGCTGGGGAAGTACCGGTAGAGCGCGGAGGAGACCATGCCGAGTTCGCGGGCCACGGCGCGCAGCGACAGCTTGGCGGCGCCCTCGGCCGCGAGCTGTCTGCGTGCCTCGTCCTTGATGGCCGCGGTGACTTCCATCCTGGCGCGGGCGCGGGCGCCCTGTGGGGTGCTGCTCATGTGAGGCAGTCTCCCACGAAAGCAAGAGCAGTGCACACAATCGAGAGCACTGCTCTTGCTTTGGATCGCCGTTCTCGTGCACACTGCTCTCAAGCGAGAGCAGTGCTCTCTCAAACTCGTCCTACGGGAGTCCCCATGTCGTCGCCGTACTACCTCAAGGGCAGCCCGCTGAACGTCCGCCTCAACAGCGTGATCGGCTGGCTGGCCCGGCACGGGCTCAGCATCGCGGGCACCGCGGAGATGTCGGTGCGCGGACGCAAGAGCGGCCAGATGCAGCGCATCCCGGTCAACCCGCACACCCACGACGGCGGGCAGTACCTCGTCTCGGCCCGCGGCCACTCGCAGTGGGTGCGCAACATGCGCGCCGCCGGGGGCGGGGAGCTCCGGGTCGGCCGCAAGGTCCGCGAGTTCACCGCCGTGGAGCTTCCCGACGCGGAGAAGCTCCCGCTCCTGCGGACCTATCTGGAGAAGTGGGGCTGGGAGGTCAACCAGTACTTCCAGGGCGTCACGGCGAAGTCCTCCGACGAGGAGATCATCGCCTGCGCCCCCGACCACCCCGTCTTCCGGATCACCGTGAAGAAGTGAGCCGGCGCCTTCGCCGAGCCGGCATCCCCGTCCCGTCAGGAGGCGGCCCCGTCAGGAGGCGGCCTCGTCGCCGGCGGGCGCCTGGCGGTTGTCCATCGCGGTCAGGGCACGCTGGGCCATGGGATGGCTGCGGACGATCTCGCCCAGCGAGGTGGCGCCGCGGGTGATGTCCATGAACGCCTTCCAGGCCGGCCGGAAACCGGTCAGCCCCGCGTGGAAGAGCCCGGGGCGGCGCTCGAACACCGTCAGCAGCCGCTTGCCGACGCTCATCTCGACGCCGAGTCCCGCCTTGATCGCGAAGGCGTAGTTCAGGGCCTGGCGCCGGGTGTCGACCGCGTCGTGCGCCTCGGCGATCCGCACCGCCCACTCCCCCGCGAGCCGCCCCGACCTGAGCGCGAAGGAGATGCCCTCGCGTGTCCACGGCTCCAGCAGTCCCGCCGCGTCACCGCACACCAGCACACGCCCCCGCGACAGCGGGGAGTCGTCGGCGCGGCAGCGGGTCAGATGCCCGGAGGAGATGCTCGGTTCGAAGCCGGCGAGGCCCAGCCGGCCGATGAACTCCTCCAAGTACCGCTTGGTCGCGGCGCCTTCGCCGCGCGCCGAGATGACACCGACCGTAAGCGTGTCGCCCTTGGGGAACACCCAGCCGTAACTGCCCGGGATCGGCCCCCAGTCGATGAGGACCCGCCCCTTCCAGTCCTCGGCGACCGTCTCCGGCACCGGGATCTCCGCCTCCAGGCCGAGATCCACCTGGTCGAGCTTCACCCCGACATGGGCCCCTATGCGGCTCGCGCTGCCGTCGGCGCCGACCACGGCCCGCGCGAGCAGCGTCTCGCCGCCCTGGAGGACGACGGCGACGGAGCGCCGGTCCGGCACCGCCGAGCCGTGCTGTTCGACGCGCTGCACGGTGACGCCCGTACGCAGCTCGGCGCCCGCCTTCTGCGCGTGCTCGACGAGCTGCTGGTCGAACTCCGGGCGGTTGATCAGCCCGAACAGCATCTGCTTGGAGCGGCGGGTACGGGTGAAGCGGCCGTTGTTCGAGAAGGTCACCGCGTGCACCCGGTCCCGGAAGGGCAGCTCGAAGCCGGGTGGGAGTGAGTCACGGGAGGGGCCGATGATGCCGCCGCCGCAGGTCTTGTAGCGCGGCAGCTCGGCTTTCTCCAGCACCAGTACGCGCCGCCCGGCGACCGCCGCCGCGTACGCGGCCGAGGCCCCCGCCGGTCCCGCACCCACCACGACGACGTCCCACACCTGCTGCGCGTCGTCCGCCGAAGAGTTCTCGCTGCTCACGATGGTCTACTGCTCCCGATCAAACCGCATGCCGCTGCTGTCCCCTCGCATCCTACGGCGGGCATCGTCGCAGGCCGCTGTGGGAGGATCACAGCACTCACACGTACAACGTCGCACCCACAAGGAGCGTGCCCATGTCGTCGAATCCGGTCGCCGAGACCGTCGCCTCGCTGATGCCCAGGGCGCGGGCGGAGCTCACCGAACTGGTGGCGTTCAAGTCGGTGGCGGACTTCGACCAGTTCCCGAGGAGTGAGAGCGAAGGCGCCGCCCACTGGGTCGCCGACGCGCTGCGCGCCGAGGGCTTCGAGGACGTCGCCCTGCTGGACACCCCCGACGGCACGCAGTCGGTGTACGGCTACCTGCCCGGACCCGAGGGCGCGAAGACGGTCCTGCTGTACGCCCACTACGACGTGCAGCCCCCGCTGGACGAGGCCGCCTGGAGCACCCCGCCGTTCGAGCTGACCGAGCGCGACGGCCGCTGGTACGGACGCGGGGCCGCCGACTGCAAGGGCGGCCTGATCATGCACCTGCTGGCGCTGCGCGCACTCAAGGCGAACGGCGGCGTGCCGGTGCACCTGAAGGTGATCGCCGAGGGCTCGGAGGAGATGGGCACGGGCGGTCTGGAGCAGTACGCCGAGCAGCACCCCGACCTGCTGGCCGCCGACACCATCGTGATCGGCGACGCGGGCAACTTCCGCGTCGGGCTGCCCACGGTCACCTCGACCCTGCGGGGCATGACCGCGGTGCGCGTGCAGGTCGACACGCTCGAAGGCAACCTGCACTCCGGCCAGTTCGGCGGGGCCGCGCCGGACGCGCTCGGCGCGCTGATCCGCGTACTGGACTCGCTGCGCGCCGAGGACGGTTCGACGACGGTGGACGGGCTGACCGTCGAGTCCTCCTGGCAGGGGCTCCAGTACGAGGAGGAGCAGTTCCGTGCGGACGCCAAGGTCATCGACGGCGTCGAGCTGATCGGCTCCGGCACGGTCGCCGACCGCATCTGGGCACGCCCCGCCGTGACGGTCCTCGGCATCGACTGCCCGCCGGTCGTCGGCGCCACCCCGTCGGTGCAGGCGAGCGCGCGTGCCCTGGTCAGCCTCCGGGTACCGCCGGGCGTGGACGCGGCCGAGGCGACCAAGCTGCTCCAGGCCCACCTGGAGAACCGCACGCCGTGGGGTGCCCGGGTGCGTACCGAGCAGATCGGCCAGGGCCAGCCGTTCCGCGCCGACACGAGCAGCCCGGCGTACCAGGCGATGGCGGACGCGATGGCGGTGGCGTACCCCGGCCAGGACATGCAGTACGCCGGTCAGGGCGGCTCGATCCCGCTGTGCAACACCCTCGCCGCCCTGTACCCGAACGCGGAGATCCTCCTGATCGGCCTGAGCGAGCCGGAGGCGCAGATCCACGCCGTGAACGAGAGCGTGTCGCCGCAGGAGCTGGAGCGGCTGTCGGTCGCCGAGGCGCTGTTCCTGCGCAACTACGCGGCGAGTTGAGCCTGCCGGCTCCGCCTGACGCCGAGGGCCCTGCACACCAGGGCTCTCGGCGTAGTCGCGTGACGATCGCGCCGGCAGATTCCGGTTGCCCGCACCTGCGCTGCAGCGTCCTGGTCAGCGACAAGACCGTCCATGCGGTCGGCCAGGTGCTTTCCCGTCCGCTCCGGGGCACGTCATCCGTCGGCGGCGTCCTCGGCCTCCCAGCGCAGCAGGTCGCCCGGCTGGCACTTGAGCACCTCGCAGAGGGCGGCGAGCGTCGCGAAGCGCACCGCCTTGGCGCGGCCGTTCTTGAGTACCGCCAGGTTGGCGGGCGTGATCCCGACGCGGTCCGCGAGCTCGCCCACGGACATCTTCCGCCGTGCCAGCATCACGTCGATGTCGACGGCGATCGGCATCAGATCACCTCGTCCAACTCGGCCTGCATCTGCGCCGCTTCGACGTCGCGGGCGACGGCCTGGGCGAGCAGCATCCGCAGCACCAGCACGATGAGCGCGACCCCGAGGATGGCCACGCCGATGCCGCCCATGATGACGGTGACGCCCGGGTCCTCCCGCTGGCCCGGTGCGTTGATGGCCGTGACCGTGAACCACACCAGGGCTGCCGCCACGATCGCGCCGATCACGCCGTCCACGTACCGGAAGGCGGCGTGGGAGAAGACGGTTCCGCGTCGCACCATCGACACCAGCCGCCATACGCAGACCACGGCGACCTGGGCCGAGACCATGCCCAGGATCGTGATCACGCGCAGCGGGGTCAGCGGGAGCGACCCGTCCTCCGGGTCGCTCCCGCTGACCAACGCCCACACCATCCCTGCCTGTACGAACACGGTGCCGGCGAGCACCACCACGAGCACGGCGCGAAGCGCACGCACTGCCAGCTTTCCCATGACCCGTCCCTCCATCGAGTTGCGATGGGAATCTATCGAATATCGATAGACCGAGCAAGGGCTGGGAGGTCCGGTTCGATGGAAGAACCGGACACCGCTCTCGTAGATCGTCGATCCTGGTGGGCATGCCACCCTCCCCGCGCCTTCTCGCCCACGCCGAACTGGCCACCTCGCTCGCACTGCTCTCCGACCGCGAACTCGCCGGCCTCGTGGAGTCGGGCACGCCGCTCGGCAGCGGGATCGGTGGGCGGTCGGCGCTGGTCGAGGTGGACGGCAGACGGGTGTTCGTGAAGCGGGTCCCGCTCACCGATGTGGAGGCACGGCCGGAGAACGTCCGCTCCACGGCGAACCTCCTGGGGCTGCCGGCCTTCTTCCACTACGGCATCGGCAGCCCGGGCTTCGGTGCCTGGCGGGAACTCGCGGTGCACACCATGACGACGAACTGGGTCGTCTCCGACCGGTTCCCGGGCTTCCCGCTCACCCATCACTGGCGGATCCTGCCCCAGCCGCCACAGCCCCTGGCCGGCGAACTGGCCGACGTGGAACGGGCCGTCGCCTACTGGGGCGGCGGACCACAGGTGCGCGAGCGCATCGAGCAACTGCGGACGGCGTCCGCGAGCCTGACGCTGTTCCTCGAGTACGTCCCGCACACCCTGCACGACTGGCTGGACGCCCGGGTGCGCACGGACGAGGCCGACGCCGCGTGCGCCTTCGTGGAGAAGGAGCTCACGGCCGTGACCGACTTCCTGCGCGAGGAGCGCCTGCTGCACTTCGACGCCCACTTCCAGAACTTCCTCACCGACGGGCACCGGCTCTACCTGGCCGACTACGGCCTCGCCCTCTCGGCCCGCTTCCCCCTCACCGCCTGGGAGCGGGACTTCTTCGAGCGGCACCGGGACTACGACCGCGTCTACACCGCCTTCCACCACGTGAACTGGCTCGCGACCGCCCTGTACGGGCATGACCGGGACGGACACGAGGCCTTCGTGCGCGCCTGTGCCGACGGCGAACCGGCCCGGGGGATCCCGCGGGCCGCCGCGGACATCATCGAGCGGTACGCGCCGCTCGCCGCCGTCATGGGCGACTTCGCCCGGCGGCTTCAGAACGAGAGCAGGCTGACCCCGTTCCCGCACGCCGAGCTCCGGCTCGCTCAGGAAGGCGCCGGAATGCCCGCCTCCAGGTAGAGCGCGGCTCCGCGTTCGCGCGCCCGCAGCGCCCAGCGCAGCCGCTCGTAGCGCACCGGCGGCAGCAGATGGGCGGCCTCCTCCTCGGTGACGAAGCGCCAGTCGCGCAGCTCGGGGCCGGGCAGCAGCAGGCGTTCTGCCACCTCGGAGTCGAGCCGGCCGCCGTCGAAGAGCAGCCGCAGACCGCCGTAGCCGGGAGGAACGGGCCGCTCCCAGTCGACGACCAGGAGGCGCGGTACGTCGTCGAGCCGTATCCCCGTCTCCTCGGCGACCTCGCGCATGCCCGCCCGCGCGGGTGCCTCGCCGCGCTCGACGACACCGCCGGGGAACTCCCAGCCGGCCTTGTAGGTGGGGTCGACGAGCAGCACCCGGTCCTGCTCGTCGAAGAGGAGGACGCCCGCGGCGAGGGTCTCGGCGGTCGGTTCGGGCGTCTGCACGATGTCACAGACGGGAACCGTCCCGTCACCGACCGCCTCGGCGATCCGGACAGCACTCTCGTACGGCGTCAGGCCGCTGTTGTCGACCGGGTAGGCGTCGGCGGTGAGCCAGGAAGCGAGCGCGGCGCGGAACGGCTCTATGTGGTCGTACGACCACTGCCGGATCCGTATCTCGCCGTCGGGCAGCTCGGGCGGGATCTCCCGCCCCGCTATTCGCTCCCGCAGGATCGTTTCCGCCGGGGCGAGGAGCACATGCTGGACGGTGATACGGCGGGCGGCGAGACCGCCGAAGATCTCGTCGCGGTACTCCTGGCGCAGCAGCGTCATCGGGACCACGAGGGTCCCGCCGAGCTCGGCGTGCAGTGCGGCAGCCGTGTCGATCACGAGACGGCGCCAGATCGGCAGGTCCTGGAAGTCACCGACCTCGGTGAGGTGTTTGGGCGGGAGCAGATGGTTGAGTGCTCCGCCGATGACCTCGGGGTCGAAGAGCGTGCTGTTCGGGATCAGCTCGATCAGTTCCCGTGCGGTGGTGGTCTTCCCCGCACCGAAAGCGCCGTTGATCCAGACGATCACGTTTCCCCCTCTTCTATTGGCCCCCTGTGGCTTGCCCGCTCCACCCTGCCACGGAAACCAGCTCCCGTAGAGGGCGCATGACAACGGCGCCGGAGCCCCCTCGAATGCGGGCCGCGGCGCCGTGCGGTCGGGTCGGCGAGGTCGTCAGCCCTTCTTGCCGGGCTTCCCGTGCGGGGCGTTGTTCACGGCCCGGTCAGTCTCGCGGTTGATCGCCTTGCCGAAGGTGTCCAGGGTCTGGTCCACGTTGATCCCGGCGAGCTTGGTCGGAGCCGTCGTGCCCAGGCCACCGAGCTTCTTGCCGCTCATGTCCAGCCCGGCGGCCTTGATCTGACCGCCGGTGGTGCCGGGCAGCCCGGCTGAAGGAGACCCGGTGCCGGAGGTGCCGGAGTTCTCGACCGAGTGGGACGGAGTGACCGCCGCGACGACGAATCCGGTGGCCAGGGAGGCAATGGCGAGCATGCTGCGCTTCTTCATGGCCGGTTCAACTGTGAAACGGCCATGGAGTCACGCCCCACCTCAGGACGAACCGGACACCAGCGCGCCCTCGTCGCCGACCCGGCCCCGATCGCCCCGCCGCCGGCGTACCAGATCACCGGCCGCTTCCGGCCAGCCCGTGTAGGCGAAGTCGAACCCTTCGGCGAGCAGCCGGCCGGGGACTACACGCCGGCTCTTCAGCAGGAGCTCGGTGTCCGTGCGCAGGGCGAACGCACCGAGCTCGGCCATGGCCTTCGTCGCGGGCAGGCCGAGCGGGACACCCCAGGCCGAGCGCAGTTCCCGCATGAACGCGCGCTGCGGCAGGGGCTGCGGAGCTGCGAGGTTCACCGGCCCGTGCAGGTCGTCCCGCTCGACCAGGAACTCGACCGCGCGCACGAAGTCCCGGTCGTGGATCCATGAGACGTACTGCTTGCCGCCCGCCACAGGGCCGCCGAGCCCCAGTCGGGCGAGCCGCAGCAGGATGTCGAAGACGCCGCCGCGATCGGGGCTCATCACCATGGCGGAACGCAGGGCGACCTTGCGGGTGTGCGGCGTGTCCGCCATCTCCTGCGCCCTCTCCCAGGCCCTGGCGATCTCGACGCTGTAGGACCAGTAGTCCGGCACATCTGGCTCGCGGCCGCCGATGACACCGGTCGCCTCGTCGTTCGGGGCGTCGAACCGGTGGGCGTAGACGGTTGCCGTGCTCATCTGGAGCCAGACCTTCGGCGGCCGGCCGGCAGCGGCGATCGCCTCGCCCACGACCTCCGTGGACTGCACCCGCGAATCCATCATGGCCCGCAGATTGGCCGGAGTGTAGCGGCAGCTCACACTGCGCCCGGCGAGGTTGATCACGACGTCGCTGCCGTCGATCTCCTCGGCCCACGGACCCCATGTGCGCCCGTCCCACTCGACCTCGCCTTCACGCGTGGGCCGCCGGGTCAGTACGACGACGTCGTGGCCCGCCCCGGTCAGCGCACGGTTCAGGATCGTGCCCACCTGCCCGGTTCCCCCGGGAATCACTATCTTCATCGGCTCCCCCTCGGTGTGAGAGGAAGCCTAGCGCAGAGTGTTGAACATGTTCAAAAAGCGCGTCGTAAAAATCGAGCCACACACATAGGTTCGCTACGCACCACTTTCCAACACACTCCGACAGGTTCTACCGTGAGCGAATCATGACGCGTACATGTCGTCATCGCGTCATCCCGATTTCGCAGGTTCGGAGGAACGTGACGATGCGTCACCTTCACACCCGTACAACCCGAAGAAGGCTGCTTGGCGCGCTCGCGGCAGGGCTGCTGTGCGCTATGGGGCTCGCCGTTCCGGCGGCCGGCGCGGCACCCGGCGCGCCGGCCATGGACGCCGTGGACGCCGTGGACGCCGTGGACGCCGTGGACGCCGTGGACGCCGTGGACGACGGTCTCGCGCTCACCCCGCCCATGGGCTTCAACAACTGGAACTCCACCCACTGCCGGGCCGACTTCAACGAGGCCATGGTCAAAGGGATCGCGGACATCTTCGTGGAGAGGGGCCTCAAGGACGCCGGATACGAGTACGTCAACCTCGACGACTGCTGGGCCCTGCCCGCCAGGGACGCGAACGGCAAGCTCGTGCCCGACCCGGTCCGCTTCCCGGGCGGGATCAAGGCGGTCGCGGACTATGTGCACGCCAAGGGCCTGAAACTCGGCATCTACACGAGCGCGGGCACCAAGACCTGCAACACCGCCGGCTTCCCCGGCGCCCTCGGCCATGAGTACAGCGACGCGCAGCAGTTCGCGGACTGGGGCGTGGACTACCTCAAGTACGACAACTGCAACAACCAGGGCGTGGACGCCAAGCAGCGCTACACGACCATGCGTGACGCGCTCGCGGCCACCGGCCGGCCGATCGTCTACAGCATCTGCGAATGGGGCGAGAACAAGCCCTGGGAATGGGCCGCGGACGTCGGGCATCTGTGGCGTACGACCGGTGACATCAGCGACAACTGGGGCTCGATGCTGTCGATCCTCAAGCAGAACCTGCCGCTCGCGCCGCATGCCGGTCCCGGCCGCTGGAACGACCCCGACATGCTGGAGGTCGGCAACGGCGGCATGACGGACACCGAGTACCGCTCGCACTTCTCGATGTGGTCGATCATGGCGGCGCCGCTGCTGATCGGCTCCGATCTGCGGTCGGCCTCCGAGGCGACCTTCGAGATCCTCGGCAATCGCGAGGTCATCGCGGTCGACCAGGACCCGCTGGGCAAGCAGGGCGCCGTCGTCTCCTCCGCGGGCGGACGCTGGGTTGTCACCAAGGAGATGCGGGACGGCAGCCGCGCGGTGGCGCTGTTCAACGAGTCCGGCACCGCCCAGCGCATCAGCACGAGCGCCGCGGCGGTCGGGCTGCCTGCCGCTGACGCGTACACGATGCGCGACCTGTGGCAGCACCGCAGCTACAACACCGCGGGCACGATCTCCGCGACCGTCCCCGCGCACGGCACGGTCCTTTTCCGCGTGCAGGCAGACGGCCGGTGGGCGCAGCACCCGCCGGCCGTCGAACTCGGCCTGGAAGGCGGCCCGTTGTTCGAGGCGGGCCGGACGGCCGCGCTGACCTCGACGGTCACCGACCTCGGGCGGACGGCTGCCAAGCGCGTGTCCGTCTCGCTGACCGGGCCCGCGGGCTGGTCCGTCAAGGCGACGTCGCCGACCGCATCGCCCTCGCTCCCGAGCGGCCGGTCCCTGCGCACCGAGTGGGCGGTCAGGGCGCCGGCGGGAACGCCCTTGGGGTCGTACGGCCTCACCCTGAAGGCGAGTTACCGCTCACCGTCCGGCGTTCGCGTCGACAGCGCGCTGCCGCTGACCGCGACCGTGGTGGCACCACCGCCTGCGGGAACGTCGGGGCTCGGTGACCTCCCCTGGCTGTCGGCCACCAACGGGTGGGGCCCCGTCGAGCGCGACACCAGCAACGGCGAGAGCGCTGCCGGTGACGGCCATCCGATCACCGTCGGCGGCGTCGTGTACGGCACGGGGCTCGGCGTCCACGCCGAGAGCGCCGTCGAGTTCTACGCCGGCGGCGCATGCGAGACGGTGACCGCGCAGGTCGGGGTCGACGACGAGGAGGGCACGGACGGCACCGTCGCCTTCGAGATCTGGGCGGACGGCGTGAAGGCCGCCTCGACCGGAGTTCTCACCAACGCGATGCCGGCCCAGCCGATCACGGCCGACGTGACCGGCGCCCAGGTCGTCCGACTGGTCGCCACGGACGGCGGCGACGGCATCACATCGGACCACGGGGACTGGGCGGAGGCGCGGTTGAGTTGTTGAGCGAGGGGACGGGTATGCCTGCGGCTGTGTGGGGGTGCGCGTAGCGCCAACGGTTCGGTGGGTGGGTCGGGGCCGCGCCGGGGGGTGTCCGTCCTCGGTCGGGCGGTTGCTGCCGGGCAGAGAGGAGCCGTTCCTTGACGCCCGCCGCTGCGGGCGGACACCCCCCGGCACGTCCCCTTACGCCGTACGCGACTGCGACTCCCTGGGGGCGCGGGGAACTGCGCAACCGGTTGCGGCGCCTGCGGTCACATCTTGGCGCAGGCCCACTCCAACCCCCTGTCTTTCAGGGGCGCGGGGAACTGCGCGACCGGTTGCGAAGGCTGCGGTCACATCTTGGCGCAGGCCCACTCCAACCCCCTGTCTTTCAGGGGCGCGGGGAACTGCGCGACCGGTTGCGAAGGCTGCGGTCACGTCTTGGCGCGGGCCGGCTGCAACCCCCTTCTTTTAGGGGCGCGGGGAACTGCGCGACCAGCCACTACGGATCCGCGGCCGCCGTACGTGGTCGAGGCCCGCGGCCCCTCGTGGCGCAGGCCGGCTGCAACCCCCTGTCTTTCAGGGGCGCGGGGAACTGCGCGACCAGCCCCCACGGACCCGCGGCCGCCGTGCGCGACGGGCCGCACGCCGGTGAGTGAACGTTCCGCCGTTCGCCTCACACGCCCGCCGCCGCGTCCGCCTTCCGTGCGAGGGCGGCCGCCGCGGCGCCCACCAGGCCCGCGTCCGTGCCCATCTGCGCGGGCACGATCGCCAGGCGCTGGACGAAGGACAGGGTGGCGTAGTCGCTAAGCGCCTTGCGCAGAGGGGTGAAGAGGACGTCGCCTGCCTTGCCGACTCCCCCGCCGATCACCGCGATGTCGATCTCGACGAGAGTCGCGGTGGCCGCGATCCCGGCGGCCAGGGCCTGCGCGGCCCGCTCGAAGGAGGCCACGGCGACCGGGTCGCCGTCCTGCGCGGAGGCGGCCACCGCGGCGGCGGACGTGTCGCCGTCCGGGCCGGGAAGCCAGCCGTTCTCGATCGCCCGCCGGGCGATGTTCGGACCGCTCGCGATGCGCTCCACGCAGCCGCGCGACCCGCACGGACACAGATCGCCGTCCAGATCGACACTGATGTGGCCGATGTGACCGGCGTTGCCGGTGGGGCCGGGGTGCAGTCGGCCGTTCAGGACCAGGCCGCCGCCGACGCCCGTCGAGACGACCATGCAGAGCGCGTTGTCGTGCCCCCGGGCGGCTCCCTGCCAGTGCTCGGCCGCCGTGATGGCCACGCCGTCGCCGATCAGCTCGACGGGCAGGCCACCGGCCGCCTCGCGGACGCGCCTGACCAGCGGATAGTCGCGCCAGCCGGGCACGTTCACCGGACTCACGGTGCCCGCGGAGGCATCCACCGGGCCCGCGCTGCCGATGCCGAGGGCCGTGGCGTGCCCCCACAGAGGCGATACGGTGAGCTCGCCGACGACCTCCTCGACGGCCCGCATCACCGTCTCACCGTCCTCCCGCGCGGGAGTGGCGCGCTGGGCCCGGGCCACGATCGTGCCGTGGCCGTCCACCAGCGCTCCGGCGATCTTGGTGCCGCCGATGTCGAGCGCAGCCACGAGGTCGGTGTGCATCAGTGTCAGTTCTCCCCGTCAACCATTCGGAACTCCCCGTCAACCACGGGAATTATGAGAGCCGGTCTCGCGGTGGGGACGCAGGCCGGAGATTGCGGTGGACAGTGTCTCCCGGATCTGACAACGTTGTCCAGGCTCTATGCTCGACGCCACATCCTCATACAAACCCATGGACCTACGCACCCCCGTGGACGACGACAGGACAGGACACCGCATCGTGCCCGAGACCATCCGCCGATCCGACCGCGCGCCCGAGAACCGATACGGCAACCGTCCCACCATGAAGGACGTCGCCGCGCGTGCCGGAGTCGGCCTGAAGACCGTCTCGCGCGTGGTCAACGGTGAGCCCGGGGTCACCCCGGAGACGGAGCGGCGCGTCCAGGAGGCCATCGACGCCCTCGGCTTTCGCCGCAACGACAGCGCTCGGGTGCTGCGCAAGGGCCGCACGGCGAGCATCGGACTGGTCCTGGAGGATCTCGCGGACCCCTTCTACGGACCGCTCAGCCGCGCGGTCGAGGAGGTCGCCCGGGCGCACGGAGCCCTGCTGATCAACGGATCCAGCGCCGAGGACCCGGACCGCGAGCAGGAACTGGCGCTGGCGCTGTGCGCGCGCCGGGTGGACGGGCTCGTGATCATTCCGGCCGGTGACGACCACCGGTACCTGGAGCCCGAGCTCAAGGCGGGCGTCGCCACGGTGTTCGTCGACCGTCCGGCGGGGAACATCGACGCCGACTGCGTCCTGGCCGACAACCACGGCGGGGCCCGCGACGGCGTCGCCCACCTCATCGCGCACGGCCACAGCCGCATCGGCTTCATCGGCGACATGCCCCGCATCCACACGGCCGCGGAGCGGCTGCGCGGCTATCGGGCCGCCATGGAGGACGCGGGCATACCGGTGGAGGACTCCTGGATGTCCCTCGGGGGCACCGACCCGGAGCGGGTGCGCCGGGCGGCCGAGGAGATGCTCACCGGCCCCTCCCCCGTGACCGCGATCTTCACGGGCAACAACCGTGTGACGGTCACCGTCATCCGTGTTCTCGCCGAGCAGCCCCGTCCCGTCGCCCTCGTCGGCTTCGACGACATCGAGCTCGCCGATCTGCTCCAGCCGGGCGTCACCGTCGTCGCCCAGGACGCCGCGGCCCTCGGCCGTACCGCCGCCGAGCGGCTGTTCCGCCAGCTCGACGGCACGCTGGTCACCCCGGAGCGCATCGAGTTGCCCACGCGGCTGATCGCCCGCGGCTCGGGCGAGCTGCCGCCGGCGCGCTGAGAGGAGCGATCGGCCCGTGGACGACGACCGCAGCCTGCGGACACTCGGCCTGGCGGACGCGCCGCGCGAGCATCCGCTGCTCTACCCCGGCGCCTGGCCGTCCGACTCCGGGCTCCTCGACGGGGACCGGCTGCTGCCCCTGGACCGCCTGGTCCACGACGACCGAGTGCCCGTCCTCGCGGTCGGCTCCAACGCCTGCCCCGGCCAACTGCGGCACAAGATGGACCAGTTCGGCATCGTCTCGCCCCTGCCGATGGTGAAGGCACGGGTGACCGGCCTCGACGTCGGTGTCTCCGCGCACATCAGCCGCCTGGGGTACGTGTCCGCGTCGCCGTTCCACGCCCCGGGGCACGTACGGGAGTTGTTCGTCACCTGGCTCGACGACGAGCAGCTCCCGGTGATCGACGCGAGCGAGGGAGCGCAGGCACCGGACGGCAACTACGACCGCTCCTGGCTGCCCTCACCCGACGTACGGATCGAGCTGGCGGACGGCACCGTACTCCCGGGCGCCTTCGCGTACGTCAACCGTCATGGCGTCCTGCACGACGGCACCGGCGCGCCGCGCACCCACCCCGGCCAGCGCGCGCTGCTCACCGAACTCCTCGCGGGCTCGGCCCGGTTGAGGGATCTCTTCGGGGCCACGCCCGAGGAGTTCTGCGCGCGGGCGCGTGCCGACGCGGGGCGGTGCGAGCGGGGCACCCTGCTGTTCGCGCAGGAGAACCTGGTGACGGCCTCCGGGCTGGAGGGGTACCTCCCGGTTCGGCCTCAGCAGACCGGCAGTCCGGGCACCGGCTCGTCGTTGTTGCCGCCCTCGATGTAGACGTCGCTGACGAAGACGTTGGTGTTGCCGCTGTCGTCGTCCGTCTTGGCCCACCAGACGTTGGTCCACTCGCCGTACGTCTCGCGGCGGCCCAGGTTCTGCTGGCAGTAGAAGTAGTTGGTGCCCGCGTTGAGGACACCGACCTCGGCGCCCGCGGCGGTGTACGACTTGGCCTGCTTCCAGACCTTGCAGTTGTACTTGCCGCCGCCGATGGAGAAGCAGGACGGGGTCGGTGTGCTGCCGCCCCCGCCACCGCCGGTGGTGCCACCGCCGCCGGTCGTTCCGCCGCCGCCCGTGGTGCCGCCGTCGCCGGAACCGCCGCCCGTGGTACCGCCGTCGGAGCCGCCCCCGCCCGAGGTCTTGGTCGGGGAGGAGGTGGTGGGCCGGTCCGAGGGCTCGGTGTCCGCCGATCGGCTCGGGGACTTGGTCGCGTCGGGCGACTTCTCGTCCTTGTCCTTCTCGGTCAGGCCGGAGTCGCCCGAACGGTCGGCGTCGGCGCTGCCGCTCGCCGCGGCGGACGTGCCCTCCGCGACGCCGACCGACGACTTGTCCTGCCCTTCGTTCTTGGCGTCGCCCTTGTTGTTCACCAGGGCGACGGTGCCCCCGGCCGCCGCGAGGACGACGGCGACGGCCACGGCGGCGAGCAGGGCACGGCCCTTGCGCCGGGCGGGCGTACCGGAGGAGGTGGCCATCGGCCCGGTGGCGTCCGGGTCCTGGGGCGGGACGGCGCTGCCGTGGCCGGGCGAGTGCGGGGCGGACGGGCCCGGCCCGGAGCCGTACGGAGCCACGGGCGGCTGCCCGGGGGTGCCTTGCCCCGACACGCCCTGGCCGAGATGGCCCACAGCGCCGAAGCCCTGCACCGGCGGGGTGCCCTGGCCGGGGGTCGCCGGTCCCTGCGCGCCCTGTGCCGGCGCCCCGAAGACCGGTGCGCCGGGGAGGTCCGACGCGGGCACGCCCTGCACCGGCGTGTCGCTGCCCGGGGCGCCCGGTCCCTGGCCGCCGTACGGCTGCCCGGCGGGCGTGGGTCCGGGCTGCCCGAACCCCTGTCCGGACGCGCTCACCGGCGCCGTGGGTCCGAAGCCGGGCGGCACCGCCGGGACACTGCGCTCGGTCTTCGCGGGCCCGGTGTCCGCCGGTCCCCGCAGCGCCGCGGTCGGGGCGTCGCCACCGCCGGAGTCCGCGACCGCCTGGAGGAGTGTGCGGGCCTCGTCGGCCTCGGGCCGGGACTCGGGCCGCTTGTCCATGAGCTGCTGGAGGACGGGGCCGAGCGGGCCCGCGTTGGCGGGCTCCGGCAGGGGTTCGGTCACGATCGCGGTGAGCGTGGAGAAGGTCGACGTACGGCGGAAGGGAGCGGAGCCCTCCACGGCCGCGTACAGCGTGGCGCCCAGGGCCCAGACGTCCGAGGACGCGCCCGGTTCGGCGCCCTGGGCGCGCTCGGGGGCCATGTAGTCCAGGGAGCCGACGAGATGGCCGGTGCGGGTCAGATGGGTGGCCGAGCCGTCGCCGGGGTCGTCCATGGTGGCGATGCCGAAGTCGGTGAGGACGACCCGGCCGGAGGTTTCGAGCAGGATGTTGCCGGGCTTGACGTCACGGTGCAGGACGCCGGCCTTGTGGGCAGCGGCCAGCGCGTCCATGACCTTGGCGCCGATCCCGGCCGCCTCCCGCGCGTCCAGCGTGCCGCGCTCGCGCAACACGGCTTCCAGGGAGGGGCCGTCGACCAGCTCCATGACGATCAGCGGGCGTCCGTCGACCTCGGTGACGTCATGGATGGCCACGACACCGGGATGCCGGACCCGGGCCGCCGCGCGGGCCTCGCGTTGCATTCGCAGCCGCAGGTCCGCGAGTTCGGGTCCGTCCGCGTCCGAGTAGGTGCGCAGTTCCTTGACGGCGACCTCGCGGCCCAGGACCTCGTCGACGGCCCGCCAGACCACTCCCATGCCGCCGCGCCCGAGTTGGGCGACGACGCGGTAGCGCCCTGCCAGCAGCCGGCCGGTCTCGTCCGCCTGTTGGTTCTCCCCCGAAGACACCGTTGCCCCGTTCCTCTGGCCCGTCGTTGCGTCCGTACAGACTACGGGGCGCGGGTGACAACTCCAGCCGGTCGAGACCGCTGTGACCTGCCCGCTACTTGGCGGAGACCGTGAGGTCACCGCGTCGCGGTGCCGCAAATCCCTCCAGATCGGCACGGGTCAGTCCGGTGAGCCGGGCGACCTCGCCGATGTCGAGGGCGCCGCAGTCGAGGCCGCGCAGCAGGTATCCGCTGAGCGCCTTTGCGGTCGCGGGCTCGTCCATGACGTCGCCACCGGCCCGGTTGGCGTAGCGGGCGAGGCGGGCGGCGGCCTGCTCGAAACCTTCACGATAGAAGGCGAACACGGCCGCGTACCGGGTGGGGATGTGGCCGGGGTGCATGTCCCAGCCCTGGTAGTAGGCGCGGGCCAGGGCGCGGCGGGTGAGGCCGTAGTGCAGGCGCCAGGCGTCGTGGACCTTCTCGGTCGGGCCGACCGGCAGGACGTTCGTGGAGCCGTCCGATACGCGCACGCCCGTGCCGGCGGCCGCGACCTGCATGATCGCCTTGGCGTGGTCGGCGGCCGGGTGGTCGCTGGCCTGGTAGGCGGCGGAGACGCCGAGGCAGGCGCTGTAGTCGAAGGTGCCGTAGTGCAGGCCCGTGGCGCGGCCCTCGGCGGCCTGGATCATCCGGGCGACGCCGGCGGTGCCGTCCGCGGCGAGGATCGACTGGCTGGTCTCGATCTGGATCTCGAAGCCGATCCGGCCGGGGTCGAGCCGGTGCGCCTTCTCGAAGGCCTCCAGCAGCCGCACCATGGCGGTGACCTGCTCGGGGTAGGTCACCTTGGGCAGGGTGAGGACGAGCCCCTCGGGCAGGCCGCCGGACTCCATCAGCGCGGTGAGGAAGACGTCGAGGGTGCGGATGCCGCGGTCGCGTACCGGCGCTTCCATGCACTTCATGCGGATGCCCATGTGCGGGGCCGCCGTGCCGTTCGCGTACGCCTCGGCGATCAGGCGCGCCGCGCGGGCGGCCGTCTCGTCCTCCTCGGCGTCGGGGCGCTGGCCGTAGCCGTCCTCGAA
Organism: Streptomyces sp. NPDC036764; assembly: GCF_055609385.1. NCBI lineage: Bacteria > Bacillati > Actinomycetota > Actinomycetes > Kitasatosporales > Streptomycetaceae > Streptomyces > Streptomyces sp. NPDC036764. The sequence continues at coordinate 285,006 of NZ_JBVJPT010000002.1, forward strand.
GTCGACGCGCAGGTCTTCGATGGGCTCGCGCTCCAACTTGGCGCGCACCCGGGAGTACACCGGCTCGGCGAGCTCGTCGGACAGCCCGAGCACCGCGGCGAAGGAGGCCGCGTCGGGGGCGTGTTCGTCGAGGGCGGCAAGGGCCTGGTCGCCCCAGGAGCGGATGGTGTCGGCCGCGAAGACGTCGCCGGGTACGTAGACGGTGTGGACGGGCTGACGGGTGCCGGGGTCCCCGGGGTAGCGGCGCTCCAGCTCGGCGTCGACCGGCGCGAGGGAGGCGCTGATCTCCTCGCTGACGGCGCCCGCGAGGCTCGTCGCCACGTTCTCCTGCTGGCCCTGACCCATTCCCACACCCTCCTGTTTTCCGCTCTACGGAATCAACAATCCGTAGAATGAAGTTATCTGGGGACCTTCCGGATGGTCAACACCATGTCCACGGGGAGTCACCCCGCCATCTCGCCATGTTCACGCCCATCTCAAGACGCGGTATCACACTTCCATACGCACGCCCCGCACGACTCGTCCGGCCGTTCCCACCGAAGGAGCACGAAGTGCCGAACCACAGCCGAGTCACGCGCCGTCTTGGTCTGAAAGCCGCACTGGCCGTCGCGGTCACCGCGCCCCTCTCCAGTACAGCACTGCCCACGTCCGCCGCCTCCGCGGGCGAGCGCCCGCCCCGCCGGCACCTCCAGGTCATGTCCTTCAACCTGCGCTTCGCGAGCACCATGGAGCCCAATAGCTGGACCGTGCGCAGACCGGTGATGCGCGAGCTGCTGCGCCGCGAGGCCCCGCACGTCCTCGGCACCCAGGAGGGGATCTTCTCCCAGTTGCTCGACATCGACGCCGACCTCGGCCCGCGCTACGACTGGGTGGGCACCGGCCGGCTGCACGGCAGCCGCGACGAGTCGATGGCGATCTTCTATGACTCCCAGCGCCTGCGCCCGACCGAGTACGACCACTTCTGGCTCTCCGACACCCCGGACGTGATCGGCTCCAACACCTGGGGCGCGGCCTTCGCCCGCATGGTCACCTGGGTCCGCTTCCGCGATCTGACCGACGGCGGGCGGGAGTTCTACGCCCTCAACACCCACTTCGACCACGTGAGCCAGTACGCGCGCGAGCGCAGCGCCGCGCTCATCGCCGAGCGGATCGCCGGGTTCGACCGCTCGCTGCCGGTCGTGGTGACCGGGGACTTCAACGTCGCCGCCCACAAGAACGCGGTGTACGACACGCTGCTCGGCGCGGGTCTCGGCGACACCTGGGACACCGCGCGCGAGCGCAGCGATCCGTACGCCACCTTCCACGGCTACAAGCCGCTGACGCCGAACGGCGACCGCATCGACTGGATCCTCGCCACGCCCACGGTCACCGCGCACCGGGCCTCGATCAACACGTTCTCCGCCGAGGGCCAGTTCCCTAGCGACCATCTGCCCGTGCAGGCGTCCCTGAGCCTGGGATGAGACGAGGCCCCCGTGACCGTCGCGACGGTCACGGGGGCCTCGATGCGCCCGTTCGGGATCAGCCCTTGCGGGTCTTGATCTCCTCGGTGAGGGCCGGGACGACGTCGAACAGGTCGCCGACGACGCCGTAGTCGACCAGCTCGAAGATCGGGGCCTCGGCGTCCTTGTTGATCGCCACGATCGTCTTCGAGGTCTGCATGCCCGCGCGGTGCTGGATCGCGCCGGAGATGCCGGAGGCGATGTAGAGCTGCGGCGAGACCGACTTACCGGTCTGGCCGACCTGGTTGGTGTGCGGGTACCAGCCCGCGTCCACCGCGGCACGCGAGGCACCGACGGCCGCACCGAGGGAGTCGGCGAGCGCCTCGATGATCGAGAAGTTCTCGGCGCCGTTGACGCCACGGCCACCGGAGACCACGATCGCGGCCTCGGTGAGCTCCGGGCGGCCGGTCGACTCACGCGGCGTGCGCGCGGTCACCTTGGTGCCGGTGGCCTGGGCGGAGAAGGTCACGGCGAGCGCCTCGACCGCACCGGCGGCCGGAGCGGCCTCGACGGCCGCGCTGTTCGGCTTGACCGTGATGACCGGGGTGCCCTTGGAGACACGGGACTTGGTGGTGAAGGACGCGGCGAACACCGACTGGGTGGCCACCGGGCCCTCGTCGCCGGCCTCGAGGTCGACGGCGTCGGTGATGATGCCGGAGCCGATGCGCAGCGCCAGACGCGCGGCGATCTCCTTGCCCTCGGCGGAGGACGGCACCAGCACGGCGGCCGGGGAGACGGCCTCGACGGCGGCCTGGAGGGCGTCGACCTTCGGGACGACCAGGTAGTCGGCGTACTCGGCGGCCTCGTGGGTGAGGACCTTGACCGCGCCGTGCTCGGCGAGCGTGGCGGCGGTGTCGGCGGCGCCGTTGCCCAGCGCGACGGCGACCGGCTCACCGACGCGGCGGGCCAGGGTCAGCAGCTCCAGAGTGGGCTTGCGGACGGCGCCGTCCACGTGGTCGACGTAGACGAGAACTTCAGCCATGGGAATGCTCTCCTGCGGATTGCGAAGTCTGAGGGGCGGAAGGGGTGTCGAGCCTCAAGCGGGCCAGCGACCCTTAGATGAACTTCTGGCTCGCGAGGTACTCGGCGAGCTGCTTGCCGCCCTCGCCCTCGTCCTTGACGATCGTGCCGGCGGTGCGGGCCGGACGCTCGGTCGCGGTCTCCACCGCGGTCCAGGCACCCTCCAGGCCGACCTCCTCGGCCTCGATCTCCAGGTCGGAGAGGTCCCAGGCCTGAACCGGCTTCTTCTTGGCGGCCATGATGCCCTTGAAGGAGGGGTAGCGCGCCTCGCCCGACTGGTCGGTGACCGACACGACGGCCGGCAGGGAGGCCTCGAGCTGCTCGGAGGCGGCGTCGCCGTCCCGGCGGCCCTTGACGGTGCCGTCCTCGACGGAGACCTCGGACAGCAGGGTGACCTGCGGGACGCCCAGGCGCTCGGCCAGCAGGGCCGGGACGACGCCCATGGTGCCGTCGGTGGAGGCCATGCCGGAGATGACCAGGTCGTAGCCGGCCTTCTCGATCGCCTTGGCCAGCACCAGCGAGGTGCCGAGGGCGTCGGTGCCGTGCAGGTCGTCGTCCTCGACGTGGATCGCCTTGTCGGCGCCCATGGACAGCGCCTTGCGCAGGGCGTCCTTGGCGTCCTCGGGGCCCACCGTCAGGACGGTGATCTCGACGTCGTCGTCGGAGTTCTCGGAGATCTGCAGCGCCTGCTCGACCGCGTACTCGTCGAGCTCGGAGAGCAGACCGTCCACGTCGTCCCGGTCGACGGTCAGGTCATCGGCGAAGTGCCGGTCGCCAGTGGCGTCGGGCACGTACTTCACAGTGACAACGATCCTCAAGCTCACGCCGGCTCTCCTACTGCGTCGACATTTCTCTGCTGCCTACTTGCAGGCAGCATAGGCGCCCCAAGCGGCCGATCCCGATCGGGGCGACCCGCGCTCCGAGCGAAATATTACTCGTCAGTACACCCAGTTCGTTCCCGCTAAGCAAGCGCTTTGAACTGTGACCTTTGCAACGCAGCGTAATCGGAAACCGACGGCTTCGCAGAACCTCTGAAGGCCGGTTCGGTCACATCGGTTCGGTGAGGTCAGTCACGCAGCCCGTTGAACCGGCCCTGGTGGTACACCAGCGGACGCCCCGGACCGCTGGGGTCGCCGAGGACGACCTCGGCCAGCACGATGCGGTGATCGCCGGCGGGCACCCGCGCCGCGACCCGGCACACCATCCAGGCCGGGACGTCGTCGAGGAGCGGCACGCCCTCGGGGCCCTCGCGCCAGGCCGTGGCCGGGCCGAACCGGTCGGCGCCGCTGCGCGCGAAGGTCCCGGCCAGGTCCTGCTGGTGCTCGCCGAGTATGTGGACGCCGACGTGGCCGGTCACGGATATCGCCGGCCAGCTCGAGGCCCCGGTGCCGATGCCGAAGGAGAGCATCGGGGGCTCGGCGGAGACGGAGGTGAGGGACGTGGCGGTGAAGCCGACCGGGCCCGACTCACCGCGTGCGGTGATCACGGCCACCCCGGCGGCATGCCGCCGGAAGACGGAGCGGAGCAGGTCGGGCGAGGCGAGCCGAGGGGTACCGAGGCCGGGGATGGCCGTCATGGAGTTGTCCTTCTGCGAGAGGTGGCGTGCGGAGCGATGACCGTTCAACGGCTCGTACAGCACGCGCTCGCGGTACGGGCCAGATCGACATGGGCCCGTCCGAAGAGAAGGAGTTCCTCAGGCATACGGTCAGGCTGACGATAGGTGGTGCGCACAGTCAAGTACGTTCCGCGATGTGGGAGATGACTCACCCTCGGTTTCGGGCCGGTGTCACACCCCCTCAGACCGCCTCCCCCAGGGCGGCGATCACGTCCGCCTTGCGAGGCTGGCCGGTGGCCCGCCGCACCACGTTGCCGTCGGCGTCGAGGACCAGGACGGTCGGGGTCTTGAGGATGTCGAGCCGGCGTACGAGATCCAGGTTGTCCTCGGCGTCGAGCTCGACGTGGGTCACGCCCGGGACCATGCCGGCGACTTCGCCGAGGACGCGGCGGGTGGCCCGGCAGGGCGCGCAGAAGGCGCTGGAGAACTGCACGAGGGTGGCGCGCTCGCCCATCTGCCCGCCCAACTCGGCCGCGCCGAGCCGCTTTCCGTCGTCGCGCCCGCGCACCCTTACTCTCCCGCTCCGCCGCCGATGCAGCACTCCGTATGCGCTCGCCGCCGCGAGCACCGCCACGCACACCACGATTCCGGTCATCACCCTGCTCAAGCGTTCACGAGACTGCAAAGATTCCCGACTCCCCGGAAGCCTTTCCGTTGCGGAATGCTTGATTCATGGACATTGATGTGAGGGGGCCGCGCTTCGGGGCGGCCGTCACGACCGTCGTACTGGCGGTCGTTCTGGTCACCGGGAGCGCCTGGCTGCTGGCCTGGCAGACGCTGGCGTTCGCGCTCGGCGCGGCGGGCGGGGTGGGCCGTTCGCCGTACGGCTGGCTCTTCCGCACGGCCGTCCGCCCCCGGATCGGGCCGCCGAGCGAGTTCGAGGCGCCGGAACCGCCGCGGTTCGCGCAGGCCGTGGGGCTGGTCTTCGCGGGGCTTGGGCTGGTCGGGTACACCTTCGGCCCGGACTGGCTGGGGCTCGCCGCCACGGGGGCCGCGCTCGCGGCCGCCTTCCTGAACGCCGTCTTCGGTTACTGCCTGGGGTGCGAGATGTACCTGCTCGTGCGGCGGCTGACGGTACGCGCCGGGTAAAGGCGACGCCAAAATCCGAGGTGGATCAAGGGGCCACGTGACGAGGATCTCGCCGTTCCCCGGCACTTGGGCTTGGCGCTCGGCCGTTCTTCGGGCACGATCTGCGACAAGCCGTAAACCTACGGCTGCGTAACTTTTCCCGCCGGGAGCTTCTGGGAGCCTCCTTCCCGGCAGAGAAGGAAGGGTCCACTCCGTCCATGGCAGAGCTTGTCTACCGTCCCGTCGTCGGTTTCGCCCAGACACTGTTCAAGGTGTGGGACCTCAAGATCGACTGCAAGGGATCGGAGAACATTCCGCGCTCGGGCGGCGCCGTGCTGGTCAGCAACCACATCAGCTATCTGGACTTCGTCTTCGACGGCCTGGCGGCCCTCCCGCAGAAGCGCCTCGTGCGCTTCATGGCGAAGGAGTCGGTTTTCCGGCACAAGATCTCCGGTCCGCTGATGCGTGGCATGAAGCACATCCCGGTGGACCGCAAGCAGGGTGAGGCGGCATACGCCCACGCGCTGGACTCGCTTCGGTCCGGCGAGATCGTCGGCGTCTTCCCCGAGGCCACGATCTCGCAGTCGTTCACGCTGAAGAGCTTCAAGTCGGGCGCCGCCCGGCTGGCCCAGGAGGCGGGCGTACCGCTGATCCCGATGGCCGTCTGGGGCACCCAGCGCCTGTGGACCAAGGGGCACCCGCGCAACTTCAAGCGCAGCCACACGCCGATCACCATCCGGGTCGGCGAGGCCATCGAGGCCTCCAAGGACAAGTACGCCGGCGCCATCACCCGCCAGTTGCGCGAACGCGTCCAGGAGCTCCTGGAGGCCGCCCAGCGCGCCTACCCCGTCCGCCCCAAGGACGCCACCGACACGTGGTGGATGCCGGCCCACCTGGGCGGCACGGCCCCCACGCCGGAGCAGGTGCGCGAGGCCGAGGCGCACTGACGCCCGGCCGGCTCAGGAGGCAGGTGGCCGCACCTCGATCCGTGCTCCCGGACTGAACTTCTCCAGCAGGCCGGCGAGTTCGGTTGCCGCGCTCTCGACGTCGGCGACGGGCATCGGCGTCAGGCTCTCCAGCAGGAAGATCCCGGACACCGTCTCCTCTGTGAGCCGGGTGCGCGGGCCCTGGCGCCAGTTCCAGCGGCGGCAGGTGACGCCCGCCCCGTCGCGCCACACGACCTCGCCCGCGTCCGGGTGCTCGACGACCTCTTCGCCACCGGCGACGGTGACGAAGTCCTCCTCGCCGGTGGCGCGCACCAGGTGCATGCCGCCCTCGATGCGGTCGATGTCCTCGCCGCCCACGGGGATGAGATGGGCGACGCTGATGGCGTTGTAGACGTCCACCAGGAGGTTGATCCTGGGCAGCCCGGCCTCCGACAGCGCGCGCTTGGCCAGCGCCTCCGCGGAGTTGCGGGTGCGCGAGGGCTTCGAACCGAACGCCGTGTACGCCTCTCGCCAGGCCGCGATGTGCGCGTCCTCGTGCGGGGCGCGCCCGGCCAGGCGTACGGCCAGACGCCGGGCCGCGTCGTCGAGGAGTGCTGAACTCGCGTCCGTGCTCGGGCCGTTGACCAGCCCGTGCGCCTCGACGGCGATGTGCGTGAAGCCGGGCACGAGCGCGCGCACCTCGTCGGACACGGTCAGTGTGAGAGTCATCGTCCGCCTTCTCCCGGGGTTCAGAGTGCGGTGGGGAGTGTCCGCCACAGATGCGGCCGGTCGGTGGCGGCCTTGAGGACATCGAGCACCACCGGATGCGGTGCAGCATACAGGACCGGATAGTCCAGCTCATTGAACTGCGGGTCGGGTACGAAGGCCAGCCGCTCACCGTCGAGGGAGAACTGCGCGTCCACGCCCGGCTTGTTGCCCCGGGGATCCTGCCGATGCCACGCCCCGTTGAACCGCACGGCGACCAGGCCGTGCACCTCCTCGAACTTCTGGTAGCACAGCGCGGTCGGGATGTCCTCGGCCCGCAGCAGAGCGGTCAGCGCGTGGGCCTTGGCGTAGCAGATGCCGGTCCCCTGCTCCAGGACGTCGGAGGCGCGCCAGGTGACCCGGAGATCTCCGGAGTCCTGCGAGTGCGCGATGGTGTCGCGGACGAACTCGAAAGCCGCCCGCGCATACTCATACGAGTCTGCCACCCCGCCTGCGAGCCTGGTGGCCGTCTCACGCACGCGCGGATGGTGATGGTCGATCACCTCGTCGGCGGCCGAGTAGGCGGAGAGATCTGCGGTTTCCTGGATCATCTGCATGACTGGTGAGGGTAGGCGGCGGCCGAGCCAACAGTCAATTTAATTGCGGCCTGTTGCATAGCTATGCAGTAATGCGAGAAACGGCCGAACTTCGCCGCAACCCTCACGCCCGGCTACAACCCCTCCCCCGCGCCGCCGGTCTCGTCACCGACCGGATCAGCGACGAGTTCAACGACCAGTTCGTCATCCAGGGGGAATCATGAAGCATCGCCTGCTCGGAGCAGCGCTCGCCGGCTGTGCCCTTGCCGCGGTCGGGGCCGGGCCCGTGCACGCCGTGTCCGACCAGTTGGGGATCGATGTGCCGTCGGAGGCGGTGCTGCCCGGGCCGGGCCCGGGCGGCCCGGTCGAGCGCACGCTCACGGTGCGCGTGAGCCACGACAACACCGACAGCGAGGTCGAGCCCGGCCGGCTGACCGTGGACGCGAGCGAGGTCTCCTCCTTCGCGCGGGTGTCGTGGCCCTCGAACTGTGTGCCGGAGTCGGCGGTGCGGGCGGTCTGCGACTTCCCGGGGATACCGGCCGGGACGAACAACATCGTGACGGCGGCTCGAATCGGCCTGAGCGCGCTGCCCGACGCCGACCCCACCGCCTCCGGATATGTGCGCTACGGCGCGAGCGCCGGCGAGCTGTCGGCGTTCCCCGTGGAGACCCGGATCACCCTGGGCGACGGCCCGGACCTCGGCCTCAGCCAGGCCGAGTACCAGCGGGACCTCAGGCCCGGCACGAACACCCAGGTGAGTGCGACGGTCGGCAACACCGGCAACCGCGCCGTGCCGCGGACGCTGCTGTGGATCAACGCGTCGTACGGGCTGCGGTTCAGGGAGCGGAACTCCAACTGCGAGTACCGGCGGCACGAGACCGGCGAGTCCGCGCTGTGCGTGCTGGACGAGGCCGTGGCTCCCGGCGAGCGATACGCCCTGACGACCGGCCTGCGCGTCGGGCGCAACGCGCTGTACGAGCGGTTCGACCACTCCGTGCTGCCGTACTCGGACCAGGCGCTGGAAGAGGCCCGCGGTGAATGGACCTGGACCCCGGGAACGGGTCCCGAGCTGGACCTGCGCCCCATGGCGGCGCCGCGGGCCGTCGCCGGGGAGGACGACCTCGACCTGTCGGACAACAACCGGGCCGTCATCCTCGACGCGAAGAACACCGCCGACCTGAAACTCACCGGCAGCAAGGTGCGCGGGGCGGCCGGTGACACCGTGACCGCCGCCGTCACCGTCCACAACCGGGGACCGGCGTGGGTGGCGTCGCTCGGCGCGGGCGCGGCCGTGGCGACGGTACGGATCCAGGCGCCCGAGGGCACGACGATCGTCGGTGTGCCGGATGAGTGCCGGACGTCCGAGGAGGGAGAGCCCGTCACGACCTACTTCTGCCGGACGCCGATCTACCTGCACGACAAGGCGTCCTACACGGTGCAGGTGTCGCTGCGGATCGACGAGGTGGTGCGCGGGGCGCGCACCACCGTCGAGACCCTCAACGACGACCCGGAGCTGCCCATCAGCAAGTTCGACCCGAACCTGCGCAACAACAGGGCGCAGATCGTGGTCAACTGACGGACGGCCTTCGGCTAGCGCGCCATCTCCTCCTTGAGCGCCGCCACGAACGCGTCGACGTCGTCCTCGGTCGTGTCGAACGCGCACATCCAGCGCACGACGCCGGCCGCCTCGTCCCAGAAGTAGAAGCGGAACCTCTTCTGGAGGCGCTCGCTCACGTCATGGGGGAGCTTGGCGAACACGCCGTTGGCCTGCACGGGGTAGAGGATCTCCACTCCGTGCACGGCGCGTACGCCCTCGGCGAGGCGCTGGGCCATCTCGTTGGCGTGCCGGGCGTTGCGCAGCCACAAGTCCTTGGCGAGCAGGGCCTCCAACTGCACCGACACGAAGCGCATCTTGGAGGCGAGCTGCATGGACAGCTTGCGCAGATGCTTCATGTGGCTGACGGCGTCCTGGTTGATGACGACGACGGCCTCGCCGAACAGGGCGCCGTTCTTCGTGCCGCCGAGCGAGAGGATGTCGACGCCGACCGCGTTGGTGAACGTCCGCATGGGCACGTTCAGCGAGGCGGCGGCGTTGGCTATCCGGGAGCCGTCCAGGTGCACCTTCATGCCGTGCGCGTGGGCGTGGTCGCAGATCGCGCGGATCTCGTCCGGCGTGTAGAGGGTGCCGAGCTCGGTGCTCTGGGTGATCGAGACGACCTGGGGCATCGCCCGGTGCTCGTCGTCCCAGCCGTACGCCTGCTTGTCGATCAGCTCGGGGGTGAGCTTGCCGTCGGGTGTGGGCACGGTGAGCAGCTTGAGGCCGCCCATCCGCTCCGGGGCGCCGCCCTCGTCGACGTGGATGTGCGCGCTCTCGGCGCAGATCACCGCGCCCCAGCGGTCGGTGACCGCCTGGAGCGCGACGACGTTGGCGCCGGTGCCGTTGAACACCGGGAACGCCTCGGCGGTGGCGCCGAAGTGGCTGCGCACGATCCGCTGGAGGTTCTCGGTGTAGTCGTCCTCGCCGTACGCCACCTGGTGCCCGCCGTTGGCCAGGGCCAGGGCGGCGAGCACCTCGGGGTGGGCGCCGGCGTAGTTGTCACTGGCGAAGCCGCGGACGTCCGGGTCGTGGTGGCGCCGGGCGTCGGTCTTCGGAGGGTTCACGGCTTCTCGGTCAGCCACAGACGGTTTCCGTTCACTTCGGCGGCGGACTTGTCCCAGACGCCCACGACGGCCTCGGCGAGGTCCTTGACGTCCGTGAAGCCCGCGAACTTCGCGTTGGGGCGGTCGGCGCGCATCGCGTCGTGCACCAGCGCCTTCACCACCAGGATGGCAGCCGCAGACCTCGGGCCCTCGGCGCCCCCGGCCTTGCGGAAGGCGTCGGCGAGCGCGAGCGTCCAGGCCTCGGCGGCGGCCTTGGCGGCGGCGTAGGAGGCGTTGCCAGCGGTGGGATTCGAGGCGCCGGCGGCGCTGATCAGCAGATACCGCCCGCGTTCGCTGCGCTGGAGGGCCTCGTAGAAGGCCAGTGAGGTGTGCTGCACGGTACGGATGAGCAGCAGCTCCAGGAAGTCCCAGTCGTCGAGGCTGGTCTTGATGAAGGTCTCGCTGCCGCGCCAGCCACCGACGAGGTGGACCAGGCCGTCGACGTGGCCGAACTCCTTCTCGGTGCGCAGTGCCCAGTCACGCGTGGACTCCAGGTCGAGCAGGTCGACCGTCTCGCCGGTGACCGTCGCGCCGCCGGAGGCGTAGCGCGCGGCGTCCACGGCCTCCGCCAGCCGCTCCGGGTCGTTGTCCGCGCCGACCACGGTCGCGCCCGCCTCCGCGAGTCGCCGCAGTGCCGCCCGGCCCGCGGGTCCGCCCGCGCCGGCCACCGCGATCACCGCACCGCTGAGAGCTCCGTTCCCCGCCATCTTCTTCGCCTCCTGAGCAGTGTTCTTGGTGGTGCGGTCGCTCACGCGGCGACTCGCTCGGCGCTCTCCGCCGTGATGCCCTTGGTCGAGGCGATCACGTTCTTCAGCTTCTTGGAGAGGGCCTCATAGAACATGCTCAGCGGAAACTCGTCCGGAAGCACGTCATCGACGAGCTTGCGCGGCGGCTGCGTCAGGTCCAGGGCGTCCGGACCCTTGGCCCAGCGGGATCCCGGGTGCGGGGCGAGGTAGGTGGAGACGAGCTCGTAGCCGGCGAACCAGTGCACGAGCTTCGGGCGGTCGATGCCGTCGCGGTACAGCTTCTCGATCTCGGCGCAGAGCTGGTTGGTGACCTGCGGGGCGCGGTCCCAGTCGATCTGCAGCTTGTTGTCGGTCCAGCGGACTACGTCGTGCTTGTGCAGGTAGGCGAAGAGGAGCTGACCGCCGACGCCGTCGTAGTTGCGCACGCGGTCGCCGGTGACCGGGAAGCGGAACATGCGGTCGAACAGCACGGCGTACTGCACGTCACGGGCCTGCGGGACGCCGTCGGCCTGGAGCTTCACGGCCTCCTTGAAGGCGGTGAGGTCACAGCGCAGCTCCTCCAGGCCGTACATCCAGAACGGCTGGCGCTGCTTGATCATGAACGGGTCGAACGGCAGGTCGCCGTGGCTGTGGGTGCGGTCGTGGACCATGTCCCACAGCACGAAGGCCTCCTCCGTGCGCTTCTGGTCGTGGACCATCGCGGCGATGTCCTCGGGCAGGTCGAGGCCGAGGATGTCGACGGCGGCGTCGGTGACGCGGCGGAAGCGGGCGGCCTCGCGGTCACAGAAGATGCCGCCCCAACTGAAGCGCTCGGGCGCCTGGCGCACGGCGATCGTCTCGGGGAAGAGGACGGCGGAGTTGGTGTCGTACCCGGCCGTGAAGTCCTCGAACTTGATGCCGCAGAACAACGGGTTGTCGTAGCGGGTGCGCTCCAGCTCGGCCAGCCAGTCCGGCCAGACCATGCGCAGGACGACCGCCTCGAGGTTGCGGTCGGGGTTGCCGTTCTGCGTGTACATCGCGAAGACGACCAGGTGCTGGAGGCCGTCCGCACGGCCCGCGGCGGGCTGGAAGGCCAGCAGCGAGTCGAGGAAGTCGGGCACCTCGAAGCCGCCCTCGGCCCAGCGGACGAGGTCCTTGGCCAGGGCCGCGTGGTAGGCCGCGTCGTGCGGCAGCAGCGGGCTCAGCTCCTCGACGGCCGCCACGACACGCCGTACGGCCGCCTCGGCGTCGGCCCGGGCGGGCGCGCCCTCGGCCTCGAAGTCGATCGACCCGTCCTTGGACTGCCATGGCCGGATCAGCTCCACGGCATCCTTGAGCACCGGCCACGCCGGGTGCTCAACCACCCTGGTCACGGGAGGAACCTGCTCCTCCGAAGCCGCCTGCACAAGAATTTCCGTCATGTCCCATCCTCCACGGGAGAACCTCGCGTATGGACACCGTATGCGTTCGAGGTTTCTCCCAGCAAGAGGAGGTTCGGGAAATTATCCTGCGCACCCGCAAGGTCACCGAACTTTTTCCTGTTGGATGCCGGGGCCGCGATTAGCCCGGCACCCAGCGGGCATACGCGAAGCCGACCGCGACATCCGGTCAATCCCCGGGGGACTCGCCCACGCCAGAGTGACCGCCCATAGGGGTACGAACCAGGCACGGCATGTCCATCCCCGCAAACCCTGTGTACACGTGGGGTTCATCACGCGCACAGGCCACTAGGCTGCGGCTCGGCCACGCGAACAGTCCGCTCCGGTTCGCGCGCGCTCCCCCGCCGCCGTCGACGGAAGCGAGTTGAACCTTGAACTTCCTTACCATCGGTCACCGCGGAGTCATGGGTGTCGAACCCGAGAACACCCTTCGATCCTTCGCCGCCGCCCAGCAGGCCGGCCTCGATGTCATCGAACTCGATCTCCACCTCAGCAAGGACGGCGCCCTCGTCGTCATGCACGACACCGATGTGGACCGCACGACCGACGGAACCGGCCCGATCGCCGACAAGACCCTCGCCGAACTGCGCGCCCTGGACGCGGGCCGCGGCGAGCGCGTACCGGTCTTCGAAGAGGTCCTGGACGCCGTGAAGTCACCGCTCCAGGCCGAGATCAAGGACGTCGCGGCGGCCCGGGCGCTCGCGGAGGTGATGAACGACCGGGACCTGGCCCCCCGGGTCGAGGTGTCCTCGTTCCATGACGAAGCCGTCGCCGAGATCGCCCGCCTGGTGCCCGGGGTACGCACCGCCCTGATCGCCAGCCGCTACGGCACCGACATCGTGGACCGCGCCGTCGAGGCCGGCGCGGCGACGGTCTGTCTGAACATCCGCCGGCTCACCCTGGAGGTCGTGGAGCGCGCCCGCAAGGCGGACCTCAGGATCATCGGCTGGGTGGTGAACACCCAGGACCACCTGCGCCTCGTCCGGGCCCTTGAACTGGACGGCGCGACCACCGACTATCCGGAGATCAAACGCACCGGCCGCTTCACCGCGTGAGCGTCACACCAGCGCCTTGACCAGCAGCTCGAACTGAAGGTCGGCGCGCTGCGGGATGCCGAAGCGCTCGTCGCCGTACGGGAACGGGGTCATCCGGCCCGTACGGCGGTAGCCGCGCCGCTCGTACCAGGCGATCAGGTCGTCGCGTACGGAGATCACGGTCATGTGCATCTCGGTGGCGCCCCAGGTGTCGCGGGCCTGCCGCTCCGCCTGCGCGATGATCACCTTGCCGAGACCGGCCCCCTGGAGTGCGGGGCTGACCGCGAACATGCCGAAGTAGGCGTGGGTGCCGCGGTGTTCGAGCTGGCAGCAGGCGACGACCTGCCCGTCCTGCTCGACGGTGAGCAGCCGGCTGTCGGGCGACTTGATGACCGCCAGCACGCCCTCCGGGTCGGTCCGCTGCCCTTCGAGGATGTCCGCCTCGGTGGTCCACCCGGCCCGGCTGGAGTCCCCGCGGTAGGCGGACTCGATCAGCGCGACCAGCGTGTCCACGTCGCCGTCGGTGGCGTCGCGGAAGACGAGTGCGGCAAAGGCGTCGGGCGCGGCGGTGTCCATGGTGCGGTTCTCCCCTTCGGGCGCGGCTCGGGCACCGCTGAGCCTAACGCGCCACTAGGCTCCCGCTGCATGGTGCACGTACTGAGCGGCCGGACCCTGCTGCGGCCCACCGATCCCGAACGGTCCCGTGTCTTCTACGGCGAGCAGCTCGGCCTCGCCGTCTACCGCGAGTTCGGTACCGGACCCGAGCGCGGCACCGTCTACTTCCTCGGCGGCGGCTTCCTGGAGGTCTCGGGGCGTTCCGAGACGCCGCCGTCCCCGGCCGTACGGCTGTGGATGCAGGTCCCGGACGTCGCCGCCGCGCACGAGGAGCTGGTGGCGAAGGGCGTCGGGATCGTACGGGCGCCCGTGAAGGAGCCCTGGGGTCTGATCGAGATGTGGATCGCCGACCCGGACGGGACGCCGATCGTGCTGGTGGAGGTGCCGGCGGACCATCCGCTGCGCTACCGCCCCGGGATCTAGGGCCGGTGTTCCCAGCGCCGGACCGTCGGGGCCGTTCCCGTCGGATGGCCGGGGCCCGGGGCGGGGCTTAGCGTGCTGGAGGGGGTTTTCGTCGCGGGAGGAACGCCATGAAGCTCGACAAGCCGGTGACCGGCGGGCCCTGCTGGACCGAGCTCGGCACCAGTGACCTGGCCGCGGCCAGGCAGTTCTACGAGGGGCTCTTCGGCTGGCGCGCCGAGACCGATCCGCGTCAGGAGGCGGGCGGCTACACGGTCGCGCATCTCGGGGACGCGGCTGTGGCCGCGCTGACCCCGCTGTACCAGGAGGGGCAGCCGGTGGCGTGGAACGTGTCGTTCGCGGTGCGGGACGCCGACGCCGCCGCCGAGCAGGTGACGCAGGCCGGCGGCACGGTTCTGATGGGCCCCATGGACGTGTTCGACGTGGGCCGCTTCGCGGTGGCCGTGGATCCCACGGGAGCGGTGTTGCAGCTCTGGCAGGCGCGGGCGTTCGCCGGCGCGGGGATCCTCAACGCGCCCGGCGCGCTGGGCTGGGTGGAGCTGATGACCCGGGCGCCCGAGCGGGCCGTCGAGTTCTACACGACGGTGTTCGGCTGGACCTTCAACGCCTCGGAGCACTACACGCAGTGGGGCATCGACGGCGACGACTTCGGCGGCATGCTGACGATGGACGACAAGTTCCCGCACGAGGTGCCGGCGCACTGGCTGCCGTACTTCGCGGTGGTGGACGTCGACACGAGCGCCGCGGACGCGGTGCAGAAGGGCGGCACGATCCTGATGGAGCCCACCTCCGTCCCGGACGGGCCGCGCATCGCCGTGCTGCGGGATCCGCAGGGTGCGGTGTTCGGTGTGTACCGGGCGGCCGACGAGAGCTGACGGCGCAGAATCGGTCAGGCGCGCAGCGCGCCCAGCCGGCCCTCCAGACGTCCCAGCAACTCGCCCAGCAGGGCGGCGAGTTCGCTGCGTCCGTCGGAGTCGAGCTCGGACAGGACGGACGTCTCGTAGGCGAGTTGCTCGGGCAGGATGCCGTCGACGAGCTCCTGGCCCTCGTCGGTGAGGCGGAGGTGGGCGACGCGCCGGTCGCGGGTGTCGCCTCGGCGCTCGACCAGGCCCCGTTCGGTGAGCTGCTTGAGGCGCTTGGTGACGGCGGCGCCCGAGGAGAAGGTCTCGCGGGCGAGTTCGCTGGGCGTCAGTTCGTGGCCGGTGCGGCGCAGCGCGCCGAGCAGGTCGAACTCGGGGCGGCTGAGGCCCGCCCGGCGCAGCGGGGCGTCCTCGGCCTGCTGGAGGAGGGCGGCGCAGCGGTTGATCCGGCCGATGATCTCCATGGGCGCGGTGTCGAGGTCGGGGTGGACGGTCTGCCACTGCCGGACCACGGCGGCCACCGTGTCCCGTCTCGTCCCGGTCGGCCCGCCGCTCGTCGCCGTCATGGCCGTACGCCCTCCGTCGTGTTGCCCGTGCGCTGGTCCGGGTGCCGTCCTTGGCTACGACCCGTAGCGGCGAGCGTACGTGGTCCGGAACGCTCGGCACGCACGACCCGCGACCGGTGCGGCACGACGACGGCGGCGGCGAGCCCGACGAGCGCGCCGACCAGCGTGTCCACGACGCGCTCGGTGATCAGCCGGCCGGGCTCCTGGAAACCTGCGAACTCGGTGATCAGCAGCGCCATCGGGGTCACGCATACGGTGCCGAGCCAGTAGTTGCGGCCGATGAGCGCCTCGGCGCCGAAGTTGAGGGCGAGACAGCACAGGACCAGCGCGACCTCACCGGTGTGGGCGAGGGGCACCAGCGCGGCGAAGAGGAGGACGCCGAGCAGGTTGCCGACGACACGCTGGACGCCGCGGCCCCAGGTGAGGGTGAGGTCGGCCTGGTACAGGGACGCGGCGGTGACCAGGGCCCAGTAGGGGCGGCCGATGCCGAGGGCCAGGGAGGCGTAGCCGGCGAGGGCGCAGCCGAGGGCGGTGCGTACGGCGAGCGGGGCCAGGGGACGCAGGCGGTGCCACAACGGGCCTAGGTGCGCGGCGAGTTCGCGGTCGGCGCCGGTGAGATCGGCGACGTCGGGCACAGGCCGGTTGCCGCGCACCTGGCGGGCCCAGACACGCAGCGGGGCGGGGTCGGCGTCGGCGGGTGCGGCGAGGGCGACCTCGGCGCGGACGACGAGGCGTTCCAGGGCGCGGCGGGTGCCGGAGGAGGGCGGCTTGCCGCCGGCGGGGTGCAGCGCCTGCCGGGCGGCCCGTACGGCGATGACGGCGGCGGCGTGGGCCTCGGCGGTGTCCTGTCCTGTGCCGTGGGCTTCGGCCTGCGCCGCGGCGGCGTTCAGGGCCGCCGCGGTGGCCCGGCGCTCGGGGCCGTGCGGGCGCAGCAGGCCGGGGGCCATGCCGACGAGCCATGCCCAGGCGCCGGCCGCGGCGGCGAGCGTGAGATGGCCCGGGATCCGGTCGAGGGACTGCGGGACGAACAGGGCGGCGGAGCTGATGAAGGTGAGGACGACGTTGCCCGGCGGGCCGATGCGGGTCGCGTCGCACAGCACCTTCTGCACGGCCGCCAGCACCGCGCCGACGGTGACCAGCACGACGGCACTGCGGGTCAAGGAGGCCGCGAGCAGGGCGGCGGCGAGACCGCCGAGCATGCCGAGCACCACCCATGCCAGAACGCGGGCCCGGGCGGCGTAGGGACGGTTGTGGGCGTAGAGCGCGCACAGCGATCCGGCCATGGTGTACATGGCCAGGTCCAGGCGGCCGAGCGCCAGGAGGGCGAGGTTGGGCGGGGCCACGGCGGCGACCACGCTCAGGGCGGGCTTGAACCAGATGTCGGAGGGCCGGCCGAGGCGCAGCACTCCGGCGAGCGGGGAACGACTGCTCATACCGGTCAC
This sequence comes from Streptomyces sp. NPDC036764, assembly GCF_055609385.1. Lineage (NCBI taxonomy): Bacteria > Bacillati > Actinomycetota > Actinomycetes > Kitasatosporales > Streptomycetaceae > Streptomyces > Streptomyces sp. NPDC036764. The sequence goes on from NZ_JBVJPT010000002.1 coordinate 302,236, forward strand.
CTTAGCAAGTGTTTTACTCGTAAAGCACATCGGGTGGCACAGGAGTGACCTGCCGCGCTCCGCCGAATGCTCCCCGTGTACACCCTTGCGCTCGCGTGCGCGCCGCACGGCCGGGGCATCGACGGACTGTCCGAGACCGTCGAGCGGGGAGGTGCGCGTGCACGGACCGGCTTCGCCCGGCTGGCTGCTGGTCGCGCTGTGTGCGGCGACCGGGGTCTACTGCCTGCTGCGGATGCGCAGCCACGTCGAGGAGCAGCGCCGCGCCGCCGGTGGCGAGGCGCTGATGGGGTTCGGCATGGCCGCGATGGCGGTGCCCGCAGCGGTGTTCTCGCCGCCGCCTTGGGCCTGGCCCGTCTATGCCGCCGTGTTCGGCGCGGCCGCCCTGCACGCCCTGTGGTCCGCACGGGCGGGCGGTCACCATCTGCACCACATGGTGGGAGCCTCGGCCATGGTCTACATGGCCATCGCGATGGCGACGGCGCCTGGCCATCAGGGTGGCCACGGCGGTTCCGGTGTCCCTCTCGTCACGGGCGCGCTGCTCGTGTACTTCACCGGATACGTGCTGTTCTCGGGGGTCCGGCTGGTGCCGGTCTCCGCCGGTGCCGGCGGGGGCGCCGGATGGGGCGACCGACCGGAGCTGGCGCGGGCCTGCCGGCTGTCGATGGGGATCGCGATGGTGGCGATGCTGCTGACTCTCTGACGCCGGGCCGTGCCGAGTGCCTGGCGCCCATACCCGCCAGTGGTCTGCGTCACTTTGCCGCGGGTGTCCGTACCCCTGAGCGATTCGGCGCTCATAGGGTGCTCCCCATGATGGTCCCCGCGGCACTGTTGCTGCTCGGCGCCCTGACCGCCGTCCTCGCCCCGCGGCTGCTCGCGCGGGCGGACTGGCCGGACCGAGAACCCGTGGTCGCCCTGTGGGTGTGGCAGTGCGCCGTCGCGGCCGTACTGCTGTGCTGCGCGCTGTCGATGACGCTCAGTGCGGCGGCCGCGTGGCAGGCCGTGCGCGGCCATGTGTTCGCGCAGGCGCCGAGTGCGGTGGTCGAGGCGTACGCGCTCGGAGTGGGCGGGTCATGGGCGGCGACGACCGCCGTGACGCTCGCGTGCGGCGGGCTGTGGACCGGGGCGATGCTGGTGCGCGAGGTGACACGCGCGCGTGCCCGGCGCCGGCAGCGCAGGGCCGAACTCCTCGTCCGCGCCCCGCTGTTGCCGGGCGAGGAGACGGGCAGCGACCGTCTGGTGATCCTGGAGGGCGAGCGGCCGGACGCCTGGTGGCTGCCCGGCACGGCGCCCCGGCTCGTCATCACCACGGCCGCGCTGCGCCGCCTCAATGGGCGGCGACTGGACGCCGTACTCGCACACGAGCAGGGGCACGCGCAGGCCCGGCACGACTGGCTGCTGCACTGTTCGGGCGCGCTGGCGGGCGGATTTCCGCAAGTACCGGTGTTCGCCGCGTTCCGCGACGAGATGCACCGGCTGGTCGAACTCGCCGCCGACGACATGGCCTCCCGCCGCTTCGGCCGGCTGACCACCGCCCTAGCCCTGGTCGAACTCAACGAGGACCGGGGCGTGTTCGGCCCCTGCCCGACCGCGCACACGCATGTGCCGCAGCGTGTGAACCGGCTGCTGACTCCCCCGGGCCGCCTCACGGCGGGCCGCCGACTGCGCCTGACCGCGGCAGCCGCGCTCGTCCCGGCGGTGCCGGTGCTGGTGGCGGTCGTACCGGGGCTGCGGGCGCTGGGGTAGTCGGGGCGGACGGGGTGTTTGCGCCGGGACACTCACCCTTCGTCGGGACAGCCCGCTCCCCGGGATACTCGCCCACGTCGGGGTAGTCCGCTCCCCTGGACACTCGCCCACGTCGGGGTAGACCGCCCCCTGGCCCCTCACCCTCGTCGGGGTAGACCGCCCCCTGGCCCCCCACCCTCGTCGGGACAGCCCGCCCCCGGACTCTCGCCCTCGTCGGGATAGCCCACTCCCCTACCGGGTACCCGGCGGGTGATGTTGCTCCGGGCCACGACCCGGTTCCCCTGTGGCGGGCGTCGCAATCCTGCCCCCGGCATTGGCCTCTCGCCCCATCGGTCGGCGAGGATCGCAGTATGCACACCCAGTCCGTCGAGTCCCCGCCCCGCCCACCGGCCGAGCGCAGAACCTCCCGCTGGGCCGGTGGCCTGGCGCTGTGCTCGGCGTTGCTGTTCGCGCTGGTCGCGGTGGGCTGGTACCCGCTGATGACACTGGACGACGGCATCGCGGACACCACACACCGCTGGGCCGTGGACGAGCCCGGTGTCACGCACGCCTTCCGCATCCTGACGGACTGGGTCTGGGATCCCTGGACGATGCGCATCCTGACCTTCGCGGTCGCGATCTGGCTCGTGTGGCGCAGAGCCGCCCGCTGGACGGCGGTATGGCTGGTGGCCACATGTCTGCTCGGCACATTGATCCAGCAGTCACTCAAGGCCCTGGTCGACCGCCCCCGCCCGGTCTGGCCCGACCCGGTCGACTCCGCCCACTACTCCGCCTACCCCTCCGGCCACGCCATGACGGCCACCGTCGTCTGCGGTCTGCTGCTGTGGCTCCTGCACCACTACGGCGCCGAACGCACCCTGTGGCGCACGGCCGTCGCCGTGGGCGTGATCTCCGTGGCCGGTGTCGGCCTGACCCGGATCTGGCTGGGCGTCCACTGGGCCACGGACGTCGTCGGCGGCTGGCTGCTGGGCGCGTTGGTCGTGGCACTGGCGGTGCGGGTGCACGCCCACCGGCAGGGCTGAGCGCGCCGCGGCGGACGGCGAGGCCGGTGCGGCGGACGGCGAGCTCCGGTTCGGAGGGCGGCGAGCCCGATGCAGAGGGCGGCGATGTCCGGCTCGGCGGACGGCGAGCTCCGGTTCGGCGGGCGGCGAGCCCGATGCGGAGGGCGGCGATGTCCGGCTCGGCGGGCGGCGAGCCCCGGTTCGGGCCGATCGTCCCGCGCACCGGAACACGGCGCCGTAGGATCCCGCCATGACCGCAGTTCTGTTCGATTTCTCCGGGACCCTCTTCCGTGTCGAGTCCACCGAGTCCTGGCTGCGCGGAGTGCTCACCGAGGCACGAGTGGAGCTCGCCGAGGCCGAGTTGGCCGAGGCGGCGCAGGCACTGGAGGCGATGGGGGCGCTGCCGGGCGGATGCGGCCCCTCCTGGCTTCCCGAGGACGTCGCGAGCGTCTGGGGAGTGCGCGACAAGAGCGCGGAACTGCACCGGGCGGCCTACACCGGACTCTCCCGGCATGTGCCGCTCCCCGACGAGAGGCTGCACGACCTGCTGTACGACCGCCACATGTCCCCGGCCGCCTGGGTGCCGTATCCCGACACCGCCGAGGTGCTGGGGACGCTGCGTGAGCGCGGCATCGGGGTGGGCGTGGTCAGCAACATCGGCTGGGACATCCGGCCGGTGTTCCGCGAGCACGGCCTCGATCCGTACGTGGAGACCTACGTGCTGTCGTACGAGCACGGCGTCCAGAAGCCCGACCCCCGGCTGTTCCGGACGGCCTGCGCGGCGCTGGACGCCGATCCGCGCGAGGTCGTCATGGTCGGCGACGACCGGCGGGCCGACGGCGGCGCGGCGACCCTGGGCTGTGCGGTGCACTTCGTGGACCATCTGCCGGCGGCCGAGCGGCCGGACGGGCTGCGGCCGGTGCTGGATCTGGTGAACGCGGGGGCAGGGGCGAACGGCATCGCCCCGCAGGCCCGCCGCTGAACAAGTAGCCTCCAGCGACCATCTCGTGGGGTTGAGCCTGCTCCGGACGATCCCCCGCGTCGCCCGGAGCAGACGGCAACCCGGACCGGGCCCCATCGAGGCCGGGCCGGACATGCTGAGTATAGTTGGCTGGCAGCCAGTCAACGCAGGAGTTACAGCATGTCCCCGCGCAGCGCCTCGGTCAATGAAGAGCTGCGGCGGCGATCCCGGGAGCGGCTTCTGCAGGCTGCGGTCGAGCTGGTCGGCGAGCGCGGCTACGACGCCACCACGCTCGGTGACATCGCGGACCGGGCCGGCTCGGCTCGCGGACTGGTGTCGTACTACTTCCCCGGCAAGCGCCAGCTTGTGCAGTCCGCCGTGCACCGGCTGATGCACCGCACGCTGGAGGAGGCGCTGGAGCGCGAACCGCGTACCGAGGACGGCCGGGAGCGGATGGCCAGGGCCATCGACGCGATCCTGGGCCTGGCCCGGGACCGGCCCGTGCTGATGCGCCAGCACATGGCGGGCATCCTCCAGGCCGAGGGGTTCGTGCAGTGCCCGGAGCAGCGGCGGCTGGCCGAACTGCTGCGGGAGACCTGCCTGCGGCACGGCTCGGCGGACGCCGACACCGACTATCCGATGCTGCGCGCCCTGCTCATGGGCGCGGTCTACGCCGCGCTGGTGCCGGGCGTGCCGATGCCGGTGCCGGTGCTGCGGGCCGAGTTGTTCGAGCGCTACCGACTGGACTGGGAGCAGGGCGTCCCGCCGGACGCGGAGGCCGGGTCCGGCGGGACGTGCGACACGGATCTGTCGCGGTTCTTCGCGACCGGGTCCTCACCCGGCTGCGCGGACGACCAGTCGGATCCGTCCGGTCAGTCGAAGTAGTCCGGCTGTGTCTGGACGTTGAGTTCGCGCAGGTGGACCCGGCGGGCCGGGGCCGTGCGCCGGTCGTTGAGCTGCAGGACGTCGAAGCCCCTCGCGTACTCGTTCGAGTAGATGTAGCCGTTGTAGTAGTACGCCGACCAGGAGCCGCCCGACTTGATGGTGTCCGTGGTGAGCGGGCCGCGGTCGAAGTAGGCGATCTCGGCCGGGTTCTCCGAGTCGGTGAAGTCCCAGACGGAGACGCCGCCCTGGTACCAGGCCTGGACCATGATGTCCCGGCCCTTGACCGGGATCAGCGAGCCGTTGTGGGCGACGCAGTTCTCGGTGTCGGCCTGGTGGCGGGGGATCTTGAAGTAGCTGCGGAAGACCAGTTTGCGCTTGTCGCCCTTGCCGACGATGTCGTAGATCCCGTCGGCGCCGCGGTCCGGGCCGATCTCCGCGTTGCAGGTGGCCGCGCTGCCGCCGCCCAGCTCGTCGGTGAAGACGACCTTGTTCGCCTTCTGGTTGAAGGTCGCCGAGTGCCAGAACGCGAAGTTGACGTCGTCCCGGACCTGGTCGATGACCTTCGGACGCTCCGGATCCTCGATGGACAGCAGGATTCCGTCGCCCATGCAGGCACCCGCGGCCAGGTCTTTGGAGGGCAGCACGGTGATGTCGTGGCAGCCGGTGGTCTTGCGGGCGCCGTCGGGCGGGCCGGGGTTGCCGCCGCCGTCCGGGCCCTCACCGGGGAAGAGCACCGGGAAGTCCACCACCGCCGCCTTCTCGGGCGCGTGCCGCGGCACCTTGATCACGGAGATACCGTCGTGCGGAGGCTGGCAGTCCGGGTAGGAGGCGTCCGGCGAGTACGAGGAGACGTAGATGTAGACGTTGCGGCGCTCGGGCACCAGCGTGTGGGTGTGGGAGCCGCAGGCGGTCTCGACGGCGGCGACGTACCTGGGGTTCCGCTTGTCGCTGATGTCGAAGACCTTCATGCCCTCCCACGAGGACTTCTCGGTCACGGGCTGGGTGGTGCTGTTGCAACTGCTGTCGCTGCGCGAGGAGTCGGTGGACAGGAACAGCAGGTTCCCGGAGACGGAGATGTCGTTCTGCGAGCCGGGGCACAGGACCTGCGCGACGGTCCGCGGTGCGGCGGGGTCGCTGATGTCGAAGATGCGGAAGCCGTCGTAGTTGCCCGCGAAGGCGTATCTGCCCTGGAAGGCGATGTCCGAATTGGTGCCCTGGAGCGTGTCCTTGGGGACGAACGCCAGGTGCTCGATGTTGTCGGAGTGGACGATCTCGTTCTGGCCCGGTATCTCGCCGTCCGCCAGCGACTCGCGCACCTCGGCCCGGGTGCGCTCGGAGACCCCTTGTTCCGCGACGGGGCCGTCCCCCGGGTCGGGGGTCGCGGCAGCCGGCTGGGCGGTGAGCAGGGCGGCCAGGAGCCCGGCGGCGGCGGTGGCAACTCCCAGGCGTCTGCGTCGTGTTCGGGGACTGCTTAACAGGATCACTGTTTCCTCCCTTGTTCCGTTCGCACTGGAACGGTTCACGCACGCACGAGTATCGTCTCGGTCATGCACATATCAACAGGGGGCAATCAACATGTAACAAGGACGCCGAGACGCCGCGGGCCTCGCGTCGTGACCGGAACGGCGGTCCTGGCAGCCTTGGCCGTGCTCGCGCTCGGCGGCTGCGACGACTCCGACGCCAAGTCGCCCGCACGGAGCGGACCTTCGGTGATCGTGCCGGGCAAGCCGGGCGAGTCGAACCGGATGCTGTCCGCCGAGGAGGCCGCACAGCAGCGCGCCGAGGACGACTCCCCCAACTCGGCGGACGTCTCCTACGCGCGCATGATGATCACGCACCACGCCCAGGCCCTTGAGATGACCGAACTCGCCCCGGACCGCGCCGAGTCGACGAAGGTGACGAAGCTCGCCGAGCGGATCGCCGCCGCGCAGGCGCCGGAGATCGCCGCCATGAAGGGCTGGCTCAAGACCCACGGCAAGGCCGAGCACGGCGACGGCCACGAGCACGGCTCGATGCCCGGCATGGCGACCGAGGCACAGTTGGCGAAGTTGCGCGCCGCGCGCGGGAAGGCGTTCGACCAGCTCTTCCTGACGCTGATGATCACCCATCACGACGGGGCGATCACCATGTCCACCGACGTGAAGGGACAGGGCAACAACATCCGGGTCGAGGAGATGGCGGACGAGGTGATCGCACAGCAGACGAGTGAGATCACCCGGATGCGGGACATGCTCTGACGGCTTCGGCGGACCCCGCCGAAGCCGCACTCAGCGCCGGGCGCGGCGCGGGGTCAGGAACCCCGCGTCCCGTGCCTGCCCGATGAGCCGGAGCGACCTGCGGCGGCTGTGCCCGGTCGCGCTCATCACCGCGAGCACGGGGTCGGCGCCGGCTTCCTGCGCCGCGCGGTACTTCTGGGCGATCAGCCACTGCCCCTCGACGCCGCGCGGCCAGACCGACCGGCCCCGGCCGGCCCCGGCGTCCCCGCCGCCCTCGGCGTCCTCGCCGTCCTCACCGCCGTCGGCACCAGGTCCGGTCCCGATGCCGCACGCCTCGGAGAGCGGACCTTCGATCCAGTCGGCGAGCGCCGCCAGGTCGTCGAGGGAGAGCGCCGGCTCGGCGCGTACGTCCTCGATGGAGACACGCCCCTCGGACACCACGGCGACCGCGTCCACCCGGGCACCGTCGCCGAACTCCAGCCGGACGCCGAACCACACAGTGGCGCCGCCACCGTCCCGCACTTGCCATGCGGGCCACACCGACACGGCTCCGTCCGCCGCGGGGCGATCGGACAGATTAAGAAAGGATGCTTCCAGCACACACGCAACGTAACCGCATGATCACATTCCATACGAACGAACACGCGTCCCGTACGGCGCACAGCACCCTGTCAGCGGAGCGGCAGCGGTGCGATGCTGGACCCGAGAGCGACTCCTGACGATTCCCGGACAAGGAGTTCCGCCGTGCTTCGTGTCGCCGTCGTCGGCTCCGGGCCCAGCGGGTGCTACACCGCCCAGAGCCTCGTAACGCTGGACAACGACGTGGTCGTCGACGTCCTGGACCGGCTGCCCTGCCCGTACGGCCTGGTGCGCTACGGCGTGGCGCCGGACCACGAGAAGATCAAGTCCCTCCAGAACAACCTGCGCACGGTCCTGGAGCACGAGCGGGTGCGGTTCCTCGGCGGCATCCGGATCGGCCCGGGCGGGGTGCCGGCCAGGCGGCTGCGCGAGCTGTACCACGCGGTGGTGTACTGCGTGGGCGCCGCCACCGACCGGCACCTGGGGATTCCCGGCGAGGATCTGCCGGGAAGCTGGTCGGCGACCGAATTCGTGTCCTGGTACAGCGGCCATCCGGACTTCCCGCAGCCCGCGGCTTCGCCCGGCGGGCGGGACGGCGTGGAGAGCGCACCCGCCGACGACGGTTTCGTGGTCGGCGCGCGCTCGGCGGTGGTCATCGGTGTCGGGAACGTCGCGGTGGACGTCACCCGGATGCTGGCCCGCGGTGCGACCGAACTGAGCCCCACGGACATTCCCCAGGGAGCGCTCACCGCCCTGGCCGCGAGCCGCGTCACGGACATCGACATGGTCGGCCGGCGCGGCCCCTCGCAGGCCCGCTTCACCACCAAGGAGCTGCGGGAGCTGGGCTCGCTGCCGGACACCGAAGTGACCGTGGATCCACGGGAGTTGGCGTTGGACCCGGCGTACGCCGACCCTTCCGGTCTGCCCGCGCCGCAGCGCCGTAACGTGGAGGTGCTGCGCGGCTGGGCCGAGTCCCCGCCTCGGGGCGCCCGCCACCGGATCCGGCTGCGCTTCTTCCTGCGCCCCGTCGAACTCCTGGCCGAGGCCGGGCGCGTGGGCTCGGTGCGGTTCGAGCGGACGGCGCCGGACGGGCGGGGCGGGGTGACCGGCACGGGCCGGTACGAGGACATCGAGGCCCAGTTGGTGCTGCGTTCGGTGGGCTATCGCGGAGTCCCCCTGGAGGGCCTCCCCTTCGACGCGGCGAGCGGCACGGTGCCGCATCTCGCGGGGCGGGTGCTGCGTGAGGGCGTCGTGGCGCCGGGCGAGTACGTGGCCGGCTGGATCAAGCGGGGCCCGACCGGCGTCATCGGCACCAACCGGCCGTGCGCCAAGGAGACGGTGATGTCGCTGCTGGAGGACGCCGACGCGCTCGCCGGACGAGAGCTGCCCGGCGATCCCCTCACCGCACTGCGCGCCGAGGGCGTCGAGCCCGTCGAGTGGCCCGGCTGGCAGTCGATCGAGCGGGCCGAGGCGGAACTGGGGGCGTCGCTCGGCAGAGGCGTGGTCAAGCTGCCCGACTGGCAGTCACTGATGAACGCCGTGCACGGCAGCGACCTTTAGGGGCGCGGGGAACCGCGCGAGCAACCACCCACGACCCGCACTGGGAACGAGAGAGCAACACCCTCGAAATCAACAAACTGTCAAAGGAGTCTACGGTCCGCGTATGACAACCGCACACCCCGTCGACGAGGTCCCACCCGCCCGGCAACTCGCCGCCTTCGGCCTCCAGCACGTACTCGCCATGTACGCCGGTGCCGTCGCCGTTCCCCTCATCGTCGGCGGCGCCATGAAACTGCCGCCCGCCGACCTCGCGTATCTGATCACCGCCGACCTGCTGGTATGCGGTATCGCCACGCTGATCCAGTGCATCGGCTTCTGGCGCTTCGGCGTACGGCTGCCCATCATGCAGGGCTGCACGTTCGCCGCCGTCTCCCCGATGGTGCTGATCGGCACCACCGGCGGCGGACTCCCCGCGATCTACGGCTCGGTGATCGTCGCGGGACTGGCGATCATGCTGCTGGCCCCGGTCTTCGGCAGGCTGCTGCGCTTCTTCCCGCCCCTCGTGACCGGCACGGTGATCCTGATCATCGGCCTCTCTCTGCTGCCGGTCGCGGGCAACTGGGCCGCGGGCGGGGCCGGTTCGGCGGACTTCGGGGAGCCGAAGAACCTCGCGCTGGCCGCCTTCGTGCTCGCCGTGGTGCTCGGCGTGCAGCGGTTCGCACCGGTGTTCCTCAGCCGGATCGCCGTGCTGATCGGCATCGTGGTCGGACTCGCGGTGGCCGTGCCCTTCGGCTTCACCGACTTCGGCGGCGTCGGCGAGGCCGACTGGGTCGGCATCAGCACGCCGTTCCACTTCGGGGCGCCCACCTTCGAGTTCTCGGCGATCGCGTCGATGCTGGTGGTGGCGCTGGTGACGATGACCGAGACGACGGGTGACCTGATCGCGGTCGGCGAGATGACCGACCGCAAGGTCGAGCCGCGCTCCCTGGCGGACGGCCTGCGCGCCGACGGCCTGTCGACGGTGCTGGGCGGCGTCTTCAACACCTTCCCGTACACGGCGTACGCGCAGAACGTGGGCCTGGTCGGCATGACCCGGGTACGCAGCCGCTGGGTGGTGGCGACCGCGGGCGGCATTCTGGTCCTTCTCGGCCTGTTGCCCAAGCTCGGCGCGGTGGTGGCGGCGATACCGGCACCGGTGCTGGGCGGCGCGGGCCTGGTGATGTTCGGGACGGTCGCCGCGAGCGGGCTCAGGGCCCTGGCCGGCGTGGACTTCAAGGGCAACAACAACCTGACGGTGGTGGCCGTCTCGGTGGCCATGGGCATGCTGCCGGTCGGGGTGCCGACGGTCTACGAGAAGTTCCCGGACTGGTTCCAGACGGTGATGAACAGCGGCATCAGCGCGGGCTGCCTCACGGCGATCGTGCTGAACCTGCTCTTCAACCACCTGCCCGCGAGGGCCGGTTCAGGCACCGGCGAGACGGGCGGCCTGCCGGGTGGCGGCGTCGAGAAGGACGTCGAGCAGCCCCGGGAAGAGGCCGTCTAGGTCGTCCTTGCGCAGGCCGTTCATCTTGGCCGTGCCCCGGTAGACCTGCCGGATCACCCCGCTCTCGCGCAGCACCCGGAAGTGGTGCGTGGTGGTGGACTTGGTGACCGGCAGGTCGAAGTGCGAACAGGAGAGCTCCTCGCCGACGGCGGCGAGCTCTCGCACGATGTGCAGCCGCAGCGGATCGGACAGCGCGTGCAGCACGTCTTCGAGACGGATCTCCTCGCGCGCCGGGTGCGGGAGGTCTCGGCTGCTGACAGCGGCGCTGGTCACGGCGGCTCCACTTCGTCGGATTCCCTGGGTCGGCTCACTTCGCCGGCACCTCTCCATTGTACGAGATCTCTCGTAGTTTGACATCTCCCGTACTACGATGCCTATCGTACGAGCCGACGACTGGTCCCCGCGACGAATGGAGTCCGCCGTGAGCGCGCTCTTCCAGCCCTACGCCCTGCGTGAAGTGACGATCCCGAACCGGGTGTGGATGCCCCCGATGTGCCAGTACTCGGCCGCACCGCAGGGCCCCGACACCGGCGCCCCCAACGACTGGCACTTCGCGCACTACGCGGCCCGCGCGGCCGGCGGCACGGGGCTGATCGTCGTCGAGGCCACCGGCGTCAGCCCCGAGGGCCGGATCACCCCGTGGGACCTGGGCATCTGGAACGACACGCAGGTCGAGGCGTTCCGCCGGATCACGCGCTTCCTGGTGTCGCAGGGCACCGTGCCGGCGATCCAGCTAGCGCATGCGGGCCGCAAGGCGTCGACCGACCAGCCCTGGAAGGGCGGTGCGCCGGTCGGGCCGGACCGCTACGGCTGGCAGCCGGTGGCGCCGAGCGCGATCGCGTTCGCCGATGGGCACCCGGTGCCGACGGAACTGACGGTCACCGAGATCCAGGAGGTCGTGGGCCAGTTCGCGGACGCCGCGCGCCGCGCCCTCGCCGCCGGGTTCGAGATCGCGGAGATCCACGGCGCCCACGGCTATCTGATCAACGAGTTCCTCTCGCCGTACTCCAACCACCGCACCGACGAGTACGGCGGCTCGTACGAGAACCGCACCCGCCTCGCCCTCCAGGTCGTGGACGCCGTGCGCGCGGTGTGGCCGGACGACAAGCCGCTGTTCTTCCGCATCTCGGCGACCGACTGGCTGGAGGAGGACGGCTGGACCGCCGACGACACAGTCCGCTTCGCCGCCGACCTGAAGGCCCACGGCATCGACCTGCTGGACGTCTCGACCGGCGGCAACGCATCCGGCGCCCGCATCCCGGTCGGCCCCGGCTACCAGGTGCCGTTCGCGGCGCGCGTGAAGGCGGAGACGTCGCTGCCGGTCGCCGCCGTGGGCCTGATCACCGAGGCCGAGCAGGCCGAGAAGATCCTCGCGAACGGTGAGGCGGACGCTGTCCTCCTCGGCCGCGAGCTGCTGCGCAACCCGTCGTGGGCCCGGCACGCGGCCCGGGAGCTGGGCGGGGACGTGCATGTGCCGGACCAGTACCACCGGTCCGTCTGATCGCCGTTTCGGCATCACGGACGCCGACGTGGCCGGCGGGCTCGACCCCGGCCACGTCGGCGTTCGCTCAGGTCAGCCGGCCGTACAGGCCGTTCCATTGAGCGTGAAGGCGCCCGGTGCGGCGCTGTTTCCGGCGTGGTTCGCCTGGTAGCCGATGCCGACGCTCGCGCCCGGCGCGAGGGCCGCGTTGTACGAGGCGTTGGTCGCCGTCACCGTGCCCGAGGACGGCGCGTACGCGGCACCCCAGCCGTTGGTGATCGTCTGGCCGGCGGGGAGGGTGAAGCCGAGCCGCCAGCCGTTGACGGACGTGGAGCTCGTGTTGGTGAGGGTCACGGCGGCGGTGAGGCCGGTGTTCCAGGCGTTGGTCGTGACGGTCACCTTGCAGGCGCCGGGCTGGGGCTGAGGGGTGGGGCCGCCGCTGTCGAGGCCGAAGAAGGCGAGGACCCGGGCCGCCATGCCGATGCCGTAGAGGTTGTGGCCGACGCCCTGGAGGCTGATCGCCTCGACGGGGGCGCGGTCACCGGTGCCGCCGTAGCGGGTGCGGGTCCAGCCGGACTGGGGCGTGTCCGTGGCGGCCGGGGTCTGGCCGAGGCCCTGGACGTTCGTCCACTGCTTGATCATCTCCAGGAAGTTGGGGTAGCGCAGGACGTCGTCCTCGGTGCCGTGCCACAACTGCATGCGGGGCCGGGGGCCGGTGTAGCCGGGGTACGCGGCGCGGGCGGTGTCGCCCCACTGCTGCGCGGTGCGGGCGACCGTGCCCTGGGCGCACGCGCTGTTCCACTCGGAGCCGTCGGTGGTGGCGAAGCAGCCGAAGGGGACGCCCGCGAAGGCGGCGCCCGCGGCGAACACGTCGGGGTAGTCGCCGAGCAGCACGTTGGTCATCATCGCGCCGGAGGAGATGCCGGTGGCGAAGACGCGGCCGGTGTCGGCGTCGTAGGTACGCGTGGCCCAGTCGACCATCGACTTGATGCCGACCGGGTCGCTGCCGCCGTCGCGCCTGAGCGCCTGCGGCGAGGAGACGTCGAAGCACTTGCTGCTGCGGGTGACGGACGGGTACAGCACGATGAAGCCGTATCGGTCGGCGAGCGTGTCGTACTCGGTGCCGTTGTACATGTCCGGGCCCGAGCCGGTGCACCAGTGCACGGCCACCAGGATCGCGGGCTTCACGGTCACGTTGTCCGGCACGTACACGTACATCCGCAGGTTGCTGGGGTTGGCGCCGAAGTCGGTGACCTCGGTGAGCGTGGCGGCCGGGACGACGTCGGCCGCCTCGGTGCGGGCGCCGGCCGCCGGGGCGGTGACGAGCAGTGCCGCGAGCAGCGGCAGCAGGGCGGCGAGTAGCGCCAGGAGCTGTCGTCGCACGGTCGTGCGATGGGGGGGTGGGCACGTCCTTGTCCCTTCTGGTCGCGGCTCTTGGACGTCCTCTCACGTGAAAAGCATGCGAGTCATGCGGAGAGCATGCGAACGCATCGTGGCATGGACACGTCCAGCATGGAAGCGCTCCCACACCATCGGCCAGAAAGCTCTTACCCCCACCAGGACTGACTGAATTCTTCCGCACAAGGCGTTGACCAGAAAGCGCTTGCCCCATACGTTCCGTTCAGCAGTGTGACCAAGGCGCTCGACAGCACCCCGTATTGGCCACCCTGCTCACGCACAGCGTCCTGAATGGCGAACATCGTTCATGTACACGATCATGCCGATCCTCCCGAAGGGACGCATCCGCATGCGAACGCTCCCCCCACACGCTCCGACCACCCCCCAACCGGAAGAAGGCATCGGGACATGACTTCACCAGCAGAGCCCCGCGCCCGCCGGCGCGCGCTGACCGGCGGTCTGGCCGCACTCGGCCTCTCATCTGTCATGATCACGACACTCGGCGCTCCGCCGGCGAGCGCCGCCACCTGGCCGACGCCCGCCGGCAGCCGGCCGGTCAGCTCGACCATCCAGGTCTCCGGCGTCCGCGACGGCGGCATGGTCCGCTACTACGGCAGCGGTGACCTGGCCGGCGACGGGCAGGAGGAGGGCCAGGACCCGATCTTCGAGCTCGCGGCCGGCGCGACACTCAAGAACGTCATCATCGGCGCGCCCGGTGCCGACGGCATCCACTGCGAGGGCAACTGCACCCTCCAGAACGTGTGGTGGGAGGACGTCGGCGAGGACGCCGCCACCTTCCGCGGCGGCTCCACCTACACCGTGACCGGCGGCGGCGCCAGGAAGGCCGCCGACAAGGTCTTCCAGCACAACGGCCCGGGCACGCTGAACATCTCCAACTTCGCGGTCAGCGAGTTCAAGACGCTGTACCGCTCGTGCGGCGACTGCTCCACGCAGTACACGCGCAAGGTCAACCTCAGAAACATCGAGGTGACCGGCACGGGGTCCACGGCCCGCCTCGTCGGCATCAACGTCAACCGGGGCGACGTGGCGACGCTGCGCGGCATCACGATCCTCAACGACTCCGGCCGCAAGGTCGTCCCGTGCCAGAAGTACAACAACAACACGGCCGTGGGCACGGGCCCGGACAGCACGAACTGCCTGTACTCCAGCTCGGACATCACCTACAGGTAGCCCGTACGCACAGATGGTCCCCCACGGTGAAGGCGGCCGTCCGAAGCGTCCCCGCCCGGCGCTTCGGGCGGCCGCCGGGTCATTCCCGCGGGCCTCGCGCACGTACCTCCTGCGCCAACTCCCGCCGGTAGTCCGCGTACGCGGCGCGCAGCCGCTCACCCGGCCAGTCGGCGGGGCGGAGTTCGGGGGGCAGCACCGGGTCGGCGAGCAGGTGCCGTACGACGGCCGCGAAGGCGGTGAAACGGTCGGACGGGCGGCGGGCGGCGGCCACATGGGCCAGCAGAGCGCGCCCGGTGCCGGCCCAGGCGTCCAGCGGCCACAGGTCCGCGGCCAGTTCACGCGCGGGACCCTCGGGGCGGGCCGTGTAGCACTGGGCCACCTCGTCGAGGCCGTCCGGCAGCGGGCGGAGCAGGTTGGCCGGGCGCAGCCAGACGCCCTCGCGGAGCTCGGCGAGCCGCAGGCGGGTCAGCCCGGTGCGCAGTTCTGCGCGTTCGGCGGCGCCCCGCCCCGTGGCCGTGACCACGACCATCTCCCAGTCGCAGGCCCAGGGCCGGGTACCCGGGTGGACGGCGTCGTCCTGGCGCCGCTGGCGTTCCAGCAGCCGGTCGCTGAGCCCGTAGACCGTGTCCGCGCGCCGCAGGTCGCCGGCCGCCGTCATCCGGCTGAGCGCCGCCCGCACGGTCGATCCCGCGATCCCGAACGGCTCCACCCCGCTCACCAGGTCCTTCACCGGCAGCTCGGGCGGATGCAGACCCAGCAGCAGGCTGAGGACGACCGAGCGGGCGGACAGCGGGCGCAGTTCCACCTCGTCGGCCTGCGGTGACGGGTTGTTCGGCATGGCCAGGTACCTTACGTGCCGCTCGGCGTATTACAGGATTGCTGCAACCGCAGCAGCGATGCAACACTGGCGGCATGGTCTCGATACTCGCGCAGGAGCAGTCCGGGCAGTACGCCACGCACGACGTCACCAACCAGCCGCCGCCCCTGACGCCGTACGACGCGTCGCAGGACACGGCCCTGCTCGAAGGGCTGCGCCGGGAGGGAGCCGGGTGGGCCGAGGAGGACATCCGACGGCTGGGCCTGCGGGCCGGGAGCGCTCAGGCCCAGGAGTGGGGTGAGCAGGCCAACCGGCACGAGCCCGAGCTGCGGACGCACGACCGGTACGGGCATCGCGTGGACGAGGTCGAGTTCCATCCGAGCTGGCACCACCTGATGCGAGTGGCGGTCGGCGAGGGCCTCGCGGCGGCACCCTGGGCGGACGAGCGGCCCGGCGCGCATGTCGCCCGGACCGCCGGCGGGTTGGTGTGGGGACACACGGAGGCCGGGCACGGCTGTCCGACGTCGATGACCTACGCGGCCGTCCCGGTGCTGCGCCGGCAGCCCGAGCTCGCGAAGGTCTACGAACCGCTGCTGACCAGCCGGGAGTACGACCCGGGGCTGCGGGTGCCGACCCAGAAGCGGGGTCTGCTCGCGGGCATGGGGATGACCGAGAAGCAGGGCGGCTCCGACGTCCGTACGAACACGACGACGGCGTGGCCGACCGCCGAGCCCGGCGTGTACACGCTGCGCGGGCACAAGTGGTTCACCTCGGCGCCCATGTGCGACGTGTTCCTGGTGCTGGCCCAGGCGCCGGGTGGTCTTTCCTGCTTCCTCGTGCCGCGAGTCCTGCCCGACGGCAGCCGCAACACCTTCCGCATCCAGCGTCTGAAGGACAAGCTGGGCAACCGCTCCAACGCCTCCTCCGAGCCGGAGTTCGACGGGACCGTCGCCTGGCTTGTCGGGCCCGAGGGACGGGGCGTGAAGACGATCATCGAGATGGTCAACTGCACCCGGCTGGACTGCGTGATGTCGTCGGCGACGCTGATGCGCAAGACGCTCGTCGAGGCGGGGCACCATGTCCGGCACCGCAGCGCGTTCGGCGCCCGGCTGATCGACCAGCCCCTGATGCGCAACGTCCTCGCCGACCTGGCGCTGGAGTCCGAGGCCGCCACCACGCTCACGCTACGGCTGGCCGGCGCGGCCGACCGGGTGGTGCGCGGAGCCGACACGGACGGGACCGAGACGGCGTTCCGCCGGATCGCCACGGCCGTCGGCAAGTACTGGGTGACCAAGCGGGGTCCTGCCTTCACCGCGGAGGCCCTCGAGTGCCTGGGCGGCAACGGCTACGTCGAGGACTCCGGCATGCCCCGCCACTACCGCGAGGCTCCCCTGCTGTCGATCTGGGAGGGCTCGGGGAACGTCAACGCCCTCGACGTCCTGCGGGCGTTGAGCCGGGAGGAGGGCACCGCCGATGCCCTCTTCGCCGAACTCAGCTCGGCGCGGGGCGCGGACGCCCGGCTGGACGCGGCCGTCGTCCGGCTCAAGGACACGCTGGCCACGGGGTCCGAGGCGGGTGCCCGCCGTCTGGTCGAACAGATGGCCCTGGCCCTGCAGGCGTCCCTGCTGGTCCGGCACGCCCCCGCGGCGGTCGCCGACGCGTTCTGCGCGACCCGGCTCGGCGGCGACTGGGGGCACGCGTTCGGGACGCTGCCCGACACGGCGGACGTCGACGGGATCCTGGAGCGGGCGTTGCCGGCTCAGGGCTGAGGTCCGCGCGGGACGGTGACCTGCGCGACCGCGGCCCGAGGGGCCGCCATGAGTCCGGCGGCCGTCACCCCCTGGTCCGCCCGCCCCACAACGGGCCGAACCGCGCCCACTCGTAGCCCCACTGGTCGATGCGCCGGCTCTCCAGGCGGCTGCGAAGGGCCCGGCCCGCGACGAAGGGTACGCAGGCGGCGCAGACGCCCGCGATGCCGCCGACCAGTGTGGCCCGGGTGCGGGCCTCCGAGGGGGTGGCGGGCCTCGTCACGAGGCGGCCCCGGGGGTCGGTCCAGACGGTGACGGGTGTGCCGACGCCGCTGCCGGGCTGGACGCGGGCCTGCCCGGTGTGCGCGGAGCCGTCGCGCGCGCTCCAGCGGACCTTCGCCCACACCTGCTCGCTGCTGGGCGCGGCGGGGCGCGACTCGGCCGTGCCCGGCGCCTGTTCGGTGAGCAGGGCCACCGCCGGCCGCCATTCGACGCGCTCCCTGGCCATGCCCTGCTCGACCGTGCGGGCCGTCGTCAGACCCGCGAGCACTCCGGCGAGGACGGTGATCGTCCAGGCGGCGAGCAGCACCCAGGCCTCCACCGCGTCGGCCCGGCGCTTGAGCGGATTGCGCCGCCACCGCCACAGCCACACCTGCGGACCACGGAACGCCATCGAAGGCTTCCTCCTCATGAGCGCACGAACATGCCGTACCGACTTCCCACCCATACGGGAGCCGGCAGGCGGATGCTCACGGCACCTGCCGGAGTCGACGGTGGCACGGGTCACGCGGCACCGGCAGGCGACTTCGCGAACGGGCCCGCAAGGTGCGACCGGGAGTTATCATCGCCGCCCCGACCTGCGACGTCGTCGTTTCCAGAGGTGACTGTCAGTGCCTGGGTGCAGACTGGCCCGTGTCTGAGACAAAGGCGTCGCGGAGGTGATCGGCATGACCGAGGTATTGCTCGCCGTGGGGACACGCAAGGGCCTGTTCATCGGGCGCAGGCGAGGTGACTCGTGGGAGTTCGACGAGAGTCCGTACTTCAACGCCCAGGCCGTGTACTCGGTCGCGATCGACACCCGGGGCGAGCGCCCGCGGCTGCTGGCCGGCGGCGACAGCGCGCACTGGGGCCCGTCCGTGTTCCACTCCGACGACCTGGGCCGCTCCTGGACCGAACCGGCCCAGCCGGCCGTGAAGTTCCCCAAGGACACCGACGCCTCCCTGGAGCGGGTGTGGCAGCTCCACCCGGCGGCCGCCGAACCGGACGTGGTGTACGCGGGCACGGAACCGGCGGCGCTGTACCGCTCGGCCGACCGCGGCGAGACGTTCGAACTGGTCCGCCCGCTGTGGGAGCACCCGACCCGGTCGAAGTGGGTGCCGGGCGGTGGCGGTGAGGGCCTGCACACCGTGATCACCGACCGACGCGACCCGAAGGCCGTGACGGTCGCCGTCTCGACCGCCGGAGTCTTCCGGACGGCCGACGGCGGCGCGAGCTGGGCGCCGTCCAACTCCGGTGTCTCCGCGGTGTTCCTGCCGGATCCGAACCCGGAGTTCGGCCAGTGCGTGCACAAGATCGCACAGGACCCGGCCGACGCGGACCGGCTGTATCTCCAGAACCACTGGGGCGTCTACCGCAGCGACGACGCCGGCGCGCACTGGACCGACATCGGCGAGGGCCTGCCGTCCACGTTCGGCTTCGCGGCCGCCGCGCACCCGCACCGCGGCGGGACGGCCTACGTCTTCCCGATCAACGCCGACTCCGACCGCGTCCCCGCCGACCGGCGCTGCCGCGTCTTCCGTACGGCGGACGCGGGAAAGAGCTGGGAGCCGCTGTCCGCGGGGCTGCCGCAGGGGGACCACTACGGCACGGTGCTGCGCGACGCGATGTGCACGGACGACGCGGACCCGGCGGGCGTGTACTTCGGCAACCGCAACGGCGAGGTGTTCGCGTCCGCCGACGACGGCGACACCTGGCGGCAACTGGTGTCGCACCTGCCGGACGTGCTGTGTGTGAGGGCCGCGGTGATCGCATGAGCCGCGGCGGCTTACGGCCGGGCCTTGGCCACTGGTTGATCACCGCTGCCCGTACGGCAGTAGGGTGACGCCCGTGGCACCACGACCCTTGCATGAAATCGTCGAAGCGGGCTGGGCGAAGGCCCTGGAGCCCGTTGCCGAACGGATCGCCGCGATGGGCGACTTCCTGCGTGCGGAGATCGCCGCGGGACGCACCTATCTACCGGCCGGGCCGAACGTCCTGCGGGCCTTCCAACAGCCCTTCGACGACGTACGGGTCCTGATCGTCGGACAGGACCCGTACCCCACTCCGGGACATGCCGTGGGGCTGTCCTTCTCGGTGGCATCCGACGTCCGTCCGCTGCCGGGCAGCCTCATCAACATCTACCGGGAGCTGAACACCGACTTGGGGCTTTCCCAGCCGTCCACCGGCGATCTGACGCCGTGGACCCAGCAGGGTGTGCTGCTGCTCAACAGGGCGCTCACCACGGCCCCGCGCAAGCCGGCCGCCCATCGCGGCAAGGGTTGGGAGGAGGTCACCGAGCAGGCCATCCGCGCACTCGCCGCCCGCGGCAAGCCGCTGGTGTCCATCCTCTGGGGCCGTGACGCCCGCAACCTCCGCCCGCTGCTGGGCAATCTCCCCTCGGTGGAGTCCGCCCACCCCTCCCCCATGTCCGCCGACCGCGGCTTCTTCGGCTCGCGCCCGTTCAGCCGCGCCAACGACCTCCTGATCGGCCAAGGAGGCCAGCCGGTGGACTGGCGCCTGCCGTGACCGGCGGCGCCGGCTTCATCGCCGTCGACTCCGGCGGATCCGGCATGCGGGTCGTCGTCGGCGCCGTCGGCCGTGCAGTGGCGGCCCACCGCGAGTCCCGTGAGCCCGTACGCACCGGCGAGCGGGGCATCGACGCCGGGCATTTCATGGAGCAGCTCGTGCCCATGGCACGTGCGGCGATGGCCGAGTCGGGTGTCGCCGCGCCGGGTGCGATCGCCGTCGGGGCCGCCGGGCTCGCCAGCCTCGGCGAAGGGCTGCGTGCCGAACTGCCGGGCGCGCTGGAGCGCGAGTTCGGCATCGAGCGGGTCGCCCTGGTCGCCGATGCCGTCACCGCGTATGTGGGTGCCCTCGGGGCCCGGCCGGGTGCGGTCGTGGCGGCGGGCACGGGACTGATCGCGATCGGCACCGACCTGACGCGCTGGCGCCGTGCGGACGGCTGGGGTCATCTGCTCGGCGACTGCGGCGGCGGTGCCTGGATCGG
The DNA here is from genome assembly GCF_055609385.1 of Streptomyces sp. NPDC036764. Lineage (NCBI taxonomy): Bacteria > Bacillati > Actinomycetota > Actinomycetes > Kitasatosporales > Streptomycetaceae > Streptomyces > Streptomyces sp. NPDC036764. The sequence goes on from NZ_JBVJPT010000002.1 coordinate 322,563, forward strand.
ACGGGCCGGGCTGGAGGCGGCGATGCGCGCGCACGACGGCCGGCCCGACGGCTCGGCGGCGTTGCTCTCGCGCGCCGAGAAAATGTTCGGACCGGTGCGGGAGTTGCCCGGCAAGCTGTATCCACGCCCCGACCGCCCCGCCGTCCTCGCCTCCTTCGCTCCGGAGGTCGCCTTCTGCGCCGACGGCGACCGGGTCGCCGCGGACATCCTGCGGTCCGCCGCACGGCACATGGCCGACTCCGCGGCCGCGGTCTGCCCCGCCGCCGGGGAGCCTCAAGTCACCGTCACGGGGGGCCTGTTGAACCTGGGCGCCCCTCTTGTTGCACCTCTGGAAGAGGAGTTGTCGAAGCGGCTGCCGCACGCACGGCGGGTACCGGCCGACGGGGATCCGTTGCAGGGGGCGGTGCGCATCGCGACCGATCTGGCGACGGGCGAGCTCGTTCTGCCGAGTGACGAGGCGATGCTCTGCGTGGTGACCGAAAAAGGGACTGATCCCACTACGCCACCCGCTTCCGCACCGTAGGTAACTCAATCAGACAAAAGCGGACGGATACCGCTCACCTGCACCCTCCCCGAACAGGGGAGCCCAAGAAGCCAGTAACATGCGTCGCCATGAGCTCCCCCACTGGGCCCGCGTCCGGCCTGCCAGTACGAATGCCGCGACCTCGTCAGCCCGGGCGGCACCGCCGACCCGAGCCCTTGGCGGCTCCCGAGGGCGCGCCCGCGCTCGTTCTCGCGGTGCCGGGCACGCCGAGCGCCGCCACTCGCGGTCTCGCCGAGGAGGTCGTGAGCATCGCCCGCTCCGAGCTCCCCGGTCTCGACGCCCGGATCGGGTACGTCGACGGTGATGACGCGGAGTTCCCCACGCTCCAGTCGGTGCTGGTGCACGCCGCCGAGGAGCGCACCGCCCGCTATGAGCAGGCGCTCGCCGCGGGCGTGGAGGCCAAGGAGCCCGAGGGCCCCGTCGCCGTCGTCGTGCCGCTGCTCGCCGGCCCGGACAGCGCGCTCCTGCGCGTGATCCGCCAGGCCGTGATGGACAGCCGTGTCGCGGCCGACCTGACCGATGTCCTCGGCCCGCACCCGCTGCTCGCCGAGGCGCTGCACGTGCGCCTGTCGGAGGCCGGGCTGGCCCGCGCCGACCGCGCCCGCCTGTTCACGGTGGCCACGGCCGCGGACGGCATCGTGCTGGCTTCCGTCGGCGGCGAGGAGGCCGTGCAGGCGGCCGGGATCACCGGCATGCTGCTCGCCGCACGCCTGGCCGTGCCGGTGATGGCGGCGGCCCTGGACCAGGACGGCGCGATCACGGCCGTCGCCGAGCAGTTGCGGTCCTCGGGCTCGCAGCAGCTCGCGCTGGCGCCGTACCTGATAGGGCCCGAGATCGACCCGAGCCTGATCGCGGAGGCCGCGCAGGAGGCGGGCTGCTCCGCCGCCGAGGCGCTCGGCGCGTACCCGGCGATCGGCAAGCTCGCCCTGTCGAAGTACACGACGGCGCTGGGTATCGCCCCGCCGCAGCCGCAGGGCACGCCGGTGCGCTGACGCGCACGTCACAGCCGTAACGCCGAAGGGCCCGCTTCCCCACCCGGGAAGGGGCCCTTCGGCGTCCGGTCAGCCGGTATCCACTCACCCGGCGGGATCGGGGCCGACGACCACGCAGGACGCCGCGGGCACCTCGATCGAACCCTCGTAGCGCGGCAGGCCCCGGTCGGGGTCCAGGGCGAACCAGGACACGTCACCGGAGCGCTCGTTCGCCACGTACAGGAATCCGTCCGCCTCGGTCAGCGCGCGCGGCCAGTGCCCGGCGCAGGGCACGGTGCCGACGAGCCGCAGGTCCTCGCCCTCGACGGCGAACGTGGACAGCACGTCCTCGCCGCGGGTGGCGGTCCACACGAAGCGGCCGTCGGGCGAGGCGACGATCCCCGACGGAAAGGCGTCGCCGGCCGGGGCGTCCGGCAGCACCGGCGTCTCGGTCAGCGGCTTCAGTGATCCGTCGTCGGCGTCCCAGTGGCAGACGGTGACGGTCGGGGTGAGCTCGTTGACGACGTACGCGTACCGGCCGTGCGGGTGGAAGGCCAGGTGGCGGGGGCCCGAGCCGGGGCGCAGGGCGATCTCCCGGTGCACGTCGAGCGTGCCGTCGGTCAGGGTGCACACGCGCACCGAGTCGGTGCCGAGGTCGACGCTGACGGCCCAGCGGCCGCTCGGGTCGGGCTGCACCTGGTGGGCGTGCGGGCCCTGCTGGCGTGGCGTGTGGGGGCCGGAGCCGGTGTGCCGCAGGACGGCGGGCGGGGCGTCCGAGAGGGTGCCGTCGGAGCGCACGGGCACGGCGGTGACGCTTCCGGAGCCGTAGTTCGCGATCAGGACGTACCCGGCGAACAGGCCGAGGTGTGTGGGGCCGCTGCCGTCCACCGGGACGGGCGAGCCGAGGAGCTCGGGTTTGCCCCCGGTCACGCGGTACGCGACCACCGCGCCCTCGGCCGTCTCGCTGACCGCGTAGAGCGTGTCGCCGGCCTGCGACAGGGCCAGGTACGAGGGATCGGGCACGTCACGCACACCGCTCTGGACGGTCAGGGCGCCGCTGTCCGCGGCCACGGACGCCGTCGTGATGCCATGGCCTCCGGCCGCCGTGAACGACCCGATGTAGGCCCGTCCTCCCCGCCTGCCGACGTCTGCCACCGCTGTCCCCTTCCGGTCGAGTGCCGTCCGGGCTGACGGTAGCAGCGGATCATCATCGGTCTAGACCAAGGTCGTCTGATCGTCGGCGAGTTCGCATCACCGCCGCAAGGGCAGCGCCACGTCAGTACAGCGCCCCGAAGGGGCGCGGGGAAGTGCGCGACCAGCCACGACGACGCCGCAGACGCACGACCACCCCTCGCGGCATCCCCGCGGAGCGCTACGCGCCGACCAGCGGAGAACCCGACGGCGCCCGCAGGGGCTGGGCGAGTTCGGCGAGGGCCAGCTCCAGGCCGTGCAGATGGGCCAGCGCGGGGTCCGCCGCCGTCGGCCGGGCGGTGGGGGCGGTGATGTCCGCGCCGCCGGTCAGGGCCTCGACGGCGGCCTCCACACGCCAGCACGCGGCGGCCAGGCGGGCGTCGTGCGAGGCGACGGGATCGGCGGCGACGGCGGCCAGGCCGCGGATCTCCCGGGCGCAGTCGTCGAGCAGGGCGAGCACCCGGCGGGCGCGCCGCTTGCGGGCCGGCATCGGGTTCAGCGGGTGGACGAGCGGGGCGAGGGACAGCCGTACCCGGCCGAGGAGCTGTTCCAGTTCGGCGACCCGGGACGCCGGGTCGGCGCTCTCGTCACCGGCGAGTCGCGCGGCGGCCTCCGCGGTGGCCGCGTGGACGCAGCGCAGGGCGCGCTGGACCCAGGCGTCAGTGATGGCGTGCGTGGTGACCGGCAGCACGAACAGCACGGCCAGCACGGCGCCGATCGCCCCGACGGCGGTCTCGGCGAGCCGTAGCGCCAGCAGGGCGGGTTCGAGGACGCCGAGGAGGCCGTAGAGGAGCTCGGCGAGCAGCGTGACGCTGAGCATCATCCAGGTGTAGGAGACGGCGGCCGTGTAGAAGATCCCGAAGACGCAGACGGCGAGGAGCGCGGCCGTGGGAACCACCGCGCCGTGCAGCGGGACGGCGACGAGCAGGCCGACGCCGATGCCGATCACCGTGCCGAGGACCCGGCGGAAGCCGCGGACCAGGGTCTCGCCGCGCGAGATGGTGTTGACGAAGATCCACCAGGTGGCGCCGACCGCCCAGTACCAGCGCTGCCCGGACACGAGCTGGCCCACGACGAGCGCGAAGCCCGCGCCCGCGGTGGCCTGGATCGCCTGGCGCGTGGTCACACGGGCCAGTCCGCCGCCGCCCGGCGGTGCGGGTACGGGCGCCGGGGGCATACGGCGCTCGTAGCACCACAGCCCGAACCGCACCGCGGCGGCCGTGAGCAGGGACAGCAGGACGGCGGCGTAGAGCTCGGGAAGCTGCCTGGGGGTGGCGTGCAGGAACTGCGCCACGAAGAAGGTCATGAACGCGAACACGCCGAGGCTGTGCCCGCGAGGCCCCCAGCGGCGGGCGTAGACGCCGGCGCCGACGACGGCGAGGAAGGTGACGTCGCGGGCGACGGGGTGGTCGTGCAGCTCGGCCGCCGCCGCGAGGACCGGCAGGCCGACGAGCGGCAGCAGTACGGTGGTGACCGCCTGCCCGCGGACCGTGGCGTCCGTGACGGTGAACAGGGCGAGCAGAGCGGCGAGCCCTCCGGTGACGGCGCCGACGAGGGAATGTCCGGCCAGTCCGCAGACGACGACCGCGAGCCCGATGCCGAGGACGGCCCGCACGGCGAAGCGCAGCCGCGCCCGCCCCGGGTCCGGGGCCACGAACACCCTCTTCAGCACTGTTTACCGCCCCTTCGCGCCTGCATGAAAAAGGCGCCGCGGGGATCCGCAGCGCCATCGACCGCTCCATTGCAGCATCCAGGCGGATACTGGCTCAAGCGCCGCCCTCTAGGCTGTGCCATTGGTACAGGAATATCGGTCGTGGCACGTCCATCAGCGAGCCAACGGACCACACACGAGGAGAGGCCGGGCACCATGGCCGTGGACGAGCTGGACACCCGCATCCTGCGGTTGCTGCTGGAGCAGCCGCGCACCAGCGTGCGTGAGTACGCCCGCATCCTCGGCGTCGCGCGCGGCACGCTTCAGGCCCGGCTCGACCGGCTGGAGCGGGACGGCGTGATCACCGGCACGGGGCCGACGCTCTCGCCCGCCGCGCTCGGCCATCCGGTGCTGGCGTTCGTGCACATCGAGGTGACGCAGGGCCACCTCGACGACGTGGGCGACGCGCTCGCCGCCGTACCGGAGATCGTCGAGGCGTTCTCGATCACGGGCGGCGGGGACCTGCTGACCCGGGTCGTGGCCCGCGACAACGCCCACCTGGAGGACGTGATCCAGAAGCTGATCAGCCTGCCCGGCGTGGTCCGCACCCGTTCCGAGGTGGCCCTGCGCGAGCGCGTCCCGCAGCGGCTGCTGCCGCTGGTGGAGTCGATCGGGCGGACGGCGGCGCGGAGATGACCTTTGACATCCTGAGCCCATGAGCGGACTCAGCGGCATCTCGGTCATCTTCGATCTCGACGGAACACTCGTGGACAGCGAGCCCAACTACTTCGAGGCGGGCCGGCAGGTTCTGGCCGAGCACGGGGTGCCCGACTTCACGTGGGCCGACCACGAGCGCTACGTCGGCATCAGCACACTGGAGACGGTCACGCTCTGGAAGCGGCAGTACGGTCTGCGCGCCTCCGTCGACGAACTCCTCGCCGCCAAGAACCGCCGCTACCTGGAGCTCGCGCGCACCGCCACGCGCGCGTACCCCGAGATGCGCAAGTTCGTGGAGCTGCTCGCGACCGAGGGCGTCCCGATGGCCGTGGCCTCGGGTTCGTCACTGGAGGCCATCACGGCGATCCTGGCCGGCACGGGCCTGGACGCGCAGTTGCGCACGGTCGTCTCGGCCGACGAGGTCGCCCACGGCAAGCCCGCCCCCGATGTCTTCCTGGCGGCTGCCGCCCGGCTGGGCGCCGCTCCCGCCGACTGCGTGGTGCTGGAGGACGCGGCCCCCGGCGCCGCCGCGGCGCACGCGGCCGGCATGAGGTGCGTCGCGATCCCCTACGTGGCCGCCCAGGCGGACGCGCCGGAGTTCGCGACGGCCGGGCTGCTGGTGCGCGGCGGGCAGGCGGAGTTCACGGCACGGGGAGCGTACGACTGGCTCGTGCGGTCGGCGGCCTCCGGCTGACCCGCACGCCGCCCCGCCGCAGTGAACGTGAGCGCCGCGCCGGCCTTCGTCCCGACCCACGATCAGCAGGTCGCGCGGCCCTCGATCGGCCCGAGTGCCAATCCCGTCAGCACCGTTGACGCCTCCGCACCTCACGCATAGCGTCTGGTCGACCTTTCGCACGTTGTTCGCGATTACGAACATGGCCGATGACCCCCGCGCGGAGGAGCACCCATGGCACCGCCCCTCTCCAGAAGATTCCTTCTCCAGGCCGCCACGCTCACCGCGGCGGCGCCCGCGATCAGTCACACGGCAACCGGCCGGGCAGCGGCCGCCGTTCAGGAGGCGCAGGCCGTGACCGCCGTCCCGACCGCTTGGTCCGTGCAGCCCTTCGCCCTGGACGACGTGGCTCTACGGCCCGGACTCTTCGCCGACAAGCGGCAGTTGATGCTCGACCACGCCCGGGGCTACGACGTCAACCGGCTGCTCCAGGTGTTCCGTGCCAACGCCGGGCTCGCCACGGGCGGCGCCGTCGCGCCCGGCGGGTGGGAGGGGCTGGACGGTGAGGCGAACGGCAATCTGCGCGGGCACTACACCGGACACTTCCTGACCATGCTGGCGCAGGCCCACGCCGGCACCGGCGAGCAGGTGTTCGCCGACCGGATCGCCACCATGATCGGGGCGCTGACCGAGGTGCGCGCCGCACTGCGCAAGGCCCCGGCCGTGCTGAGCGTCGCCGGCAGGTTCGGTACGGCCGCCGAGAACGTCCGTGGCTCCTACCAGTACGTCGATCTCCCTGCCGCCGTCCTCGGGGGCACCCCGGCGATCACCCTGTCCGCCTGGGTGAAGCCCACCCATGACGGCAACTGGGCGCGGGTCTTCGACTTCGGCGACGACAACACGCGGTACCTGTACCTGGCCGCCCGCAACGCGGCCGGTGTGCCGCGCTTCGCCATCACCACCGGCGGTCCGGGCGGCGAGCAGGGCATCGACGGCACCGCCGCGCTGCCGCTCGGCCAGTGGAGCCACCTCGCGGTCACCGTCGGCGGCGACACCGGGACGCTGTACGTCAACGGCGCCGTCGTCGCCCGCAACACGGCGATGACCCTCACCCCGGCCGCGCTCGGCACCCTCGCCAACAACTGGCTCGGCCGCTCCAACTTCGCCTCCGACCCCGTCTTCGCGGGCGCCTTCGACGAGTTCAACGTCTGGTCGCGTGCCCTGAGCGCCGCCGAGATCACCCAGTTGCAGAGCGCCCGGGCGGCCGACGTCTCCGCCGGGCGCGGCGACCTGGCGTCGTACGCCTTCGACGAGACCTCGGGCGGGACGTTCGCCGACGCCTCAGGACGCGGCCTGGCCGCCACCCTGCGCCGGACCTGGGGCGGGCCCAGCCACCCCGGGTTCCTGGCGGCGTATCCGGAGACGCAGTTCATCGACCTGGAGTCGCGGACGAGCAGCGACTACACCAAGGTGTGGGCGCCGTACTACACCGCGCACAAGATCCTCCGCGGTGTGCTGGACGCCTACCTCGCCACCGGGGACTCGCGGGCCCTCGACCTGGCGTCCGGCATGTGCGACTGGATGTACTCACGGCTGTCCAAGCTGCCCGAGGCCACCCTCCAGCGGATGTGGGGGCTGTTCTCCAGCGGTGAGTTCGGCGGCATCGTGGAGGCGGTCTGCGACCTGCACTCGATCACCGGCAGGGCCGAACACCTCGCGCTGGCCCGGCTGTTCGACCTCGACCGGCTCATCGACAACTGCGCCGCGAACACCGACATCCTCGACGGGCTGCACGCCAACCAGCACATACCGATCTTCACCGGGTACCTGCGGCTGTACGACGCGACCGGCGAGGCCCGTTATCTCGACGCCGCCCGCAACTTCTGGGGCATGGTCGTGCCGCACCGCATGTACGGCATCGGCGGCACCAGCACCGCCGAGTTCTGGAAGGCGCGCGACGTGATCGCGGGCACGATCGGCGACGCCGACGCGGAGACGTGCTGCGCGTACAACATGCTGAAGCTGAGCCGGACCCTGTTCTTCCACGAGCAGCAGCCGAAGTACATGGACTACTACGAGCGGGCCCTGTACAACCAGGTCCTCGGCTCCAAGCAGGACAAGGCGGACGCCGAGAAGCCGCTCGTCACGTACTTCATCGGGCTCACGCCGGGCCATGTGCGCGACTACACGCCCAAGCAGGGCACGACCTGCTGCGAGGGCACCGGCATGGAGAGCGCGACCAAGTACCAGGACTCGGTGTACTTCAAGGCCGCCGACGGCAGCGCCCTGTACGTCAATCTGTACAGCCCCTCCCAACTGACCTGGACGGAGAAGGGTGTGACGGTCACTCAGTCCACGTCCTTCCCCCGGAAGCAGGGCACGACGCTCACCATCGGCGGGGGCAGCGCGGCCTTCGCGCTGCGACTGCGGGTGCCGTCGTGGGCGACCGCGGGTTTCCGGGTGACGGTCAACGGCAGCGCGGTGAGCGGCACTCCGACGCCGGGGAGCTACTTCACGGTGTCGCGGACCTGGCGCGGCGGCGACACGGTGAAGATCTCCATGCCGTTCCGCCTCCGGGTGGAGAAGGCGCTGGACGACCGGTCGCTGCAAACCCTCTTCTACGGCCCGGTCAACCTCGTCGGCCGCAATTCCGCCACGGGCTACCTCCAGTTGGGCCTGTATCGCAACGCCGGTCTCTCCGGTGACCTGCTGCCGTCGCTCACGCCGGTGTCCGGCAAGCCGCTCCACTTCACCCTCGGCGGCACCGAGTTCGCCCCCTTCTTCGAGGGCACGCAGGACCCCACCCACGCCTACTTCCGGCGCTCCGAACCCCGGGTGATCCTCGGCGGCTCCGACTCCGGTGTCGCCAATCCCGCGAAGTCCGACGCCACCACGCTGCTGGATGAGATCTGGGCCGGGGCTCCCTTCGCGGACAAGGGTGCGCTGGTGTCGCGGGTGCGGTCCACGGTGACCGCCTGGGTGAGCGCGGGCCTGCTCGGCCAGGCCGACGGACAGGCGGTCGTGCGTACGGCCGAGCGGGCGACGTACGCCCCCTGAGCCGCCGTCCGGATCCCCGCGCCGTGCGCGAGGCGCCCGGTGCGGGGATCCTGGAGGGCGGCAACGCAGGGCTGCGCGCGGAGGTCGGGATCGGTCATGGCGTACGACGAGGGGCTCGCCCAGCGGATCCGGGAGCAGCTCGGAGACCGGCCGGATATCACCGAGAAGCGGATGTTCGGCGGCATCGCCTTCCTGGTGCACGGCAACATGGCCGTCGGCGTGAGCGGCGACGACCTCATGGTCCGCGTCGGCCCGGACGGCACCGACGCCGCCCTGGCCAGGCCCGGCACGCGGATCTTCGACATGACGGGGCGGCCCATGCGGGGCTGGATCCTGGTCGCAGGGGACGCCCTCGCCGAGGACGACGTGCTCGCGGAGTGGATCGAAAAGGGGTGTGCCTTCGCGGCGGGCCTGCCGCGGAAGTGAGCCTCGCTACGACCTGCCGCGGGGCTTGCCGCGCCGGGTGGTGCCCTTGGCTCCCTTGGTGCCCTTGCCGCCGGTGGAGCCGCCGCGCCGGCCACCGCCGGTCCCGGTCCCGCTCTGGCGTCGCCCGCCGCCGCCCGTGTCCGGACGCTTGCGCTTGGGCGGCTCCGGGGTGGCCGGGGTCTGGGACGTCGTACGGCCCCGGGTGCTGTTGACCGTCCGGCCGCGGACGACGCCGATGAAGTCCTCGACCAGGCCGGTGGTCGCGTCCTCCGGCCAGGACAGGGCGATGCTCGACTGGGGGCCGTCCAGGAGCGTCCGGTAGGTGAGGTCCTTGCGGTGGTGCAGGCGGGCCAGCGACTGGGGCACGACGAGCAGGCCGACGTTCGCCGCGACCAGCTCGACCGCGTCCGCGGTGGTGGCGGGGCGCTCGAAGGCAGGCTCCCCCGGTGGCCGCTCCCAGTCGAGGACGTCGTCCAGGGGGTGGAAGACGACCTCGTCGGCCAGGTCCTCGCTGGTGACCTCCTCGACCGCCGCGATCACGTGGTCCTTGGGGACGACGACGACCGTGGTCTCGGTGTAGAGGGGGATCGCGCTGAAGAACGTACGGTCCACCGGCAGCCGTACGAAACCGGCGTCGGCCTCGCCCTTCCGGAGCAGGTCGGGCGCCTCGGCCGCGGTCACCGAGTGAAGGCTGAGGGGCACGTCGGGGAAGCGCTCCTGCCAGATCCGCACCCACTTCGCGGGGGTCACTCCCGGGACGTACGCGAGCCGGAACGACGGCGCTGCCTGCGGGGTGGGCGGGGGTGCTTCCGAGCCTGTCACCTGGCCAGGTTACCGGGCGTGGCCGACGGCCGTGGTCGGCGGGCGTGGTCGGCGGGCGTTCACTCACTCGATACCCTTGAGACCATGACGTCGCACCAAAGCACCCAGACCATGAAGCCCGCCACCGCGGCGAAGAAGCTGGGTGTGTACCTCGAAGCCACCCCCGCCGAGTTCCGGGAGGGGGTCGTCACGCGCGCGGAGCTGAACGCGCTCCAGGCCGAACCCCCGCAGTGGCTGCTCGACCTGCGACGAGACGGCCCGCACCCGCGCCCGGTGGTCGCGGCGAAGCTCGGCGTCTCCATCGCGGGGCTCGCCCGCGGCGGTGTCACCGAGCCCCTGACCACCGAGCAGATCGAGGCGCTCAAGCAGGAGCAGCCCGAGTGGCTGACCAAGGAGCGCGCCACTCAGGCCGAGGTCCGCAAGGAGACGGCCCGGATCAAGAAGCGGGACGCCGAGCGCGAGGCACAGCAGCCCTGAGCCCGGCCGGGCCGTCCGGGCAGGTCAGTGGGTGTCGGCCGGTTCCGGGATCGCTTCCAGGAAAGTGGCCGACGGGCAGAAGAACAGCGTCCCGGTGACGGCCCGGGAGTAGTCGAGGATCGGGTCCGGGCCCGATTCGGGGCTGCCCACGAACATGTTGCGGAGCATGGCCTCCGGGACGTCGGGCGTCCGGGCGTAGGCGATGAAGTACGTGCCGAACTCGCCGTGGCCGGGCCTGCCGAACGGCATGGCGCCTCGCAGTATCTCCCGCTCCTCCCCGTCCGGGCCGGTGACCGTGTTCACGTCGATGTGGGAGCCGGGGACGTCGAGCTCGATGTTGGTCAGTTTGGAGCGGCCGATCACCTTCTCCTGGGCCTCGACGGCCAGGGCCTCCCAGGCGTCGACGTCGTGCACGTACTTCTGCACGATCGCGTAGCTGCCGCCGAGGAAACCGGCGTCCTCGTCACCGACGATCGCCGCTTCGGCCGCCGCCGTGCCGACCGGGTTCTCGGTGCCGTCGACGAAGCCGAGGAGGTTGCGGGAGTCGAAGTAGGCGAAGGCCTGGACCTCGTCCTGGACGGTGACCGCGCCCCGCAGCCGCTTCATGATCTCGGCGGACAGGGCGAAGCACAGATCCGTGCGGGCGGCACGGATGTGGAACAGCAGGTCGCCCGGGGTGGCCACGGCGTGATGCCGGGGGCCTTCCAACTCCTCGAAGGCGTGCAGTTGTCGGGGACGCGGGCCCTCGAACAGCCGGTCCCAGGCCGAGGATCCGACGCCGGCCACGCAGCACAGCCCTCCGTCCGGGCTGGGGAAGCCGACGGCTCGTACCAGTCCCGCGAGCCCGGCCAGCAGATCGCGTGCGGCGCTCTCGCCTCCGGGTTCGATCGTGACCACCAGGAACACCGCGACGGGCGCCGGCTGACTCAGCACCGGCTGCGGCAGTGCACCGGCCGACCGTATGGACGACGGCTTGGATGACGGCATGGTTCCCCTCTCACCCTCGGTCCCCGCCACCTAACGATGCCCGGCCGAACCGGGAACGATACCCGGCGAATTCCCGCACTTCTGGCGCGTGTGCGAGGTGAGATCGACGGGTTCGGCCGCAAAAACCCGCATGCGAACGCTCGTACGGTTCTGGGATCATCCCGGCATGGTCCACCGTCTGGAATCCCTGGTCGTCCGGCACACCCGTCGCCTCCCTCGCCCCACCGGTCCGTCCGGTGAAGGCTCCGTGGCGGCGCGGCAGTTCGATGCCGCGCTCATGTCCGTGGGCTTCAAGCTCTCGGCCGAGCTGTTGCAGCGCCTGTCGGGGCTCGACGAGGGCACGGTGGTCGACACCGCGGTGCGGACGCTGGGCACGGTGCGCGAGATGGTCGGCGACCATGTGGCGCACAACGTCTACTTCGTCGACTTCCCGGCCAACGTGCCGGACACGTACGACTTCTGGATGCGCTGCATCGCCGACGCCCTCGCCGACGACGGGGCGCGAGCAAGCGTTCTGGAGCAGCTCGGCGAAGGCGTCGTCGACCTGCTGACCCTGCCGTCGTACGGCCGTTACCAGCACACATACGCCGAGATGCTCGGCCACCACGAGGAGCTCATCGCGGCTGCGGGCGACCGGTTGACGGTCCTGCACCTCGGCGGTGACGCGGACACCGAAGTCAGCGGCCTGTACCTGGCCTTGGCGGGCAGCAGCACGCCGCTGGGTGAGGACGCGCTGCGTGATCTCGACGTGCTCGCGAGGGTGTGCGTGGAGGGACCGCAACCCGAGACGATCCCGGTCCGGGAGAACCGTGCCGTAATCAACCGGGCCCGGCTGCGGGCCGGTTCGCCGGCGCTGCTGGACACGGTCACCGATGTGCTGCGGCTGGCCTGCGCGTTGTCGGACGGTGATGTGACCCTGGCGGAGCCGACCCGGTTCCGGGGGCTGTCCCGGCCGCTGCGCCGGGCCCTGCTGGCGGGCCTGGACTCGGTGGTCGCCGCCGCGCCCGCGAAGCTCGCGGACGTCCGCGCCCGTCGCGAGGACTGGAAGCGGCTCGGTGAGCGGCTGCACCCGCACGAGTACCCGCAGTTCCCGCACGCCGCCTACGTGTTCGCGGTCGCGCGCGGTGAGAAGCGGGCCCCTTCGTTCGACGGCCGGGTCGAGGAGCTGCTCGGCGCGCGGGACGTCACCGGCGCGGTACGGCTGCTCAAGTCCGCGCCTGGCAGGCTGCTGCGTGCGCTGGACCGGCTGCTGCGAGCGGAGCTCACGCCCGAGGAGCGGGACGCGCTCGTGGCCGCGGTCGAGGAGGTCGCTCCGCGGGTCGCCGGGCGGGTCGTGCTGTCGGTGCGCGAGCATCTGCACAACCGCACCGCAGGTGCCGACCGGCCGCGCCGTGTCTTCGTCAACCGCCTCGGCCGTGCCTGGGTCACCGCGGACGACCGTGCGCCCGTGCCGCCTGCCGAGCGGGAGCGGCTGATCGCCGTGCTCGACGCTGAACTGCGGCGCCGGCTGCCGGATCCGGGCCATCTGCTGATCGACCCCGACGTCCTCGACGTCGCGCTGCCGCTCAGCGGCAAGGCGGTCTCGTCCGGCCTCGGCGTGCTGCCGCGCGGTTCGGTGTCGCCGGTCGACGGCGAGCTGCTGCGCTTCTTCGTGTACTGGAAGGAGAAGAGCCGCCCGACGGACTACGACCTGTCGGCGCTCATGCTGGACGCCGACTACCGGACCGTCTTCTGGCTGTCGTACACCAACCTCAGCGAGCTGGAGGGCGAGCACTCCGGCGACATCACGCAGGCGCCGAACGGGGCCTCGGAGTTCATCAACCTGCGGCTGGACGCGCTGCGCGGCACCTTCGTCGTGCCGCAGGTGAACGTCTACTCCGGGGAGGGCTTCGAGGAGGTCGAGGAGTCGTTCTTCGGGTTCATGCTGCGCGAGGGCGAGCAGAAGGGACGTCCGTTCGAGCCGCGTACCGTGCGCATGAAGTCGGAGCTGCGCGGTCCCGGCCGGGTGGCGCTGCCGCTGGCGTTCCAGCGCGGTGCGGACGGGCGTTGGCGGGCCAAGTGGCTGCACCTGTACCTGAAGGGCCACCCGGCGACCAACCGCGTCGAGGGCAATCGAGTGTCGGTGGCGACTCTGTTGCGCGGCATCGTCGAGCGTGAGCAGCTCACCGTCCGCTACCTCGTCGGCCTGATGGACGCCACGACGACGACCCTGTGGGACGGCGAGAAGGTCCCGGACGGGCCGGTCACCTTCATCGGTCTCCAGCGGCCCGAGGGACTGCATCCGGACTCGCGGATCGTGACCCCCGAAAATATGCGCGACCTGATCCCGGAGTGACTGATAGCGTGAGCTGTGGCGAGGCCATGAAGGGGGCTTCCTTCTCAACGCCGTGGAAACGGCTTCAATGGAACTAGTCCCCTCGCTCTCCTCGCCCTCGACGCAAGGCCGGTGGTCTCCCGCACTCGTGCGGGAGACCACCGGCCTTTTCGATCAACTGTCGTAGTCGACCGTCAGCGTCTCGGACACCGGGTACGACTGGCAGGTCAGCACGTACCCGGCGTCGACCTCGGCCGGCTCCAGCGCGAAGTTGCGCCGCATGTCGGCCTTGCCGTCGGTGACCAGGGCCCGGCAGGTGCCGCAGACGCCGCCCTTGCAGGCGAACGGCAGGTCGGGGCGGGTTCGTTGGGCGCCGTCGAGGATGCTCCGCTCCCTCACCAGCGCGGCGGTGGTGGAGCGGCCGTCGAGGGTGATGGTGACCTGGCTGACGGGTCCCTGCGGGCCGGCGTCCTCGTGGTGCACCTCCCGTACGGGCTCGTCGTCGGCGAAGAACAGCTCCTGGTGCACCCGCTCGTCCGGCACCCCGAGTCCCGCCAGCACCCCTTGGGCGTCCCGGACCATGCCGTGCGGGCCGCACAGCCACCAGTGGTCGGCACTCGTCACGTCCACCAGCGCGTCGACGAGTGTCGCGAGCCGCTCGGCGTCGATCCGGCCGGAGAGCACCTCGGCCTCGCGGGGCTCGCGGGAGAGCACGTGGGCGAGCTGGAACCGGGTCGGGTGGAGGTCCTTCAGGTCGGCGAGCTCGTCGGCGAACATCACCGTGTCGGTGCGGCGGTTGCCGTAGAAAAGGGTGACCGTCGAGCGGGAGTCGGCGGCCAGCACGGACTCGGCGATGGACATCATGGGCGTGATGCCGGAGCCGGCCGCGATCAGTACGTGGTGGCCGGGTGTGGTCAGGTCGGGCGTGAAGGCACCGGTGGGTGCCATGACCTCGACGGTGTCGCCGGGGCGTACGTCGTCGACCAGCCAGGACGAGAACAGACCGCCGGGCACGACCCGCACGCCGATGCGCGGGCTCGAACCCACCGGTGAGCAGATCGAGTACGACCGGCGTTCGTCGCGCCCGTCGATCTCGCGCCGCAGCGTCAGCGACTGGCCCGGCTCGAAGGCGAACTCCTCGGCCAGTTCCGCCGGGATGTCGAAGCCGACGGCGACCGCGTCCGCGCACAGGGGCTGGACGGCGGCAACGCGCAGGCGGTGGAAGGCAGGACGGCGGCGGGTGCGCGGGCGCGGTCCGCCGGCCGTCCGTGCTTCGGTGACGCCTTCCATTCAGATCTCCTTGACGTACTCGAACGGCTCGCGGCAGGCGCGGCAGCGCCACAGCGCCTTGCACGAGGTGGCCGCGAAGCGGGAGGTCTCCTCGGTGTCCGCCGAGCCGCAGCGCGGGCAGGCCACCGCGTTCCGGGTGGGCGACAGCACGAGCGCGACCGGGCCGCCGCGCGGGGCGGGGCCGGGCGGTGCGATGCCGTGCTCGGCGAGCTTGCTGCGGCCGGCCTGGGTGATCCAGTCGCTGGTCCACGGCGGGTCGAGGACCGTACGGATCTCCACGCGCGGGTACCCCGCGGCACGCAGCTTCGCCGCGACGTCCGCCCGCATCTCGGCCATGGCCGGGCAGCCGGAGTAGGTCGGCGTGAGGCTCGCGACCACCGTGCCGTCCCCGGTCAGCTCGACGCCGCGCAGGACGCCCAGGTCGGCCAGAGTGAGCATGGGCAGCTCGGGGTCCGGCACGGACGCGGCGATGTGCCGGGCGCGCCGGGCGTCGAGAAGGGTGGTCACCATGTCGCCTCCGGGTGGGCGCGGGCGACGCCCTGCAACTCGGCGAGCAGCGGGGCGAGGTGCTCGGTGTGCTCGCCGTCGCGGCCGGAGCCGGGCAGCGGACGGTACACCGGCATGGGCAGTCCGGCCGCCGCGGTGACCTGGCGGATGTCCGCGACCACCTCGTCGCGCACGTCGTACGCGGTGAACAACTCGCCGATGTAGGGGGCCACTTGCTCCTGGGCGCGGCGCATCCGGCGATGGGACTCGTCCGTGCCGTCGCCGAGGCGTACGGCCCACTCCGCGGCGTACTGCCGGTGGTAGGCCAGCTCCTTGACGCCCTTCGCGGCGATGGCCGCGAGCACGGGGTCCGGGTGGGAGGCCAGCCGCTCGAAGTGGGCGAGGCGCCAGCTCGAGAGCACCAGCAGCCGCACGATGGAGAACGCGAAGTCGCCGCAGGGGAGTTCGGCCAGGCGTACGTTGCGGAAGTCGCCGGCGTCGCGGAAGTAGGCGTAGGCGTCCTCGTCGCGGCCGGTGCCGTCGGCCTGGCCGGCGCGGGAGTAGAGCAGGCGGGCCTGGCCGAGCAGGTCGAGGCCGATGTTGGCCAGCGCCACCTCCTCCTCCAGCTCGGGGGCGCGGGTGATCCACTCGGCAAGGCGCTGGGCCGAGACCAGCGCGTCGTCGGCCAACGCGACGCAGACGGCGGCCAGTTCACCGGCGTCGAAGCCCTCGGGGACGGTGGTGTCCACGCCGTGCAGCGGGTCCTCGAAGCCGGTGCCGTAGGCCCAGCGGGTGTCGTCCTCGTGTCCCTCGGCGAGGGTCATGTAGACGTGGTCGTCACTCATGCCCTCTCCTTCAGATGTGCGGGACGTCGTCGGGGATGTCGTAGAACGTGGGGTGGCGGTAGACCTTGTCGGCGCTGGGCGCGAAGAACGGGTCCTTCTCGTCGCGCGTCGAGGCCGCGATGTGCTCGGAGCGCACCACCCAGATGCTGACGCCCTCGTTGCGGCGCGTGTACAGGTCACGGGCGTGGGTGAGCGCCATCCGGTCGTCGGCGGCGTGCAGCGAGCCCACGTGGACGTGGTTCAGCCCGCGCTTGCCCCGCACGAACACCTCGTACAGCGGCCAGTCCTTCTTGTCGGCGCTCATGCCGCCGCTCCCTTCTCCGCACGGGCGGCCTGCTTGGCCGCGTGGGCGGTGGCCGCCTCCCGCACCCAGGCGCCCTCTTCATGGGCGCTCCTGCGCCGTTCCATCCGCTGGGCGTTGCAGGGCCCGTCGCCCTTGATGACCCGCATCAGCTCGTCCCAGTCGGGAGTGCCGAAGTCGTGGTGGCCGCGCTCGGCGTTCCAGCGCAGCTCCGGGTCGGGCAGGGTGACGCCGAGCTTCTCGGCCTGCGGCACGGTCATGTCGACGAAGCGCTGGCGCAGCTCGTCGTTGCTGTGCCGCTTGATCTTCCAGGCCATCGACTGTGCCGAGTTGGGCGAGGCCTCGTCGGGCGGGCCGAACATCATCAGGGACGGCCACCACCAGCGGTCCACGGCGTCCTGCACCATCTCCCGCTGGCCCTCGGTGCCGCGCATCATCGTCATCAGCAGCTCGTAGCCCTGCCGCTGGTGGAACGACTCCTCCTTGCAGATCCGCACCATCGCGCGCGCGTATGGCCCGTAGGAGCTGCGGCACAGCGGCACCTGGTTGCAGATCGCGGCGCCGTCCACGAACCAGCCGATCACCCCGACGTCGGCGAAGCTCATGGTCGGGTAGTTGAAGATCGACGAGTACTTCTGGCGGCCCTCGATCAGCCGGTCGGTGAGGTCGGCGCGGTCGGCGCCCAGGGTCTCCGCCGCCGAGTACAGGTACAGGCCGTGCCCGGCCTCGTCCTGGACCTTGGCGAACAGGATGGCCTTGCGGCGCAGCGACGGCGCGCGGCTGATCCACTCGCCCTCGGGCTGCATGCCGATGATCTCCGAGTGGGCGTGCTGCGCGATCTGCCGGATCAGCGTCTTCCGGTAGCCCTCCGGCATCCAGTCCCGCGGCTCGATCCGCTGGTCACGCGAGATCGTCGCGTCGAAGTGCTCTTGGAGCGGCTCTTCGGCAGGCGCCTCGGCGGAGTGTGAAGTCGTCATCGATTCCCGCTTCCCAACCGACCATTCGTTCGGTATCCAGTGTGACGTGTTTCCGCCAGGGGAGCAAGACCCTTCGGGCCCGTGAAAACGGCCCAGGACACCCCCGTGGGGTACCTGGGCCGTTTCGGCGCGTGCGCGCGACCGTCACACGTTGGGCACCTTCAGCTTGTCCCAGCTCACCTTGCCGGGGATGCCGTCCGCATCCTTGCCCTTGAAGCCGAGCTTGTGCTGCCAGGCGGCGTAGGAGCGGCGGTCGGCCTCGGTCCACTCGGGGCTCGGGCCCTCCTCGTAGCGGCCGCAGCCCTCGGCGACCAGGCGGCGGCCCATCGCGGTGATGATCGGGGACTTCTGCCCGATGTGGAAGAAGCCGCTGCCCGGGAAGGGCTCCAGCTTGGGCTTGGGAGCCGGCTTCGGGTCCGGCTCGGGTGCCCCTCCTCCCCCGCCCTTGAGGCGCTGCGCGATGCGCTTGCGCATACCGTCCATGGTGAAGCCGCGCGGGTCCTGCTTGCCGGGCTGCCACTCCTTGTGCCCGATCACCGAGCGCTCGCTCCAACCGTGGTGGCGGCAGATCGCGGCGGAGACCTTCTCGATGGCCTCCTTCTGCGCCTCGGGCCAGGGGTCCCTGCCGTCGCCGAGGTTGACGCACTCGAAGCCGTAGAAGTGGGCGTTGCCGTCGGTGTCGGCCTCGTTGTCGTGCGGCAGCCTGGACTCGTTGACCACGGCGCGCAGGACGTCGCTGTCGCCGAGCCCGGCGTGGTTGGCGCGGCCGTTGCCGACGAGGTGGATGTGGCCCTGTTTGTCGATGACGCCGTGGCACAGCGGGCCGGGCAGCCCGGAGTAGCCGTTGTAGCAGATGCTCACCGAGTTCTCGGTGCCCTTGGTGACGGTGTGGTGGATCATCACGCCGTTCACCGGGCCCCACGGGCCCTTGCTGTTGCGGTTGTGGGTGCGCCAGCTACGGACCTCGTGGACCGTGAGGCCCTCCGCGCGCAGGATCTCCACCATCTTGGACGCGCTCAGGGGCTTGGCCATTACTTGTCTCCTTCCACCGCGGCCTCCGCATCCGCCGTGGTCTGCGACCTCCCGCCGGACGGGTCCTCCGCCAACTGCTCCTCGCGGCTGGCCTGTTCCTCGGCCGCCAGCGTCGCCTCGTCCGCGGCCGGGATGCTGCTGGCCAGCGGGTTGAAGGCGAGGCGCAGGTCGACGGTGCCGCCCTCGCCCTTGACCAGCGCGAGCGGCGCGAATCCGCGGACGATGCCGGCGGGACCCTGGAGCAGCGGGCGCCGGGCCGCGTCCGCCGGCCACTCGACGCTGCCGGTGGCGGTGCGGGCGGGGATGATCCAGTGGTCGCCGGTGCGGTACGTGGCGCCCTTGGCGAAGTACACCTCGACGCCGTCCTCCAGCGGCAGCCACTCCCCCTCCGCGACCGGAACCGCACCGCCCTTCAGAGCGGTCGTACGGCCCTTGCGCCTCGGTCCCTCGTGGTGGTCCCAGCGGCGCAGGAACGGGTTGAGGTGCGGCAGCCGGCCGACCGACTGGTCGGGCTCGGCGCTGAGGCGGACGCGGCGGCCCGGCAGGTCCAGCTCCTCGACCCGCAGCAGGGGCAGGGGCTCCAGGCGGGAGGCGTAGGCGGTGTCGACGAGCTCGACGTGGTCGCCGACGTCCAGGTCCAGCTTGTCGTCGTGGCCGAGGGAGGCCAACTGCACCCAGGTGCCGTCGAGTTCGTCGACCGGGAAGACCACCGAGCCGTTCTCCCGGGACCACTTGAAGGTGGCGTCCTTGGACTCGCCGCCCGCGTGCACCTCCACGCGGTAGAGCTGGTTCTCCTGGCCGCGGTAGCGGGCGTCCGGCTTGACCAGGCAGGGGTCCTCGTCGGCGTGGTCGGGCCGCTCGCTGCGGGCGGCCAGGCGCCCGGTGGGGGTGGCCTGCTTCTGCGCCCACTTGTCGAACGCGGCCCGCACGACCTCCTTGGACGGGTTGTCGTCCTCGATCTCCAGCGCGGCCAGCGACAGCGGCAGCACCTGCCATACGACCTTCACGCGCGCGGCGGTGTCCGGCATCGCGGCACCGAGGGCGACCTCGCGCAGGGCGGGGTCCTCGGCGGCGGAGACGGCACGCTCCCACACGCTCAGGTAGACCACGAACGGCGTCTGCGCGGGCGAGGGCAGCCGGTCGCCGGGCTTCTCCGGGTCACGGAAGCCGTCGGGCTGGTCCCAGTAGGTCCAGTACGCGGGCGGGGCCGCGGCCTCCTGCTCCTCGGCGTCGTCGTCCGGGACCGGCACGCCGGGAGCGGGGCGGGTCGCGTCGAGCAGGATGCCGTCGACGTAGTAACGGCCGCCCTGGATGTGGAGCGTGTCGATGTCGTGCTTGCCGCCGACGTACTGGATCTTGAAGCCCGCGGCGTCGCGCGGTCCCCCGTGCCGGCCGATCAGATCGGCGGCGAGGGTGCGGGCCTGGTGGAGCTGGATCGCGGTCTGCTCGTTGAGGTCGGCGTCGAGCTGGACGCGGCCCTGCTGGGCGATGACCGCCGAGTAGCGCCGCTGCGGGCGGAACGTGAGGCGGGAGAGATCAGCGTGCATGAAGGGGGTCCCCCTGGTTCAGGAAAGTGCGGGTCAGGCTTACGGCGGCGGCGCGCATGCGATGGTTCATGTCTCGCCTCACGTCACGAAGAAGATCCCGGCGTCCGTGCCCGTCGGGGTGTACTCCGCGAGCCGCGCCCTGAGGCCGTCCTCGCGCTGCGGCCGGTACAGGTCGTGGAACGCGCCCATCTCGGCGCCGTCGTCGCAGCCGCGCCGGATCTCCTCGGCACACCGGTCCGCCAACAGGCCGTACCAGGGCGTCCCGTAGCGCTCGGAGGTGAACAACGGCCGTACGCGAGCGGCCTGTTCGGGCCCGGCGAGGTCGGGCTGGCAGCGGTACCGGCGCGGGGTGCGCGACCCCGGCGGCACGTACGAGTACCGGATGCAGCCGATGCCGCGCCGGGCCACATGGAGGCGGCCGGTGAGGATGGAGTTCTCGGCGATCTGCACGGCGTGGGTGAAGATCTCGCCGATGACCGTGGTGCGGTGCAGGTGCAGTACCGCGTGGGCGTGTCGGCAGTCCGGCGCGGAGAGGGCCTCGCGGCCGGGGCCGGTGGCGTCGAGGATGCTGTCGCGCAGGTGGATGTCGAGGGGTTCCTCGCTCACCTCGTCGCCGATGACCTCGATGGTGCCGAGGATGCTGTGCTCGATCTGGAGGCACGCGGTGGTGCGCTCCAGGACGATGCTGGGTTCCTCCGGCGAGTGCGGATCGCACTCGGGCTCCAGCGACCAGCCGGGCACGAGCGTGGAGTGCCGTACGACGACGGCGCCCATGGGGCCGGTGACGTTGATGCCGCGGCCGGCGACCAGCAGGCCGTCGAGGACGATGCGGGGCCGCTCGTGCGGCGCGCAGTCCTCGGACACCGCGCGGATGTTGAGGGCGTCGGGGCGGTTGCTGTACCAGTCGAGCAGGCGGATCACCGGCCGGGTGCCCTCGGCCGCGCGGACCTCCAGACGGTCCCCGGGGTCGAGGTCGAAGTCGAGCTGCTCCTGGTAGGCGCCGCTGTGCGTGATCTCGATGATGCCGTCGGGGCCGGTACGGTCGGCGCGGCGGTCGTGCTGCCAGGCCCGGTAGGCGTCCATGATCTGGCGGTGCGGCTGCCCGGGCCCGACCCGGTAGACCTCCGCCTCGGGACGCGGCTCACGGTCCGGGCGCTCGTACTCGCCGCCGCCCATGTCCGCGCCGAACGCGTGGTGGTAGTCCACCCACACGCCCTGCCGGGGCGCCGACCGCGACCCGAACGCGATCCGCCCGAGCTCCGGGTCGACGGCGACCTGGCCGCGCTTGGGCCGATAGCGCCAGTCGGAGAGGTCGGCGACCACGATGTCGGACGGCGGTACGGGCTGGTCCTCGCCGTCGCGCCGGATGACGAGGCTCTTGCCGGGGCCGTAGTAGTCGGTGAGCCGGTCGTGGAGCTGACGGCGGGTGACGAACGCCGGGACGTTGTCGATGGTGGCGATGTGCGTGGGCGACGGCTCCGGGAACGGCTTGGTGACCAGCGGGGTGTCGTTGCCCAGGATCGAGAAGGTGTAGAGGTTGCGGGCGCGGTCGATGCAGTACGCCGGGGACTGGGTCAGCGAGTGCGCCTTCAGCCGCCACACGAACAGCGCGACCCCGGCCGTGGTCCAACCACCCTGCCGGTGCCGGGAGTTGGCGCGGCGTACGTCGGCCGTGCGGGCCGTGGCGCCGAAGGGGCCGCCCGCGAGGTCGAGGGCGGAGTTGTCACGCAGGTCGACGAGCCGGCCGCGCTCGCCACGGTGGACGCCGGTGTCGCCGTGCAGTTTCACGGGCTGGGTGTGGGAGACCTGCCGGGACAGTTCGACGGCGCGCGCCGGCCAGCCGGTGACCTGGTCGGAGAGTTCCTCCAGGAGGTGGAGAGTGCCCTTGCGACGGCGGTTGGCGACGGTGGCGGCCACGTCGGCGCGCGGGGCGACGGCCTCGGCGAGGGCGGCGCGGCCCCCCTCGTGCAGGCCGGTCGTCAGGACCCGCTCGTAGCCGGGCAGGGTGCGGTAGGCGACCAGGTCGCCGAGGTACGGCAGCACCCAGGGGGCGGCCGTCTCCACGAACAGGTCCTCATAGCCCTGCTCGACGCCGTCGCGGACCCGGTCGAGCTGCTCCGCGATCACGGCGAGCAGCGCGCGCAGCGGCTCGCCCTCCTCGGCGTCGCGCAACAGGTGCCAACGCGGCAGCAGCGCGGCGAGACCGTCGGGTTCCCTGGAGGCCGTCGCCGGGGTGGCGGTCTCCAACTTGACGTCCGGGGACATCACTTGACCTCCGTCAGAATCAGGGTGTCCGCGGCCTTCGGCGACAGCATCGCGAGCTGGGCGGGGCGGATACCGCGGAAGACGAACACCGAACGGCCCTTCGCCAGGCGGCGGGTGTCGGTGATGTCGGGGTTGAGGCGCAGGAGTTCGGCGAGCGGGACGCCGTACCGGGCGCAGATCTCCGACAGCGTCTCGCCGTTCGCGGCACGGACGGTGTGGGTCCTGACGTCGTAAGTCGCCGGATGCGCCGGGACCGATGACCTGGGCGGGCCCGGGTCGGTGAGGAGATCCGTGAGTTCCTCGGGTGTGGCGGACGCGGGCACGCCGGTGAAGACGTCCACGTCCACGTAGTCCACGCCGGGCACCGAGTGGGCCGTGGCGAGGACGTCGGAGAGGCGGGCGGGCCTGCCCAGCTCCCGTCCCTCGTAACCGAGTCGGGCCAGCAGCGCCTGGCGCAGCCGGGGTTCCACGATCTCCCAGGCATGGTCGGGGGCGACCTTCACCCTGGCGGCGACCAGCAGCAGGACCAGTTCGCGCACGTCCACCCGGACCGGGAGGTTCATGTCCCCGTACTCGGTGAGCGCGCCGCGCAGGGCCTTGAGGGTGTCCGAGTCGCCGTCGATCGGCACGTCGTCGGTGCCCGCGACCGTCACGTGCAGCACGCGCCGCCGTCCGTCGAAGAGTTCGCGCGCGGCGGCCCGTCCGATGCCGGCGCGGGAGCGGGCGAAGTCCTCGTAGTCGGACTCGGAGACCAGCCGGTCCAGCGCGGCCACGGCCAGCGGGATCGTCCGGCGGGTGAGGCCGGGGCCGTCGGCGTCCGCGCCGCCCTTCGCCGGACGCGGGTTGGTCACCTGGGTGACGCCGAGCGGCCGGGTGAGCGGCTGGGTGACGCGGTCGGAGGCGACGTTGGCGGCCTTGCCGGTGCCGAAGCGGTAGCGGGCGCGGATGTTCTCGTGGCCGGAGGGCAGCCGGGCGCCGTTGATTCCGTCCCCGAAGGTGACCGTCGTACGGCCGTCGGCGGTGGAGCCGGTGATGTACACCCGCTCGCCGGGGCCGCGTCCGGCGAGGCTGTCGACCTCGTGCCACAGGATGCCGTCGACCCGGAGCTCCAGCACCGGTGTGGCGCCGAGCGGATTGTCGTCGGCGAGCCAGGTGAGCGGGGACTGCCACAGCGCGAACGTCTGGTTCACGCGGTCCGAGTCGCCGCTGCC
The DNA here is from genome assembly GCF_055609385.1 of Streptomyces sp. NPDC036764. Classification (NCBI taxonomy): domain Bacteria; kingdom Bacillati; phylum Actinomycetota; class Actinomycetes; order Kitasatosporales; family Streptomycetaceae; genus Streptomyces; species Streptomyces sp. NPDC036764. The sequence continues at coordinate 346,347 of NZ_JBVJPT010000002.1, forward strand.
GATGGCCTCCTCGCGGCTCTCGCCGTGGGTGGCCTCGACGACGTTGCCGAGGATCTTCACCGTCTCGCGGCGGTAGCGGTGGGCCAGGATGGCGGTCAGGGTGAGGCGGGTGTGGACGCGGTCGCCGGGCAGTTGCGGGTCGACGGCCGGGTCCGCGGCGGCGATGACGACGACCTCGGTGGCCCTCACCCCCGCCGTCCCCGGGATGTCGCTGCGCTCGCCGCCCACCATGAGCGTGCGGCCGGGCCGCAACCCGTCGTACAGCTCGGCGAGTTCGATCTCGTTGCCGTGCACGTCCTCGCCGAGCGGTTCGTCGGCGAGGCGGAGGGCTTCGCCGGCCGCGTGCACGGTGGTGTCGCGGATGTGCGAGAGCAGTACGTCGAACTCGTCCAGCCACGGGTCGGCGAGGGTGAGTTCGGTGCCGCGCCCGGTGATGCCGTAGTTCGAGTACGCCGCCGTACGCGCCGCGACGACCTGGGTGGTGACGAAGGCGAGCTTGGGGTCGCCCGGGATGCCGTCCAGGGCGCCCTTGGCGGGGCGCTGGATCGCGACCCAGCTACCGACGGTGATGCCGGTGTGGACCGTGTCCAGTTGGAGGATGCGGCGGTTGAGCGGCTCCGGCTTGCTGGCGATGACGATCTCGACGTTGGGCTCGGTGGTGCCCACCGTGTACTTCAGGCCGATCTCGTACTCGCCGTGCGTGACCTGCTCGTTCGCGCCCGGCCGCAACGGGATCTGCACCGACGTGCCGTTGTGGACGCCGACGTGGACCAGGCCCTCGTCGTCCGGGCGGGACACGAAGAGGGTGCGCTCGGGCAGGCCCGACTGGAAGCGCGCCGTGACGCCGGGGTCCTGGGAGTCGGCGGGGCGCCGGTTGAGCCAGTTGAGGTCGCGGTCCTGGCCGGAGCGGACGGACAGTTCGACCTGACCCGTGCCGAGCGGGAAGGTCAGCGGCTGGGCGACCGGCAGGTTCTCCGCACGCTGGTCGGAGCTGCTGCCTTCCACGTACTGGAACTCGGCGCGGACGGGCGCCCTCCCCGACGTGTCGTACACGACGCGCATGCTCGCCAGGACGGCACCGGTGAGCGGCCAGTCGGCGGTGCGGATGACCCGGCCCCGGTCGTCCTGGACCGGCTTGAGCGGGGCCGTCGCACCGAAGGGGGCGGCGGTGACCCGCATGGCGAGCAGCTCGCGCAGGAGCCGCGGGCTGCCGGGGGCGGCGGCCGTGCGCCAGGCCGGGTAGAGGGTGCCGAGGGAGGGGTTGAGCGCGGAGAGCAACCGGGCGGTGTCGGTACCGGGTCGCTGGGAGCCGGTGCCGCCGCGCGGGGCGGGGGTCGAGGAGCGAAGGGCGGGAAGTACATCGCCGAGGGCTTCAAGAGCAGCAGTACGCGCATCGCGCCCCTTCAGGGGCGCGGGGAACTGCGCGACCAGCCCCAACGGCGCGGCAGACGACCGCCTACCCACCTCTTCCGACTGCGCGGGTGCCAACTCCAAGGCGCGCTCGGCGAGTTCCGCAAGCACCGCCTCCAACTGCCCGAACCAAGCGGCGACGTCCTCGTACGGCTCCGCCAACACCTGAGCCTCACCGAGACGCGCGACCGGCTCCGCAAGCCGCGCCGCAAGCCGCTCAGGACTCTTGATGCCGTCCAAGTCCCCCCGCAGCGGCGCGAGCACCTGATCCTCGAAGTCCTCGATCAGCCGGCTGACCGGCCGCGGGTTCGGCACCTCCGGCGTCGGCGGCTCATCACCCGGCTCTCCCGGTGCGGCCGGCGCAGCCGTCCAGCGCCGCACCTCGTCGACGAGTTCCTTCAGGGTCGGCGGCGCGGACTTCGGCAGGGAGATCGCCGTGATCTCGTCCTCCCGGTCGACCCGCGCCTTCGCGACCGGCAGCAACTTGCGCTCGCCGCCCGCCTGTTCGCCGAAGACGAAGAGCAGTTGGTCCCCGGTCTGGAGTGAGTTGGCCGTGCCCTCGACGAAGATCTCCGAGCGGCGTTCCAGGTCCGCGGGAGTGACGAGGGAGGGGCGCCTGCGGCGCACCTTCAGCTCGTTCCAGTCCCAGCGGGCCGTCAGGTCACGGCTGGTCTCGAAGGTCAGGGACTGTTCGTCGGCCGAGGCCGGCACGCTGTGGCTGCGCGCCCCGCGCGGGATCAGCACCGGCAGCGCCTCGGCACGCGGGTCGCGCTCCAGGGTGTACGCCAGGTGCGTGGCGGCGGCGACGCCGGGACGCGGCCGGTGGCCGACGAGGCGGCCGAGCAGGACCAGGGAGCGGTGCTCGTTGGCCGTACGGATGTAGGCCTCGTCGGCGATCCGCTCGGAGTGGAAGGTGAGCAGGTCGCCCAGGACGGCGGTGGCGTCGAGCAGGCCGATCGCCGGGTCGTCCGGGGTGCGCACCGTGAGGCTCTGGAGGGCGGGGTACGCCGGTGAGGCGAGCCGGTCGAGCAGAGCGGCGCGGAAGGAGCCGTACTCGCCGACGCGGTAGTCGAGCGCGGTGCGGCCGGGCGGGTTGTGCACGGGGGCCGGGGCTGGGCGCTCGTCGTGCCCGCCTCGGCAGGCGCCGCCGCAGCCGCAGTCGTCCGTGATCGGGACCTCGGTCATCGCGCACCTCCCAGGGATATCGCCAGCCGGCCGTTCTCCGGCCGGTCCGGGTCGTTGTCGCAGGTGGCGATCTCCAGCGGGCCGAGCCGCAGCACGCCGTCCTCCCTCTCTCCTCGGTCCGGTTCGTACAACCTGCGCAGCCGGGTGACCTGGACGCTCTCCACGCCGGGCACGGCCGCCGCGACGGCGACCAGCCGGCTGAGCCGCACCGGCTCGCCGAAGGTCAGCGCGTCCGGGTGGAAGAAGCCCCGCGCACCGCTGCCCAGTACGCGGTACAGCTCGGCCAGGATCTGCCCGTGCTGGTGGCCGGGCTTGGCGCACACGGTGAGCGCGATGTCCAGCGGGACCGCACGAGCGGCGCCGACCACGAGGTCGTGGCCGATGCGCCGGTACGGCTCGAGGGCCTGCTCGACCGACGCCAGCAGCTCGGCGGACGGGGCGCCGGTGGCGTACGCGTCGACCGCGATGTGCGCCTCCTGGACGCTGCCGGTCCAGCGCAGCTCAGCCGCTGCCCGCTGGACGCCCGGCAGGGCGCCGGCGAGGGCTGCGTAGTCGTCGGCGGTGACCGCGCGCTGCCGGGTGCGGCGCAGGTCGAGGGGGGCCAACTGGCGTACCTGCTCCACGGGTTCGGGTTCCGTGCCGCCGACGGCGGGCAGCGGGTTGCGGACCGCGGCGGCGGGCGGGGGCGTGCAGTCGGACTGGACGACGAGGTGGTTGATGGCCTCCGCGCCGACGTTGCCGGCCGTGCCGCCGCCGAGGCGGTAGTGCGCGGCGATCCGTGACCCGGGCGTCGGCCTGGCGCCGTGGCGCCCGTCACCGAAGCGCAGGGCGAGCCGTCCGTCGTCCTCCAGCTCGCCGGCGAAGTGCCGGTCACGCGGGCCGCTGTCGAGCAGGTCGCGGCGCGGCTCCCAGGTCTCGTCCTCACCGGCGTGGAGGCGCACGGCGGGCAGGGCGCGACGCGGGTCCTGATCGAGCGCGACGGTCGCGGAGCCGCGCAGTACCGGCTCGTCGGGGTGCAGCCCGGCCGCGTACGACGGCCCCCAGCCATGGGCGATCTCCCAGGCGATGTGCCCGTCGAGCACGGTGCCGGCGCGGGCGCGGGCCGTGAGGACCTCGATGCGGCGCAGCTTGGCGTCGAGCAACTGGTCGCTGCGGAACAGCAGTTCACGCAGGGCCCGGACGGGATGGCGGCGCAGTTCGATGCGCTCCAGGATTCGCAGCCCGTAGATCACCGTGAGCTCGGCGATCTCCTCGTCGGCGAGGCCGTCCCGGTCGCGGGCGCTGCGCCACAGCTCGACGAGCCGCTGCCGCACCCGCCCCGGGATCGCGGCGATCCGCGTGGCCTGCCCGGCGGCGACGGTGCCCGGCTCGGGGAACGGCACCGCCTGCGCGACGGGTATCCGCCCGAGGACGGGACGGAAGCGGGGCCGGATGCCCGGGTAGACGGACTGGGCGAGCAGCGTGCGCAGGGCGGCGGCCTGGGCGTAGGCCGTGCCGGGCACGACGCGTTCGTGGCGCTGTCCGGCGCGTTCCAGGCCGAGTCCGGCGCGGTTGGCGGCGGCCTCGCCGGCCACCTCGAAGAGCTCGCGGACGTCGTCGGCCGTCAGTGACTCGCCCGACTCCGCCTTGTCCGTGAGGGAGTTGATGAGCCGCGCGGGTGCGTTGCCCTCCTCTCGGTCGTAGCAGCCGAAGGCGGGTCCGTCGCAGGGGGCGACCTCGGCGGGGACCTGCGGGACGGTGAACGTCTCGGGGAGCCCGTGAAGCGTACGGCCGTGGTCGACGAGGACGACATTGCCGCGGGCGAGGGTCACGTCCTCGACGGGCAGGCAGTCGCGGCCGCCGCGGGTGGTGAGGCAGAGCGGAAAGCGCAGGGCGTCCTCGGCGGCCCAGGAGACCTCCAGGACCGGCTGGTCCTCGATGCGGTCCACGGCCGGTGTGACGGAGGTCAGGCGGACGGCCTGCCGGTGGCTCGGGTCGGCGTCCCCGGGGGTGCCGGTGCGCGGCCCCTTGACCTCCTCCAGGACGAGCAGGTCGCCCGGCCTGAGGTCGAGTCGGCGATCCCGGCAGGTCTCCTGGTCGACCCACTCGTCGCGCAGGGTGGCGGAGGTGGCGCCCTTCGGCAGGGTGCAGACCTCGCCGGCCCACGTCCACAGGCGGATCGCGTTGTGCGCGACGCGCAGCTCCAGCGGGTCCTCGGTGACGACGGGTTCGAAGACCTCCACTGAGCCGCGCTCGTCGAGGTCGCCGAGTTCGGCCTCGTCGACGACCGTGCCGGGCTCCGGGCGGTCGTGCGGGTCGAGGGTGCGCACGTCGACGGAGGCGAAGCGGAAGGTGCCCGGGGCGAGCGTGTGGTCGCCGGCGGTCTCGACGGCGACATACGCGCGCGCCGAACAGCCGTCGTGCATCGCGTAGTCGATGAGCCGTACGTGCCGCCGCACGGAGACCCGACGCCGGGCGGTGTCGAGATAGGCCTCGGTGGCGACCGCGTCCTGCTGGTAACTGAGTTGGTCACCGGTGTACGCGAGCAGCTCGACGAGGGTCACGCCCAGGTCGGCGGGGTTGCGCTCGACCCAGTCGGGCGTGGTGAGTGCGAGCCGGTCGAGGAGCAGCTTGCGAATGGTGTCGTAGTCGCGGGCGGTGTAGTCGATGACGGGCGCGGACGGGAAGTCCGGGGCGTCCTGCTCGTCCTCCTTGCAGTCGAAGGGGGTCGGGCAGTCGGGCCGGAAGGCGAAGGCCGCGCTGTGGTAGCGCTGGTCGAAGCCGCGGTACGGCTCGGTTCCGGGCCGTCCGTACGGGTCGGTCTCGACGAGGGAGAGCCGGTAGCGGGAGGTGTCGCCGGCCTTGTCGAGGGTGACGTAGAGCCGGTCGTCGAGCTCGGGGTCCTCCTCGCGCTCCACGCTGACGTCCACCGCGGTGATGCCGGTGATGCGGCGGCCGCCGTCGATACGGACGTTCTCGGGGCCGAGGCCGTGCGGGGCCTTCCCGAGGAAGCTGACGGTGAGCAGCAGGCCGTCGTCGCCGACCTCGACGGAGTCGACACCGTTGAGCTGGGCGGCGCGGACCTTGGCGCGGCGGGAGGTGACGGTCGTACCGGTCATGCCGCGGACCTCCCTTCGAAGACGTCGTCACGCCGGGCGCCGTCGGCGCGCACGACGTACGACAGATACACACGGACGACGTTGTCCTCACTGACCACGTCGAGGGCCTCCACGTCGATGAGGTCGCCGAGCCAGCGCTGGAGGGATGCCTGGACGGAGAGTTCGAGGGTGCTGATGAGTTCCGGGCTGGTCGGGGCGAAGACCAGATCGAGGAGGCCGCAGCCGAAGTCGGGCCGCATCACGCGCTCGCCCGGGCTGGTGAACAGCAGTTGCTCGATGAGGTCGTGGACGTGCTCACCCCGGGTGGCGTGCGCGGTACGGCCCCGGCGGTCGGCGCGGAAGGGGAACGCGAGGTCGCTGCGGGGGCGCCCGCTCGGGTGGCGGCTCATCGGACGGTGACCTTTCGCTGCGCGGCCTGGACGACGGGCGGTCCCTGCGGCACCAGGGCCGCGCTGAAGCACTGGGCCGCGGAGGTGTCGAGCAGCACGGGACGGCCGTCGACGGTGACGCCGGTGCCGTCGGCGGTCCAGCGGACCGACACGCACGGCGCGGGCACGCCGTCGACGGTGTGCGGGCAGCCCATGACGACATAGCTGTGGGCGGCCGTGGCGACGGCGGCGCCCGCGAGGCGTACGCCGCCGGAGGTGGTGGTGGCGGGCGCGACACGGCCGCCGTGCGGACAGCCGATCACGGCGTCGGCGTCGAGCAGACTCCCGGACATGGTTCGTGGTCCCCCGTTTTCCTTCGTCGCTGTGGCCGCTCGCACGGCCGTCATCGCTCTCGCGGGTTTCGTCGCTTTGATCGCTTTCATCGCTTGGAGAGCACGGTCAACTGGCCCTCGTTGATGGTCACTTCGTTGCCGCGCAGCAGGACCTCGGCGCCCGCGCCGGTCGAGATGACCACGGCCTCCTTGGTGATACGGATGTATGCCCCGCCCTGGGCCTGGAGCAGGATCCCCTGCTCGGCACCGGCGGTGTCGTTCATGACGAGCTTGTGCGCCTGCGGCGTCTGCACGACGACGGGCTTGTTCGGCGAGTTGGCCTGAAGCTCCCGCCGCGCGTCGGGCGGCAGTTCGTCGGCCGCCCCGTACCAGCACCCGGTCCACACGGGGAAACTCGGATCCCCCTGCTCGAACTCCACCCACACGCCCGCGCCCGGTGGCGGCACCACGAACTGCCCCGACTCCGGCCCGGTGAACGGCAGGCAGGGCAGCGCCCAGGTGGACGGCTCGTTACCGAGGACGTCCGGGACCTCGACGGTGACACGGCCGATGCGCAGCGGGTCGTCGTTGCTGACGACCCGGCCGCGGAACTTGCCGAGGTAGCGATTGCTGGGTGCCGCCATGGTGGAGGTGCTCCTGGTCGATGGGTCGTGAGTGCGGGCTGTGTCTTCTTGTGTTACGGCCGGACGTAGTCGCTGCGCGCTTCCAGGCCCTCCCTGGAGAGGGTGAAGTTCTGCTGGTACAAGCCCGGACGCAGGTTGTGCGTGACGGATTTGACGAAGTAGTCGCCGTCGTACGCCCGTCCCGAGCCGCGGACGCCGACGAGCTGGCGGGGCTGGAGGATGTAGCCGTGGCGGATGACGTCGAGCGAGCCGGAGCCGGAGACGACGTCGGCGGACACGGCGGCCCGGGCGAGGAGTTCGGCCTCGGCCTGCTCGCGCTGCTGCTTGGCGGTGCCGGAGAGCGTCCTGCGCTTGAGGGCCGGGGTGGGCCGCTTGCCCAGGGGCGGGCGCAGCGGGCTGATGGACGGCTGCGGGAGCAGGTCCGACTGCCGGGTCTCTGGGTTCTGCCAGCGGGCCTGCGGCTCTTCTCGTGCGGTGCCGTCGTAGGCGAACGTCAGTTGGTCCACCGTCGAGTTGGCGTCCATGTTGACGTTGAGGGCGTGCTGGCGGATGCCCAGGCGGACCTCGGGTCCCCAACGGGCTGAGGACTGGCCGGGGTTGGGCCCGGGTTCGAGGTAGAAGGTGTAGCCGTTCGCCCGCGCGAGCTCGGTGACGTACTGCAGGTCCGTGCCGGTCTGGTAGTGCACGCGGAGGTCCTGGTGCGGGGGTTGGGCGACCTTCTCGTTGTAGACGTCGGGCCGTATTCCGTAGTCGGAGTAGCGGCGCAGGATGGCGAGGACGCGCTCGGAGGGCGGCAGGTTCGGGTACCGCGCCGTGCGCTCCTCCAGGTCCATGAGCAGCGTCAGATCCTCGCCGGTGACGGTGAGCGTGGAGTGCCCGGGCTGGTTGCTGGCGCCGACTTCGTGCCGGACGACGAGCCCGTCGAACAGCACGTCCTGGGTGCCCTTGACGGAGACGGTGACGACGAGCCTCGTCTTGGGATCGAAGAACCCCTCGGGCAGCAGCCGGCGGCTGATGATCCCGTTCTTGGTGAGATCGAAGGCGAGCTGAAAGCCGCTGCGTTCCCCGGCCGTGGCCGTGATCTGGGCGGACAGCAGGGCCTCGGTCACCTCGGCCGGGACGGGCCGGGCGAGTTTGGGCCCCATGAGGAGCGTGATGTGAACGGGGCCCTGCCCCACGGGCAGATCAAACACGCCGGTCTCCCCTGCCGCCCGGGAACCCGCCGGCGAGTGGGATGTCGATGACGCGCCCGGCCTCGTCGGTCAACTCACGTGGGTCGAGTGCGGGGTTGGCGTCGGCGATCTGCCACCACTGGGAGGGGTCGCCGAAGTACCGCTGCGCGAGCAGGTCGGGGCGCTCACCGGCGCCGACGGTGTGCTGCTGGGTGAGGTCGGGGTCGGGGCCGGCGGGGTCGAGCGGGGGCAGCAGGCGGCGCTTGGTGTAGCGCACTTCGGTTCCGTCGGGCTGCCGGTGGATCCCGATCTCGGCGTCGTGGTAGCGGCTGGTGCGGGGGTAGGGATGGGCACCCGGTATCGCATCCAGGGCGTTCTCGTAGGGCTCGGTCTCGGCCATGGTGTGTTGTTCAGCCCCTTCCGATCACTACGTTGGTTCCGGTGCCGGTTCCACCGAGCCCGAGCGAGCCGAGGCCGCCTCCGCGCGCCGCGGCGGCGAGCCGCTCCTTCTGGGCGAGGTGCGCCATGTACAGGTCGGCGCCGCGGTGGCCGGCCGGGAGGTCGCTGACGGTGAGGATCTTCATGCCGATGCTGAGGGAGGCGCGGATGGGGTTGAGATTCACGTCGAAGGCGGACTCGTTGACGGAGAGTTCGGTGAGCCGGACGGGCATGACCCGCTTGCTCCCCCAGGTGAACAGCGTCAGCGGCATCTCGATCGGGCTGATCTCGATGGCACCCTTCTGCGACAGCTTGCTCGCGGCCCGAAGCTGGGCGACGGTCGGCTGCACCAGCATTTCGAGCGTCGCGAGCTGCGGGTGGATCCCGTCCGGAGCGGCGACCTCGAACTGGTCGGTGGCGTCGATCTCGGCGGTGAACTTCCAGGTCTCCTGCGCGGGTCCCTTGAGCCGAAGGGCCTCGTTACGGTCCCCACTCCCGGTACCACCGCCTCCGGCGTCACCACTGTCGCCGGCGGACTGGGGGGCGACGCTTCGCTCCAGGGTGTCCGGGTTGAATTGCAGGACGATGATCCGCTGGGGGGTGCCGGTGTCGGGGTTGACCACGACTATTCCGGAGCGGATGGGTTTGGGGATGTCGGCGTAGCGGGTCACCGCTTGGCCTCCGTGGGCAAGGTCCGGCGGAAAGCCGGGACGAGGGGGCGCATGTCAGTTCCCTTCGGAAAGTCCGTCCAGCAGAATCGCCGCGTTTCGGCGGACATGGTCCACGGGGTCGCTGTCGCGCATTTCCCCGACGAGTTCGACCAGACCGGGGTGCGGAAAGTAGCCGGTGGCGATGACGACAGCCTGGCGGACCCCGGCATCGGGATCATTCACGACGCTGCGGAACTCCGCCACGACACGTTCCGCGTCCTGCTCGACGGCGGAGAGCGCCACGGCGTAGACCAGCCTCAGCTTCTCGTCCCGGTCGTCCGACCCGCGCAAGGATTCAAGCGCCTCATCGGTCGACCAGATGTCGCAGTCCTGGCGGATGTGCCGGGCCACTTCCGCGGTATTGGGCCCCCGTAGGGTGAAGTACCGGGTACCGATGGGCTGGTCGTCGACCTGATGGATCTCTGTCTTGCGGTCCAGCGTGACCCAGGTGTCGACGAATGCTCCACCCTCCGGAATCCGGGAACGCTGCAGAATCCACCCACGCTGCATGGACACGAAGTCAACGTCATCCGACGTAAAACCGGGCTTGATGACCAAACGCTCAATGAAATCCGTCATAGTGGCACCTCTCCTCATTCAAGTCCGTAGAACCTTAGCAGGAACTCACGGATCATCTGACGCGCCTTCCGCTTGGCGTCGTCCTCACTGTCGAACTCGATGTCCTCCAGCTTCATTCGGGCCAGCAGCCATTGTTCCGCCAATTCACCTTCACGCTTTTTGAGTTCGTCACGCTTGGCCTTCGTACTCTTCAGGCCGGTCGTCTGCTTTCCAACCTCTTCCTGTTCATTTCCCTGGGCTGCCGCGGACGCTCCCAGCATGGACATGGGGAACCGGCCGCGGTCACCGAGCCTCACCCCCTCGTACTCGGCGAAGGCCTGATGCGGGGTCAGGCCGCCTCGTTCAGGGCCGTAGCTGAGCAGATCGGCGGTCATGGCGGCGTACGCCAAGTTGGTCGGATTGCGGTGGGACTCCCGGACGAACATCAACCAGTGGGCGTTCCGCACCAATTCAGCCTGAGCGTCCGTGAAGCCTTCGGGTGCCTTTCCCTCAAGAACGTAGGTACGAAGACCGAGGGCGAAACGCGGACCGGACAGACCGACACTCCTCAGGCTTTCCTCGGGCATCCGGCGGCTTGCGCTTTCGGGGTCCAACTCCTTTCCCTCAGGGAGATGCTGGTATTTACCGATCCCCTGCGTGATCAGGTTACTCAAGCCCCATTTCTGCTTCTGCTCCTTCACCCGTTCCTGGTTATCACCTATGTCATAGAGCTCCATCTTGCCGGTGCCGACCTTGTAGGGATCAGCGAGAAGCTCGCCTTCGCCAGGCCTCGATACGTCCAGTTCGTCACCGCGGTCGAGGAGATACCGGACGGCGGCAGGGATGTCCCCACCCTTGATCGGCAACGCCTCGTCGATTCCCTGACGGTCATCGGCTTCCTGCGCCTCATGCTTCTGCCGACGCATTTCACGGGCGCGCTCCAGAACTTCCTCGCGATCGAGCAGCTCGCCGGTGACGTCCCGGATGATCGGCCGGATCTCCGCGCCGGAGAGCTGGTAGCCGTCCTCTGCCTTTCCGCTCGGGTTCAGCGTGGCCACGACCTGGAAGGCGTGGGAGCCGTTCTTCGTGAGGCTCGTCAAGCGGTACCAGGCCCGCATGCCGCCGAGGGCCGCGTCCAGGACACGCTCCTGCACCGGCTTTCGCAGCAGGCCACCGATCTTCGGGCGGATGCGCGTGATGATCTTCTGGAGCCGCGCGTCCTTGGAGTCCTTGGAGTCCTCTTCCTTCTTCCGTCGATCCTTCTTCTGCTGTTTCTCCTTCTCCGAGTCCTTGTCCTTCGGTCGCGAACCCTCGTGCTTGTCGCGCTTCGGCTTCCGCGGGCCCTTGCCCTCGTGCTTGGGCTTCTGCTTGCCGTCCTCGTCCTTCTTCTTCGGCTTGCCGGGCCCGTCGCCGTCCTTGTCCTTGGGCTTGTCCCGGCCCCGGTCCTTGTCCGCGTCGGGCTTGCGCTTGCCCGGAGCGTCCTTGTCCGAGGGCTTCGGCTTGTTCGGGTCCTGGTCCTTCGGCTTGTCCGGTGACTTGCCGTCGGCATCCTTGGGCTTGCCCGTGGTGCCCTTGTCGTCCTTGGGCTTGGACGTGCCCGCGTCTTTGTCGTCCTTCGGTCTGTCCGAGCTCTTGCCGTCGGTGTCCTTCGGCTTCGCGGCCGGCTCCGGCTTCGGCCTGGCCGGCGGGTCCGCCTTCGGCTTCGGCCTGGGTGTCGGGGTCGGCCTGGTGTCCGGCCTCTCGTCCGCGTCCTTCGGCTTGCCGTTCTTGTCCTTGCTCGTGGCGGGCGTGGGCTTGTTGCCCGTGTCAGGAGTCGGCTTCCTCGTGTCGGGCTTCCCGGGCGTGCCGTCCTTGCCCCGGCCCGGCTTCGCGGCCGTGGTCGTCGTCGGCTTGCTCGCGGGGCCCTCCCGCGTCGGCTTCCTGTCGCCGCCCTTGTCGTCCGAACCGTCCGCGCCCGCACCCTTGCCCGGCTTGTCGCCCTTCCCCTTGCCGCCCAGCTTCGCCGCGAGGTCCTTGAAGCGGCGGCCGACCTTCGCCACGTACTTGCCGATGCCGCTGATGAGCGCCTCGTAGGCCAGTTCCAGCAGGGCCACGATGCCTGCCGCGACCGCCTTGGCGAAGAGGATGCCGGCGCCGCCCTGGCGGACCGCCCTGAGCCAGTCGAGGACCGCGCCCATCGCGCGGAGGATCTCGCCCAGGGCGCCGATGGCCGTACGGATCGCGTCGATCACCGCCATCACCCAGCCCGCTCCTGGGATCAGCTTGGCGATGACCTTCGTGATGACGATCTCGCCAATGATCAGCGGGAGTTGGGGGACGATCGCGTTCCAGGCCTCCTTGACGATCTGGTCCAGGGCTATGCCGCCCTTGATCAGCTTGTCGAGGATGGCCTTCGGGATGCCGATGATCTCCTGGATCTTGGACTGGAACCATTCCTTGACGGCCGACTTGACCTCGCGGAAGAGGTGATTCTTCGCACCGTCCACCGCGGAGTTCTTCGCACCGCCCAGCCAACCGCCGGGGTCGGAGAGGAAGTCGACCGCGATGAGCATGAACTCGCCGAGGGCGCTCAGCATCCGGGACGCGAACTGAAGGACCGCCTTCACCGCGTCCACGATCGCCTTGACGACGTCGAGGAGCGCTTTCTTGAGGATGTCCAGGATGCTGCTGAGAAGCTTGCCGATGGCGTTGAGGAGGTCGCTGATCGCCTTCTTCAGCGCCTCGGCCAGACGGTTGACCAGGGCTATCGCCGCCGCGATCAGGTCGGTGATGAACTTGCGGATACGGGCCGCCAGTTCGATGACGGCGCGGACCATCGCCACCGCGAACTCGATCAGGTCCTTGATGAGGTTCTTGATCGCCTCGACGATGCCCTTGCGGGCCTCGTTGATCCAGCGCTCGACCGTTTCCTTGAAGTTCTTGATGAAGCCGACGACCGCGTCCCGCGCCGCCCGGATGACCCGGACGATCGCGTTCTTGATCTCGATGACCTTCTGCTTGATCCAGTCGAAGGCCTTGCTGATCCAGTTCCCGGACTCCTGGGTGGCGCCGTCGCGCTGCTTCTCCGCGTCGCGCTCCGCCTTGTCGCTCTCGTCCCGGATCTTCTTGTCGCTGCCGTCCTTCTCCTTCTCGACGTTGTCGTCGGTCTGCTTTTCCTTGTCCTCGACGTCCTTGCGGACCTTGTCGTGCCGCTCGGTCTTCTTGTCGCCGAGGCTCTTGAGCTCCTCGTCCTGCTCCTTGCGCCAGCCCTCGCGCTGAGCGGTGACGTCGCCCATCGCCTTCTCGCGCTCACCGGCCTGCGTCTCGGTGTTCGTCGCGATCTCGGCGTCGACCTGCCGCTTGTGCTTGGCCTGCGAGTCACGGAAGTCACGGTCCTTGGCCTGGCGCCCCTCGGACATGGACTTCTGACCGTCGCTGAACGCGGCCTGGAACTGTGGCCCCTGCTCGTGCTCGGCCACCTCCGAGGCGGCCTCCGGCGGGACGGCGCCCGTCGCTCCGCCGCCCTCGACGGCACCACCCTCGCCGCCCTTCGCGCCCGGCACCTGAGCGCTCAACTCCTCCTTGGGGGCGTTGGGGTAGACCTGGTCCTCGCCCATGCCCCGGCCGGAGTCGTCGCGGGCCGTGGAGACCGTCTCCTGGCCCTTCGCGTCGACATGGCCGTCCTGCTCGCCGGCCGTCTGCTCCGCGTCGCCCTTCATCCCGACGCCCGGCGCGTTGCCGGCCTGGGCCTGCTTGAGCGCCTCGTCCTTCGTGGGCAGCCCGGCGAACTTGGCGGCCAGCTCCTGCGCGTCCACCTCGAAACCGAGCCAGCTCGCGACCTTGCCGATGCCGAAGCCGAGGGCCATCTTGAAGGTGTCCCAGCCGCTGGGCTCCTCCGCCTTCTCCGCCTCGATCTGGCCCTCGGGCTCCTTGGCGCCCTCGACCTCGGCGTTCTCCTGCTCCGGCGCCTGGGCTTCCTGGGGCTTGTCCTGCGAGTACTCGGCGGGGGCGTCCGACTTCGGCTTGCCCTGGAGCGTCTGCGGCGCGCCCGCCGGACGCTGCATCGACGGTGGCGCCGCGGCCAGTTCCTTGTGCTCGTCGCCGACGGAGCGGTCCACCGCACCGCCGACTCCGCCCATCGCCTGAAGCGCCTTGTGCGGCTTGAGCCTGGACGCCGTCGACAGGCCGGCCTCCGGGGAGACCCCGGCGAGGTTGGGCACCGGAGCGGAATCCTTCTTGCCCTTGCCGCGGGGCGGGGCGGCTCCACCGCCGCCTCCGCCACCGGCGCCGCCACCGCCGCGCGAAGCCCCGCCCGACGCCGCCTTCGGGGCCGGTGCGCTCTCCGGCTCTGCCTTCGACTCCGGTGCCGCCTTCGCCGACGCCGCGGGCTCCGACTTCGCGGGCGCAGTCGCGGGCGCGGCCTTCGCGGACGCCGGGGCCTCCGTACGGCCACTTCCCTCGCTACGGGACTCCGGTGCCGGCGCCTCACTCGCCGACTCGGCGCCGGGCGCACCGGAGTTCCCGGACGCGCCGGGTGCCGTAGAGCCGCTGCCTACCGCGGACACGTCCTGTGCGGCGCCGGCCGCGTCCCGCGCACCGGCCGCCGCTGAGCCACCGCCCCCGGCCTGCTCACTGCCCGCGCCACCCAAGCTGCCCGAGCTGCTCCCGGCCACCTCCTTCGCCCCGGCGTCGCCCTGCGCCGACCGGCCACCCGTCGCCTGCTGGGACTCCTTCTCCGGGGCGGCACCCGCCTGGTCCCCCGCCGCGGCGGTGCCCTTCTCCTCCTTGGCGGCCGGTTCCTTGGCGTCACCACCGCCCTCGGACTTGCTCTCCTGCCTGCCCGGCGCCTCCTGCACCGTCGTCTGCGCGGCGACGGGGCCGGCCTTGGGGTCGTCGCCCTTCTTCGGGTCGCGGCTGCCCGTGGACGGCGCGGCGGCCCGATCCAGCCCGAGGCCGCCGAGCCCGGTGCCACCGTCGGGGCTGCCCTCGGTCTCCGGTGCGGACGACTCCGGCTCCGTGGCCAGGTCGGCGGGCTCCTCCTCCGGCTCCGCCGCCTCGTCCTCGGCGTCCTCCGCCGTCCGTTCGGCCTGTACCTGCTCGGCCCGGGTCGGCGGCGGTGCCGGCAGGGACGGGGCGGTCTGGGCGGCCGCCGGCGCGGACGGGTCCAGCTCGTCGGCGGTCGGTACGGCGGACAGGTCGAGGTCCCTGTCGGGAACGAAGTCCTCGGGCTGAAGCTTGACGTCCCAGGCGCTCGGCTCTCCTCCCCCGACCTCGACCTCCGACTCGCTGCCGGAGCCGAACGGGTCCTCGTCCGCCTCCTCCTGCGGGACGAGGTCCTGGTTGCGTTTGCCGTCGAGGGTGCTGACCTTGCCGGGCAGTCGGGTGTCCTTGCCGGCAGCCGTCGGCGAACCGGCCGGCTTCTGCTGCCCGCGCCTGTCCTGCTCCTTCACCTGACGTCCGGCCACTGCGGCCTCGGCGGCGCCCGGGCGGTTCTTCGCCGCGGACTCCTCCTTGCTCGCGGCAGCCGCGTCCTTGCGATCGGTCTGCTCCCGGCCGCCCTTGTCCTTCTCCTTGCCGGCAGAGCCTCCGGACTTCTCCTTGCCCCCCGAGCTCGCCGCCCCCTTGTCGGAAGCGGAGCCGCCAGACCCCTTCTCGGCCTGCTGCGCACCCGCGCCCGAACCCGCCGAGGAGGACGAGGACCGCTCCTCACGAGAGGCGGCACCACCGGAGGCCGGGGCTCCCGCCGCCGTGGATCCCTGCGCGTCCGGCGCCTGCTGCTCCGGCGCGTCGCCGGGCGCGCCCCCGCCCTGGGGTGTGCTGCCGTGCTCCTGCGTCCCACCGTTCTGCGGGGTGCTGCCGACCGCGCCTTCCTCGGCGCCCTGCTCCTTCTCGGGCCCGGGCGCGATACGAGGCCGGTCCGCCTCCGCCCGCCGCTCCTCGGCGTCGCGCAGCGCGTTCTCACGCTCGGTGCGCACTTCGCCGGCCGTGTCGGGCTCGATCTCGGGAGCGTCGTGGGCGTCCCGTTCCAGACCGTCCTCGGCGTGGTCGTCGTACGCCTCGATCTCGTCGACGAGATCGAGGACCCGGTCGTGCTCGGAACCCAGCAGCCGGTTCTCCAGCCGCATCAGGACGCCGTCGAGCAACTCCTCGGGCAGCCGGGCGAGTTGCTTGCGGGTGCGCTGGGAGAGGTCCTCGGGGTCGCCGCGCAGGGAGCGGACGACCGAGTTGGCGAGGCGGTCGACGAGGGTCGCGGGGTCCACGGCCTCGGCGCGGTTGCGGTCGGCGTCCACGGTTGCGTACCGCAGCCACCCGGGCGTCGCCTGGTCCTGCTCGACGTCCGCCGCTTCCGGCCCGGCCTGCGGCTCCCGTACGACGTTCTGCGCCGCCGACTCCGCCTCCCGCTCGATCGCCTGCTGCGGCAGGCTCACCGCCCCCAGCTCCCGCCCGGCGCGCAACGTGCCGAGGCCGTGCGGGTTCTGGACCGTGTGCAGGAGCTCGTGGGCGAGGAGGCGGCGCCCCTCCTCGGTGCCGGGCTTGAAGGCGCCCTCGGCGAAGAAGACGTCCTGGCCTACGGCGACAGCGTCCGCGCCGAGGAGGTCGGTCAACTGCCCGGCGTCGCGGCCCGTGTGCAGGCGTACCCGGCTCAGGTCGTGGCCGAGCCGTTCCTCCAGCTCTCGTCGCACGCCCGGGTCGAGCGGCTGCCCGGCACCGCTGACGATGTCCTTCGGCTCCGGCGTACGGGACTTGGCGGCACGCTCCTTGCGCTTGCGGCGGCGCTGTTCCGCGGCCTGCTCGCCACTGGCGTCCTGGGTCCGGGAGCTCATCGCGTCACCTCCCCGTGGCCGCTGAGCCCCTCGTGCACCACGCGGGCCAGCTCCTGGCCGAGCCGGCGGGCGGACAGGCCGGCGGGCAGCGCCGGCAGGTCGGTCAGGGCGTCGACGGCGACGGCGCCGTCCGCCGCGAGCGGAACGCCGTGAGACCGGATCAGCCGGGTCAGCTCGCGTTCGAAGGCGTCCGACACCCGTTCCGGGTCCACGCCGAAGCCGTTCAGGGCGAGTTCGCCGATCTCCACCCGGATCTCACGAGGCTCATCACGGGTCTCCCCGTTCACACCCATCCCCGCACCTCCCCCGGCGTCAGGGAACGCTCCAGCTTCTGGTACTCGGTCCGGGCCGCCGCCAGCATGTGCCGCATCTGCAGGCGGTCGCCCTCCTCGGCCGCGAGGAACGCCCCGGACAGCGCGATGTTGCGGATCGAGCCGCCCGCGACGGTGAGTTGGGCGAGCAGGTCCGTGTCGATGCCCTTGACCGGGGCCTGCGACGGCAGCACCCGCCGCCAGATCTCGGCACGCTCGTGCTCGGCCGGGAAGGGGAAGTCGACGACGAAGCGGATACGGCGCAGGAAGGCGGTGTCGAGGGCCTTCTTCATGTTGGTGGTGAGGATGGCGAGGCCGCGGTAGGCCTCCATCCGCATCAGGAGGTAGCTGACCTCCAGGTTGGCGTACCGGTCGTGGCTGTCCTTGACCTCGCTGCGCTTGCCGAACAGCGCGTCGGCCTCGTCGAACAGCAGCAGCGCGCCGCCGCGTTCGGCGGCGTCGAAGACCCGGCGGAGGTTCTTCTCGGTCTCGCCGATGTACTTGCTGACGACCTGGGAGAGATCGACGATGAACAGGTCGAGGCCCAGCTCCTTCGCCATGACCTCCGCGGCCAGCGTCTTACCGGTGCCCGAGCCGCCCGCGAAGAGGGCCGTGACACCGAGTCCGCGACGCAGGGTGCCCGCGAAACCCCACTCCTGGTGGACGGTGGCGCGCTGGCGCACATGGGCGACGATCTCGCGCAGGACGTTCGTCTGCCGGTCGTGCAGGACCAGGTCGCCCCAGGCCGCCTCCGGCTCGATACGCCGGCCCAGTTCGTCCATGCCGATCCGGGCCTCCTCCAGGCCCGCCCGCCAGGCGAGTTGGGCTGCGTCGAGGTCCTCGTACGGCAGCCGGCGGCGTACGGTCGCGGCGGCGGACCGGATGACGTGCGGCGGCAACTGGAACTGGGCGACCAGGGAGCGCAGTTCACCCTCGTCGAGGTCGGCGATCGGGTGCATCGCCTGGCCCCACAGCTCGACCTGCTCCTCGTCGTCGAGCCGCGGCACCGCCACCCGTGCGCCGTGCGGGCGGTCCGTGCGCAGCGGGTCCTCGCTGGACACGACGACCGGTACGGCCGCTCCGGCCAGGAACGCCTCCGTCGCCGCCCGCTGGTCGCGGTCCAGGTCGCCGACCTCGACGAGCAGCGCGGCGGGCAGCAGGATCGCCTCGCGCTGCCAGAGCCGGGCGAGGCGGTCGCGTTCGGCGGGGTCGGCGGGCATGTCCTCGGCGCCCATCGCGTACAGGCCGAGACCGGACCGCGCGGCCGCGGCGGCGGCGATGTCGGCACGGCTGCGCAGGTCACCGCCGGTCACCTCGACGAGCAGCGGCGCGTCGGGGTTCGCCCCGGTCGTCCAGCCCTCGGCCACCCGGCTCGCGGCCAGGTCGTACGACGGCGGCAGTTGCTCGGGCACCGAGGTGCGGCGCAGCCGGCCGTGCAGCCGGGCGTCCAGATAGGGCGAGCCGAGCAGGAAGTGCAGGATCCGCTCGTCGAGGCGGAGCCGGGAGGTCGTCAGCCGGGACTCGTCGTCCAGCTCCGCGATCCGCCAGCGTCGCAGCGGCGCGACGGGCGTGAGGGCACTCCAGTGCGGGTCGCCGAGGGCGGCCAGGGCGAGCGAGAACGTCGGGTACGCGCGCTGCGGGTCACCGCAGGCGGCGGCGCAGCGGGCCGCGGTCGTCGGGTCCAGCTCGTCGGCGGCGGCGAGGAGGATCACGTCGCGTTCGAAGGCGGTGAGCCCGAAGCAGGTGACGAGGGCGTCGAGCGGGGCGGTGCCCGGGACGGCCGGGGGTGCCGGGCTCGCGGTGCCTGTGGTGCCCGTCGGGGTCGGTGCGGCCGGATCCGGGCCGGGCGCCTGCCCGTCACCGGCGGTCCGGGCGTGGGCGTCGATGCGGGACAGGACACGACGGATCTCGTCGATCAGCGTCGCGCCCGCGTCGTGGCCGCCCGTCGTACGCGAAGTGGCCGCCGTGCCCGGCTCGTTCGTCCCCATGCCCTCACCTGCCCCCGTCGTTCCCATGCCGTGTCAGTTCTCGGTGCCTTCGGCTCCGTCGTCCGGCGCCGTGCCACCCGCCTTGGCCGATCTGCCGGTCTGGCCGGTGGCCTTGCGACCGCGAGGCGAAGCCTTGGCCGGCGTCCTGGCGGCGGACTTGGCCGGTGGCGTCGCGGCGGACCTGGCGGGCGCCTTGGCCTTGGCCGGGGTCCTGGCGACGGCCTTCCCGGCCGCCTGCGTCTGCGCAGACTGCTCCGGTTGGGCGTCGGCCGCGCCGATCGCCTTGCCAGAGCCGTTCACTGACGCGCCGTCAGTGCTGCCCGGCTCCGTTCCCGCGCCCGGCGGAACCGGCGCGCCCGGCGCACCGAACGGCAGCACCCGTACCTCGGGCCGTTCGACCGGCTTGCCGGGCACCGGCTGCTCGCGGCCGTCGATGAGCACCAGGGTGGCCTGGTAGACCACGGACAGCGCGTACGGCGTCTGGTGGAGCATCCCCCACAGCTTCGACGTCTCGTCGATGTCCATCACCGTCGGTGTCAGCCGCACCCGCTGAGTCGCCTCCGCGAGGTCGCTGCCCGCCAGGTGCGGGAGTTGACCGGTCTCCTCGATGACGTCCTTAGGCAGCACCGGGATCTCGTGCAGGGTCCGCACCACGGAGCCGATCAGCCGCTGCCCGACGAGGGTCGTCTCGTCGCCGTACGCGCTGATGACGTAGTGCAGGTCCAGCGCGGCGGCCGGCCGCTTCACCAGGGTGCCGTCGGATGCCCTGGTCGGCAGGTCGTTGTTGCGCATCGAGGTGTTGGGCGTGACCTGGTACAGGAAGACGTTGATGGTGGGGTAGTCCGGCGGTTCCGTCGGCGGCTTGTGCGGCTCCACCTTCACGGCCTCGTCGAACTCCGGGCCCACGTTGGACGCGAGCAGCAGGGCGAGGGCCTGGGTGACATGGGCGATGGCGAGTGCGTTGCTCATGGCGTCGGTTCCTCGGTTCCTCGGTCTGTCACGTCGTCCTGCCGGCCGCGCCGCGTGCCTTCGGTCTCCCGGCTGCGCCGCATGCCCTCGTCCTGTCGAAGCGACCCCATGTCACTCCCGTCCTCGCGCCAGGTACTCGGCGAGGCTCAGGGTCGTCGCCTGACGCCCCGGCGGCGGCGTCCGCCGACGCGTGCCGCCGGACGGCGACGGTCCCGCCGTCACCTCCAGCCGGCCGATCTGAATCTGTACGACCTGCTCGGGCGCCCGTCCGGGGCGCCGCGCGGCGGCCTGCCGTACCGCGTCGCGGGCCGCCGCCGTGTCCGCGGCGCTGGGCCGCAGGGGGGTTGACACGGCTGCGGGGGTAGCGGCGTCCGCGCCCGGGGGGATGGGCACGGACGCCGCGCTCTGGGTGGAGCCGCGCTCCTGACGGTCCCGGCCCCGTGCCCGCCGCACGGCGTCCGGTGCCGGCCGGGGGCCGGGTGCCACGGTCGCGACGGGGCGCAGCAGCGGCGTCTCGGGCAGGGCCCGCGCCGCGGGTCGTGGTGCCGGGTCGGCCGGGGCGTGTTCGGTGCGTACGACCGTCCGCTCCCGTTCCGTGTGCAGGCGGGCCGCGGGCGGCGCCGGGCGCGGCGCGTCCCCCGGCCGTACGGCGGACGGTGTCGTGGAGGGCCACAGCAGGCCGGAGCCCTCGTCCGGGTCCGGCGCGGTGCTCCGTACCGCCTCGGCCCGTTCGAACGGGCCCGGCAGCCGGGGGTGTACCCGCACCACGTCCGGGCGCGTACCGGCCGCGGCCGGGGTGTGCCGGGCGATCAGCCGGTCGAGGAAGTCGGGCACCGGCGCCCCGTCGGCGTCAGACATCCGCACACAGCTCCAGGTAGTAGCGGCGCCGCAGCGGGCTGAGCGCCAGGATCTCCGGCTCGGTCCAGCCGTACGACGTGGCGAGCAGGTGGACGTCGAGCAGCAGGTCCCTTGCCCAGGTGTCCAGTTCGGTCCACAGGTAGGAGGCGATGTCCAGCTCGGCCCGGGTCGCCGCACCGCATTCGGGGCAGGCGATGTTGAGTGTCACGTCGGCCCCCGGGTCGGCGGCCTCGACGGCCTCGGCGATCCGGCGCTGAACCGGGGCGGGCAGATCGCCGGCGGCCACCGCCGCCCCGTCGCGCGCCGCCGAGACGAGGCAGCGCGCGAGCAGGGCGGCACGTGGGTCCGCCGAACGGGCCGCGGCCGTCAGGTCGGCGACCCCGGGCAGCCTGAACTCCACGTCCCAGCCGTCCTGTTCGACCCGCACCACGGAGTCACCCGGCGCGCCCAGCGACCGGGCGAACTCCCCGGCGTCCAGGTCGAACTCCATGTCCTCCCCGCACGCCGCGCAGGCCAGCAGCACCTGCATCCGCTCCCCGAACAGGGCGCGGCGCAGCGTGAACAGGTCGGCCTCGCGCTCCCCCACCGGCAGCACCGGCAGGGTCGTCGCGTCGACGTCCGGGCGTGCCGTGCGGTGCAGCAGCAGGGCGCGCCCCGTCGGTGCCTCGGCGAGGCCCGCCTCCCAGGTGGCCAGCAGATCGGCCGCCCCGGTGATCGCCATCTCGTCCCCCTCCGACTACCCGTCGATCAAGCGGGGTTGAGGAACGACGGCTCCTCCGGCTCGGGCACCTCGTAGTCCCGCTCCCAGCCCTCGCACTCGAGCTTCAGCGACTGGATGGCCACCGCGTTGGCGTTGGCGTCCAGCTCGCCGAGGACCTGGTACTCGCTCGGCCAGGTCCGGTACAGCTTGTGCGAGACGGCGACCTGGCCGGCCTCGTTGAGGACCTGGATGACGATGTCCTTGCGGAAGTCCGCGAGGGACACCTCGGAGCCGAGGCCCGCGCCGACCTGCCAGACCTTGTTGGCCCAGCGGTCGAACTCGGGGTCGTGGGTGACGCCGCGCTCCAGGGTGATGCCCTCGAACTCGGAGCGGCCCGGCGACTTGCGGGGCGACGACGGGTCGCCTCCGTGCCGGTGTTTGACGACTTCCGTCGTCCGCTTCAGCGGACTGATCTTGCTGATGCCGGCGACCGTGCGACCGTCCCACAGGACCAGGAACTTGAAGTTCTTGTAGGGGTCGAAGCGATGCGCGTTGACCGTGAACTCAGCCATCGGATTCCTTCAGTTCTCCACGATTCCCCGCGCCTAGAGCGCGAACTGCCCGGACGTCTGCTGGATTTTGACGATCACGAACTCCGCCGGCCGGACCGGTGCGATGCCGACGAGGACGTTGACGATGCCGTTCTCGATGTCCTCGGCGGTCGTCGTGTCGCTGTCGCACTTGACGAAGTACGCCTCGCGCGGGGTGCCGCCCTTGAAGGCGCCCTGACGGAAGAGCGTGTGCAGGTACGAGGAGGCGGCGAGCCGGATCTGCTGCCACAGGTTCTCGTCGTTGGGCTCGAAGACCACCCACTGCAGGCCGCGCTGGAGGCTCTCCTCGACGTGCAGCGCGAGCCGGCGCACCGGCACGTACTTCCACTCGCTGTCGAGCGCGTCGGAGCCCTCCAGCGTGCGCGCGCCCCAGACGACCGGGCCGGTGACCGGGAAGGTGCGCAGGCAGTTGACGCCCAGCGGGTTGAGCAGGCCGGTCTCGCGGTCCGTCAGGTTGACGGTGAGCGAGTGCACGCCCGCGAGCCGCGCTTCGGTGCCCGCCGGGGCCTTCCATACGCCCCGCTCGGAGTCGGTGCGCGCGATGACGCCGGCGACGGCGCCGGACGGCGGGAAGGAACGCAGCCGGCCCGTGAGCGGGTCGGTGAGCTGCAGATGCGGGAAGTACAGGCCCGCGTGGTTGCCGCGCACCGCGTCGAAGGCGGCGAGGCCGGCGCGTGCGGAGTCGACGCTGACCCAGGTGCTCGGCGCGTCGACGAGCAGGAAGATCCGCCGCTCGGCGCACAGCCGCTGGGCGGCCGAGATGACGGTGAGGGCGTCCTCGGTCTTCTCGTACGCCGCGAGCTCGGGCAGCGCCAGCAGGTTGACGTCGGCGACGCCGCGCAGCGCCTGGATGCCGGTCTTGTCGCCCTCGGAGCCGATGAGGTCGCGCGGGCCGGGTGCCTCGCCGTCCTCGCCGCCCTCCAGCGGGAAGACCGGCGGGTTGACGGAGGCTTCCAGGCCGAGGTCGTTGGCGCACTCGCCGAGGAAGCGGACGACGTCCTCGGGGTCGGTGGACCCGGCGACGACCTGGATACGGCGGCCGAACGCGGTGACCTCGGCGCCGGCGAAGGCGTGCTTGCCGGGCGCGTCGGGCAGGGCGCGCAGCTTGCGTTCGAGCAGCAGCGCCAACTCGGCCACGCTGCACGGGGCTTCGCCGTCGCAGTCGGGGTCGTAGAGCGTGAACTCGCGCTCCACCTCGCCGATCTTGACCGTCAGGTCGACGGCCAGGTTCGGGAGTTCGTCGCCGAAGGGCTTGGAGACGGTGCCGGACGGGTCGGGGCGGCCCTCGCCGACTACCTCGACGCGGATCAGCTTCGAGCCCGCGTTGATCACCGTCTGCGCGTAGCGGCCGTTGGCGGCGTCCATGGACAGGCCGGTGAAGCTCTCGCGGGCGTCGCCCTTGGCGTCGTAGACCCTCAGGTTGAAGGTTTCGTCGGGGCACGGGGTGTCGTGGTCGACGGCGACACGCAGGCCGTTGCCCCAGACGCCGGGCTCCTTGGCGTGCACTTCGAGGACCGGGCCCTCGCTGTGGCCCTCGGTGGACTTGAGGGTGACGCAGGCGGCCTTGCCGCTGCCTGCCTTGGCGACACGGACGATCACCGCCACGGTGCCGCCGTTGCCGAAGAACTGGTGGACCGCGTAGCCGACGGCGCTCTGGGCGCTCAGGCCGCCGAAGCGGCGCTCGAACTCCGTGAAGCTGGTGACGCGTACCGGCTCGTTGAGCGGACCACGTCGGGTGTGGCCCACAAAGGCGGTCACGGACGTGGTCAGGGTCGAGATCGTACGGGTGCTGCTGGGAAGCTCTTCGACGTAGACGCCGGGATACGTCGGCTTGGCGGCGCTCACCGCGCTCATCGGCATTCCCCCTCCTTATCCCTGTCTCGGGCACCGGGACATAGGCACCAAGAGACGGCAGAGGAAGAAGTGCCGGACGGGTGCGCGAGCAGCCCCCGCGGGTCGATGGCGGCGGCCGTGCGCACCGCATCAGTTTCCCCCGTCAATATCCCGGACTTGTCGGCCGTCCGGGCCAAGCAACGCGCTTGTGACTCCTGATGCTCAAGTGCTCAATCCACCTTGATGCGTTCGAAGTTGACCGAGCAAGACGGCTTCAGGCCACCCCGGGAGGGGGTTCGGTGAAGACGCCCTCCCGGCATCCGCACATCCTGCCTGCGCGCCCCGGCCAGGTGGTTCAC
Organism: Streptomyces sp. NPDC036764; assembly: GCF_055609385.1. Taxonomy (NCBI): domain Bacteria; kingdom Bacillati; phylum Actinomycetota; class Actinomycetes; order Kitasatosporales; family Streptomycetaceae; genus Streptomyces; species Streptomyces sp. NPDC036764. The sequence continues at coordinate 370,694 of NZ_JBVJPT010000002.1, forward strand.
AGATCCTGCACAGCGAGTCTCGCGACGGGGTGCCGGCCGACGCCCGGCGCACGATGGAAACCCCTTACCCACACCGTTCGACTGGTCGCACGCGCGTGCGACCTCCCCGAGTCGTACACAACCCTCCTTGGCCGGTTTTCCAGGGGTGACGAGAACCCGCCCGTCAACCTCGCACCCTGGACCCGCCCCTTACCGGGTCGACGAAATCCCCCCGTCATGTCTTGACCCCGCGATCGACGCCGCCCTGCTGCCGAGCGTGCCCGGCTCCCAAGAGCGCGGCTGGACGACCTCGGCGGTGGAGGTGGCCTGCCTCGACGCACAGGGCAGGCTGCTCGGCCGTCCGGTCAGCGACCTGCTGGGCGGAAGGGTCCGGGACGCCGTGCCGTTCGCCGCGCACCTCTTCTACAAGTGGGCCGAACACCCCGCCCTCGACGCCCGTCAGGCCGTGGGCGATGACTGGGGCGAGGCCCTGGACCCCGCCGGGATCGTCGAACAGGCCCGGCTGATGCAACAGCGTTACGGCTATTGCTCGTTCAAGCTCAAGGGCGGCGTCCTCCCGCCCGACGAGGAGATCGCCGCGATCCGGGCGCTGATGGAGGCTTCCCCGGGCGGCCGTTGCGGCTCGACCCCAACACGGCCTGGACGGTGGAGACATGGGGCGGGCTGCGCCGCACCCGTGAACTGGCCGCCGTCTGCGCGGCGTTCGGCATCGCGCTCTCGTTGCACTCCAACTCGTATCTGGGCATCAGCCCCGCCGCCATGACCCATGCGGCGGCGGCCGTCCCCAACCTCGACCACTCCTGCGACACGCACCACCCGTGGAACTCCGCCGACGACGTGATCGTCCCCGGCCCTCTCGTCCTGCGCGACGGAGCGGTCGAGGTCCCCACCGGCCCGGGACTCGGAGTCGAGCTCGATCACGACGCCCTCGACCGACTGCACCGCCTGTACGTCGACTCCGGCATGCGCTCCCGGGACGGACGACACGGGCTGCATGCGGCGGATCCGGCCCGAGTACGAACTGCGTCTGCCGCGCTGGTGACACGGCACCATAAGGTGACCCCCGACCGCGGGACGTGAGGGGTGAGGGCATGGGCTCGGACGGTTCGGCAGCCGTACTGGTGACCGGCGGCAGCGGCTTCGTCGGCAGTCATCTGGTGCACCGGCTTCTGGAGCGCGGCCACCACGTCCACGCCACCGTCCGCAGCACGGCCGCCACGGCCAAGGTGCGACCGCTGCGCGAGATGCAGGACGCGCATCCCGGTCGACTGTCCCTGTTCGAGGCGGACCTGCTGGCCGAGGGCGCCTTCGACGAGGCGATGACCGACTGCCGGACGGTGTTCCATGTGGCGTCGCCGTTCCGCATGCCGGAGAAGATCAAGGACGGCCGCCGGGACATGGTGGACCCGGCCCTGCTCGGCACGCGCAATGTACTGTCGGCCGTCGAGCGGACTCCCACGGTGGAGCGGCTCGTGCTCACCTCCACCGTGGGCACGATCTTCGGTGACTACGCGGACGTCCTGAAGATGGACGACGAGATGCTCTCCGAGCGGTACTTCAACACCACCAGCACAGTGGAGAACAACCCGTACCACTACGCCAAGACGGTCGCGGAGCGCGCCGCCCGGGACGCCGAGGCCGCCCAGGGCCGCTGGAGCATGGTGTCGGTCAACCCCGGCCTGATCCTGGGTCCGTCCCTGACACCCGCCTCCGAGTCCGGCAGCCTGTTCCTGCTCCAGGAGCTGTTCAAGGGCTACTTCTTCTACGGCGCCCCGGACTTCAGCTTCACCACGGCGGACGTGCGCGACGTGGCCGACGCGCACATCGCGGCCGCCGAGAACCCGGACGCGAAGGGCCGTTACATCGTCGCCGCCGAGACCATGACGTCGTTCCACGAGATGTCCCGCATCCTGCGGACCCGCTACCCCCGCGACCTCCGGCTCCCGCGGACCGCGCTCCCGCACTGGCCGGTGCGGATCCTCGGCCCCGCCTTCGGCCTGACGCAGGATTACATCCGTAAACACCTCGGCATCCGGTTCCGGGTGGACAACAGCCGCAGTGTGAGCGAACTGGGCATCACCTACCGCCCGATCGAGCAGACGGTCCTCGACCACTACGAAGCGTGGCGGCGTCAGCGCACTGCGAAGTGAATCCGGCCGCCGCTCCCCCGCAAGCGTCGAAGGTCACAGAAACGTATCGGACATTTAGCGCCTCAACCTTCACGGGAGGCGCACAAGTTGGCTAGGTTACGGCTCAGGCCACACGACGACCTCCGGCGAACCCCGCCGGGACGCGTGGCCTCCGCCGAGTCCGGTGCGCTCAATGAGGTTCACCGGAGCCGGGGACCCAACCGAACTTGGGGTGAATCGGCCAACTGCCCTTCGGGGCAAGGGGTTGTAGGGCACACCTTCCGATTCGACCGCCCGAACCCTCCCCCAGAGCCTGAACGACCTGGGGGTACCCCCACCGCTAACTCGGTAGGCGGAGTACGGAAGGAGTACGTCGCCCATGGCGCCGGAAGGCACCGCGCGGCCGGGGGCTCTCAGCCTGCCCGGCATGCGCAACTCCGCACTCGCGTCGGCGGCCCTCACCTCGGTGGCGCTGCTCGGCCAGACGGCGGGCGCCGCCCCCGCGTCGGCGGACGAGGCACCCAGCCGCGAGGAAGTGAGCCGACGGATCACCTCCCTCTACGACCGCGCCGAGACCGACTCGGGGACCTTCAACGCCACCCGCGCAGCGTCGACGGGGCCGCGCAAGCGCGGTGCCCGGCCGGCTGACGCCGGATCCGCGCCCGCCGGAACACGGGCGAGCGAGGACAGGCGCGGCGACCCCGCTCTCGACAGCGTGACCCGGCAGTGGTTCGACGTCGCGCGTGCAAAGCTTGGCCCGACCGTGCCGGCCGCGCTGCCGGCCGACAGAACGCCGGCCCGTCCCGCCGAACGCAGGCCCGCGCGTGCGATGCAGGACCTCGCCCCGGCGTGGGAGTCGACCGGCCGTGCGCCGCTGGAGCTGCCCGCCGCGCCGGTCAGGGAGTTGACGTCCGGTCCGGCCGTCGGAGCGGCTCCGGTTGCCGAGCTGACCGCCGGCCCCGTCGCCGCCCTGCCGGCCGCGCCCGAGACCCCGTCGGCGGACCTCCAGGCCACCCAGGTGATGCCGGCCGTCCTCGCCCTGCCGGCGTCGACCGCCTCGGCCTCCGCGGCAGTCCCGGCCATCGACTCCGCCGCCGATCCGCAGACGCGGGCCTCGCTGCGGACGACCAAGGAGCAGAACCGGCGCAAGCTCGACCGGGCCCGAGAGCTGCTGTCCCTGTACGCCACGGGGCAGAGCGCCCCCTCGGCGGCCATCGCCGCGCTGCCCGCGTCCGACACCTGGGGCACCCCGCCGGCCCAGGCCCAGCCCTCGGCGGAGGACCAGTGGCAGGCCCTGCAAGCGCAGTCGGCAGCCGACCTGACCACCGTCCCGCCCGGCGCGACGGCCTGGCCGACGACCGCACCGGCGGCTCCGGCGACGGATCCCCTCACGACCACCATCACGGACCCCTACCTCGGCACCCTCACCACGCCGACACCACCGACCGCCACCCCGACCACCATCACGGACCCCTACCTCGGCACCCTCACGACGGCCACGCCACCGGCCACTACTCCGGCGGCCACCACCACCGCCGTCACGTCGACGGTTTCGCAGGACACCCGCGCCATCCGGGCCCTGGAGTTCGCCCGCGCCCAACTGGGCAAGCCCTGCGTCTGGGGCACGACCGGCCCCGAGGCGTTCGACGGCCCCGGTCTCACCCAGGCCGCCTGGAAGGCCGCCGGCATCACGCTCCCGCGCACGGCCCCGGAGCAGGCGACGGCGGGGCAGGGTGTCGCCCTGACCCACCTCGAACTCGGTGACCTGGTGCTCTTCCACGCCGGGCACGTCGGCATCTACTCCGGGAACGGCATGATGATCCACGCCCCGGGGCCCGGTGCGCTCATACGCGAGGAGTCGATCCAGTACGCCGGGGAGTCGGCGATCCACAGCGCGATACGGCCCGCCTGAGCCGTCGGCCGACCCGGCCACCGAACCGCCCTCACCACCCCGTCTCGTCCGAGGCGGGGTGGCGTTGTGTCGCCCGAGGCCGCGCTGCGCCTCACGCACCCGCCGCAGCGGCCGACTCGCCCTTCCACCTCGGCCTTGTCGATACGTCCTGACAAACCCATTGACATCATCTGCGGGCGGCCGCATAGTTCCTGCCACTAGAGCGCGCTAGTGGAGCGCTCCAGCCTTTGACCGGCGGGCGGAACCCGTGAACCTCCCCCACCTGAGAACCCGCCCCGATCAGCACAGCGAGGTGCATGGGACATGCGCAGACACCACCGAGCCGCCGGCCTGACGGCCGCCGCCCTGGCCGCCGCCCTGTTCGCCGCGGGATGCTCCAGCGGCTCCGGCGGGAAGGACTCCGAGGAGGGCTCCGCGGACACCTCGGCGGGCAAGGCCACGACTCCCCGGATGACCGTTGCCATGGTCACTCACGCGGCCCCCGGTGACACCTTCTGGGACCTGATCCGCAAGGGCGCCGAGGCCGCCGCCGCCAAGGACAACATCAAGCTCGTCTACTCCAGCGACCCGAGCGCCGGCAACCAGGCCAACCTGGTGCAGAACGCCATCGACCAGAAGGTCGACGGCATCGCCCTCACCGCGGCCAAGCCGAGCGCGATGAAGGCCGTGGTCGCCAAGGCCACGGCGGCCGGTATCCCGGTCGTCGGCTTCAACTCCGGCCTGGACGACTGGAAGGCACTCGGCATGCTCGAGTACTTCGGCCAGGACGAGAACATCGCCGGCGCGGCCTTCGGCGAGCGGCTCGGCGAGACCGGCGCCAAGCACGCGCTGTGCGTCATCCAGGAACAGGGCCATGTCGCACTGGAGGCCCGCTGCGCCGGTCTGAAGAAGGGTTTCAAGGGCAGGTCGGACATCCTCTACGTCAACGGCACCGACATGCCGTCCGTGAAGTCGACGATCACCGCCAAGCTCCAGCAGGACTCCTCCATCGACCAGGTGGTCACGCTCGGCGCCCCGTTCGCGCTGACCGCCGTGCAGTCGGTGTCCGACGCGGGCAGCACGGCCAAGGTGGCCACGTTCGACCTCAACAAGGAGCTGGTGACGGCCGTCCAGGACGGCAAGGTCGAGTTCGCCATCGACCAGCAGCCCTATCTCCAGGGCTACCTGGCGGTCGACTCGCTGTGGCTGTACAGGACCAACGGCAACTTCAGCGGGGGCGGCAGTGCTCCGGTGCTGACCGGGCCCGCCTTCATCACCAAGGACAACGTGGACGCGGTCGCCGAGTTCGCCGCGAAGGGCACGCGCTAGGCGCGTACATCGAAAGGCACTCGCTGGACCCGTAATTCGAGAGGCACGCGCCAGGCGCGTACATGGACAGGCGAGGCCGGCCGTGGCCGCGACGGGGCGCGGCCGGCCTCGCCGCTGTTCGTCAGCGGGCCGGCTCCTGCGGGGCCGGCCCGCTCGTGCCGCGCACGACGAGCTTGGGGTCCAGCACGGCCTCGCGCGGCTTCAGTTCGGGATCCTCCAGCCGCTCCACGGCGAACCGCACCGCATGCTCGGCCAGCAGGACCGCGTCCTGGCGGACGGTGGTCAGGCCGATCGGCATCAGGTGGGAGAGATGGCTGTCGTCGTAGCCCACCACGGACATGTCGCGCGGGACCTCGACGCCCGAGCGCGTCAGGGACATCAACAGGCCCATCGCGCACCGGTCGTTGCCCGCGAGGACCGCCGTCGGCAGGGGCAGCCCGCGCTCGCGCTCCGCCAGCAGCATGCGGCCCGCCTCGATGCCCGACTCCTCGGTGTGGGTGCCGGGAATCACCCGCTGCTCGGCCTCCAGTCCGTGCCGCCGCATCGCGGCCCGGTAGGCGCGCCGCCGCTCGGCCGAGCCGGGGCCGCGCCCGCCGTCGATGTGCACGATCCGGCGGTGGCCCAGTTCCACGAGGTGGTCCATGGCCTGGCGCACGCCCTTGCCCTCGGCGCTGTGCACGAAGTCCACATGGGCGCCGGGCGCGCGCCGCGCGACCGAGACGGTTGCCGCGCGGTGTCCGAGTTCGTCGAGGTAGCCCGGCTCGGCGTCGGGGGCGAGCAGGATCAGGCCCTCGCAGCGGTGGCTGAGCAGGGCCTCGATCGCCTTGTCCTCGCCGCGGCCGGCGGTCGTCCCGGAGAGCAGCACGTCGTAACCGAGCCGCTCCGCCTCCGGGTAGATGCCCGCGATGAGGTCCGTGTGGAAGGTCTGGTGGACGATGAACATCACGCCGAGCGTGCGGCTGCGGCCCCGGGCGAGCAGCCGGGCCGCGTTGTCCGGCCGGTAGCCGATCTCGTCGGCGACGCGCAGCACCCGCTCCCGGGTCTCGCTGCCCGCACCGGGCAGACCCCGGAAGACGATCGAGACGAGCGCCCGGGAGACGCCCGCCTTCTGGGCGACGTCCGCCATCGTGGGCCGCTGACGGCCTGCCGCATCCACCCTGTGAACCCACCCTTCGACGCCGTTCACCTTAGCCAGGTCTCGAAATCTCCCAGCAACAAGCTATTGACATGACATTTGGACCAGGGTCATCGTACTCGAACTAGAGCGCGCTAGTAGAGCGCGACAGAAGATTCGTGGACACCACCACTGACGTCCCCTCCCCGAAGGACTTGTCATGGCAACGGCGCCAACCTCGCTCCGCACCACCGCTGGCAACCTGTGCCTGGGCTCGGCCCCCGACTCGTGGGGCGTGTGGTTCCCCGAGGACGACCAGCAGGTCCCGTACACCCGCTTCCTCGACGAGCTCGCCGCGGCGGGGTACGAGTGGCTGGAGCTCGGGCCGTACGGCTATCTCCCCACCGACCCCCGGCAGCTCAAGGACGAGCTCGACGCGCGCGGCCTCAAGGTCTCCGGCGGCACCGCCTTCGGCGCGCTGCACCGGCCCGGGGCATGGGACGGGATGCTCACCCATGTCCGGCAGGTCGCCGAGCTGACCGCCGCCGCCGGCGCCCACCACCTGGTTCTCATCCCGCCGATGTACCGGGACGAGAAGACCGGCGGGTTCACCGAGTCGCCGGTGCTGACCGCCGGGCAGTGGGCGGGCTTCGGCAAGGCCGCCGACCGGCTCGGCAGGCTGCTCCTGGACGAGTGCGACGTACGTCTCGTCATCCACCCGCACGCCGACAGCCACATCCAGAGCCAACCGGAGATCGAGCGGCTGCTGAACGAGTCGGACCCCCGCTGGACGAACCTCTGCCTGGACACCGGGCACGTCGCCTACGGCGGCGGCGACAACGTCGACCTGATCCGCCGTTTCGGTGAGCGCGTCGGATACGTGCACATCAAGCAGATGGACCCGGACGTCCTCGTCCAGGTCGCGGCGGAGGACCTGTCGTTCGGCGAGGCCGTCAAGCGCGGAGTGTGTGTCTCACCGCCCGCGGGCGTGCCGGATCCCGCCGACGTCGTGGCCGAACTGGCCCGCCTGGAGGCCGAGTTGTTCGTGATCGTCGAGCAGGACCTGTACCCGTGCGCGCCCGAGGTGCCGCTGCCCATCGCCATGGATACGCGTGAGCACCTGGCGGGCTGCGGCCTGACCGGGACGCGACGCCCCGCCCTCAAGACACCCGGTCACCAGTGAGGAGGCGGCCCATGGATGTCAGGGACGACGCGGCCGAGACCGCTGCCACCGTCACACAGGAGGCCCCGCCCGCGGTCTCGCGCCGGCTGCGGCTCATCACCGTCATCGCCACCTTCGGCGGACTGCTCTTCGGCTATGACACCGGCGTCATCAACGGCGCCCTGCCGTACATGACCGACGACCTCGGCCTGACCGCCGTCACCGAGGGCATGGTCACCAGTTCGCTGCTGCTGGGCGCGGCCCTGGGTGCCGTCGCCGGTGGGCGGTTGTCGGACGCGCGCGGCCGGCGTCGTACGATCCTTGTCCTCGCGGTGCTGTTCTTCATCGGCGCGCTCGGCTGCACACTGGCGCCGACGACCGCCGTCATGGTCGTGGCCCGGTTCGTGCTCGGCCTCGCGGTGGGCGGCGCGTCGGTGACGGTGCCGGTCTACCTCGCGGAGGTCTCCCCCGCCGAGCGGCGCGGCGCGCTGGTCACCCGTAACGAACTGATGATCGTCAGCGGTCAGTTGCTGGCGTTCACCTCCAACGCGGTCATCGCACGGGTGGGCGGCGAGTCCGGCGGGGTGTGGCGCTGGATGCTGATGATCGCCACCGTCCCGGCCGTCGTGCTGTGGTTCGGCATGCTGGTCATGCCCGAGAGCCCGCGCTGGCTCGCCTCCCAGGCCCGGTTCGGCGAGGCCCTGGAAGTCCTCAGGCAGGTCAGGTCCCGGCAGCGCGCCGAGGCCGAGCTCGCCGAAGTGTCCGCGCTCGCCGTCAAGGAGGAGCAGGAGCGGCTCGGCGGCTGGCAGGACATGAAGGCCACCCCGTGGATCCGCAGGCTGATGCTCATCGGCTTCGGCATCGCGATCGTGCAGCAGATCACCGGCGTCAACACGATCATGTACTACGGCACCCAGATCCTCACCGACGCCGGCTTCGCCGCCGACAGCGCGCTGACGGCGAACATCGCCAACGGCGTGATCTCGGTGCTGGCCACCTTCGTCGGCATCTGGCTGCTCGGCCGGGTCAACCGGCGCCCCATGCTGATGGCGGGTCAGATCGGCACCACAGCGGCCCTGTTGCTGATCGGTGTCTTCTCGCTGGTGCTGCCGTCCGGTGATGCCCGTGCCTACGCCGTGCTCGCCATGACCGTCACCTTCCTCGCCTTCCAGCAGGGCGCGATCTCGCCGGTGACGTGGCTGATGCTGTCGGAGATCTTCCCGATGCGGATGCGCGGCTTCGGCATGGGGGTCGCGGCCGTGGTGCTGTGGCTGACCAACTTCGTGATCGGGCTGGTCTTCCCCTCGTTGGTGTCCGCCATCGGGATCTCCAACACCTTCTTCCTGTTCGTGGTGGCGGGCCTGTTCTCGCTCACCTTCGTGAAGCTCTACGTCCCCGAGACGAAGGGCCGCTCGCTCGAGACCCTCGAAGCCGAACTCCGGGCGCGCTTCTCCTGAACACCCGTCCCCGGGTCCGTCGCGGCCGGGGACCGCAGAAAGGACCACCACCCATGACCGTACGAGTGGGCGTCATCGGCGCCGGCTGGATCGGCAAGGAGCACATCCGGCGGCTGACCAACACCGTCACCGGCGCCCGGGTCACCGCGGTCACCGACATCGACGCCGCCCGCGCCGAGGACGCGGCGGCCCCGGTCGGCGCCCGCGTACTGCCCGACGGCGCCGCCGTGATCGCGGCGGACGACGTCGACGCCGTCCTGGTGACGTCCTGGGGCCCGACCCACGCCGAGCACGTGCTGGGCGCCGTCGCCGCTGGGAAGCCGGTGTTCTGCGAGAAGCCGCTCGCGACCACCGCCGAGGACTGTCTGCGGATCGTCGAGGCCGAGACCGCCCACGGCCGGCGCCTGGTGCAGGTCGGGTTCATGCGCCGCTACGACGCCGGGTACCGGCAGATGAAGCAGGTCATCGACGCCGGACGGATCGGCGAACCGCTGATCGTGCACTGCGCCCACCGCAACCCGGCCGTCCCTAAGTCGTACACCTCCGAGATGGCCGCCCTCGACACGGCCGTGCACGAGGTCGACGTGCTTCGCTGGCTGCTGGACGACGAGATCGTCTCCACCCAGGTCATCACCCCGCGCTCCACGAGCAAGCGGTTCGCGCACCTCAAGGACCCGCAGATCATGCTCTTCGAGACGGCCAAGGGCGTCCGCATCGACCTGGAGGTCTTCGTCAACTGCCGGTACGGCTACGACATCCAGTGCGAGGCCGTCGGCGAGGAGGGCCTCGTCCGGCTGCCCGACCCCGCCGCGGTCGGCGTACGCACCGCCGCTCAGCACAGCACCGAGGTGCTCACGGACTGGGTGGGCCGCTTCCGGGACGCCTTCGACACCGAGTTCCGCGAGTGGATCGCGGGCATCGCCGCCGGCGACGAGCCCACCGGGCCCTCCGCCTGGGACGGCTACGCCGCGACCGTGATCACCGCCGCGACCGTCGAGGCCCTTGGGTCGGGCCGCGTCGTCGCCACCGACCTCAAGCCCCGTCCCGCCTTCTACGGAGGTGCCGCGTGAAGATCGCCCTCGACCCGTACATGTTCCGCGCGCTGTCCATCGACGAGTTGGTGCGCACCGTCGCCGAACTCGGCTACGACTACATCGAGTTGTCGCCGCGCGACGATTTCATGCCGTTCTTCCTGCACCCGCGCGCCGACAACGAGCGGATCGCCGAGTTGAAGGGCGCCCTGCGCACGCACGGCGTCGAGCTGTCCTCCGTGCTGCCGCTGTACAAGTGGTCCTCGCCGGACGAGACGGAACGGCAGGCGGCCGTCCGCTACTGGAAGCGGATGATCGAGATCACCGCCGACCTCGGATGTCCGCTCATGAACAGCGAGTTCAACGGCCGTCCCGAGCGCGCCGCCGAGAGCGAGGCCGCCTTCTGGCGCTCGCTGGAGGAGCTGCTCCCGGTGTTCGAGCGTGAAGGCATCGCCCTGAACCTGGAGGCGCACCCGGACGACTTCTGCGAGGAGAACGCCCCCGCGGTCGACCTGGTCCGAGCGATCGACAAGCCCTGGGTGAACTACCTCTACTGCGCCCCGCACTCCTTCCATCTCTCCGGGGCCTCGCAGGTCGGCGCCGACATCGCGGCGATGATGCGCTACGCCGGCGACAAGCTCCGGCATGTGCACATCGCGGACTCCTTCAACCACAAGGGCTCCTCCGGCCTGCGCTACATCCTCAACCCGCCCGGCACCCCGGCCCGTATCCACCAGCACCTGGACATCGGCCAGGGCGAGGTCGACTGGGACGCCTTCTTCGGCACGCTGCGCGAGCTGGACTTCGACGGCGTCGCCACGGCCTGCGTCTTCGCCTGGGAGGAACGGGCGAAGGAGTCCTCGGCTTTCATGCTGGACCGCATCCGCAAGGAGCTGGCCGCGTAGGCGGTACGACGGTTCAGGCGGCCTTCAGCGTGAGCGGCAGGGCGCCGAAGCCGCTGAGGAAGTTGGAGTGGACGGGCCTGGCGGGACCCGTCTGCTCCATCTCCGCTACGAGGTCACGCAGCCCGGCCAGTACGGCCCCGATCTCCGCGCGGGCCAGGTACGCGCCGAGGCAGAAGTGGGGACCGTGGGCGAAGGTGAGGTGCTTGTTGGGCGTGCGGTCCAGCCGCAGCTCTCCCGGGGCGTCGAAGACCAGCTCGTCCTGGTTGGCGGAGGCGTTCCAGACGGTGACGATGTCGCCGGCCCGCACCGGGTGGCCGCCGATCTCGGTGTCGGTGGTCGCGGTACGCCCGGCGTGCAGCGCGGGGGTCGTCCAGCGCAGGATCTCCTCGACGGCCGTTTCGACGGGAGCGTCGTCGCGCTTGAGGGCCTGCCACTGGCCGGGGTGCTCCAGCAGCGCGAGGGCGGCGCCGACCATGGACAGCCTGGCCGTCTCGTCGCCGCCGAGGATCAGGCTGTAGCAGTTGAGCATGATCTCGTCGTCGTCCAGCGGCAGGCCGTTCACCTCGCTGCCGGCCAGCAGTGTGATGACGTCCGAGTGGCCGCTGTCGCGCCGGTCGCGGGCGAGTTCGGCGAAGTAGAGCAGGATCTCGTTCCTGGCGATCCAGGCGTCGGCCGCCGTGCTGTCGGCCTCGTGCGAACCCAGCGCTGAGGACGTCAGACTCAGCACATGCGCCCGGTCGTGGTCGGGGACGCCCAGCAGGTCACAGATCGCACCGAGGGGTACGCGGGCTGCCACGTCGGCGGCGAAGTCGCAGCGGCCCTTTTCCAGCGCGTCCTGAAGCAGCCGGGTCACCGTGCGCCGCACGCTTTCCACGATCGGCTGCAACGCCCGTGGTGAGAACGCCGACATCAGCACCCGGCGCAGTCCGGTGTGCTTCTCCCCGTCGGTGATGGGGAGCATGCGCCCGGACGCGGTGTCGCCGCCGGCGAGCAGGGTCTGCAGGACATTGCCTCCCTCGGAGGTGAAGCGTGCGCTGTCGCGGTAGACGGCTATGACGTCGGCGTGCCGGGTCACGGCCCAGAACCCGGGAGCCGTGTCGGTCGCCGGGTTCCAGTGGACCGGCCGGCGCTGCCTCAAGTGGCGCCACACGGCGGACAGGTCCCGCTCGGCGTGCAACCGCGGATCGGCCAGGTCCAGCGTGTCGAGCTCGTCCGGCGCGATCGTCCGCCGCGTGGTCATCGCATGTCCTCCCCTTGTCCGCCGGTGCGTCGGTCCCGGTGCGCCCATGGCCCGGGGGCGGGCTTGTGGGCGCACGTCGGACCGGTGCTCCTCAACGTAGTCCAGGGACTCAACCACGGCCCTCCGCGCGGCGGTCCGACCTGCGCTGGGCCAGCCACAGGGCGACCTCCTCGGCGATCGGCTGTCCGGTCTCCAGCTCCACGAAGCCGAACTGGCCGCCCTGGTTGCACTCCAGGAACCACCAGATGCCGTCCTCGTCCTCGGCTAAGTCGAAGGCCGCGTACGCCAGTCCGGCGAGCGTGACGTACTCGTGCACCGACTTGCCGATGCGGTCGGGGACCGGGACCGGCTCCCAGCCGTGCCCGGTTTCCCCGAACCGCCCGTCGACCTGGCCGGGCTCGGCCGTCTTGCGCGCGGCGAACAGCCGGGTGCCGACGCAGGTCAGCCGGATGTCGGCGCGTTTGGGTATGTACCGCTGGAGCAGCGCGGGCCCGGCCGCGACGGCGGAGAAGTCCGCGTCGGGGCCGATCAGGGTGGTGGGCAGGGTCAGCACGGGGTCACCGGGCGGCGGCCCCGAGGCGGACTTCACCACGACGTCCCGGTGCTCCTCGACGAACTCCCGCGCCAGCCGGGGTGCGGTGGTGAAGACCGTCGGCGGCACCGCGAAGCCACTGAGGTGGGCGACCCTGAGCTGCCAGGGCTTCAGCCGGGCCTGATCGGCGTTGCGCGGGTGGTTCATCCACCGTGCGGCGGCGGAGTGGAGCATCCCGTACAGCGCCTGCCGGGTCTCGGCGGTCAGCCACGGCGAGGGGGTGGCCGCGTGTGCGGCCGGCTCGCCGGGCCTGCGCACCCAGATGGAGCGCAGGCCGCCCATGCTGAGCACATGCCCGTTGACCGACAGATGGCCGTCGAAGTCGCCGTAGGCGTAGTCGGCGGCCAGCACGGCCTTGCCCGGCAGGTCGGCGGGGTCCAGCCGCAGCACGGGCGTCCCTGTCGCGTGCAGTGCGGCCACCACCATGTCGGCGGTCACGTCCTCCTCGGACGTCAGGATGAGAACCGTCATGCGCGGACCGGTTCGTCAGTCGTCGAAGTGGGTCGCGGACCCGGCGGTGGACGTCGTCGTGCCGACCGCGAGCAGGAGGTCCGGGTCACTTACGGCGGGCCGGCCGTCGGGCAGCATGTTGAGCTGCCGGGCCGGATCGAAGTGATAAGGCGTCACCGCCTGAGAAATCCCGCCGGGAAACGCGTACTTGAGGGTGAACGGTTGCACTTTAAACCTCCACTGGTGGCGTTGTCTGAATTACCGTCCCTTACGCACTGCTTGCGTAAGGAATTCATCACTTTCCGCCACACCGGGGTGAAGGTCATCACATTGCGCTGCCGCTATTACGGGCGTATGGACGGCAGTTGTGCACCACGCGGAACATGCGGCGGCCGGACCGCTCGTCCCCTCGAACGGTCCGGCCGTGTCACGGCTTTCAGCGCAGCGCGCGCTTGTCCGCGTGCAGCGGGGCGGAGAGCCGGATGGTGATGAACTCGTTGTCGTCGGCCTTGCCGGCCGTACGGCCCGAGGAGAACGGGAAGTTGTTGTCGTTGAGGACCGCGAGCGTGCGGTCGTCGACGAGGTTCACGTCCTCGATCGTCTGGAACGGGAAGCGGAACGTCTCCCCGAAGCCGCCGAGCCCCTTGGGGTTGGCGATGTCCAGCAGGTCGGCGACCAGGGTCTTGTCCATCAGGCCGTCGCCGTCGCGGTCCCGGGTGTCGGCCAGGTAGATGCGCTTGAACTTGGCCGTGTCGCCCTGCCCGCCGTCACGCTCGATGACCAGGAACCGGTGCCGGTCGACGGCGATGGCGTCGCCGATGGCGTTCGCGGTCGACTCCAGGCGGTAGACGTACCGCTTCCCGGTGTACTTGCCCTTGCACAGATCGAACTCACTGAACCGCAGGTCACCGGGAGTGTCGCCGGTCACCGTGCCCTCCAGGAGCGGGTAGAGGTGACGGCCGTCGACGGAGCGGACGAGGCCCTCGAAGCCCTTGCTGCCGGCTATGGTCGGCTGGGCGCCGTTCAGGTACGGGTTCTCCGGCGCCTGCACGCCGTCCAGCGCGATCGGCGCCTCGAGGAGGCGTCCCTTGGCGGAGAAGTGCAGCAGCCAGGGGCCGAACTCGTCGCCGATCCAGTACGTACCGTCGGGCATCCGCTGGATCGACTCGACGTCGAAGTCGGCGCCGGTCAGCACCCGGTCGGCCCGCGTCAGCGCGAACGGCACATGACGGTCGGGGTCGCTCAGGTTGAACCCGCCGAGCACCGTGACCTTGCCGGTGCGCGTGTCCGGCTCGATGCGGTTCACGCGCAGCAGGAAGTCGGCGCTGTTGGCCTTGCTGCCGTAGCCGTTGTCCGACAGCACGTCGAAGGTTCCGTCGCGCCGGTTCACCACACCGCTGAAGCCCTGCACCGGCTGGTGCGCGAAGGGCGCCGCGATCCCGTTGAAGGGGCCCGCGCCGATGGCGGCGCCGGACGGCTCGCTGCCCGGCACGAACGTCTCGGCCGGCAGCGACGCGAAGCCGGTCAGAGTGGCCCGGCCGAAGCCGGATCCGCCCGGGTGGGCCACCGCGGGGGACGCGAGGCCGGCGGTCAGCACCGCGGCGCTGACCATGATCGAAATTCTTCTCATGGCGCGCACAGTAAGAGCACCGGGTGACGGTTGTGCCAACGACAGACGTCCACCCCGAATCTCAGGGCGTCGGCATCCCGCCCTGGAGCCGCTCCAGGTCGGAAGGGCGCACCTGGATGACGAGCAGGGCGATCACCGCGGCGATCCCGGTGAAGATCGCGGCCGCGATGAAGGCGGCCGATATGCCGGAGGTGAGGATCTGGTCGGCGTACTGCGACGGGAGCTGCCCGGTGCGTTCGAAGCGCAGCCTTTCCAGCGGGGTCGCCTGGGACAGGAAGGCGGGGATCTGTTTGTCCGCCTCGTTGTTGCTGGCCGTACCGAAGGTGGTGACCAGGATGGACAGCCCGAGGGAACCGCCCACCTGCTGTGTGGCGTTGAGCAGTCCGGAGGCGGCCCCGGTCTCCTGGACGGTCACGTTGGACAGCGCCATCAGGGTCAGGGACACGAACTCCATGCCCATGCCGAGGCTGAAGACGAGCATGGGGCCGAGGATGCTGCCGAGGTAGGTGGAGTCGACGTCGGTCAGGGTCAGCCAGGACAGTCCGGCCGCGGCCAGGATCGCGCCCGTCACCATGAACGGCTTGGGTCCGTATTTCGGCAGGAGTTGGGAGGCGATCCCCGCGCCCACCGCGATCACCGCGCTCACCGGCAGGAAGGCGAGGCCGGCCTGGAGCGGGCTGAAGTCCAGCACGTCCTGCACGAAGAGCGTGAGGAAGAAGAACATGCCGAAGATCGCTGCGGCCAGGCTCAGCATGATGCCGTACGTGCCCGAACGGTTGCGGTCGGCGAACATGTGCAGGGGCGTGATCGGCTGTCTGGAGCGCTGCTCGACCAGGACGAACAGGATCAGGAAGACGACGGCCGCCCCGAACGAGCCCAGGGTGAGCGGGTCCCGCCAGCCGTCCTGTGCGGCCCGGATGAACCCGTACACCAGCAGCACCATGCCGATGGTGGAGGTCATCGCGCCCGCTATGTCGAAGTGCCCGGGGTGGCGCTCGGACTCCCGGATGTAGCGCGGGGTGGCGAGCACGATGAGCAGCCCTATGGGCACGTTGACGAACAGCACCCAGCGCCAGTTCAGCCACTCGACCAGGATGCCGCCCATCAGCAGCCCGATCGCGCCGCCGCCCGCCGAGACCGCGGCGAAGACGCCGAACGCCCGGTTGCGTTCGGGCCCTTCGCGGAAGGTCGTGCTGATCAGGGCGAGGGAGGTCGGGGACGCGATGGCGCCGCCGACTCCCTGGAGGGCGCGGGCGGCGAGGAGTTGCCAGGAGTTCTGGGAGAGTCCGCCGAGCAGCGAGGCGAGGACGAACAGCAGGACGCCGAAGACGAACACCCGTCGTCTGCCGAGGATGTCACCCATCCTGCCACCGAGCAGCAGCAGTCCGCCGAAGGTGAGCGTATAGGCGTTCACCACCCACGACAGGCTGGTCGTGGAGAAGTCGAGCGAGCGCTGGATGTCCGGCAGGGCGATGTTCACGATGGTGATGTCGAGGACCACCATCAGTTGGCAGGAAGCGATGACCAGCAGCGCCATACCGCTGCCGCGGCCATCACTCCGCTCCGTCTCCTGCGGGGTGGGCCGCGCTTCGTGGGTCGGCTCCGGGTTGCTCATCGCATCGCGCCGTGGACGGGGGCTCGGGGGTCGGTTCCCGCCACCATTCGAAGGTACGCCGGTGCCGGAGCAGCCTCCAGTCGATCACGGAGCGGACGGCGCCGGCCGGGTCAGCGGCCGACCCGGATCAGCCCCGTGAGATAGCGCCACAGCGATGAGCGCTGCCGGGCGGACCGGTCCGGCAGCACCGGCTCGGCGGCCTCCGGTTCCGGCGCCGACGACAGGGCCGGGGCCTGTCCGGGTGCCGGGAGCCGCTCGGTCCCCGGGGCGAGTTCGTACCGTACGGGCAGTGAGCGCAGGCCGCGCATGAACGGCGAGGAGCGCCACGGCAGTTGGTCGGCGGGAAGCGCGAGCTCCAGATGGGAGAACCGTTCGAACAGCCGGCCCACGCCGACGGCCGCGACCGTCGAGGCGAGCTGTCTGGCCGGGCACTGACGCGGGCCCGCGCCCCAGGACAGGTGCGCCCGGGTGCTGATCGTGCTGCTCGGCGCGACATGGTCGGCGAAGAGGGGGTCGGCATGCGCGGCGGCGGAGGACACCCACACCGGATCACCCGCCCGGATCGTGTAGTTGCCGAGCGGGGTGTCCTCGGCGGCGAACCGCGGGACGAAGTTCACCAGCGGCGGCTTGCGCATGACCACCCGGTTCATGGTCTCCCGGATCATCCCGGCCGACAGGCTCGCCCGGACGCCGCCGCCGTCGCCGGAGATGACCTCGACCACGGTGTTGGACATGAGGATGCCGACGTGGTCGGAGGTCATGCCGAGCAGCATGAACAGTTCACGGGCCAGCTCGTCGAGCGAGAGGCCGGGGTGCGCGGCCAGCAACTGGGAGGGGAAGTCGTCGCCCGGCTTCTCCAGCTTCACGGCAGCCAGTTCGGCGAGGGTCGCCAGCAGCCGGTCCAGGGCGGGCTCGGCGTCCGGTCCCGCGTCCAGGACCCGCCACATGTCCATCAGGGCGTCGTCGCCCTGCGATCCGGGGAAGCCCAGCAGGTGGCTGGCCACCATCAGCGGCAGCGGCCGCGAGAACTGCGCGGACAGGTCCGCGACGCCCGTGCCGCCGCCCTGTCCGACGAGGGTGATCAGTTCGTCGGCGTAGGCGGTGACGGCCGCCTTCAGCCGCTTCGCCTGCGGGTGGCCGGGGTCCTGGAACGGCTTGAGCGCCGCGTCCCACGCGGTGCGCAGCGAAGGGTATCCGGGGCCGCCCTGGATCAGTACGTGGTTGACCTCCAGGGACGGTCCGAGCGGCCAGTCGGCGGGCACCTCGCCGTCGGTGCGGGCCCGCCAGTTCTCCAGCCCCTTCGGCCAGCCCTCGTCGTCCTGGAGCACCTGGAGGGCCTCGCGGTAGCCGAGGACCAGCCACGCGGGTACACCCAGCAGGTCGACCGGTGCGACGGGTCCGTGCTGCTGCCTGAGCCGCTCGTACACGAGGGAGGGGCGTGTCTCGTAGTCGCGGGTCAACAGGGGTTCGGGGGTCAAATCCTGAAGAAGCGTACCGTCGACGCCCACGGATCCGCCCTCGCCCCACCGCGATTCCATCGCCCTGCCGCCCTCCGACACTCCGCGCACCGACGCACTACCAGTGAGTAGCCGAACACCCGTGGGGACCCTACCCCAGGCGGTGCTCGCGGGTGAACGACGGTGCGGGGGACGTCAGCCGGCGGCCGGCGGGATGTTCTGGTTGGCGTGGAAGAAGTTGTCCGGGTCGTAGGTGTGCTTGGTCGCGGCCAGCCGGTCGTAGTGGCCTCGGTAGGTCGCGCGGACGCGGTCCGTGCTCTCTCCCTCGCCGATGAAGTTGATGTAGGAGCCGCCCATGGAGTGCGGATGCAGATCGCTCCAGAAGTCGACGCTCCACTGCCTGATCGCCTCGGCGTTGGCGGGGTCCGGGTCGACGCCGGCGATCACCGCGGACCACACGGCGTCCCGGTAGGCCCAGGCCGTGTCGTCGGCGCTGACCTGGTGGGCCGCGGCGTCCACGGGATACAGGTGCATCAGGGACAGCTCGCTGGGGAGGTTCTCGCCGTACTTGTGGTGGACGTCGATCGAGGCGTCGGAGATCGTGTCGAAGAAGTCGCCGCGCCAGTACCACTGGTAGCCCTTCGGGATCAGCTCGTCGAACATGCCCTGAAGGGCCGGGTAGGGCATGGGCGTGGTGAAGTGGAAGGCGGGCGGCGCCGGTTCGTTCACCGGGGCGAGCGCCTGCTCCAGGCTGTCGTCCGCCGGGTCGCCGGTGTAGCACCAGACGACGCCGCACATCTTCTGCCCGTGGATCTCCTCGGGGAACGGCGGTCCGGGCGGGATGGTGAACAGGGTGAAGAAGCCGTTCAGGTCCTGCGGCGCGGCGGGCAGGAACTCCCGGTACCAGCGCAGCACTTCGGGCGTGCGGTCGACCGGCCATACCGTGACCGCGACCCCGACGGTGCCCACCGGGTGCAGCCGGAAGGTGAACGACGTGACGACGCCGAAGTTCCCGCCGCCGCCCCGCAGTGCCCAGAACAGGTCGGGGTGCTCGTCCTCGGACGCGGTGAGGAAGGTTCCGTCGGCGAGGACGACGTCGGCGGACAGCAGGCTGTCGACGGTCAGGCCGTACTTGCGGGTCAGATGGCCGTGGCCGCCGCCGAGGGTGAGGCCGCCCACGCCCGTCATCGAGATGATGCCGGCGGGCACGCCCAGGCCGAAGGTGTGGGCCGCGTGGTCGAGGTCGCCCAGTTGGGCACCCCCGGCGACCTGTGCGGTCATGGTGCCCGGGTCCACCCGCACTCCGCGCATGGTCGACAGGTCGAGGACGAGCGCGTCGTCGACCATGGACAGGCCGGGTCCGCTGTGGCCGCCGCCGCGCACCGCGAGCTCGACTCCGGTGTCCCTGGCGGCGGAGATCACCGTCCGCACGTCGGCGACGTCCACGCACTGCGCTATGGCCGCGGGGCGCCGGTCGATCATGGCGTTGTAGAGCGCGCGGGCCTCGTCGTAGCCGGGGTCGTGCGCAGTGATCACGGGTCCCCGCAGCGCCTCGCGCAGACCTTCCAGTGCTGTTCCGTTGATGCCGCCCATGGCCGGCTCCCTGTGTCAGGACGCTGAGCCGCGGACGGATGACGGCGCGTGACGTCCGGGCGGGCTGCGGGGGCGTGGTGCGCGGATCCGTTCGCACCTCGTGTCGTTGTATCGATTCGCTGTATCGATTTTCCGATGTACCGATGTGTCGATACACGGCAGAGCGGACCCGCCCCGCCGTATCCCAGTCTTCACCCCGGAGTGGGCCCCCGCACGTCGAAGGTGTGGCCCTGTGCCCGGCGTCAGACCAACTCCTCGGCGGACTTCGCCCCTTGCTCGCGCAGCCACGTCACGAGCGCGTGGTGGCCCTCACGGTCGGCGGCGTCCAGGGCGGTCAGCCGGTCGTAGCCGATCCAGTTGACGTCACCGCCCCGTCGCAGCAGGTGGTCGGCGATGCGCTGCTGCCCGCCGTGGCAGGCGCACCACAGCGCGGCGGTGACGTCGTCGGCCCCGGGCCGGTCGGTGCCGGAGGCGAAGCAGGCGGCGACGCGGTCGGCTTCGCCGAGAGCGGCGGCCTGCCACAGGGTGGTGCGGGCGCCGCGCTCCAGCAGGCGCCGCGCGCACCTCCACTGCCCGAAGGCCACCGCGTCGGCGAGGGGTGTGCCGTCGCCGATGACGCCGCCGTCGGCCTCGATGTCCGCGCCCAGGTCGAGCAGGGTGTCAAGGACGGGCACGTCGTCGCAGCTCGCGGCCCAGTGCAGCGGGGTCTCCCGGTGCGCGCCGGTGAACCGGGCGTTCACGTCCGCGCCGGCGGCGACCAGCGCGGCCACCGTCCGGGGGCCGTCGGGAAAGTGGCCGGGCCAGTCGGTGGCGATGTGCAGCAGGCTCCGCGCGGTATTGACGTCGCCCACCCGTGCCGTGGCAAGCCCCGGATGCGCGGTGAGCAGGTCCCGCAACCCGCCCACGTCGCCGGTCCGGATCGCCTCCACGACGGCGTGGGCCGGCGAAGTGTTCGGGTCGATCAGCATCGAGCCACCTCCCAGATCTCCACCTGGATAGCACGGCCCACTGACAACGCCCGCTCCCCCGTGGAGGGGCGCCCCCTGTCCCACCGGCCCGTACTCCCGTCTGTTACGCTCCCCGGGCCTTCCGCGGGGGAAGTCCGGTGAGAATCCGGCGCTGACCCGCAACGGTGTGTGCGAGGACCCTCCTGGTCGTCGCGTGAGCCCGATCGCCCGTGGTTGGTGCGACCCGTTGACTGCTCGCCGCGGACTGCGAGAGGGGACCGCGCGACCGGCACGGTCGTGCGGGCTGCCTCCTGCTCGATGTTCACAGGCGGCCCCAGGCGAAGGACCGCCCGCCCGTGCACCGAAGTACGCCACGGATATCCACCCCTGGATCCGGTACGGCCCGTCTCCCCGTCCTACCGCTCGTCCTCGGGCTGACGCTGCTGCTGCTCGTGTCGCTGGTGTGCGGCGTGGGGCTCGGGGCCGCCGGGATCGGGTGGGTGGACGTCTTCCGGCTGCTCGGGGCCGGGCTGACCGGCGGGACCCTCGACGCCGGGGACGTCGCCGCGTACACCATCGTCTGGGAGATCCGGCTGCCGCGCGTCGTGCTCGGCGCGGTCGTCGGGGCGGGGCTCGCGGCCGTCGGTGTCGCCGTGCAGGCGATGGTGCGCAACGCGCTCGCCGACCCGTTCGTGCTGGGCATCTCCTCGGGCGCCGCGGTGGGCGCCAACGCCGTGATCCTGCTGGGCGTGTTCGCGGGGCTGGGAGTCTGGGCGCTGTCTTTGTCCGCCTTCGCGTCGGCACTCGCGGCGACGGCGCTGGTGTACGCCATGGCCCGCTCCCCGCACGGACTCACCCCGCTGCGGCTGATCCTGACCGGGACGGCACTGGCGTACGGCTTCGAGGCCGTCACCACCGTCATGGTGTTCGGCGCGGCCCGCGGCGAGGCGGCCCGGTCGGCGATCATGTGGCTGCTCGGGAGTCTGGGCGGCGCGACCTGGGCCCAGGTGCCGCTCGCGGCGGTGACCGTGGCGGCCGGGTGGGCGTGGCTGCGCCTGCGGGCCGAGTCGCTCAACGCCCTCGCCATGGGGGACGAGACGTCCGCGGCGCTCGGCGTCCAACCGGCGTGGCTGCGCAGGGAGTTGTTCCTCGTCACGGCCGCCGTGACCGGAACCGTGGTCGCGGTCAGCGGGGCCATCGGGTTCGTGGGGCTGATGGTGCCGCACGTCGTCCGGATGCTGGTGGGCGCCGATCACCGGCGGGTGCTGGCCGTGGCGCCGCTCGCCGGGGCGGTGCTGCTGGTGTGGGCGGACCTGCTGTCCCGGCTCCTCCTCGCGCCCGCCGAACTGCCCGTCGGCGTGATCACGGCCGTCGTCGGCGTGCCCGCGTTCGTGCTGCTGATGCGGCGCGGCGGCTACGCGTTCGGGGGCCGGTGACCATGCGGCTCAGCATCGAGGGCGTCACGGTCGAGGCGGCCGGGGCACGACTGGTCGACGACATCCGACTCGCCGTGGACAGCGGGGCGTTCGTCGGTCTCGTCGGCCCGAACGGCAGCGGCAAGTCCACGCTGCTGCGCTGTGTGTACCGGGCGCTGCGTCCGGCCGCGGGCGTGGTGCGGCTCGACGGGGACGACGTGCACGCCATGGCGCCCAGGCAGACGGCCCGGGTGCTGGCCGCGCTGCCGCAGGAGTCGTCGGCCGAGTTCGACTTCACCGTCGCCGAGGTAGTGGCCATGGGGCGGCTGCCGCACCCGGGCCGTACGGCCGCCTCCGACCGGGAGATCTGCGCGGCCGCCATGGAACGGACCGGAGTCGCCCATCTCGCCGGGCGCGGGTTCCTTGCCCTGTCCGGCGGCGAGAAACAGCGCGTGCTCATCGCGCGGGCGCTCGCCCAGCAGCCGAAGGTGCTCGTCCTGGACGAGCCCACCAACCACCTCGACATCGCCCACCAGTTGGACGTGCTGTCCCTGGTGCGCTCCAGCGGCCTGACCGTGCTGGCCGCGCTGCACGACCTCAACCTCGCCGCCGCGCACTGCGACGTCCTGTACGTCGTCGCCAGCGGCCGGATCGTCGCGTCGGGCCCGCCGCACGACGTCCTGCGACCCGACCTGCTCGCCGACGTCTTCGGGGTCCGTGCCCATCCGGTACGGCACCCCGAGACCGGCGCGGTCCAGCTCCTGTTCGACCTCCTCCCCCAAGGAACCACATGCGCAAGCTCCTAGCCACCGCCCTCTGCCTCGCCGCGACGGTCACCGCGACCGGGTGCGGGGCCACGGTGGAGAAGCCGACGGACGCGAAGTCGTCCGCGGTCACCCTCACCAACTGCGGCCGGGAGGTGACGTACGACAAGGTGCCCGAGCGGGTGGTCACCAACGACGTCGGTATCACCGAGCTGATGTTCGCGCTCGGTCTGGAGGACCGCATGGCCGGGTTCGCCATGCCCGACGACAAGGGCGACCTGAGGGGCGTGCCCTGGAAGGACGGCTACGACAAGGTGAAGTGGCTGTCGAAGGACCAGCTCACCAAGGAGAACGTCCTCGACGCCCGCGCCGACCTCGTCTTCGCCGGCTGGAACTACGGCTTCCGTGAGGACGGCGGCTTCACGCCCGAGGCGCTCAACAAGCTCGGCATCCCCTCGTACGTCCTCACCGAGTCCTGCCGCAACGGCCGCACGGACAGCTCGCGCGGCATCATGCCGCCGCTGGACGCCTTGTACGCCGACCTCACCAACCTCGGGAAGCTGTTCGGCGTCGAGAAGCGGGCCGCCGCGCTGATCGCCGACTTCAAGAAGCAGGTTGCTGAAGTGCGGGCGAAGTCTCCCGAGGGTGCCGCGCGGCCGAAGGTGTTCCTGTACGACAGCGGACAGGACCAGCCCTTCACGTCGGGCCGCTTCGCCGCCCCGGAGCAGATCATCAGCGAGGCCGGCGGGACGAACATCATGCGCGACGTCGCGGACTCGTGGACCACCGTGGGCTGGGAGACCGTCGTGGAGCGGGACCCGGACGTCATCGTGATCTGCGACTACGGCGATGTGAGCGCCGAGCAGAAGAAGAAGTTCCTGCTCTCCTACGGGCCGCTGCGCAACGTCTCCGCCGTCAAGCACAAGCGGATCTTCGTCCTGGACTACGTCGACCTGGTCGAGAGCCCGCGCAATCCGTCGGCCATCGCCCGGCTCGGCACCTATCTGCGGACGGCGGCCGGGCGGCGCTGAGCCGTCACGCCCGCTCGAAGTGGCTGGGTCTGCCGTCGCGGTGGACCAGCCGCCCGAGGCGTCGCGCCCTGGCGTGGGGCATGAGGGTCCAGCTTCCGTCGGCCTCGCGCAGGGCGACGGAGTGCCAGGGCGTCGTCCACACGTCGGGCGCGTCGAGCAGCCGGATGCCGAACTTGGCGGCACCGACCAACTGGGGGTGGATCGACAGGCGTACGGCGCGCGGATGGTGATCGCCGATGAGCCGGCCCCAGGCCCGGCTGCGCTGGATGACGCCGTACGCCCGTTTGCGGCACTCGCGTTGGAGGGCGGAGCGGGTGCCGGTGAAGCCGGTGGTGTCCTCGACGAGGAAGCGGGTGATGCCCCGGTACAGGGCGAGGGTCTGCGGGTCGGTGCGGACCTCGGCGCGCAGGGCGTCCATGGTGGGGGCGTAGCGGTCGTGGACGTGGGCGCGTTTGGCGTCGTGCGGGAGGTCGCCGAGGACGTCGCGCAGGTCGAAGACGGAGAGGCGGCGCAGGTCCGACTCCCGGATCAGGGCGCGCAGTTCGTCCGCGTAGGCGTCGATGTGCGCGTCGGGGACGCCGATCAGGTCGCCGAAGACATGGCCGTCGGAGCAGATGACGACCTGCGCGCCGGGTGGGTGGATCTCCTCGATCTCGGCGCACAGGGTGTCGAGGAAGGCGAGGGAGAGGCGTTCGCCCATGTCCGGCAGGTGGCCCAGGGTCTTGGCCGGGTTGGGCGACTTGCAGGGGAAGCCGGGCAGGGTGAGGACGATGGGGGCGTCCTGGCGGACGTAGTCGGTGATCCGGCGCAGTTGGTGGGGGAACGCCTCGGCCGTGGCGTGAGACGGGTCCGTCGTGCGGTGGTGGGCGAGAAGCAGGTCCAGGATCCTCGCGCCGGTGGTTCGGGGGAGGGTGTCCGGTGCGGTGGTCAGCGGCATGTCGTTCCTCCACGGGTGTGCGGGCAGGGCGGGGTGGCGCCTCGGCGGGACGGGCGCGGTCGGTCAGCGGGCGGGGTCGGTCAGGGGGCAGGGCGGGGCGGCGCCTCGACGGGCGGGCGCGGCCGGTCAGCGGGCGCGGTCGGTCAGCGGGCAGGGCGGGACGGCGCCTCGACGGGACGGGCGCGGCCCGGTCAAAGGGCAGGTCGGTCAGGGCGCGGGTCGTTCAAGGGGGCGGGGTCGGCCGGGGCCGGCCTCACAGCCGTCGGTCGTAGCCGACGGGCAGGTGGTGCGTGCCGCGGCCCAGGACGGACGGGATCCACTCGATGTCCTCGTCCGCGACGGCGAGGTGCAGGCCGGACAGGCGGGCCAGCAACGTGCCGAGGGCGACACGGAGTTCGGCGCGGGCGAGGGCGGCGCCGGGGCAGAAGTGGATGCCGTGACCGAAGGCGAGGTGGGGGTTGGGGCTGCGGTCGAGATCGAGGGTGTCGGGGTCGGGGAAACGGCGCGGGTCGCGGTTGGCCGCGCACAGGGAGACGATCACGGAGTCCCCGGCCGGGATCCGGGTGCCGTACAGGTCGCTGTCCTGGTCGAAGAAGCGCCAGGTGGTGAGCTCGAAGGCGCTGTCGTGGCGCAGGAGTTCCTCGACCGCGCGGGGCATCAGGCCGGGGTCGTGGCGCAGCCGGACGAGCTGCCCGGGGTGGCGGAACAGGGCGATCAGGGCCGTCGTGATCTGGTTGGTGACCGGTTCCTGGCCGGCCACCAGTAGCTGGAAGATCATCGAGTCCAGCTCTTCCCGGGACAGTTCGCCCTGGTCGCGGGCCGCGACGAGACGGCCGAGCAGATCGCCGTCCCCGTGCTCGCGCTTGTGGGCGACGACCTCGGCGATATAGCTCTGAAGGCCGTGCAGCCGGGCTTCGTACCGAGGCCGCCCCGGGTCCGTCGGCCCGACCGGCTGGACGACCTTGCCCCAGTCCCGGTCGAAGCGGGCAGCCAACTCGCCCGGCAGGCCGATGACTTCGGCGAGTACCCGGAAGGGGAAGTGGGCGGCGAATCCGGCGACGAGGTCGGCAGGGCCGCGCTCCGGGAGGGCGTCGACGAGCGTGTCGGCCAGCTCCTGGAAGCGCGGCGTCAGTGCCTCGACGCGGCGCGGCGTGAACGCGTCCGTGACGAAGCGCCGCATGTGCGTGTGCTTCGGCGGGTCCTGGTGCAGGAGATGGACCTGGAGCTGGGAGTGCTGCGGCTCGGGCATGATCGAGGCACGCTCGCGCCAGCGGTCGTTGCCCCGGTCGTGGTTCTTGCCGAGCCGGTCGTCGTTGAGCGCGGCGTGGGCGGCGTCGTATCCGGTGACGAGCCAGGCCCGGACCCCGCTGGGGAAGAGGACCGGATGCACCGGCCCGGCGTCGCGCATCCGCTCGTACAGCGGATAGGGGTCGGCCTTGTACGGGCAGCCCATCAGCGGTACCGGGTCGGTGAGTGGCTGCGAGTCGTGGGTGGTCATGGCTGGTGGCGCTCCTCAGAGGGCGAGTTCGGGCTGGTGGTGGTCCAGCCACAGGGCGAGGTCGACGACGCGTTCGAGGCGGAGCCGGTGGCCCCATTCCAGGTGTTCGGGCGGAGTGTCGAGGCAGGGCTTGATGCGGGCCTCGTCGGCCAGTGCGCGGACCTGCTGGACGGACAGGGCGTCACGGGCCAGGTCCTGAAGTCCGCGGTTGTAGTCGGGGTGGTGGGTGGCCGGGTAGTGGTTCTTGGGGCGGTGCAGTACGGAGTCGGGTGCCAGTCCCGCTCCGGCGGCGCGCAGCAGGCTCTTCTCCCGGCCGTCGAAGCTCTTCAGCGCCCAGGGCACGTCGAAGGCGTACTGGACGAGCCGGTGGTCGCAGTACGGGACGCGGACCTCCAGTCCCCGCGCCATGCTCAACCGGTCCTTGCGGTGCAGGAGTTGGCGCAGCCAGCGGGTCAGGGACAGGTGCTGCATCTCGCGTTGCCGGTGCTCGGCGTGGCTCTCGCCGTCTAGGTGGGGCACGGCGGCCAGGGCGGTGCGGTAGGTGTCGTCGCGGAACTCGCCGATCCGCAGGTCGAGTTCGGGGTTGAGTGGCATGGCGGCCTCGTCGCCGGTGACCAGCAGCCAGGGGAAGGTGTCGGCGGCGAGCGCCCGGGGGTTGTGGAACCAGGGGTAGCCGCCGAAGACCTCGTCGGCGGCCTCGCCCGACAGGGCGACGGTGGAGTGCCGTCGTATCTCCCCGAACAGCAGGTACAGCGAGGTGTCCATGTCGCCGACGCCGATCGGTGAGTCGCGGGCCACCACGACGGCCTTGCGGTGCTCGGGGTCGAGCAGGGTGCGCGGATCCAGTACGACCGTGCTGTGGTCGGTGCCGATGAACGCGCCCGCCTCGATGGCGTACGGCGTGTCGTGGCCGGTGCGCAGGACGTCGCCGGTGAACTGCTCGGCCTGGTCGCTGTAGTCGACGGCGTAGGAGCGGATGCGGGCCTCCGGGCCCTCGCGAAGCTGGAGTTCGTCGGCGAGCAGAGCGGTCAGGACGGTGGAGTCGATACCGCCGGACAGCAGGCTGCACAGCGGTACGTCGGCCTCCAACTGACCGCGGGCGGCGGCGCCGACCAGGTTGCCGATCCGCTCGACGGTGGCGTCCCGGTCGTCCTCGTGCGCGCCGGCCTCCAGTTGCCAGTAGCGGCGTTCGCGGATGCCGTCGCGGTCCAGGACGAGCAGGCCGCCCGGCTCCACCTCCCGTACCCCGGACCACACGGTCGGCCCGGTGTTAAACAGCAGGCCGTACGCCTCCCGGAGCCCGTCCGCGTCGACGCGGGGCCGTATCTCGGGGTGCCGGAAGAGGGCCTTGGGCTCGGAGGCGAAGGCCAGACCGCCGTCGACGGCCGCCCAGAACAGCGGTTTGACGCCGAGCCGGTCACGGACGAGGAGCAGCCGCTGGGCTCGCTCGTCCCAGACGGCGAACGCGAACATGCCCTCCAGGCGGTCGGTGAGTCCCTCGCCCCATTCGGCGTAGGCGCGCAGCACGACCTCGGTGTCGCTGCGGGTGCTGAACCGGTGCCCGCGACCGCGCAGTTCGGCTCGCAGCTCGTGGTGGTTGTAGACCTCTCCGCTGTAGCTGAGCACGGCCGTGGGCGTGTGCGGCCGGTCGGTCATGGGCTGTGCGCCGCCTGCGAGGTCGATGACGGCCAGGCGGCGGTGGCCGATCGCGGCCCGCTCCCCCAGCCACACGCCCCCGGCGTCGGGGCCGCGTGGGGAGAGCTCGGCGGTCATGGCCTCGATGACCGGGGCCTGGGTGCGGGCGTCGTGGTGGAAGGACGCCCAGCCGGTGATTCCGCACATGGGGAACTCCTGGATCAGGTCGGGACGGTGTCGGTGGTCCGCTCGGGCACGGCCGCGCCCGGCCGGCCGGGCAGCGCGAGCAGGGGTACGGCGAGACAGGCGGCCGCGGCGGCGAGCGTCAGCCCGGCCCGCGCGCCGCCGTCGGACCCGGCCAGGGCCCACGCCGCGGTGGCGAGTGCGGGGCCGAGCGTGAAGCCGAGGCTGCGGGCGACCTGCACGGTCGATCCGACGGTGGCGGTCCGCCCCGGCGGGGCGGCGCCCATGACGAGGGCCTGCGTCGGGCCGCCGCTCAATCCCATGCCGAGGCCGGCCAGCGCCAGCCGCCAGGCCACGTCCGGCGGGGACCAGCCGTCGCCGAGCGGAATCAGCAGGAGGAGTCCGGCTGCGGTGAACGCGGCACCGGTGACCGCGAGGAGCCGAGGGCCGTACCGGTCCGCGAGCCGACCGCCGACGGGTCCGGCCAGCCCCATGCCGAGCGGGAAGGCGAGCACGGTCAGGCCGGTCGCGGTGGCGCTGACTCCCTCGTCCCGCTGGAGGTGCAGGGCGACGACGTAGTGCATGGCGGCGAAGGCCGCCGCCAGCGCGAGGACCGCGCCGTGCGCCCGGAACAACCCCGCCGCCCGCAGGACTCCGGTCACCGGACGGCCACCGGGCCCGCGCAGCCACCGCCACAGCGGCACCAGCGCGGCGAGTGCGAGCAGGGACCACGGCGGACGGCCGTCTCCCAGCGTCAGGGCGAGCAGCAGCATGGCCAGCCCGCCGCCCACGAGCAGCGTGTCGGCCAGGAACCGCCGGTCCGGCGCGCGCAACGCGCCGTCGTCGGGCATCGCCTTCCAGGTCAGGACGAGGGCCAGCAGGCAGAACGGAAGCTTGACCAGGAAGACCCAGCGCCAGCCCAGGTGATCCAGGAGCAGCCCGCCCACCGCTGGTCCCGTCATGGCGCCGAGCGGGCCGAGCGTCGCGGGCACGCTCATCGCCCGGCCACGTGCCTCGGGACGTACGGCGCGGATCACCAGCACCGGCATCAGCACGAACAGCACCGCCGCACACACGCCCTGCCCGATGCGGGCCGCCGTCAGCCAGGCCGCCCAGGGAGCCGCCGCGGCGAGAACACCGCACGTCGCGAACCCGGCGGTCGCCGCCAGCAGCGCGGGGCGCGTGCCCGAGCCGTCCAGCCATCTGCCGACCGGCAACAACAGGGCGACGACGGGAAGTTGATAACCCAGCACCGCCCATTGCGCCGTCGCGGGCGAGACGTGCAGTCCCGTGGAGATGTCGGCCAGCGCCACGTTGACGATGTTCATGTCGAGCATGGCCACGAACGACAGCGCGCCCGCGACGGCCACGAGAACCCAGCGGTCCGTCACCCTCGCCCCCTCCCTCTCCTGACCGGCCGCCGTACGGCAGCCTCACTTCCAGAGGTCGGGGGCGCTGAGGGCTCAGTTCCCGGAAATGGCAGGAAATATGAAGAATGCGGAGTCCGTCCCGGTGGCCGTGCGGAGTCCGTCCGGGTACTGCGGCATCAGGGCGCGCCGATGCCGTCCAGCTTGCCGGACTTGGCCTCCGCGACCAGCGACGAGAACTGGTCCGCGCTCATCTGCACCCGCTGCCCGAAGTCGTCCGTGAGGACCACCCGGCGCTCGGCCGGGGCGGCGGGGTCGACGAACAGTTGCGGACAGCCGCAGTCGCAGTCGCCGCAGAAGGTCGCCACGGGGTCCGGGCCGCCGACACCTTCGATGCCGGCCGTGCTGTCAATTCCCTTGATGTCGCTCATGGTTCACTGCCTTTCGCGATCGTGGGCGCTCACCGGTGTGACCGCCCGGGATCAGCCCCCGGGACACCGCTCGGGGCCGAAATGGGGACACCGGCGCCGAAGGCCGTGCCGGGGCCGTCGACGTCGTCCGGCCCGTCCGCCGGGGCCCGGTGATCGAAGGCGATCAGCGGGTCTCCGGTCAGCGGATGGTCCACGACGGTCGCCCGTACGCCGAACACCTCGGCCAGCAGCGCGGGTTGCAGCACCTCGCGCGGCGGGCCCGAGGCGACGACGTTGCCGTCGTGCAGGACGTGCAGCCGGTCGCAGACGGAGGCGGCGGCGTTGAGGTCGTGCAGCGACACCAGCGTCGTCCGGCGGCCCGCCCGCAGCAGGGCGAGCAGTTCGACCTGGTGCCGGATGTCGAGGTGGTTGGTCGGCTCGTCCAGCACCAGGACGTCCGGCTGCTGGGCGAAGGCGCGGGCCAGCAGGACGCGTTGGCGCTCGCCGCCGGACAGTTCCATGAAGCGGCGCCCGGTGTACCGCTCCATGCCGACGTCCGCGAGGGCGCGGGCGACGACGTCCCGGTCGGTGGCGTCCTCCCCGGCGAAGGCCCGCTTGTAGGGCGTACGGCCCATGGCGACGACCTCGCGGACGGTCAGCTCGAAGTCGCCGCCCCGCTCCTGCGGGAGTGCCGCGACATGGCGGGCCGCCGCGGCGGGGCTCAGCCGGCGCAGGTCGGTGCCGGACAGCAGGACCCGGCCGGCGGCCGGCTTCAGATGCCGGTAGACGGTGCGCAGGAGTGTGGACTTGCCGCTGCCGTTCGGACCGACGAGACCGGTGATCTCACCCTCGGCGGCGATCAGCCGGGCGCCCGCGACGACCGTGCGGCCGGCGTAGGCGACTTCCAGGTCCTCGATGTCGATCCTCAAGTCGTACTCCCCCAGATCCTCAACTGCCGCTCCCCAACCGCCGGTCCAGCAGATACAGCAGCGCCGGTGCCCCGATGAGGGACGTGACCACGCCGACCGGGAGCTCCTGGGTGTCCATGGCCGTGCGGCACACGATGTCGACCACGACCAGCAGCAGCGCGCCGAACAGCGCCGAGACGGGCAGCAGGCGGCGGTGGTCACCGCCGACGATCAGGCGGCAGGCGTGCGGCACCATGAGCGCGACGAAGGCGATGGCGCCGGAGACGGCGACGAGTACGCCGGTCAGCAGGCTGGTGAGGGTGAACAGTTCCCGGCGCAGGCGGGTTGCGTCGACGCCGAGCCCGGCCGCGGTCTCGTCGCCCATGATGAGGGCGTTCAGGCCCCGGGCACGCGCCTGGAGCCACACCAGCGTGACGGGTACGGCGACCGCGGGGGCGGCGAGCAGCGGCCAACTCGCGCCGCTCAGGCTGCCCATGAGCCAGAAGAGCACGCTGTGGGTCTGCTGCTCGTCGCCGGCCTGGAGCACCAGGTAGCTGGTGAACCCGGACAGGAACTGCCCGATCGCCACTCCGGCCAGCACCAGCCGCAGCGGTGCGAATCCGCCCCGGCGCCGGGCCACCGCCCACACCAGCGCGAAGGTGGCGAGGGCACCCGCGAACGCGGCGCCCGACAGCCCCAGACCGAGCGCGCCGCCCGTGCCGAAGCCGAGCACGATCGCGGCGACCGCTCCGAGGGACGCCCCGTTGGAGATGCCCAGGAAGTACGGGTCGGCCAGCGGATTGCGTACGAGGGCCTGCATCGCCGTGCCGACGAGACCGAGACCCGCGCCGACGAGTGCCGCCAGCAGGGCGCGGGGCACCCGGAGTTGCCAGACGATCAGGTCGTCGGTGCCGGGGCGCGGCGCCTCGCCGGACAGGCGCCGCCCGACGACACTCCACACCTCACCGGCCGGGATGGACGTCGAGCCCCAGGACACGGCCGCGGTGAGAGCGGCGAACAGGGCCAGGGCGAGGGCGACTGCCAGCGGCGCGGCCGGCACGGAGCGCGTCCGGGTGCGCTCCTGCGGATCCGCCGTGCCCTTCCGGCGCACCATGGTGTCGAGCACGGTCAGCCGACCTTGCCGGGGTACAGCGTCTTCGCGATCTCCTCGACGGTGTCGGCGTTGGCGACCCCGGCGATGGTGGTCCGCTCGGAGCCGATGCGCAGGAAGCGGCCCTTCTCGACGGCCTTCAGGCCCCTGGTCGCGGCGTTCGTCTCCAGCCATTTGCGGGCCTCGTCGTAGGCCTTGTCGTTCGCGGCCTCGCTGCCCCGGTCGCGCACCCCGAGCTGGATCCAGTCCGGATTCTTCGCGATCACGTCCTCCCAGCCGACCTGCTTGTAGTCACCGTCGCAGTCGGCGAAGACGTTGCGCGCCCCGGCGAGCGTGATGACGGCGTTGGCGACCTGGCGGTTGCAGACGGCCATGGGCTGCTTGGTGCCGGCGTCGTAGTCGAAGAAGAAGTACGTGGGCCGCTTCCCCTCGGGCGTGGTGCCGACCGCCTCGCGGACGGCGTCCACCTTCTTCTTCATGCCGGCGACGAGTTCCCCGGCCCTGGCGCTCGTGCCGGTGACGGCGCCGAGGGAGGTGATGTCGTCCTCTACGGCGGACAGGTCGGTGACCGGGCTCTTGCTCATGGCGGCGCACGCCGTGGACTTGAGGAAGATGTGCTTGATGCCGGCGGCCTTGAACTCCGCCTCGGTCGGCGCGTCCCCCATGCCGCCGCCCATGTTCATCGAGGCGAAGGTGTCGATGTACAGGTCGGCGCCGGATCCGAGGAGTTTCTCCTTGGGGATCACGGTCTCGCCGAGCACCTTCACCTGCTGCGCCCGCGCGTCGAGTTCGTCCGGCAGGGTGCCCTTGCCGGGCGGGAAGCCGGTGCCGGCGACCCGGTCCCCGGCACCCAGCCGGAGCAGCAGTTCGAGGCTGGAGGCATTGCTCGTGACGATGCGCTGCGGAGCGGAGGTGAAGGTGGTCTCGGCGCCCGCGCAGTCGGTGACGGTGACCGGATGGTCCGCTGAGTCGCCCTTGCCGGCGGCCGGACTCGCCGTCTCGTCGTTCCCGCTGCCGCAGCCTGTCGCCAGCAGGCCGCCGAGCACCGCGGCCGTCATGGCCCGCCCCACACGAGAACGCATCGCAAACTCCCCTGTATCCACTGGTCGTACGGGCGGATTTCGCCGCCGCCCGAACCAGTAGTCGGGGCGAACCCGGTGTCGGTTCCCGGCAGGGTGAACCGACACCGGATTCGGAGTCAGGCCGCCACGACGGCCGGTTCGGCCATGGCCACGGCGGGCGGTTCGGCCATGGCCACGGTGGCCGGTTCGGCAAGGGCCACGGCAACCGCCGGTTCGGCGAGGGCCACGGCGTCGTCCGCGACCGCGGTCTCTGCCTCCGCCAGCAGCTCGACGAGGGTCGCCCGGGCGCGTGCCACGCGCGAGCGGACCGTGCCGACGGGACAGTCGCTCATCTCGGCCGCCTCCGCGTACGGCAGGCCCACCATCTGCG
The DNA here is from genome assembly GCF_055609385.1 of Streptomyces sp. NPDC036764. Lineage (NCBI taxonomy): Bacteria > Bacillati > Actinomycetota > Actinomycetes > Kitasatosporales > Streptomycetaceae > Streptomyces > Streptomyces sp. NPDC036764. Next base: position 403,947 of record NZ_JBVJPT010000002.1, read on the forward strand.
TCAGGACGAACGCCTCGCGGCGCTCGTCGGGCAGCGCGTCCAGCAGGTCGAGCAGCGCGATGCCGTCATCGAAACCGGGCAGGCCGGTCGGCTGGGCGCGCTCCGCCACCAGCGTCCAGTCGTCGGTGTCGCACAGCCGGGGCCGGACGGCCGCGTAGCGGTGACTGTCGATCACCGCGCGCCGCGCGATGGACAGCAGCCAGGCCCGCGCCGAGGAACGGCCCTCGAACCGGTGCAGGCTGCCGAGCGCCCGCAGGAACGTGTCCTGTGCCAGGTCGTCGGCGGCCTGCGGATCGGCGGACAGATGCGCCACATAGCGCACGACGTCGCGGTGCAGCGAGCGGACGAAGCGGTCGGTCGCGTCGGCGTCACCGCCGCCGGCGGCCAGCGCCCACGCGGTCGTCGACTCGTCGCGGGAGACGGTCGTGGAGGTGCTGTCCGCCTCGTGGTCCGCCTTCGAATACCTCACGCGGGTCGGGCGTGAGGAAGGCAGGGCAGGAGTGATCACCTGGTTCCTTCTCGGTAGTCCGGACTCCGGCACGCAGGCGGGCACGACGGCGTACGACGTGCGGGCACACCGTGCCGGATGGGTCCGGGGAAGCAAGGGATACGGCCGTACGGCAGGTACGGCCGGAGCCCGAGGCACGGTCGCGCGCCTCGGGTGACCGGCTGTCTCAGATGACAGCGATCCCTGCTGGAGGACCCCGAGAGGTGATCGTGTGGACGAGCGGCAGCAGCCGCGGCGCCCGGTCGGAGTGCCCGCGCCGCGGACGCAGCCGTGGGCGGTGCGGTGGTGCGGGCAGGGCGAGCGACAGCCGCAGCGGGGCGGCCAGCCATCCGGCGACGGCCCGCAGGATGCGGAACGCTGCGCGTTCGCCGTGGCCGAGCCACAGGCCGCACAGGAGCGCGGCAAGGGTGTGGGCGGCGAACATGCCGAAGGAGGATGTGGCGCCCATGTCGTGGCCCATGTCCATGTGTTCCATCCCCATGTGTCCCATGGACATGGAACCGCCGTGCGCGGACATGGAACTCATGTCGTGCGCGGTGGCCGTGGTGGTGGAGGACTGGGCGAACTCGAAGGCCGTGTGCAGCCCGCCCTGGGCAGCGACCACGACGGACACGACCAGGGGGAGCCCGCGCTCGCGGCCGGCGAGGCACCAGCCCGCGCCGCCCGTCAGGACGGCACCGGCGGCCAGCGTCCACCAGGGGACGGTCTCGCCCGACATGAGGACGTGGCCGAGGGCGGCGAGCAGCACACAGACCGACGCGAACACCGCGGCCCGTATCGTGCGCACACCCCACCCAGCAGTCATGACGGCCCTCATCCTCGCATCCTGGGCCCACTCGTCACGGGTGGGTACGCACAACACCCCCGTTCCGCACTCAGGCCCAGAAGAGTGATACAGGACACATCGACTGGAGGGAACTGGGCACGCACACCGGCCGACAAGTGGTGGTGTGGGGCCGCCCTCACCCACCCTCGCCGGGGCGGACCACCTTGGCCTGCACATCGATCCGCCCACCGTGCTCGAAGTGCAGTGTGAACGGCACATATGTGCCCGCCACCCACTGCGGATCGGCCCGCAGTGTCACGTCCAGTCCGAATGGGGACATGGCGAGAGTGCTGTCGGCCGGGACGCGGGCCGAGTCCACCGTCTGCGCCGACGCCGCGTTGCCGCCGGCCATCCGATGACGGCTGAGCGTCGCCTCGCCTAGGACCGCGGACGACGTCACCTTCAGCAGCCGGTCGTCCGAGCCGCCGGAATTGGTGATCCGGAAGAACGCCGCGGTGTCCCGGACGTCGCCGTACGGCAGGAAGACCTGCCCTGCGGTCACCGTGACCCGCGCCGGGCTGCCCGCGTTGCCGGAGCCGGCCCAGGTGGTCAGGCCGCCCAGGGCGACGGCGCATGCGGCGATCGGGGCGAGCGCGGCGAGCAGGCCGTCGGTGATCCGGCGGCGGGTCGGGCGCCAGGCCCGGGGGTCGGCCGGTCGTTCGGCCGTGGACACGGTCATCGGGTACGTCCTCCAGCGACGGCGGGCGTGCGGCCCCGCACTCCGGCCTGCTCGCGACTGCGGCCCGCGGCCGGCTGCCAGGCCCGCAGCCGCAGGCTGTTGCCCACCACGAGCAGAGAGCTCGCCGACATGGCGACCGCGGCGACCATGGGGTTGAGCAGTCCGACCATGGCGAGCGGCACGGTCACCAGGTTGTAGCCGAAGGCCCACAGCAGGTTGGCGCGGATGGTGCCCAGAGTGCGCCGGGCGAGCCGGACCGCGTCGCCGAGTGCTTCGATGTCCCCGCGCACCAGGGTCACGTCGGCGGCCCCGATCGCCACGTCCGTGCCCGTGCCCATGGCGATACCGAGGTCGGCACCGGCCAGCGCCGCCGCGTCGTTGACGCCGTCGCCGACGACCGCGACCCTGCGGCCCTCGCGCCGCAGTTCCCGTACGAGGCCGGCCTTGTCCTCGGGTGTGCGGCGCGCGTGCACCTCCTCGATGCCGAGGGCGGAGGCGACGGCGCGGGCCGGTGCCTCGCGGTCGCCGGTGGCGAGCACCGGGTGGATGCCCAGGCGCCGCAGCCGGTCCACGGCACGGTAGCTGCCGGGCCGTACGACGTCCCCGATCTCGATCAGTGCCTCGACGACCCCGTCGACGCGGACGACGACGGGCGTGTGTGCGGCCGCCTCCGCCACCGGCAGGGCGTCCGCCAGTGCCGTGGGCAGCGACTCGTCCGGCGCGAGCACCTCCACCACGCGCCCCTCGACCCGACCCTGCACGCCCCGGCCGGCCTGCGCGCTGAAGTCCCGCACCTCGGGCAGCGCCTCGCCTTCGGGCAGGACCCTGCGGGCATGAGCGACGACCGCGCGGCCCAGCGGATGTTCCGAACCCTGCTCCACGGCACCGGCCAGCCGCAGCACGGCGTCCTTGCCGAGCCCGCCGGGCACGGCGGTGACGCCGGCGACGGTCATGTGCCCGGAGGTGAGGGTGCCGGTCTTGTCGAGGACGACGGTGTCGATGTGCTGGAGCCCTTCCAGGGCCTGCGGGCCGCGGATCAGGACGCCGAGCTGCGCGCCGCGTCCGGTGGCCGCCATCAGCGCGGTCGGGGTCGCCAGGCCCAGCGCGCAGGGGCACGCCACCACCAGGACGGCCACGCACGCGGTGATCGCCGCCTGCGGGTCGGCCCCGGCCCCGAGCCAGAACCCGAGCACGGTGACGGCCAGCGCCAGCACCGCGGGCACGAACACCCCGGCGACGGCGTCGGCAAGCCGCTGCGCCCGCGCCTTGCCTGCCTGGGCGTCCGTCACCAGGCGTGTGATCCGGGCCAGTTGGGTGTCAGCACCGACGGCGGTGGCCCGCACCAGCAGCATGCCGCCCGCGTTGACGGCGCCGCCCACCACCGGTGAGCCGGACCCGACCTCGACGGGGTCGCTCTCCCCGGTGACGAGCGACAGGTCCACGGCGGAGTTGCCCTCGGCCACCTCGCCGTCGGTCGCGACCCGCTCCCCGGGGCGTACGACGAAGATCTGCCCGACGGTCAACTCCTCGATGGGGATGAGGCGTTCGCTGCCACCCTCCCGTACCGACACCTCCTTGGCGGCGAGCCGGGCGAGTGACCGCAGCGCCGCCCCGGTGCCCTGACGTGCCCGTGCCTCCAGGAACCGGCCGGCCAGCACGAACAGGGGGACGCCGACGGCCGCTTCGAGGTAGACGTGCGCGACGCCGTCCGAGGCGGAGGGCAGCAGGCTGAACGGCATCCGCATCCCCGGCGCGCCGGCGCCGCCGAGGAACAGGGCGTACGCCGACCAGGAGAAGGACGCCACCACGCCGAGGGAGACCAGCGTGTCCATCGTCGCCGTCGAGTGCCGCAACCCACGCGCTGCCCGCACGTGAAAGGGCCAGGCGCTCCAGACGGCGACCGGGGCGGCCAGTACGAAGCAGAGCCACTGCCAGTTGCGGAACTGCCAGGCGGGCACCATCGACAGCACGAGCACCGGCACCGCGAGCAGGGCGGTGACCAGCAGCCGGTCCCGCTCCGACCGGACGTCCTCGGACTCCCGTCCGCCCCCGCTCCCGGCCTCTTCCTCATGGCCCGTTGCGTCCCGGCGCCGGCGTGCCTCAGGCGGCTCGGGCAAGGCGGCCGTGTATCCGGCCTGTTCGACGGTCGCGACGAGTTCCTCGGGGCGGACGTGCGGGGGATGGCTCACCCGGGCGCGCCCGGTGGCCAGGTTGACCGTCGCCGTCACGCCTTCCAGCTTGGCGAGCTTCTTCTCCACCCGCCGTACACAGGCCGCGCAGGTCATCCCGCCGACGGTCAGGTCCGTGGTGGTCATCGGGGGTGCGGGTTCGATGGCCATCAGCCGCCGCTCCCGTGCCGCATGTCCGTGTTGCCCATGTCTCCCATGTCTCCGGTGTCCTGATGCTCCGAGCCGTCGCCGCTGCCGCTCGTTCGGGGGCCGTGCATGCCGGGCGCGACGGGCCCGGAGCCGGCTCCGACGGCGTACGACGCCGTGAAGATCAGGGCGAGCAGCAGCAGAAACCCGCAGAGGGCGGGTGGCGGGGCGAGTGCGCGCAGTACCGCGCCCGCCCCGCGAGAGGACTGCTGGGGTTGATTCATCGGCGGCCTCCTGATGTGCGTACCGCTACAGGAGTCGGGCTCGGGGGACAGGGAGTTCCCGGACCTTGTCCGCCATTTCGGTCACCGTGAGCGGCTGTCACGGCGAACGGCCGTCACGGCGAACGGCCGTCACCCTGAACGGCTGACGCCGTATCGGTGCCGGAGGCAGGAGGCGACGACCACGAAGGGCCACAGGGACTGGATGGAGGTCACCAGGCGTTCGGCGACGCCGACGGGACCGTCGTAGTGCATCTCGACCAGGAACCAGACGGCGCTGACGAGCATCAGCACGGTCGCCGCGACGGAGGGCACGAACCTGAGCCCCCAGGGTCCGGCACCGCGGCGATCGGCGGCCAGGACGGGCCACATGGCGAGGAGGGCGAAGCCGACCCCGGCGACCGCGCCGTGGCGCAGGGATCCTCCGCTGCTCGGCGGCGGGAGCGCGGCCACCACGAACGCCGTCACTCCCCCGGCGCCCAGCGCCACCCGTCCCGGGAGCGCGGCCGCCCGCAGCCCCAGGGCGGTGACCAAATGGCACAGGCCCAGGACGGCCAGCGCTGTCGTCATCACCCAGAATCCCGCAGCGCCGTAGGCCGCCAGGACGCTGATCGTCTGCGTGACGGGGTCGTAGGCGGGGCCTTCCAGGTGCGCCGCGATCAGCCACCCGCCGATCAGTACGACAGGCGCGCATCCCGACGAAAGCAGCGCCCATCTAGACACGAGTCGCATCAAGACACCGTAAAACGCCCGAATCAGTTGGCCCGTCAGCTACACGCAGTCGACCGGCGCCGCGGTCGACACTCCGTCAGGTCACCGGCGCCGTCGACGCGAACGAGGATCTCGGCAGGGCCCCGGAACAGGTCGATGCCGATCCCACCGGAGCCGAACAGCCCTGCGAGAGCCGCACGGATCACCTGCAAACGCCAGGCCACGCCACCCCTTCCGGCGCATAGAAATATCCACCAGCATGAGGGGCCCTGAACGGGACGGCGGAGCCGAGAGGCACGGGGAGTGGGACATGCAGCGCGCCATGGGGAAGCAGGCCGTCGACTGGCTCGCGGCGGCCGCGACGGATCCTCGCTCGTGCAAGCGGCAGTGGGACCAGGGCGCGGACGCGGTGCTGTTGGAGGCCGGCCGTGTCTGGGACGTGCTCAGCGTCCCCGAGCGCCTCGGCCTGAGCGCCCTGGATCTTCTCAGACGCATGCGACCGCGGGCCTGCGGCCCGGTGCTGATGAACTGTGGGGCGCGACGGGTCGGCTTCTTCATACTGCCGGCCGGCGCCAGCGGGTGGGCCGGACCCGGAGTCCGCCATGCCGGCCGGGGCTCGTGGGTCGCGGTACCGCCGCCCTACCTCTGCGGTGGCTGGCGGATGGAGTGGCTGCTGCCGCCCGACGGGAGCGGCGCCCTGTACGACCCCGCCGCGGTGCGGCTGGCGCTGCGCGCGGTCGGCGGCGCGCTCGCCGTCCCGGTGGGCGTCAGTCGGTCGTGAGCGGATCGGCCACGCCGACGCGTCCACCGCTGCCGCTGCCCTCCCACACGAACAACGGTCCGGGAAGGCCACGGGGGACGACGATCGCCGGGACGCGCTCGGGCGACGGGTTCTGCGCGCAGGCGTCCCGCTCGACGGTGCCGGCGCCCGGATCGACCGCTGCGGCGTCCCCCTCGACCGTCCCGAGGTGGCGCTCGTCCGCCCGGGCCGGCCCGTAGTCCACGCGGGCGGGCCGGCCGGCGGCCAGGGCCGGGGTCAGACCGGCACAGGGACCGACGGCCCAGGAGGTGACCGTCTGTCCTTGGCCGGCGGCTGCCACGAGAAGGTCCCACGACATGTCCCGGCGCCCAGGCACCGTGCGCCCCTTGGCACGCCACTCCGCGACCAGGGCCGCGTAGATCGACGGCCGGCCCGGGACGCCGGTGACCGGCACGACGTACGACATGGGTGCGTCGTCGCCGCCGAGGACTCGCCGCGCCGCATCAGTGCTGTCCATGCCGGAGCAACGCCGAGGCGTGCGCCGGTGGTACGCCGGACGCCTTCGCCACCACCCAGTCGAGTGAGGAGATAACCCGGATGGAGTCATCCGTGCCCGACTCACACCGCCCGCCCTCGAACAGGACAGGAGCCACCCGCTTGGAGCGCGACGACAGCGAGGACACCGCCGGCTGCCCGTGGTGCGACGCGCTGCGGGAGGCGAGCCTGCCACCTACGGCACCGCCGCCCAAGTCGCCGGGACGGCGCCATGACCCGTACGTCTCGGGCGCGCAGTACGACCACGACGACTGGTGAGGAACGGCGCCGGGGCCGGTGTCGCTCACGTGGCCTCGCGGTCGTCGCGCAGCACGCGATCGTGGAGTTGGGCGGCCAGTACGGCGACGTCATCCTCGGCGTGCCGGGCGTCGAGGCGGGCGAGCACGGTGTCGATGACGGCCTCGACACCCGCGGTGGCCTCGAAGGCGACGCCGGCCAGCCGGTCCAGGGAGTGGTCGATGTCCTCGCCGCGGTGCTCGACCAGGCCGTCGGTGAAGAGCACCAGCGTCTGGGTCGGGTCCAGTCGGTAGGTGGCCGGCTCGTAGCCGCCGAGGCCCGTGCCCAGGGGCGGGCCGACCGGCACCGGCAGCAGTGAGGTGCGGCCCTGCCGGTCGATCACGGCCGGGGGCAGGTGACCGGCGCTGGCCAGGGTGACCTGGCCCCGGTCGGGGTCGACGCGCGCGATCAGGCAGGTGGCCGGCCGACGGTCCGGTTCCGCGGACGCGCTGTCGTCGAGCTGGCGCAGCACGCGGTGCGGCGGCAGGTCGGCGGATGCGATGTAGCGCAGCGAGGAGCGGTACGCCGTCATGTCGACGGCGGCCTCCAAGCCGTGTCCCATGACGTCGCCGACGACGAGCAGCGTCCGTCCGAAGTGCAGCCGGACGGTCTCGCACCAGTCGCCGCCGACGAGGGCGCTCTGTCCGACGGGCATGTAGCGGATGGCCACGTCCAGGTTGGGGTGCGGACGGCCGGGCTCGGCGAGCAGGGCGCGCTGGAGGTTGCCGACGACGCCGCTGACCCGCTCGTGCTCGCGGGCGTGCCGGATGTGGGAGGCGGCGCGTTCGGCGAGGAGGCCGAGGAGCTCGGCCTCCTCCGGGGTGAACGGTGCCCGCTCGCGTGCGCAGACCAGTCCGCCGCAGAGGTGTCCGTCGGTGGCCACGGGAACGCAGAGCGCCGTTCGGCCTCGGCCGGCCGAGGCGTACAGGACGGGGGACGTGGCCTCCTCAAGCGCGCCCATCTCCCGCACGGCGGCGAGGGCCCACGGGATGCCGGGCAGCAGCGTCGGGTCGCCCTCGACGGCCTCGTACCGCGCCACGGCGTCGCCGCCGATCCGCAGCACGGCCGCCGCGCCGCCGGCCTGCCGGACCGCCTCCCGGGTCAGTTCCGCGCAGGTCATGCCCTCGTCCAGGGTGGTGCCGATCCCGGCCAGTGAGGTGCGCAGCGCGGCGAGCCGGGACGGCACGACGAGGCCCTGGTCGGGTACGCCGCCGGACGCGGCGGGCCCCGCCCTCGGCCGTCTGGGAAACGACTGAAACCAGCGCACCACAACAAACACCCTAGAACGGTCACAAACATTCACCGGCGACGCACAGACCGGCCGGCTCCCGGCAGGTGTCCCGTGGGGGCGCCGCTTGGGACGCGAGCACGGACAGCGTACGAGCGGTGACCCGGCGGGAACGGGCGGCGCCCGGCGGTCCCGGCGCACTCGACCGGCTCCGGCGTACTCCGCCGGCCCGGGGGCGCACGCCCTGCTACCTGCCTGTTTGGCGCGCGGGCGCTCGCCCCATACGGGGAATTGAGCTCCCGCCGTATGGCCGCGACACCCGCCACCCGGTGCACTAAGGCATCAACCGGGCGTCAGCGCACCACAGGGAGGCTCTTCATGGCACTCACGGAGTGGACGAAGTCGATGGAATGGCTGGCCGCGGCGTCGGAGGACCCGGGCGCCTGCAAGCAGGAGTGGCAGAACGGCAGCACCGGGGTCGCGCTGCTGGAGGCCGGACGGTTCTGGGACGTGCTGATCGTGCCGGAGCCGCTGGGGCTGCGGGTGGCCGACCTCCTCGACGAGCTGCCGCTGCTGGAACCCGGCCCATGCCTGCTGGACGCCCGGCGCCGGCATGTGGGCTTCCTGCTGCCTCCGGAGCCGCAGACCGTGTGGATCGGCACCGGGGTGCGCCTGCTGGGCGCCGGGACCTGGATCGCGGCCCCCGCCCCGCACTGCCGCTGGGGCGCCCTGCGTTGGCTCGTCCCGCCGGACGGCACCGGCACCCTCAACATGCCGGAGGTCATGGAGGTGGCCCTGCAACGCTGCGCGGGCGAACTCTCCCGCCTCCAAGGGCACTGCGCGCCCGCCGCCCATGGCCATACGACTCCGGCCGAACGGCCGGTCGAGGATGCCGGGCTCGTGCGCCAGTGCGTGGCGGGGGAACGCGTACGGCCGTGACGAGCCCGCCTCGCCGGCGCCGTGCGTGTCCTTCAAGCGCGAGGACGCGGACTCGACCGGCGAGGTGACCGCGTCCGGCCTTCTCCTCAGCCCAGGAAGCTCAGCCGAACCTGACGGTGGGCGTTGGTCTTGTTGGTGTCCGCCAAACTCCGTTAAGACAACCGTCAAGGTAGCCGAGCGCGGAATCTCCACCGGATACATTTCGCGGTCTTCCGGGCGGGTGCCGGGGCCCTCAGTATCCGCCCGCATCGTGCGAGCCGTGGCGAGCTGCTTCTGCGCCAGGTCGATCCCGGTCGGGTGGGCCCCTGCTCTGGCCGGCCAAGCGGAAACGTAGGAACTTGCTGCTCGGTCCGTGGATGCTGGACGGCCTTCCCGGCCCGACAGGTGCCCACGGGGAGCCATGGACCGCCCTAAAATGGAACAAATTATCCATCGATGATCGAGGGCAACGTGTCGGCCAACGGTGTGGCATCGAACTTGTACCCGTTCGGCGCCGCAAGTGTCGGCGAGGCGCCCGAGCGCGACGACGCGCTGGTCAGTGCCATCGTCGGTGCCGTGGAGCTGGCCGGAGCGCATACCGGAAGCGTGTTTCTGCTCTCCGGCGACCACCGCTCGCTCGTAGTAGCCGCGTCGTGCGGGTCGCCACCCTCCCTGCTCAGCGGGTGGCGTCGGATCCCGGTGAACAGCGGTCTGCCAGTGGCGGAGGCGTACCGCTCCGGGCGCATGGTCCATCTGGCCGGCGCGGAGGAGACGATGCGGCGCTTCCCGCAGCTCTCGGTCGCCCTGCCCTACCCGTTCGGCTCTGCGTCGGTCCCCGTACGGGCGGGCGAGCGGACCTTCGGCACCATGGCCGTGGTGTGGACGGCCAGGCCGGACGGGACAGGGTTGTCGAGGGCGCAGCGCCGGAAGCTGCGCTCCGCCGCCAGCCGGCTGGGCACCACCCTCGCCGGACTGCGGGCCCGCGGCGCGCTCGGTGAGTACGACGAGCGAACGGCTCCGGTAGTGGTCCCGCTGCCATCCGCTCCGGTGATCCGGGTGGGTCTGTTCGACTGGAATCTCGAGACCGGAGCCCTCACGGCCGACGACGAGCTGTGCGCGATCTTCGGAATGCCGCCCCGCGAGTTCGACGGACGGGCGGCCACCCTGGCGGCCATGATCGAGCCCGCGGATCTGCCCGGCTTCCGGTCCTCCGCCCGTGCCGCGGTCCAGGAACGCCACGTACTGGCACACTGCCTGCGCATCCGGGACGGCCGCGGAGGCCACCACACCGTCGAGCTGTGGGGCCGGGTGCCCGAGAGCCCTGACGACCTGGAGGCCTCGGCCCATCTGGTCGGCGCCGTACTCGACTCCGGGAGCCGCATGGCCGCCGTCGCGGCGATCGAGCGGCTCGCGGACGGCTTCTTCGCGCTCTCGCCCGACGGACGCCTCGCTTACGCCAACCACAGCCTGGAGAATCTGCTGCGGGTCCGCCAGGACGAACTGCTCGGCCGACGCCCCTGGGACGTCCTGCCCTGGCTGGCCGATCCCGTGTACGAGGACCGCTACCGGGCCGCCCTGGTCTCCCAGCAACCGGTCTCCTTCCTGGTCCGCCGCCCACCGGACAACTGGCTGGTCTTCTCCCTCCACCCGGGCGCTCAGGGCATGACGGGGTGGGCGGCACCCGTGCGACAGCCCGTACCAGCCGACACCGGACCCGGGGCAACCCTCGTGGAAGGGGGGCCGCCCGCCTCCTGGTCACCTCCGCCCGCGGCCCCGCGCGTGGGTTCCCTCTACCGGGTGCTCACGCTGGGCAGCGCGCTCACCGAGGCGGTCACCGCGCACGAGGTGTTCGAGGCCGTCGCGGAGCAGCTGCTGCCCGCTTTCGGCGGTCAGAAGCTGGCGATCGCCGTGGTGGAGGAGCGGCGCCTGCGCCTGCTCGATCAGCGCGGCTACTCGAAGCGCTTTCTCGCCCGGTTCGAAGGCACTCCGCTGCATGCCCGGCTGCCCGTGACGGACGCGCTGACCTCCGGGGCCCCGCTGTTCGTCGAGTCCCGTGAGGAGCTTCTCGAGACCTACCCCGGGATCATGGTCAGTCAGTCCAACTCCTGGGCGTTCCTGCCCTTGATCGCCTCGAACCGCCCGGTCGGTGTCTGCCTGCTCGGCTTCGACGACGTCCACCGATTTCCCGACGAGGAGCGCGGAGTCCTCACCGCGCTGGGCGGCCTCATCGCCCAGGCCCTGGAGCGCGCCAGGCTCTACGACGCCGAATTCGCCCTCGCCCGCGGCCTGCAGAACGCGCTGCTGCCGCACGGGCTGCCCACACTGCCGGGCCTCGATGTCACCGGGCGCTATCTTCCGGGCACCAGAGGGATGGACATCGGCGGCGACTGGTACGACGTCATCCCCACCGGCGACGAGGTCGCGCTGATTGTCGGGGACGTCGAGGGGCACAATGTCGCCGCCGCGGCCGCCATGGGCCAGCTGCGCAGCGCGGTACGAGCCTTCGCCACCGCCGGCCACCGGCCGAGCGACGTCGTCGCCAACACCAACCGACTCCACATGGACCTCGACCCGGCGCTCCTCGCAAGCTGCTGCTACGCCCGCCTCCATCCTCGCTCGGGGGTCGTGCGCATCGTCCGTGCCGGCCACCCCCCGCCCTTGCTGCGCCTGCCCGACGGGCAGGCCGAAGTCCTGGATGTGCCCGGCGGCCCTCTGCTCGGCATCGACACAGCGGCACACTTTCCGGAGTCGGAGCTGCGCCTCGTACGCGGGTCGGTCCTGGCCCTGTACACAGACGGACTGATCGAGAGGCGTGACTCGGACATCGATTCCGACGTCGACCGGCTCCGGGCGTCACTGGCCCGCATGGGCGGGGGCCGCCTGGAGGATCTGGCCGACGCGCTGCTGCGGGACGCCCGCCGTTCCGCCGACAGGGCGGACGACATCGCCCTCCTGCTCACCGAGTACGCCCCGCCACCGCAGACGGCGACATAGCCGGCGTCCGCACGCGCCGGCTCCGGCCCGTCGCCGTGAGGCAGCAGGCTCTCCGACGCCGCCGTCCCCTGCCCCGGATCTTCCCCGTACGCCCCCTGGTAACCCGACGGGTCCCAGGTCCTGGCACTGTCCCTCGTGGCGGCCGCAGTGATGTGAAAGGGGCCACATATCCGCTGGCCGAGCGGCCGGAGAAGGCTCGGTTGAACTCGTCGACGGTCTGCCGGCCCTTCAGGGACAGCGGCTCGGGCACGGTGGCCGCCTGGTGCTCTGTTCGCTGGACGCCGCCGAAGGCCAGACGGCCGGGGCCGTGGTGGGGCGGTGGTCAGCCAGCAGGGAGAGCAGTCCGTACGTCAAGAAACAGCAGAGGCGGCTGTTGCTCAACTCGCAGCACGATGAGCGCATCCCCGCCTTCCGCTACGGCCGCCCCGGGCCGGCAGTCCGGGGACCGGTTCCGTCGGTTCCGCAGAAGGCACTCGGTCGGGCCGGGGCGAGCGGCGTCGGTGACCGCCGTGACCATCGTGACGGGGGACGTGGGCGACTCCGGCCCAGGCACCACACCCGGAAGGCAGTGGGGTGAGTTCTCGTGATCCCCGTCAGGCTTCTGGCCGATACCGGCAGTAAGCCCGTACTCCCCGGCACCGTGGTTCTGCGCTTGGTGACGATCATGTCGGCGACCAGGCCAACGAGCCTGCGCAGCGGGCCGCCGGTCGTCGTCGACGACGGTGTCGAGGGTGAGGGCCATCACCCACACCTGGTCGCTGCCGTCCAGCATGGGCAGATACATCCGTACGCCGTCCGCCTGCGCGACCTCGACGGTGGTCCTGGTGAGGAAGGCCTTGCCGGCAGAGGAGTCGGCGATCGGCTCGGGCCCACCGACCAGCAGTCCCCTGCCCGGCAGCGGCGCCATCAGTTCCTGCCCGTAGTCCTGCGGCAGGATGGACACCTCGCGACCGCCGAACCTGGCGACCTCCTCCGCGACCGGAGGAGCGATGAGCTGCGGTGGCATCTCGTGGGCCCGGTCCAGCAACAGGCCCAGCAGCCGCTCACCGAACCCTTCCGACCGGTCGGGCATGCTCAGACGAGGCTGCCGGCTCTGCTCCCTTCCGCCATGCCCCACCCTTCTCTCAGCGTCCTTTGAGCGGCCCTATGCGCGTAGCCAAAGGAATGGAGGCAGAGGGCCCCGGCGGAGCGTAGTCCGTGCAGAGACCGCCGCCGCACTGCGGCCGTACAGGGCCATCACGCCGACTGCGGCATGTCACCCCAGCCGCGTGTCGTTGTGGCGGCGCCTCTCGGCGCCCAGCCGGACCCGCGTCACCGGCCGCCATGAGAGCGCAGACCGCGCCAAGAGCCCTGTGCTGTTGCAGTGTGAGACCCGCCTGGCAGGGAGCCCGATTCAGATAGAGGGCTTGCGCGGCCGCTGGCTGATGAAGCAGACCTGTCCTTGCTCCGCAGTAGCGCCATGCGCTTCCCGCAGTGAGGAAGCGCATCCCTGTTTGCGGCCCGGTCTCAGCGGCTCCCAGGGAGGCGTCCGAGCTACCCGCCTCCTTCGGAGAGAGTTTCACCATCATGACCAGAAGTACCGCGGTCCGCCCCCGCCCTCGGGGACGTCCGGCAGTGACTTCGCCCGATTGTCGAGAAAGATCGCTGCTGCCGGCCTGCTGGGACGCCGCCCCGGCTATTACGCGCTGCGGATCACGCTCGTGGCCTGGCTGTGCGTGGGCGGGTGACGCCTCGCGCTCATGGGCCCCAGTTGGTGGACACTGGCGATCGCCGCCTTCCTGGCCGTTGCCTTCGGTCAGGTCGCCCTGCTCGCGCATGACGCGGCCCACCGTCAGGTGTTCCGGCGGCGCCGGGCCAGCGAGGTGTCCGGACGGATCGCCGGTGCCGGTATCGGGATGGGCTACGGGTGGTGGCACGACAAACACACCCGCCACCACGCCAACCCCAATCACGAGGAACTCGACCCTGACCTCGACCCCGACCTGCTGGTCTGGTCCCAGGATCAGGCCGGGCCGGGCCGGGCCGGGCCGGGCCGGGCCGGGCCGCCAAGGGTCTCCCCCGCCTGATCGGCCGCTGGCAGGCGTTCCTGTTCTTTCCGCTCCTCACGCTGGAGGGCTTCAACCTGCACGTGTCGAGCGTGAAGGCGCTGGCCAATCGCTCACTCAAGCACCGAACGCTCGACGGCACCTTGCTGTTCGCGCACTTCGCTGCCTACCTGACCGTCCTGCTCTGGCTGTTGCCGTCCGGCATGGCGATCGCCTTCCTCGCCGTCCACCAGGGCCTGTTCGGCGTCCACCTCGGCTCTCTCTTCGCGCCGAACCACAAGGGCATGCCGATCCTGACGGGCGAAGACCGCCCGGACTTCCTCCGCCGCCAAGTGCTCACCTCACGCAACGTGCGCGGCGGCAGGTTCACCGACATCGCACTGGGCGGGCTGAACCATCAGATCGAGCACCACCTGTTTCCCGGCATGCCCAGCCCCAACCTGCCCAAGGCCCGCATTATCGTGCGGCGCCACTGCCAGGAACTGGGTCTGGACTACGTGGAGACCGGGCTGATCACCTCCTACCGGCTGGCCCTCGCGAGTGTCCATCAGGCCGGAGCACCGCTTCGCACACCGGCGTCCCGGCAGGAACGTGCCCTTGCCATCGGCGGCAGTGATTGACGGAGCAGCTACGACCGGCGGGCCACCGGTGACGATGAGGCGCGCGGAACTGCGGTGCACGAGCCGTCCCGGCGGAAATGGGGCGCGCGCAGCGCGGCCTCGATCGCGTAGGCCACGGAGGAGACCGGGTCCGCGATCACGGCGAAGGCGAAAGCGAAGAAGAGGACCGAGTGCCGCGGCGAGCGCGGGTCAGCGACCTGTACGAGTGTGGCGGGTGGGACTCGAACCCACGGCCGACGGCTTGCCGAGACTGCTACCGCTTACGGGGCTCATGAATGGCCAGCAGCGCCGATTCACCTCACTGCGTTTAGCCGTTGCAAGACACACCAACACCGCCGGTGCATGTCGATCACCACATGCTGAAGGAGGAAGGGACGGGCCTGCGGCCTGAGCGCAGAGTGCCGACCGGCACCGGTTACCCGGCGCCGGGATCCTGCGTCGGCGTACCTGCACGGTGCCCTGGCCGGGCAAGGCCCGCCAGGGCACCGGATGCGCAGAGGACGCACCGTCATTCGATGAGGGCCGCCTCGAAGCAACCCCCGAGGTACCGGTCCCGGCTGTCGCGCCGTTGCAGCTTGCCGGTCGTCGTGAGCGGCAGCGTCCCCGGCTTGAGGAGGACGACATCGTGTACCTGGATGCGGTGTCCGGCATGGACCGCGCGCCTGATCTCCTGCTTGATCTCCTGGGCGATCACATGATCACCGGTCTCGCCTCCGGCTGCCGTCGTCGTCTCGGCGAGCACGATGAGCCGTTCGTGTGCGCCGTCGTCGACCGACACCGCGCAAGTACCGAACTCGCGGACTGCCGGGTGGCTGGCCTCAACGGTGGCCTCGATGTCCTGCGGGTAGTGGTTGGCACCGGCGATGATGATGACATCCTTTGCCCGGCCGGTGATGAACAGCTCCCCGTTCTGCACGAATCCGAGGTCACCAGTACGGAGAAACCGCTCCCCCGGCTGATCGGGAATGGACCCCCTGAAGGTCTCGGCAGTCTCCTTGGGAGCGTTCAGATACTCCGTTGCGACGCTCGGGCCGGATACGAAGATCTCACCCACCTCGTCCTCCCCGCAGGGCTTGCCTGTCTCCGGGTCCACGGTTATAGCCGTGCTCAACGGATGGATCGGGCCGCAGCCGACCAACTCCCGGCTGTCCTGTGCCGACGCGGCTGGGCGCACCTTTCCGGCGGCGAGCGACTCGGGGTCCAGCCGCAGGACTTCCGGGGCCTGGCCGACCGGCACGGCCGTGACCATCACTGTCGCCTCGGCGAGGCCGTACGCGGGGGACAGCGCCTCGCGCCGGAAGCCGGCCTCCGCGAATGCCGCGCTGAAGCGGTCGAGCGTATCGGAGCGGACGGGCTCACCTCCGACCAGCGCCATCTCCCAGCGGCTGAGGTCGAGTTCCCGGCGCTGAGCGTCCGTCACCCGGCGGACGCACAGGTCGTAGGCGAAGTTCGGCGCGCAGCTGTCCGCGCGTCCGAGCCGGGAGATGGCCCGCAGCCACGTGAGCGGACGCTGCACGAAGGTCATCGTCGGCAGCAGGATGGCATCCCGGCCGGAGAAGAGGGGGTCGAGGACATTGCAGATGAGGCCCATGTTGTGGTGCGGCGGCAGCCACGACACCGACGACGGTCGGGGCAGCCCGGCGTCGTCGGCAGAGCGACGCGTATTGTCGTATATCAACGACAGATTGTTCAGCACATTGCCGTGAGTGATCGCGACGCCTTTCGGCACACCGGTCGATCCCGAGGAGTACTGCAGATAGGCGACCATCTCAGCGGTGGCCACCGGTGGGGTCCACTCCCGGGCCAGGTCCAGGGGTACCTCGTCGGTCGCCACCCGGTTGAGTTGGGCGAGCCCGTCGGTGTCGGTGAGGACGTGCTCCGCGGCGGCAAGCATGGGACCGGTCGACAGGAACAGCGAGGGCTCGGAACTCGCGGCGATCGACTCCACCCGGGTCCATTTGGCATTGCTCCGCGTCCCGTCGAGCGGAGCCACCGGCACCGGGATCAGACCGGCATAGATGCAGCCCAGGAAGGCGACGTGGAAGTCCAGTCCCGGCGGGTAACTCAGCAGCGCGCGTGCGCGCGCGGCAGGAACCTGCTGTCGCAGCGTCACGGCGACAGCCCGCGCCCGGCGGTCGAGTTCGGCCAGGGTCAGTGATTCTGATTCCTCGACACCGTCGCCCAGGAACACAAAGTTTTTCCGGTCGGGCTCGGCTGCCGCACGAGTGCGGCACAGGTCGACCAGCGTCGGCAGTGCACCGTGCTCGCCGGCCACCGCCTCGGGCAGCCGGACACCGTGCTCGGGATTGGTTCGCATATGACCACTCCAAACGGAGGAAGAGGCAGAAGGCGGTGGACAGTTCGCGCGCCCCCTGCATGGAGCGAGGTTCAGACTGTTGCGAATGTCCGCGCCCGGTACCTGGACCGGCACTGTGCGCGCTGCAACTTGCCGCTGGTGGTGAACGGCAGCGCACCGGCCTTGACCAGGAGGACGTCGTCGGCCCGGAGGCCGTGCCCGGCGAAGACGGCCTCCCGGACGGCTTCTTCGAC
The DNA here is from genome assembly GCF_055609385.1 of Streptomyces sp. NPDC036764. NCBI lineage: Bacteria > Bacillati > Actinomycetota > Actinomycetes > Kitasatosporales > Streptomycetaceae > Streptomyces > Streptomyces sp. NPDC036764. The sequence continues at coordinate 421,213 of NZ_JBVJPT010000002.1, forward strand.
CTCATCGGCCGTGTGGGTCGCGCGGGGACCTGGCGGAGTGTCCGGGACGGGGCCGGTCGTGACGCGGTACCGGCTGTTGATCTCAGCCAGGACGACGAGGCGTGTGCGTCCGCCGTCCTCGGCGGTGAAGGCGCAGCAGCACCCCTCTCGTATGGCGGGGTGGCTTGCTGCCGCGGTCGCCTCGATGTCGTACGGGTAGTGCTGCATGCCCTCCACGACGATGAGGTCGTCCACACGGCAGGTGACGAAGAGCTGACCGCCGTCCAGGAAGCCCAGGCTGCCGGTGCGCAGGAACCGGCGGCCCTCGTGGCCGCGCACGGTGGCGTTGAACGTACGCGCTGTCTCCTTCGGGGCGTTCCAGTACGCGGCACCGATACTCGGTCCGGACGCCAGGATCTCCCCTGTCTCGTCCGGGGCGCACGGTTCGCCGGTGGCCGGATCCACCACCGCGATGGTCATGGACTGGTGTACCTGGCCCAGGCCGACCAGCCGGCGCACCTCGTCCTCGGGTCCGGCTCGCTGCACCTTGCCTTTCGCCAGCGCCACCGCGTCGAACCGGCGGATCACCGGTTCGGGCTCCACCGGCCCGCCGCTGAGCATGACAGTGGACTCGGCGATGCCGTAACTCGGGAAGAACGCCTCGCGGCGGAAGCCGGCCGGGGCGAGCATGGCACTGAACTGGTCGATCGTCTCTGCACGCACCGGCTCGTCGCCGACCACCGCGATCCGCCAGGCGCTGAGATCGAGGGAACGCACCTGCTCCTCGGAGACGCGCCGCAGGCACAACTCGTACCCGAAACCGGGTGCTGAACTGATGCCCGCCCCGCGTTCCGATATCGCGCGGAGCCAGTTGACCGGATGCTGGGTGAACGCCGAGGGCGGCATCATTACGGCGTCGTACCCGACGTAGATCGGCTGCAGGACCCCGGTGATCAGTCCCATGTCGTGGAACACGGGCAGCCAGGACACAACAGGCGGCAGCCGGTCGAAGTCGTCCGTGGCCCGGGTACCGTTGGCCAAGATCAACGAGAGGTTGTGCAGAACGTTGCCATGGGTGAGCTCCACACCCCGGGGCGGACCGGTCGTGCCGGAGGTGTACTGCAGGTACGCGATCGTGTCAGGGCCGATGCCGGGGGCATTCCAGCCATACGCGTCCGTCTCACTGATCTCGTCGGTCGCCACAGAGGTCGGCCGGCGTGGTGTGGAGATGTCCTTCAGCAACGCGTCGACACGGTTCAGCCTTGACCCGTTCGACAGCAGCACATCCGGTTGGCAGCTATTGACGATTGCCCGGAAGCGCGCATACCGGTCGTCGACACCGACGCGCAGCACCGGAGGAGCCGGCACCGCGATCAGGCCGGCATACAGGCAGCCGAAGAAGGCGGACACGAAGTCCAGGCCGGGCGGGTAACTCAGCACGGCGCGGGCGCCCTGCGGGGCTTGCCTGCTCAGACGCGCCGCGATTGCCCTTGCCCGGGCGTCCAGTTGGGCGAGGGTGAGCGAGTCGGACTCTTCGAGGCCGTTCTCCAGGAAGGCGAACATCCGTCGATCCGGCTCCCTGGACGCGCGATACCTGCAGAGCTCGACCATGGTCGTCGGCTCCAGTCGGGATTCTGTTACGGCATCCTCTGACATCGTGGTCCTCCTGTTCGACTCGGCCATTGGCATTTCCCCTGCCATTTCCCCACTGAGCCGCCGGGACTTGGTTAAGTATTCAGCCATTGCTGTACGTGTGCGTCTTGGTGGTTTCCGCTCGAAGAGATGCTAAGTCGGCGGAGAAATATCGGGTATCCGCCGCGGGATGGGTCCATCCCCCCTGCCGGAGGCGAGCTTCGAGTAGGCCGGAAGACGGATGAAAGCCATCCTCCGGTCGCCGTCACGGTTCGGTCCGTCGGCCGTTACGGAAAGTGCCTCGTACTGGATAACGTCATGACGACGGCCAGTCGACGACGAATGGCCCGTATCCAAGGGAGAACGTTTCCCCAGAAGGCTTCAGAAAGGGAACCTCGATGTCCTACGACGCATCTGACGACTACTTCTTGGGTTATCCGAAGCTCCCCGAACTCCCCGATCTCCCCGGTCGCCCGGACGGGGAGGTCCTGGGTACGACCGGCGTGGTGGTCACCGGTTTGGGAATGACCACGCCGCTGGGCGGCGACGTCCACTCCACCTGGAAGGCGCTGCTCGCCGGCGAATCCCCGATCACCGTGCTCGACGAACCGTGGTCTCGCGATCTGCCCGTACGACTGGCAGGTCGGCTGAGTCAGGAACCGACCGAGGTACTAGACCGGGTCGAGGCCCGACGGATGGACCGCTGCCAGCAGATCGCGATGGTGGCCGCCCGGCAGGCATGGGCCGACGCCGGCGCGCCCGAGGTGGCGCCGGAGCGGCTGGCCGTGGTGATCGGCACCGGTCTCGGCGGCGGGGGGACGCTGGTCGACCAGCACGACGTGTCGTTGGCCAAAGGGCCGGGCCGCGTGTCGCCGTTCGCGGTGACGATGTTGATGCCCAACGGTTCGGCCGCCGCCGTCAGTCTGGCTCTCGACGCCCGGGCCGGCGCCCACGCGCCGACCAGCGCCTGCGCCTCCGGAGCGGAGGCAATAGCCATGGGGCTCGCCTTACTGCGGGACGGGCGGGCCGATGTCGTTGTCGCCGGCGGCACCGAGGCATGCATCGGCCGGCTGTCCATGGCGGCTTTCGCCCGCATGGGAGCCCTGTCCGGCCGTCATGAGGACCCTCAGAACGCATCGCGGCCGTTCGACAGTGCCCGTGACGGCTTCGTCATGTCCGAGGGCGGCGGCGCCGTCGTGCTGGAGCGGACCCAGTTCGCGAAAGCTCGTGGCGCGCGGATGTATGCCACGCTCGCCGGTACAGGGATGAGCTCCGACGCGCACACCATGACGTCTCCGTCAGCGGACGGTCAGATCAGTGCGATCCGCGAGGCCTTGCGCTCCGGCGGCCTCGGCCCGCAGGACATCGTTCACGTCAACGCCCACGCTCCCGGTACGCCCGTCGGTGACCGTATCGAGGCGGCGGCACTGCTGGAATCGCTCGGTCCGCACGCTCTGGTGACGGCGACCAAGTCGATCACCGGCCATCTCATAGGCGGGGCCGGGGCGATCGAGGCCATCTTCACGGTCCTGAGCGTCTTCACCGACGTGATTCCCGCGACCAGGAACCTCGACGACAAGGATCCTGAGGTGAAGGTGGACATCGTCACGGGAACCCCGCAGCGCATCAGGGTCACCGCAGCCATCTCGAACTCCTTCGGTTTCGGCGGTCACAACGTGGTTCTCGCGTTCACCAAGCCCGCCTGACCACGGCTTGGGACGGGCGGCCGCAGGACAGGGGGCCTGCCGCGGCCTGTTTGTGGCTGGGGCGGGGGCACGAGACCGCTCCGCTGGGCCATCAGCGCCGCGTGCATCCGGTTCGGCAACTCGAGCTTGGCGAGGATGCGCGAGACGTGGGACTTCACGGTGGCGAGCGTGACATGCAGCTCGTGGGCGATCTCCTGGTTCGACCTGCCCATGGCTATACCGCAGAGAACTTGGGCCTCGCGGCCGCTCAGGCTTGCCAGGGCGACCGCGTGAGACCGCTCATGTGGCGGCGGCAGAATCTCGAACCGATCGATCAGCCGTCGGGTCATCGTGGGGCACAAGAAGGCCGCGCCGTCAGCAACCGCACGGACAGCCGAGATCAGCTCGTCCTGGCTGGCACTTTTGAGCAGAAAACCACGTGCGCCCGCCTTCAGCGACCCGAGCAGATAGCTGTCAAGGGCGTTGCTGGTCAGGACAATTATCCCCGGCGCGACTCGGGTGACTACCGTCCCCAAGGGCCGGGCGAGTTTCCCGATGAATTCGCATTCGGCATCCACGAGGACGACCTGCGGTCGCCGCAGTTCGGCCATGCGTAATGCTTCCTCGCCGACTCTCGTATCTGCGACCACCGTGATATCCGGCGCCTCCCCGAGGGCCTGCCGGAATCCGCGGCGCACGAGATCCTCATTGTCGACCAACATTACTTCCAACGTGCTGAACTCGTCCATCATTCGCTCCGCCCATGCGATTCGGAAGTGCCCCCGTTGCCTTCGGCAACCAGCAACCGGCACTGTGCGTTTCACTGGCTGTGCTCGAGAATGTTTTCCGGTGCAGCGGTCGCGCACGTGAGGACCGCGGGCCGCGCCGAGCGCTCCAGACAGCGGTGGCTGATAACGCGTGCGCCCCCTGGCCCGCACGCACATCCCGACTAGGCTGAATGGGAGCATACGGCGGGATCCGCCGCATCGATCCCTTCCGATGCTAGGGGGATTGGCAGTGCTGGTTCCAGGCAATGGCGGCCATGCTGTTGGCCGTTCCGGCCACAGGGTGGCGGCCGACGAAGTCTCCACAGCTCCACGGCTGTTCAACCGAGGCATCGCAGGTGTGCGCGCGATGGTGGACGTGGGCGTCGAGCGTGGAGTGCCCGTACCGGCATGCCTCGACGGCAGTGGTGTGGACGAGAACGCTCTTGCCGACGATGCCGCACATGTCCGGGCCTGGCAGGAGCTCACTGTGGCGCAGAACCTGGTCCGCGCCACGGGCGACGCTCCCGGCCTGGGGCTCGCGGTCGGCAGCCGGATTCCGCTGCGTACGTACAGCGTGTTGGGCTTCGCACTGCTCGCCAGCCCGACGCTGCGCGAGGCCGCGGCTGTGGGACTGCGCTACCTGGAACTCACCTTCGCCATGGTCGGGATCCACCTTCAGGAGGACGGAAACGAGGTCCGTCTCGTCCTGGACGACGGGCTGGTGCCCCCGCCCGTCCGGCACTTCTTCATCGAGCGGGAAATAGCCAATATCCGGGCCATCCTCGACACCATTGTGGGCAGGCCCTTCACCCCCCTCCGGCTGGATCTGCGCTTTCCACGGCCTGAAACGTCCGCGCCGTACGAGACGTTTGACGACGTGCCCATCGCCTTCGGGGCGCCGCGCAACGCGATCGTCACCCTCGCGGCGGTACTGGAGCAGTCGCTGCCGCAGGCGGACCAGCACACCATGCAGGTGTGCGAACGCGAGTGCAGGCTCCTGCTGGCCCGGCGCACCGACACCGGATTCGCAGCGCGGGTACGGGAACTGCTCATGCAGTGGCCGGACGGCATCCCTGACATGGGCGTTGCCGCAGCCGCGCTGCACGTCTCCACCCGCACTCTGCGCCGGCGTCTGGCAGTGGAGGGCACGTCCTACCGGCGTCTGGTCGACGCAGCGCGGCACACGCGTGCTGTCGAGATGCTGTCCACCCTCGGACTCGGGGTCGACCAGATCGCCGTACGTCTCGGGTACGCCGACGCAGCGGCATTCATCCGCGCTTTCCGCCGGTGGACTGGTGCGACCCCCGGTGCCTACCGAACGCGATCAGTACGCAACCTGTCGAGGGCCCACGAGTGAAGGACGGCCCTGCTGCCTCTGTGGGGTGGCGCGTCATGTCGGCCATGTGCGCCGTGGTGATCGCCACCGCTGCGAGCCTCACTGCACTGCGACGTGATGTCACCTAGGAAACCCGCACTATTGCGGGACGGCGGAGGCGATCAGAAGCCCCGCGAGCACCTGATCGCCACTGCTGCACGCCTCATCGCCGAACACGGGAGCGTGGACCTGACCGTGCGCGGCATCGCCCGCGAGGCCAAGGTCGCCGACGGCGTGTTGTACAACCACTTCGCGGCCAAGGAAGAACTCCTCGCCGAAGCCCTGCACGCGCACGTCACGACCGTCATGACTGGCGCCGGTGAACCGCCGGTGGCCGGTCGGAGCACCGTCGAGGACAACCTCCGTGACTACATCACCCGCGGGCTCGATGTGCTCACCCGTATTCTCCCGGTCTTCGCCGGACTCATCTCCCAGCACAAGATCTTCGCTCGTTTCGCACCCATGCATGCTCCCGGCATGGGAGCAGGGCGCGACGGTCTGCGAGCCGCCCTGTCCAACTACCTCCGGGACGAGCAGCAACTGGGCCGACTGGCTCCGCAAGCCCGATCGACGCCGCGGCCACCATGATCCCTCTCGCCCTTCGGAACCGTTCCCCCTCCGGCTTCTCCAGTTGCCACGGGGGCGACTTCGCGGGGAAGAACCAGTGCGGCCCGTCCGCGAATCTCTGACGACGGCACCCGCCGGATGCGCCATGCTTGGAGGCAGTACGGCACAGCGCGTCTCGCCCGGCCTGCCGGCGCGAAGCGTGGCGTTTCCCTCGACGAGGTGCACTGATCAGTGAAGTCCGGTAAGTCGACCCTCGCAGCATGGCTCCACCGCCTCGACGCCGAACACTTGGAGCAGGTACTCGCGGCACGGCCGGCCACGGCCGACGGATTATGAGTCCGCTGCTCTGCTCGACGCCGAAACGCGCTCCTTCCGGGCTTCCCGGTCGCCGCATACAGCCAGCCGCCCAAGAGGCTGCTGACAGAGCTCCTACAGGATTCAGCAGGCGCCAAGCCCACGGGGGTACAGTCCCCCAGCCCCACTCCTTGCCCATTCAGTGCGGCCAGACTTTGCCCCTACAGTCTCACCAGAACTCCTAACTGAGGAAGCTCAGCCGAACCTGACGGTGGGCGTTGTCCTTGTTGGTGTCCACGAGGCACACCGACTGCCAGGTTCCGAGCTCCAGCCGCCCGCCCACCACGGGCAGTGTCGCGTGCGGCGGGACGATGGCCGGCAGGACGTGGTCGCGGCCGTGCCCGGGGCTGCCGTGGCGGTGCTGCCAGCGGTCGTCGGCGGGAAGGAGGGTGTGCAGTGCGGCCAGGAGGTCGTCGTCGCTGCCGGCGCCCGTCTCGATGATCGCGACACCGGCTGTCGCATGCGGCACGAAGACGTTCAGCAGTCCGTCGCGGCCCGCCGCCGCCTCGCGCAGGAAGGCCTCGCAGTCGCGGGTGAGATCCACGACCCGCTCCGAGGAGCCGGATGCGACGTTCAGAACTCGGGTGGTGAAGGCGTCTGACATGCCCTCCATCCTCGCCCATGCGGCCGAGTTCACCCGTCGGCAGACGGCCGGGGCGTGATACGCGAGGTCCACTTCGCGAGACACCATTGACCGTGACCGCGCCATCTGGCTAATTTCTGCGGCATGTTGCGTTCAGCCCTGCTCACCACGCGCGGTCACATCGACCTGCTGCGGGTGGCCTCTGCCGCGTGTCGCCGCGGCTGCTGACGCCCTTCTTCTTCCTCGCCTCCTCCGCATCCGCGGCACCGCCCTGTCCTCGTCTCTGACCCACGTGTGAGACGCGGCGGCGCCGGGGCGCGTCCTCCCCACCGGTCGCCGACCATCCCGTGGAGCACCCATGAGCATCAGCCATGCCCCGCCCGATTCCTCTGGGCCGGATATTTCCGATATACCCGACGACCGACTCGCCAAGGCAGACGCTGTCGCCCCCGCCGTTCCCGACCTCGAACCCCTGGTCCCCACCTCCTCCCGCCGGACCCGGGTACCGCGCTGGCTGCGCCGCACGAGCGGCCCCGTCCTGCTCCTGATCCTGTGGCAACTGCTCAGCGGCTCGGGCTTGCTGACCTCCGACGTCCTCGCTTCGCCCGGCCGGATCGCCCAGGTGGCGGGCGACATGATCGCCGACGGATCGCTGACCTCGGCCATGGGGACGTCCCTCCAGCGCGTCGCCGCCGGGCTCGCTCTCGGCACGCTCGTCGGCACCGGACTCGCCCTGGTCTCGGGCCTGTTCCGGATCGGCGAGGATCTTGTGGACGCGCCCGTGCAGATGCTGCGAACCGTGCCGTTCGTCGGGCTGATCCCGCTGTTCATCATCTGGTTCGGCATCGGCGAGGCACCCAAGATCGCCATCATCACGCTCGGCGTGACGTTCCCGCTCTACCTCAACGTCTACGCCGGCATCCGCGGCGTGGACGCCCAGTTGATCGAGGCCGGGGAGTCGCTCGGGCTGTCCAGGTGGGGACTCGTGCGGCACGTCGTGCTGCCGGGTGCGCTGCCGGGCGCCCTGACCGGCCTGCGCTACTCGCTCGGCATCGCCTGGCTCGCGCTCGTCTTCGCCGAGCAGGTCAACGCCGACTCCGGCATCGGGTTCCTGATGGTGCAGGCGCGGGACTTCCTGCGGACCGACGTGATCGTGGTCTGCCTGATCGTCTACGCCTTCCTCGGCCTGCTCGCCGACTTCATCGTCCGCTCCCTCGAAAGGCTGCTGCTGCAATGGCGACCGACGTTCACCGGCCGGTGAGCCCCAAGGCCACGGAGGCCGACCGGACCGTGCCGGCCGCGCAGGCCGTGCACGTGTCGGGGCTGACCCGCTCCTTCGACGGACGTGCCGTCATCGACCGGCTTCAACTCGATGTGCGGCCGGGCGAGTTCGTCGCCCTTCTCGGCCGCAGCGGCTGCGGCAAGTCCACCCTGCTGCGCATCCTCGCCGGTCTCGACCGCGACATCGAGGGCACCGTCCTGGTGCCGCGCCGCAAGGCCGTCGCCTTCCAGGCACCGCGGCTGATGCCGTGGAAGAAGGTGTGGCGCAACGTACTGCTGGGGCTGCCGGGCAAGCCTGGCCGCGCGGTCGCCGAGCGGGCGCTCGAGGAGGTCGGCCTGGACCACCGTACGGACGCCTGGCCCAAGACGCTCTCCGGCGGCGAGGCACAACGGGCCTCCCTGGCACGGGCGTTGGTCCGCGAGCCCGATCTGCTGCTGCTCGACGAGCCGTTCGGCGCGCTCGACGCGCTCACCCGGATCAAGGCCCAGCGCCTGGTCGGCGAGTTGTGGCAGCGGCGCGGCTGCGCGGTCCTGCTCGTCACGCACGACGTCGAGGAGGCCGTGCTCCTCGCCGACCGCGTCCTCGTGATGGATGACGGGGTGATCGCTCACGAGCAGCGCATCGACCTCGACCGCCCCCGCGACATCACCGACCCCCGCTTCGCCGAACTGCGCGCCGGACTCCTCGAACGCCTCGGCGTCGACACCGCCGCCGAAGCCGCCTGATCACCCCCATCCCAGAACGGAACCACCATGCGACGACGCCTCGTCCCCGCCGCGCTCCTCCTCCCCCTCGCTCTTGTGCTCACCGCCTGCGGCGGGAACTCGGCAGCCGCGACGGACACCGACGGCCAGGGCTCCCTCACGCTCAACGTCGGTGACCAGAAAGGCGGTTCGGAGGCCATCCTGCGCGCCGCAGGAGAGCTCGAGAACCTCGACTACAAGATCAAATGGTCGACCTTCACCTCAGGTCCGCCGTTGCTGGAGGCCGTCAACGCCAAGGCCGTGGACATCGGCGGCGTCGGCAACACACCGCCGGTCTTCGCGGCGGGCGCCGGCTCGAAGATCACGGCGGTCGCCGCCTTCAAGGGCACGTCCAAGGGCGACGCGATCCTGGTGCCGAACGACTCCGAGCTGACCAAGCCCGAGCAGCTCAAGGGCAGGTCGATCGCCGTGGCGCAGGGTTCCTCCGCCAACTACCAGCTCGTCGCCTCCCTCAGGAAGGCCGGCCTGAGCCTGAGCGACGTCAAGGTCAAGTACCTGCAGCCGGCGGACGCGCTGGCCGCGTTCACCGCCGGCAAGGTCGACGCTTGGGCGGTGTGGGACCCGTACACGTCACAGGTGCTGCTGTCCAAGCAGGGACGGGTCCTGACGACCGGGGACGGGATCACCAACGGGCTCACCTTCCAGGTGGCGGCCCCCTCCGCGCTTCAGGACAAGAAGAAGGCCGCCGCAGTCAAGGACTACCTGGAGCGACTGCGGCGCGCCACGGCGTGGGTGTACGAGCACCAGGAGGAGTGGGCCAAGGTGTGGGCGAAGGACACGGGGCTGCCCTATGAGGTGGCGCTGGCCTCGGTGAAGCGCACCAACGCCACCCGGATCTCGGTCGCGGTCGACAAGCCGCTCATCGCCTCCGAGCAGGAGATCGCCGACACCTTCACCGAGCTGAAGCTCATCCCCGGAAAGGTGGACTTCGGCGACTTCGTGGACACGCGCTACAACGGCGACCTGCCGCCGTCGACCACACGGGCCCGTCGGTAGTCCCGGGGGAAGATCCGCGCCCCCGAGGCCGTTGGTAGAAGCGTGAACAACACTGAGGCGGTCGAAGCGGTCGACGTGGTCGTCATAGGCGCTGGTCAGGCAGGCCTGTCCAGCGCCTACCACCTGCGGCGCACCGGTTTCGAGCCGGGCCGTGACTTCGTCGTCCTCGACCACTCCCCCGGTCCGGGCGGCGCCTGGCAGTTCCGGTGGCCGTCCCTGACGTACGGCAAGGTGCACGGGATGCACTCGCTGCCCGGCATGGAACTGACCGGCGCCGACCCCGAGCGGCGGTCCTCCGAGGTCATCGCGGAGTACTTCGACACCTACGAGCGGAGCTTCGGCCTGCCTGTGCTGCGGCCCGTCGACGTGCAGGCCGTACGCGAGGGCCCGGACGGGCGGCTGCTGGTCGAGACCTCGGCGGGAACCTGGGCGACGCGGGCCCTGATCAACGCCACCGGCACCTGGGACCGGCCGTTCCTGCCGCGCTACCCCGGCCAGGAGTCCTTCCGGGGGCGGCAGTTGCACACCGCGCAGTACCCGGGGCCGCAGGCGTTCGCAGGTCAGCGGGTCGTGGTCGTGGGCGGCGGCGCCTCCGGCACCCAGCATCTTCTGGAGATCGCGCCCTACGCGGCGGCCACGACGTGGGTCACACGGCGTCCGCCGGTGTTCCGCGAGGGCCCCTTCACCGAGGACGTGGGCCGGGCGGCGGTCGCGCTGGTGGAGGAGCGGGTCCGGCAGGGCCTGCCGCCGAAGAGTGTGGTCTCGGTCACGGGGCTGCCGCTGAACGACGCCATCCGGCAGGGCCTGGCGGACGGCGTCCTGGACCGTCGGCCCATGTTCGACCGGATCACACCGGACGGGGTGGAGTGGAACGACGGCGAGCGTGTGGAGGCCGACGTCATCCTGTGGGCGACGGGCTTCCGCGCCGTCATCGACCATCTCGCCCCGCTGCACCTGCGCGAGCCGGGCGGCGGCATCCGGGTGGAGGGGACGCGAGCGGTCGCCGACCCGCGTGTCCACCTGGTCGGCTACGGCCCCTCCGCCAGCACGATCGGCGCCAACCGGGCGGGCCGTGCGGCCGTACGGGACATCAGGCGGCTGCTGGCCGAGGAGCCGGTGGCCGCGTGACGCTCCGGCCGGCCGGAGCGGTATCCGCATGAAGTCCCGCCGGCTCACCCGGTCGGCTTCGGGCTCGCCTTGTACTGCTTCTGCTGGGCGTTGAACTCGGCGACATTGCGCTGGTGTTCCGTGTAGTCGGCCGTGAAGCGGGTGTCGCCCTGCTTGACCGTGACGAAGTACAGCCAGTCGCCGGCGGCCGGATTGATCGCGGCGCGCATCGCTTCGTCGCCCGGGTTGCCGATGGGCGTGGGCGGCAGGCCCATGCGCTGGTACGAGTTGTAAGGGCTCTCGATCCGGGTGTCGGCCTCGGTCGTCCTCACCGTGGAGCGCTTCAGGGCGTAGTTGATGGTGGAGTCCATCTGGAGCGGCATGCCGCGTTCGAGCCGGTTGAAGATGACCCGCGCCACCTTCCCCATGTCCGCCTCGGTGGCGGCCTCGGCCTGGACGATGCTCGCGATCGTGACCGCCTGATAGACGTTCATGGCGTTGCGCTGCGCCCCGGCGGCGATGGGGGCGCCGCTGAACTTCTGGTTGGCGGTGTCGACCATGGCCGACAGCAGCGAATCCGGCGTCGCCCTCTTGCCGTTCTTCTCCAGCGGGTAGGTCGCCGGGAAGAGGTAGCCCTCCGGGTTGCCCTCGGCATCGTTCGGCAGCTTCAGGTCGAGCTTTTCGAGGGACTTCTTCGTAGTGCCGGACGGCAGGGCGAGGGCCTTGTCCACTGCCGTGTAGATCTGGCTGGATCGCCAGCCCTCCGGGATCACCAGCGAGGTGGGCCGCGCCGCCTCCTCCTCGCCCATGACCAACAGAGGCACCGCCACGGCGGTGCCTGCCACGACGGCGCCGGCAGCGATGAGAGCCACACGCCCCCGGCGCGTCAGTCGAATCGTGCTCCGTGGCGGAGTGTTCAAGTACATGCGGGCACGGTATCCCGCACATGGTCACAAACCCGGCATAACGTCACCCTGTGGGCTCCAGTTGGGCGTCCCGCCTGACCAGCGCCGCATAGCGCCCGTCCCGCTCCAGCAGCTCCTCGTGCGTACCGCGTTCCGCCACCTGCCCCGCGTCGAGGACCACGATCTGGTCGGCGTCCCGGACGGTGGACAGCCGGTGCGCGATGGTGACCGTGGTGCGGTTGGCGGACAGGGCGTCGATGGCGTCCTGGACGGCGTGCTCGGTGCGGGTGTCCAGGGCACTGGTCGCCTCGTCGAGGATGAGGACCGGCGGGTCGCGCAGGATGGTGCGGGCGATGGCCAGGCGCTGCTTCTCACCACCGGAGAAGCGGTGGCCGCGCTCGCCGACGACGGTGTCGTAGCCGTCGGGCAGGGACGCGATGTGGTCGTGGATCTGGGCCGCCTTCGCCGCCGCGTGCAGTTCCTCGTCGGTGGCGTCGGGCTTGGCGAAGCGCAGGTTGTCGGCGACCGTGGCGTGGAAGAGGTACGTCTCCTGCGAGACGACGCCGACCGCGCGGGCCAGGGTGTCGAAGTCGAGGTCGCGCACGTCGACCCCGTCGAGGGTGACCCGGCCGCCCGTCACGTCGTACAGCCGCGGCACGAGATGGCCGAGCGTCGACTTCCCGGCGCCGGTCGGGCCGACGACCGCGAGGCTGCCGCCCGCCGGGACGGTGACGTCGATGCCGTCGAGGATCGGGCCGCTCTTGCCGTCGTAGCGGAACTCGACGTTCTCGAAGCGGACCTCGCCCTTGACGCGGTCGAGGTGGACGGCATCCTCGCGCTCGGTGATGTCGATGGGCAGGTCGAGGTACTCGAAGATGCGCTGGAACAGCGCGAGCGAGGTCTGGATCTGGACGCCGGTGGACAGCAGGCTGACCGCCGGGCGGAACAGGCCCTGCTGGAGCGAGACGAACGCGACGATCGTGCCGATCGAGACCTGCGGGCCGCCGACCTGGAGGACCACGCCTGCGGTCCAGTAGATGAAGGCGGGCATGGCGGCCATGACCATGGTGATGACGGCCATGCGCCAGCGGCCGGCCATGTTCGACCGCACCTCGAGGTCGACGAGCTGCTCGGACTCGTCGGCGAAGGCCTTGGTCAGCGAGTCGGAGCGGCCCATGGTCCGGCCGAGCAGGATGCCGCTGACCGAGAGCGACTCGGTGACGGTGGCGGCCATCGCGGCCATCTGCTTCTGGCGCTGGGTGGTGATCTTCTTGCGTTCGTTGCCGACGCGGCGGCTGATCCAGACGAAGACCGGCAGCAGGAGCAGCGAGACGACGGTCAGCCGCCAGTCCAGGGCGATCATCGCGACGATCGTGGCGACGACGCTGGTCAGGTTGGAGACCAGGGACGTCGCCGTGGAGGTGACGGTGGCCTGCATGCCGCCGATGTCGTTGGCGATGCGGGACTGGACCTCGCCGGTGCGGGTGCGGGTGAAGAAGGCCAGCGACATGCGCTGAAGGCGGCCGTACACCGCGGTGCGCAGGTCGTGCATGACGCGCTGGCCGACCGTCGTGGAGATCAGGGTCTGGAGCACGCCGAAGACGCTGGTCAGCACGGCGCTGAGGATCATGCCGAGCGCGAGCAGGCTGAGCAGGCCGGTGCGGCCCTCGGGGATCGCGACGTCGAGGATGGCCTTGAGCAGGAACGGCGTGGCGATGCCGACCAGCGACGAGGCGCCGACGAGCAGGCCGACGACCGCGAGGCGGCCGCGGTACGGACGGAAGAGTCTCAGGATGCGACGCACCTGCCGCGGCTGTTCCGGCTGCGCGGCGGATGGTGTCCAGGCGGGTTCGTTGTCGGGGTGCATGGGCTCCTACGGAGGTGTGACGATGCGGACGGACGGCCCCCCGGGGCCGCTGACGGAGCTTAGCTCATTGTTACCTATGCTCACAATGAACTTGGTCCTGATATTGTTCCCGCATGACCACCCCCGATCCCGAGGGCCCGCTCGCCGAGCAGCTCCTGCGCTTCACCCGCCGGGTGCACCGGATCCAGAAAAGGCACCTCCACGAGTGCGGCCTCGGCGTCACCCCGGCCCAGTCGCGCCTGCTGCGCACCCTCGCACACTACGACTCGCCGCCCAGGATGGCCGACCTCGCCGAGCGCCTGGAGGTGGTCCCGCGCGCGGTGACGACACTCGTCGACGGGCTGGAGGCGAGCGGGAAGGTACGGCGGGTACCGGATCCGACGAACCGGCGGGTGATCCGGATCGAGCTCACCGAGGACGGCCGCAAGGCCCTGCGGGAGCTGCGCGGTGCGCGACGCTCCGCCGCGGAGGAGATCCTTGCGCCCCTGACGGACGAACAGCGGTCGGTGCTGGGGGAGTTGCTGGACACGTTGATCGACGGGGGTGGGGAGCGGCGCTGCTGAAGCCCGCCACGACCAGGACCGTCGACCGCCACTTCCAAATGCGTCGACTCGACCTCCCGGAGTGTGTCCGTTCGGCTACGTTGAGCGAACGAGCATGCGTGGGGGAGGACATGTGCTGACACCGGCTGTGGTGCTGGTCCCGTTGGCGGGCGGCGGTTCGATTCTGGTGCAGGTGGACCCGGACGACGTACCGGCCGACCTGCCAGGGCCCGTCAAAGCGGGCCGGACGGCGGACGCGATACGTGAACTGCCGCAGAACCTGCAGGCGGCCATGGGGCCCGTCACCGATATGGCCCGGGCCGTCCTGGAACAGTTGCGCCGGGCCGGACCCGACGGGGTCACGGTGGAGTTCGGAGTGAACCTCGCCGCCCAGGCCGGAGCCGTGATCGCCAAGAGCGAGGCGGGTTGCCATCTGAAGGTGGCGATGACCTGGAACAGCACCGCGAGTACCGACGAGGGCGCGAGCTGAGGCGGCCCCGCCATGCTGACGGAAGCGGGCGGCGGGCCGACGGCACGGCTCAGGCCCGGCCCCAAGACCGCTGTCGCGCAGATCCTCGCACCCGACAGCGCCGTGGCCGGCTCGGGTTTCCTGGCCGGCGACGATCTGCTGCTCACCTGCGCGCACGTCCTTCAGGGCGCGGGGCACGGCCCCGGCGACGACGTCCGGGTGCGCTTCGCCCAGGCCGCGAACGCGCCGTACGCGGACGGGACGGTCCTCGCCGAGCCGTGGCGGGACCCGGACGGCGAGGACATCGCAGTCATCCAACTGCACGCCGCACCCCCCGGCCTTGCGGCGCTCGCGATCGGATCGGCCCAGGGCTTCGAAGGGCAACGGGTGCGCTCGTTCGGCTTTCCGGCCCAGGCGCATGCCGACGGCCGTTTCGGAACCGGCATCGTCCAGGGCCACCTCAACGCCGACGGCCGGGTACTCCTGCAACTGGACAGCGCGAACTCACTGACCCAGGGATTCAGTGGCGGACCGGTCATCGACGAGGAATCCGGGCTCGTGATCGGCATGGTCACCGAGATCACCGCCCCCGACCGTCACCAACGAGGCGTGAACGTCGCGTATGTGACACCTGGTGAGAGGCTTCGCACCGCCTGCCCCGCGCTCGCCACCCAGGACATCTGCCCCTATCTGGACCTCGAGCCCTTCGAGACGAGGCACAGCCACTTGTTCCACGGGCGTGAGGGGGCACGGGACGAGGTGCTGGAGAAGTTGATGCGGCACCGCGGCGTCCTGTTGCAAGGTCCCTCCGGTTCCGGCAAGTCGTCCCTGGTGCAGGCCGGCGTCCTCCCCGCGCTGCCCAAGAACTGGCTGACCTGTACCGCGCGCACCGGCCGGGACTGGGCCGGTGACCTGGAACGGGACGGTCTGACAGGCGTCCGGGACGCCGGTCTCGCACAGGCCGTGCGCCGACTGCTGGCGGACCGGCAGGAAAACGTCCGGTTGCTGCTCGTCCTCGACCAGTTCGAGGAGCTGCTCACGTCGGCCGGTGCCGGTTCCGATCCGCTCAGCCACGCCGACGGCGCCCTGAGGCAACTCACCGAGGTCATCCGCTCGTACGAGCCGGTCGTGGTGCTGCTGGTGATGCGGGTCGACTTCTACCACCGACTGCACGTTCTCGCGCCGGAGTTGCTGGAAGCCGTCAAGCAGGGGCAGATCGACCTCTTCCCCACGCTCAAGGCCGAGGAACTGCGCGCCATCGTGACCCGGCCCGCCCACAGCGTCGGCCTGCGGTTCGAGGAGGGCCTGCCGGAAACGATCGTCTCCGAGGTTCTGGCCCCACGTCCGCGTGTCGCCCCGGACGGCAGGGCCGATGTCTCCGTGCTGCCGCTGCTGGAGAAGACCCTGACGCTGCTTTGGGAGAACCGCAGCGACAACCGGCTCACGCGCGGGGCATACGACAGGATCGGCGGATTCCGCGGGAGCCTGAAGGGCTGGTACGAACGGGCCTTCCAGGAACTCGGCCCCGGTCGGCGGGCCGTGGCCCAACGCGTTCTCAGCGCCCTTGTCCGTCACGACGAATCGGAGCAGGCCCCCGACACCCGGCAGATCCGCTCGGTGGAGGAACTGAGTGATCTGACCGCCGACTCGTCCTTCGACGAGGTCCTGGCCGTGCTGGCCCGCCACCGGCTCGTCATCACGCACACGCCGCCGGAAGGCAGGTACAAGGGCCGGCCCATGGTCGAGCTGGTCCATGAGTACCTCATCAGCACGTGGGACGACCTGAGGAAGTGGGTGGAACGGGACGCCCCGTTCGACGCGTGGCTTCGTCAGGTCCAGTCACAACGGCGGAACTGGGAGGCGACGAACAACGCCGATGATCTCCTTCAGCGCTCCGATCTGAACGCCGCACTCGACTGGGCCGCGCACAAGCGCACCCTGCCTCCCCACGTCAGTGAATTCATCCGGGCAAGCGACGCGCACCACAAGGCTCGCGAGCTGCGCAGTAGGCGCATCCGCCGCACGGTCATCACGGTGTTGTCCCTGATGACCGCCGGACTGATGGTCGCATCGGCCTTCGCGGTCGACTCCGCCAATCGCGCACGACAGGAGACCGAGGCCAGGCAGGAGCGGGAGCTGATCGCCACGACCGAGGGACTCGCGGCCCAGGCCGAGCGGCTGCGCGAGAGCGATCCGCGGCTCGCCCTCCAGTTGGGTATGGCCGCCGATCGACTGCGCAGCACCGCCAAGGTGCGAGCGAGCCTGGTCAACACACTGAGCACCACAAGACTCGCCGGGACCTTCTCGGGCAGGGGCCTGGGATTCACGGACGACAGCGGCGACCGGTTCCTGGTCGGGACCGACAGGGCCGAAGCGGACGGCGAGCTCCTGACCACGTATGCCGTCGGCGGGACGGATCCCGGCCGGGCGCTGCGGCGACGCGACATCGGCGTGGCAGCCGCCCTCAGTCAGGACGGGAGGCGGCTGGCCACGTTCGACGAGGACGGGCGGTCGGTACGGGTGCATGCCGTGGGTGCCCATGACGACGAGGGAACGGCCGCGTCTCCAGCGTTCGGTACGGACGCTCGAACGACCGACGCGGAGTTCGGCGCGGACGGAAGACGCCTGGTACTGAGCCATCTGGACGGCACGGTGACCCTCTGGGACGTCTCCCGGTCTTCCCGTCCGACCGCGCTGGGTACACCCCTGCGCGTCCGGCCGAAGCCGCGAGCGGACGATGCCTCCCCGTGGTCCGCCCGTCCGGGGATCTCCCCCGACGGCCGACTCCTCGCAGTGGCCGGCGAGCGGTCGGTCGTCCTCTGGAGCGTCGCCGCACCCCGGCGCGAGGTGGCGCGCCTGCGTCTGCCGCCGCTCAAGACCGAGGCGTACACCGATCCGTACGAGATCTCCCAGATCTCCTTCAGCCCGGACGGGCGGACGCTGGCCGCGGCCGCCGGCGGTGGCGTGGTCCTGTGGGACATGGCCGATCCCGGGCGCCCCACGCTGCTCGAAACGCTCACGGACGTCGGCTCCGCGGCGGTCTTCGCACCCGGCGGCCGGACGCTGGCGACCGCGGGCGACGACGGCAGCGCCGTGCTCTGGGACGTCACCGACAGGTCGCGGGCCAGGCGCGTCGACGCATTCCCCTCGCCCCACGAGAGCGGAGCCGCCGCGATCCGCTTCGCGCCGGACGGTGGACGCCTCATGGTGCAGCAAGGAGGTTCCGCAGGGGGTTACGTGACGGTCTGGAACCTGCGCCGGCCAGGTCTGCCGCAGCCCGTGGGCGGCAAGTTGCCGTCCCGCTCCCCCGCCTTGGCCCTGCGGGCGGACGGGCGCGTCCTGGTGACGGCGCGCGAAGGCGGCTGGGTCGACTGCTGGGACATCGCTTCGCCGGACCACGCCGTCCGGGTCTCCACCTTCCGTGCACTCGTCAGGGGCGGGGTGAGCGCCATGGCCTTTCGCCCGGACGGCAGAGAACTGGCGGTGGGCGGGGCAGGCGGCACGGCCCAGCTCTGGAACGTCAGCGACATGCGGCGGCCGGTACGTCGCAGCGCGGCCCCGAGATCCACTCTCGACCGTGTCACCGCACTGAGTTTCACCCCCGACGGCAGAACGCTGCACCTCTCGGACAACGCCTATGTGGTGCGCTGGCGGACCGGCTCGCGCACGATCCCCCTCACGATGGGCACGGTCTATCCCCAGTTCGTCACCCGTGTGGCGTTCAGTCGGCAGACCGACACCATGGCGCGGGTCGCGCCCTATCAGCCGTTCTCCCAGGTCGTTCGCGAGCGCGGCGACCTGGTGGGAGCGAGCGTGCAACTGTGGCCGGTCGGCGACTCCGGCCCCATGCCGGGCAGCGGAGCGCATGAACTGCCCGGCCCGGGAAACGTCGGTTCGGCGGTGGAGTTCCATCCGGCGGGACGGATGCTCGCCGTCGGCAGTCCCTTCGGCACGCTGACGCTGTGGCAGATCGAGGGCGCCTACGAGGAACGCCGCCGGGTCGGCCTTCCGGTCAAGGCACACAGCACGGCGATCTCCGCCATCGCCTTCTCTCCCGACGGCTCCACGGCCGCCACAGGGGCCACCGACGGCACGGTCGTGATCTGGTCGCCCGGCAAGGACGGCCCCCTGAACCTCAGCGGCCCGCCCACGCTCAGCCACTCGGGCACGGTTCTCGCCATGGCCTTCTCCCCCGACACCCGGACGCTCGTCACCGACGGTGCGGATGGTGTGGCGCGGTTGTGGAACGTGGGGGCCATCGCGGACGCGCGCGCGGAGCCGACGGAACTGGCGTGCGCGTTCGCCGGAGACGGACTGGACGAACTGGAGTGGGAGTCCTTCATTCCGTCGCTGCCCTACCGGAACACGTGCTCGTGAAAGGGCCTCGGCGGTGACAGGCCGCGGCCACCGCTCCTTACTGCCGGAGCGGTGGCCGTAGCCGCTGTTCGTGCGGACCGTCAGTTTGTCTCGCCGGCCGCTTCCTCAGTGCTGCGGGCCGGTACGGTGACGGAACCGCCGGACACGGACGGTTCGGCCCTGTCGCGCTCCGCGTGCTGGGCCTTGTCGAACTCCGCTCCACGGGGCTCGTCGTCCTCCACCGTCACCACGATTTCGCCGTCCAGGACCTTCTTGGCCCGTTCCCTGTCCAGCGCGCCCTCCCAGCGGGCGACCGCGAAGACGGCGACGCAGTTGCCGAGCAGGTTGGTGACGACGCGCATCGAGTCCATGATGCGGTCCACGCCGAGCAGCAATGCGACGGCGCCGGCCGGGATCGCGCCCAGCGAGGAGGCGGTCGCCGACAGGGCGAGGAAGGCCGAGCCGGGGATGCCCGCCATGCCCTTGCTGGTCAGCATCAGCACCAGGACGACGGTGATCTGCTGGCCGAGGCTCAGGTCCACCCCCACGGCCTGGGCGATGAACAGCGTGCCGATGGACAGGTAGAGCGAGGCGCCGTCGAGGTTGAAGGAGTAGCCCGTCGGCAGCACCAGACCCACGGCGTCGTCGCGCGCCCCCGCCTTGCGCAGCTTCTGCATCACCCGCGGCAGGACCGACTCGGTGGACGCGGTGCCGAGCGCGAGCAGCATTTCCTCACGGATGTAGCGCAGGAACTTCCACAGGCTGAGCCCGGTGACCGCCTTCAGGGCCAGTGCGAGAAGCGCGATGAACAGCGCGGCGGCCGCGTAGCAGAGCACGATCAGCTTGCCGTAGGTCTCGATGACGCCGAGTCCGTAGTTGCCGATCAGGACGGCCATCGCGCCGAACACCGCGATCGGGGCCAGCCGCATCACGAAGCCGACGATCGCGAAGATGATCTCCTGGGCCTGTTCGATGGCGGGCAGCACCTGCGGCACCTTGGTGTGGCCGAGATGCAGCAGCGCGGCGCCCACCAGGCAGGCCAGGACGAGGACTTGGAGCAGGGAGTTCTCGGCGAAGGCACCGATGAAGGAGGTGGGGATGGCCTCCAGCGCGAACTGGGTCGTCGAGGGAAGGTGCCCGCCGCCCGTCTTGGCGTCGACCGCCGAGGCGTCCAGCGTGGCGGGGTCGACGTGCATCCCCGATCCCGGCTGGACCACGTTGGCGGCGAGAAGACCGATGACCAGCGCGAGCGTGCTCGCGACCTCGAACCAGATCAGGGCCTTGAGCCCGATCCGGCCGAACGCCTTGAGGTCACCGGCCTTGGCGATGCCGACGACGACCACACAGAACACGAGCGGCGAGATGATCGTCTTGATGAGCCGGATGAAACCGTCGCCGAGCGGCTGGAGATCCGCACCGAACCCGGGCCACAGCTTCCCGACGACGATTCCGAGCACGAGCGCGCAGGCGACCTGCGCGAAGAGAGAGGTACGCAATATGCGTGCGACGCGTCGCGGCAGGGACGGTACGGACGGCGGCACGGGAACTCCTTGGGGACGGCGGCACACAGAAGTCCCCTGGAACGGCGGGGACTTCTGCCATACGGAAAGCGCATTCCGTTCGGATCACTCTGCGGCTGATGTTGGTCCCGCACAAGACCGCCGTGTTGCATCCGTGTAAATCACGCCCCGCGTGACGCGTCGCACACACCCCGCCTTCAGCAGCGGCTTCGGTCCTCGGTGAGCACCCCCTGAACGCTCGCCAGAGAACGGTCGTGGCAACCGTCCGAGCCGTACGACCGATAGCGCTCGCTCGTCGTACCGACCGCGTGCCGCTGGTCGCGCGGCACGTTCAACGTCCAGGCGGCGTCTCCCGTGTAGGTGTCGTCGAGCCGCGACCAGGCGGTCCGCCGTCCGTCCTGGGTGGTCACGACGGAGGCACGGTCACCGAGGGTCAGCACGGTGCGCAGCCTGTCGCCCGCGCCGATGACGATGGAGCCGTCCATCGTGTACGTCCGCTGGGTGCTGGTCGTGCGGGCCGGTCCGCGTCCGTCGACCGTGACCGACTGGCCGTCCGTCCAGGTGGCGTCGAGGGCGTCCAGGTTCTCGCCGTCGGTCCAGCGGTGCACGGAGTCGTTGGTGAGCGAGCGGCGCACGGTGGTCGTCACCCGGCCGTGCGAGGTGTCGACGTACCCGGCCACGGTGAGCCGGTGACCACCCTGCGTGTCCACCCGGTGTTCCGAACCTGGCGTGTACGTCGAGGAGTTGGCGAGGTCGCCGGCCCGGTGCACGGTGAGCTTGCCGGTGACGTGCGCACGCTTCGCGTCCTGCCGGACGAGGACGTTCACGGGTGCGCTCCAGCCGCTCTGCCCCTCGGGGACGCCGACGACGGAGACCTCCACGCGATGCGGGCGGCCGTCGTTGAGCAGGCCGGCGAAGGGCGTCAGGTCGTACTCGATCGGCTTGACGTCGAAGGCGCGCGGCCCCGGGATGACGTACCAGAGGAAGGGGTTGGACCAGCCGCCGGTCCACACGTGCGGGAAGGGCGCGGCGATTCCGGCGAGTTGGCCGTCGACCTTGATCTGGACCTCGCGGTACGGTCCGCCGGCGGCCTTGCACGAGTAGGGCGCCGCATCGGGTGCCGACAGGTACCAGAACTCCTCGCACCCTCCGCCGGAGCCGGTGGCGTACACCTCGGCGACGATGCGTTCGCTGTTGCGCGGCGTGGTCAGCGTGCCGTCCTTGAGGGTGAGGACACGGTCGGGGCTCGAGGCCGGGCGGCCGGCGTAGAACGTCAGCGTGACCTTGACGTCGATGACGCCGGTGTACGTGTCGTCGACAACGTTCCCGATGAGCATCTCGACGTCCTGGCCGGTGCGCAGGGTGTCGCTGTAGCGCGTGACGTCCTTCTCCACGGACCACTCGATGCCGTCGGGCGACGGCTCCGGAGTCGACGTGCGGAAGATCTCGACCCCGCCGATCTGCAGATGGCCGAGCCGGTCGTACTGGCGGCCCTTGACCTTGCCGTCCATCCGCAGCACGACCTTGGCCCAGCGATCGCCGCAGCCTTCGGGTGGTGCGTAAGTGCCCCTGTACGGCGTGAAGTCACGGAACTGCGCCTCGGCGACGGTGACTTGGCACGATTTGCCGGAGGGCCTGGTGACGGGAGGGGCGGCGGTGATGGGGTCGTGCCAGTCGGCGCCGAACTCGGCAGGGACGTCGGCGGGTTGGGCCGCCGGGGTTGCTGCGGCTGCGGCGGCGGGTTCGGCGGATTCCGCCGCCGGAGCCGGGCCCGCCCCGAGGAGGGTGCTCGCAAGAAGGGTTGCCCCCGCGAGCATGGACATGACGATCCGTCTCTTCATGGGCGGTGTTCTACGGGGAGTCGGGCACCCGCCGCAATGACGCCTACTCGTCAGCGCGCGGACTTCAGGTCGGCCTTGTCCCCCATCACCACCACGGGATGCAGGTCCGGATCGAGCGTGCGCAGCAGATGCTCCATCCCGGATTCGGACAGACTCACGCAGGCCGACGTGCCACTCCCGTGGTCCATGTGCAGCCAGATGCCTCCGCCCCGCTCGTAGCCCTGGGGGCGGGTGGGGTCGTTGGGCGGGGTTCCCTCGACCCGGTTGTAGTCGATGGCGATGACGTAGTCGAAGTCGTGCCAGTACGACTTCGCCCACCAGCGCGGCGCCGCGAAGGCGGCCGACCGCGTGTACGGCAGCCTGGCCCCGGGATCCTTCAGTACGCCGCCCGCGTCGCTGAGGGTGAACACGCCGACGGGGCTGCGGTTGTCGCCCTCATGGTGGTCGGTGGTCCAGCCCTTCTTTCCGTTGTGCGCGGGCCAGGCACGGACCCGGTCCCAGTCGGTGCCGTGCTTGGTGTAGAGCACGACGGTGGAGTCCGCGGAGTCCTTGCCGTCGCCGTAGACCGCCACGACCTGGTGTGACTCGGCGGGGATGCGTCGCTGCCAGCGGTCGCTGATGCCCGGGATGCGCGTCGGATCGGCGGTGGCCGAGCGTCTGGGTGCCGACTTGCCGACGTCCGCACCGCCGTCGTCACGCGCTCCGTCCCGCGCGCCGCCGCACGCCGTCAAGGCCGTGGTCGCCAGCAGGGATCCGAGGGCCGCCGCCAGGACCGTCGCGCGCCATGCTCCGCCGTTCCGCATCGTTCCATGGTCGCACCGCGTCCGGCCCGGGGGCCGGAACTGAGCGTCCTGTTGGAAAACCGTTTGCGTCCGGCCACGCTGCGACGCGAACCTTTCACGGTTTGCTGCCGCCGTGCGCTGCCCGTTCCGCGCAACGGCCGTCAATCGACCCCCATCCCTTCCCCCACTGACACGAGCCACTGGGACGTCATGCAGATTCAAGACCTTCCGTACCCCGACCCAGGTGTGCCCGACGCCCGCTCAGGTCCCCGATTCCTGTGGTGGCTCTTCAGGAACCAACTGGACGGCCAGCTCAAAGCCCTGGCTTGGGGACTGCTGCACTTCCTGTCCGTCTCCGCGCTGCCCTTCTGCGTCGGCGTCGCCGTACAGGCCGTCGTCGACCGTTCGGGCAAGCAGCTCGCCCTGGCGGGCGGACTCCTGGCCCTGTGCTGCGCCGGCAACGCCATCGGCGAGACCTTCCTGCACCGCACCGCCGTCACCAACTGGATCACGGCCGCAGCCCGCGTCCAGCAGGTGCTGGCCCGCAAGACCGCACAACTGGGCTCGGCCCTGACCCGGCGCGTCGCCGCCGGCGAGGTCGTGGCCGTCTCCACGGGTGACGTCGAGAAGATCGGCTGGTTCGTCGAGGCCTGGTCACGGTTCACCGCCGCGGCCGTCACCATCGTGGTGGTCTGTGTCGGCCTCGTCGTCTACCAGCCGGCCCTCGGCACGGTCGTGGCCGTGGGCCTGCCCGTACTGGCGGTCGCCGTACTGCCGCTGCTGCCACGCGCGACCCGACGGGCCGACCTCCAGCGCGAGAAGGCCGGCCGGGCCACCGAGCTCGCCTCCGACACCGTGGCCGGACTGCGTGTCCTGCGCGGCATCGGCGGCGAGGAACTCTTCCTCGACCGCTACCGCAGCGCCTCCCAAGAGGTACGTCACGCGGCCGTACGCAGCGCCCGGATGTGGTCCCTGATCTCCGCGATCCAGGTGCTGATGCCGGGCCTGCTGCTGATCGCGGTGGTCTGGTACGGCGTCCACCTCGCCCGCCAGGGACAGGTGAGCATCGGCGAACTCGTCACCGTCTACAGCTCGATCATGATCCTCACCTATCCGCTGCGGCACTTCGAGGAGATCGCCATGGCGTACTCCTTCTCGCGGCCCTCGGCCCGGCGCGCCGCCCGTGTGCTGTCACTGGAACGGGCCACCGACACCGACGGATCGCGCGACGGGGCACAGGTGCCGTCCGGGGATCTGTACGACCCGGCCACCGGACTGCTCGCACCCACGGGCCGGCTCACCGCCGTGGTGTGCGGCGACCCGGACGCGGCGGGACGACTGGCCGAACGGCTGGGCGGACACCCCTCGGAGGAGGGCACCCCGGTACTGCTCGGCGGCGTCCCGCTCGACGAGTTGCCGCTCGACAGCGCCCGCACGGCCGTCCTCGTGCAGGACAAGGATCCGGTGCTGCTCTCCGGCACGCTGCGCGAACTGCTCGACGTGCCCAGGTCGGGCGATGTCCGCCCCGAGGAGGCGCTTTCGGCGGCGCAGTGCACGGACGTCCTGGCGGCACTGGTCCAGGGTTCGATCGACGCCGAGGACCCGATGGACGCCCGCATCACCGAGCGCGGCCGGTCGCTCTCCGGCGGCCAGCGCCAGCGTCTCGCGCTCGCCCGGTCGCTGATCACCGACCCGGGCGTGCTCGTCCTGGACGAGCCGACCTCGGCCGTCGACTCGCACACGGAGGCCCGCATCGCCCAGGGCGTGCGGAACCTGCGGGCCGGACGCACGACCGTGGTGTTCACCTCCTCTCCGCTGCTCCTGGACCGCGCCGACCAGGTCGTCCTGATCCACGAGGGCGAGGTCGCGGCGGTCGGCGTACACCGTGAGCTGGTGAGCACCGAGCCTCGGTACCGGGCCGTGGTGACACGGGAGACGGAGGAAGAGGCGGTGGAGACGGAGGCGACGGAGATGGAGGCGGCCGAGAGGGAGGCCGCCGAGAGGGAGGCCGGCCGCGGAGCCGGGGCCGCCCATGGGGACGGGCCTGGCACGGGCGGGCCCGGCACGGGCGGCGGGCCCAGCACGGGCGGGCTGGGCAGGGACGAACCGGTCAAGGCGTCCGCCCTCGAAGACGTACTCAAGGAACTGGAAGAGATCGAGGAGTCGGCATGATCGGCGTTGCGCCACCGGAGTACGACCCGGCGGCCCCGACGGCGGCGAACACCCTGCCGGTCGGCGCCCCCACGACCGTGCGCACCTACGTGGTGGAGCTGTTCCAACGGCACCGGCGTGCCTTCCTGCTGCTCGTCGGCGTCAACACGGTCGCCGTCGTGGCATCGATGGCGGGGCCCTGGCTGCTGGGCGGGCTGGTGGAGCGGGTATCGGACGGAGCCGCCGAGCGCGAGCTCCATCTCGAGCTCACCGTCGGCCTGTTCGTGGTCGCGCTCGTCGTCCAGGCCGTTTTCGTACGGCAGGTGCGGCTGCGCGGGGCGATGCTCGGCGAGCGGATGCTGGCCGACCTGCGCGAGGACTTCCTCGTACGGTCGGTCGGGCTGCCGCCCGGTGTCCTGGAACGCGCCGGGACGGGCGACCTGCTGTCCCGGATCACGACGGACATCGACCGGCTGGCCAACGCGATGCGCGAGGCCGTGCCGCAGCTCGCGATCGGCGTGGTGTGGGCGGCCCTGCTGCTCGGCGGACTGATCATCACCGCGCCGCCGCTCGCGGCCGCCGTACTGCTCGCCGTGCCGCTTCTCGTGCTGGGCTGCCGCTGGTACTTCCGACGGGCGCCCGCCGCCTACCGCTCGGAGGCCGCGGGGTACGCAGCCGTGGCGGCCGCGCTCGCCGAGACCGTGGACGCCGGGCACACCGTCGAGGCCCACCGCCTCGGCGCCCGCCGGGTCGAACTGTCGGACCTGCGGGTCAAGCAGTGGACGGCATGGGAGCGGTACACGCTCTGGCTGCGGTCGGTGCTCTTCCCCATCATCAACGTCACCCATGTCACCGTCCTCTCCTCCGTCCTGATGATCGGCGGCGTCTTCGTCCTCCAGGGCTGGATCGGCGTCGGTCAGCTCACCACGGGTGCCCTCATCGCGCAGATGCTGGTCGACCCGGTGGGTCTGATCCTGCGCTGGTACGACGAGCTCCAGGTGGCCCAGGTGTCGCTGGCCCGGCTGGTCGGGGTACGGGACATCGAGCCGGACGCCGGGGACACGGAGCTCGCGCCCGCCGGCCGCGACGTGCACGCCGACCGGGTGCACTTCGGCTACCTGGAGGGCGTGGACGTGCTGCGCAAGGTCTCCCTGGAGGTCGCGCCCGGCACCCGGCTGGCCCTGGTCGGCCCCTCGGGTGCCGGCAAGTCCACGCTGGGCAGGCTGCTCGCGGGCATCTACGCGCCCCGCGACGGCCGGATCACCCTGGGCGGGGCCGAACTGTCCCGGATGACCGCCGAGCGCGTCCGCTCCCACGTCGCCCTGGTCAACCAGGAACACCACGTGTTCGTGGGCTCCCTGCGCGACAACCTGCTGCTGGCCCGCACGGACGCGACCGACGCCGAGCTGTGGGCGGCACTGGGCGCGGTCGACGCCGACGCGTGGGCGCGTGCGCTCGACGACGGCCTCGACACCGAGGTCGGCTCGGGCGGCTTCGCGCTCACCCCTGCCCAGGCCCAGCAGATCGCGCTGGCCCGACTGGTGCTGGCCGACCCGCACACGCTGGTCCTGGACGAGGCGACGTCCCTCCTCGATCCCCGCGCCGCCCGCCACCTGGAACGCTCCCTGGCCCGCGTCCTCGACGGCCGCACGGTCGTCGCCATCGCCCACCGCCTCCACACCGCCCACGACGCGGACGTCATCGCCGTCGTGGAGAACGGCCGGATCAGCGAACTGGGCAGCCACGAGGAACTCGTCACGGCGGATGGCGCTTACGCGGCGCTGTGGCGGTCTTGGCATGGGTGAGCGGCCACGCGGGTGGCTGCCGGGATCGACTGTCACAGCACCGTCCCGGCACGGGTGCGGGGGGTGACTGCCGGGATCGACCTCCATGGCGCCGCCCTGGCACGGGTGAGGGGGGGACTGCCGGGATCGCCGGAGCCGGCGGCGCCCTCCAGGGCGGGATCTACCCAGGTCAGAGCAACGCCCGACGTCACCGGGACGGGCTCCGGCGTGACCGGAGTGGCCAGGGCGGCGTCTGCCATGGCCCGGCTGGGGCACCCGCGTCCGGTATACCGAACCAGGCCTCCCCGATTCCGCCCGGCGTGACCGCACGGAGCCGGCCCGGATGCATCCGGAGCGCTCGCCCTCGTCCGTGCCGTTGCGCCGGGGTGAAAAGGGGTGGAAGGCTGGATAGCGGCACCGGTTCGGGGAGCACCCGGGAACCACGCGGTTCGCGCCGGGTGCGGCCTGTGCCCCGCACCGCGACGGCCCGTCGCTTGCCGCGGTGGGTTCGGGCCCGTCCGCACCACCTGGAGGTACCCGTGAACAGCGCCGAGGGATGGGGTGACGACGTCTACCAGCCCGACGCCTCCGATCAGCGTGAGGACACGGGGCTGCTGGACGCGGAGGACACCCTGGAGAACGACGGCGTCGACGACCCGCTGGACCGGGGCTGGTCCCCTCCGGACCGACCATGGGCCGTGGAGCACTCCGGTGTCACGGCCGCCGAGCGCAAGCAGGGCGAGACCCTCGACCAACGTCTGGCCGAGGAGATGCCGGACCTTGCCACGCCCGACGGCGACGGCATGGGCGACGCCGACGGCACCGACGGAGAACTCCTCGACAACGAGGTCGGTGCCCTGCGCTCCGGCCGCCTCGTGGCACCCGACGAAGGCGCCCACGAGGACGAGGAGAGCGCGCTCGTCGCGACGGACGTCGGCATCGACGGTGCGGCGGCGTCCGCCGAGGAGGCCGCCATGCACATCGTCGACGAGGACTCCCTGTCCGGCTGACGGCCGAGGCCCCTCCGGCACCCGTGCCTCCGACGCCCGCCCGCTCTGTCCCGCGGTCCCAGCGATCGCAGTGGCCACCCCACCGGCTTCATCCGCCGCCCCCAAGCCGTCGGCCTCGCCGATACCGCCACCCGAGGAGCTCGCATGCAGCAGGACAAGCAACCCGACTACCACCCGGTCGTCTTCCGAGACCGCGCCGCAGGTTACGCCTTCCTGACCCGGTCCACCGCGACCAGTGAACAGACGATCGACTGGGACGACGGCGAGACCTACCCGGTCGTGGACGTCGAGATCTCTTCGGAGAGCCACCCCTTCTACACCGGCAAGGCCAGAACGGTGGACTCCGAGGGCCGGGTCGCCGCCTTCGAGCGGCGCTACGGCGGTGGCGCGGGAGAAACCGGCTGATCCGATTGGGACACGGGTGAGCACACCGAAGGTCGCCGGTGTGCGGTTGCCCGGCTGCGCGGGCGGTTCACCGGGATGGTGCCGCCCACGCTTTCGCCCGCTCAGATCACGTTGAGCGCCGCCGCGCAGCCCACCCCGCCGAGCACCATGAACACCGGCATCAGCACCTTGAGCTCGACCCAACTGCCGGCCCGGAACCGCATCACCTTCGGCGGCCCCAACGGGTACCAGCGCTTGCGGCCCACCGGAATCGGCCACAGGATCGGGCAGCCGGACACCGTCAGCGCGTCCCCGATGTCGTGCACCAGGGCGCCCAGCACGATGGGCAGCCCCAGCCACAGATACTCCTGGCCGGGCGCCGTGAACAGCCAATCCGAACCGTTGCCCGGCTTGTCCAGCACGCCCGCGAGGATCCACGCGCTGGTCGCCGCCAGCAACCAGACCAGGACGTCGGCACTGGAGCCCCGGGTCGCACGCCACAGCAGGCCCTCGATGGCCAGCACCATGTGGGCGAACAGGATCGCCAGCACCGCCCAACGCCCCCCGGTGATCGCCAGGGCGGAGGCGCCCCCGCCGATCAGGACCGCCCACAGCCAGGTGTGCGTGAGGGTGCGATGCCCACCGGAGCGCCGCGGGTCGCCCTGCTTCTTCGTCGCCTTGTAGACGGCGTACGACAGCTTGTCGACGATCTCGCACAGCCAGCGCGACAGCGGACCGAAGGACCGCGAGATGGTGGCCGCCTTGTGATCGAGATCCGGGGCGAGGGCGGCCCCGGCGCAGATCAGCGCGCCGGAGAGCAGCACGGGCCAGGGCATTCCGTGCCCGGCGGCGGCAGCCGCCGCTCCGACGCCGAGCCAGGCGGCGGCGCCCGACAGTGAGTGTGCTGGTCCCATCATCGGTGTTGCCCGCCCCATTCCTCGTGTGCCGCTGTCCAGTTGACCGGGTTCGCTGACTTGTCGTCGGCGACACAGCGTAGCGTTCGCGATCTTCGCCCCCGCAGCCGATTCCCCTATGAGGCGGGAGGGCAGGCAAGATGGGTGGGTGACCCTCATCGATCAGCTCCCGCCGACCGCCGACCCCGACGCCCTCTACGAAGCCTTCGAGTCGTGGGCCGAGGAGCGCGGGCTCACCCTCTATCCCCACCAGGAGGAGGCGCTGATCGAGGTGGTCTCCGGTGCGAACGTGATCGTGTCGACGCCCACCGGCTCCGGCAAGAGCATGATCGCGGCGGGTGCCCACTTCGCCGCGCTGGCCCGGGACGAGGTCACCTTCTACACCGCTCCGATCAAGGCGCTCGTCTCGGAGAAGTTCTTCGAGCTGTGCAAGATCTTCGGCACCGAGAACGTCGGCATGCTCACCGGCGACGCGTCCGTCAACGCCGACGCCCCCGTCATCTGCTGCACCGCCGAGGTGCTCGCGTCGATCGCGCTGCGCGACGGCAAGCAGGCGGACGTCGGCCAGGTCGTCATGGACGAGTTCCACTTCTACGCGGAGGGCGACCGGGGCTGGGCCTGGCAGATCCCGATCCTGGAGCTGCCGCAGGCGCAGTTCATCCTGATGTCGGCCACCCTCGGCGACGTCTCGATGTTCGAGGAGGACCTCACGCGCCGCACCGGCCGCCCGACGTCGGTGGTGCGCTCGGCGACCCGCCCCGTCCCGCTCTCCTACGAGTACCGGTTCACCCCGCTCACCGAGACGCTGACGGAACTGCTGGACACCAAGCAGGCCCCGGTCTACATCGTGCACTTCACGCAGGCGCAGGCCGTGGAGCGGGCGCAGGCGCTGATGAGCATCAACATGTGCTCGCGCGAGGAGAAGGAGCAGATCGCCGAACTGATCGGCAACTTCCGCTTCACCACCAAGTTCGGCCGCAACCTGTCCCGTTACGTCCGGCATGGCATCGGCGTCCATCACGCCGGCATGCTGCCGAAGTACCGGCGCCTGGTCGAGAAGCTCGCGCAGGCCGGGCTGCTGAAGGTGATCTGCGGTACGGACACGCTCGGCGTGGGTGTCAACGTCCCCATCCGCACGGTGCTGTTCACGGCCCTCACCAAGTACGACGGCAACCGCGTCCGCACGCTGCGCGCCCGTGAGTTCCACCAGATCGCGGGCCGCGCCGGGCGGGCCGGCTTCGACACGGCGGGCTTCGTGGTGGCGCAAGCCCCCGAGCACGTCATCGAGAACGAGAAGGCGCTCGCCAAGGCCGGCGACGACCCGAAGAAGCGCCGCAAGGTCGTCCGCAAGAAGGCGCCCGAGGGCTTCGTCGCCTGGACGGAGAACACCTTCGAGAAGCTCATCGCCTCCGAACCGGAGCCGCTGACGTCCCGTTTCCGGGTGACGCACACCATGCTGCTGTCGGTGATCGCCCGGCCTGGCAACGCCTTCGAGGCGATGCGGCATCTGCTGGAGGACAACCACGAGCCGCGCAAACAGCAGCTCCGGCACATCCGGCGCGCAATCGCGATCTACCGCTCGCTGCTGGACGGCGGCATCGTCGAGAAGCTCGACGAGCCGGACGGCACCGGCCGCATCGCCCGCCTCACCGTCGACCTTCAGCAGGACTTCGCGCTCAACCAGCCGCTGTCCACCTTCGCGCTGGCCGCGTTCGAGCTGCTGGACCCGGAGTCGCCGTCGTACGCACTCGACATGGTGTCCGTCGTCGAGTCCACGCTGGACGACCCGCGGCAGATCCTCGTCGCCCAGCTCAACAAGGCGAAGGGCGAGGCCGTCGCCGCGATGAAGGCGGACGGCGTCGAGTACGAGGAGCGCATGGAGCGCCTCCAGGACATCAGCTACCCGAAGCCCCTGGAGGAGCTGCTCTTCCACGCGTACGACACGTACCGCAAGAGCCACCCCTGGGTCGGCGACCACCCGCTGTCGCCGAAGTCGGTCATCCGGGACATGTACGAACGGGCGCTGACCTTCACGGAGTTGGTGTCCGTCTACGAGCTGGCCCGCACCGAGGGCATCGTGCTGCGTTACCTCGCCAGCGCCTACAAGACCCTCGACCACAACATCCCCGACGACCTCAAGTCCGAGGACCTCCAGGACCTGATCGAGTGGCTCGGTGAGATGGTGCGCCAGGTCGACTCCAGCCTGCTGGACGAGTGGGAACAGCTCGCCAACCCGGAGGAGATGACTGCCGAGGAGGCCCAGGAGAAGGCCGACGAGGTCAAGCCGGTCACGACCAACGCGCGCGCCTTCCGCGTCCTCGTCCGCAACGCCTTGTTCCGTCGCGTCGAGCTCGCCGCCCTCGACCATGTCGAGGAGTTGGGCGAGATGGACGCCGACGCCGGCTGGGACGCCGACGCCTGGGGCGAGGCGATGGACAAGTACTGGGACGAGTACGACGACCTCGGCACCGGCCCCAACGCCCGCGGCCCCAAGCTCCTCGTGATCGAGGAGGAGCCGGCGAACCGGCTGTGGCGGGTCCGCCAGATCTTCGACGACCCCAACAGCGACCACGACTGGGGCATCAGCGCGGAGATCGACCTCGCCGCCTCTGACGCGGAGGGCCGTGCCGTGGTCCGCGTCACCGCCGTAGGCCAGCTCTGAGCACAGGAGAATCCCACGCATGACGACCAACCCGGCCGAGAGGCTCGTCGACCTGCTCGACCTGGAGCCGATCGAGGTCAACATCTTCCGGGGCCGCAGCCCGCAGGAGTCCCTGCAACGGGTCTTCGGCGGCCAAGTGGCCGGCCAGGCGCTGGTCGCCGCCGCGCGCACCACGGAGGGCGACCGGCCCGTGCATTCACTGCACGCGTACTTCCTGCGGCCGGGGCGGCCGGGCGTGCCCATCGTGTACCAGGTTGAACGGGTGCGGGACGGCAGGTCGTTCACGACCCGTCGGGTCACCGCCGTGCAGCAGGGCCGCACGATCTTCAATCTCACCGCCTCCTTTCACAAGCCTGAACAGGGGAGCTTCGAGCACCAGCTACCGCCGGCCCGCAAAGTCCCGGACCCGGAGTCACTGCCGACGGTCACCGACGAGATCCGGCAGCATCTGGGCACGCTGCCGGAGCAGTTGGAGCGGATGGCCCGGCGTCAGCCCTTCGACATCCGGTATGTCGACCGGCTGCGCTGGACCGCCGAGGAGGTCAAGGACGCCGAGCCGCGCAGTGCGGTGTGGATGCGCGCGGTCGGGCCGCTGGGGGACGACCCGGTCGTGCACACCTGCGCCCTGACCTACGCCAGCGACATGACCCTGCTGGACGCCGTCCGGATCCCCGTAGAACCTCTGTGGGGTCCACGGAGCTTCGACATCGCGTCGCTGGACCACGCCATGTGGTTCCACCGGCCGTTCCGCGCGGACGAGTGGTTCCTGTACGACCAGGAGTCGCCGATCGCCACCGGCGGACGGGGCCTCGCTCGTGGGCGGATCTACGACCGGGAGGGGCGCCTGCTGGTGTCCGTCGTCCAGGAGGGACTGTTCAGGGCGCTGTAGCCCGAGGAGTTCTGCGCCGGAGCCAGCTCAGCAAGCCGCGTGGCGGTCCCGGCTCCTCGGGCCGGTGCGGCGACCCGAGGAGCGGGGGATGCGCCGGCGCGGGGACCCGCTCGGCCGTGGGACGCGGTGCGGGCCGTAGTGCCCGCGCATGCGCCAGAACCTCCGTCAGGTCGGCCCGCAGCAGGCCGATCTCGTCCGGATCGTCGGCCGTCATGATCCTCTCGACGATGAGGTAGGTGGGCGAACCCGGTGCGCCGGATGCCGGTGGGCCCGGGCGGAAGCGGTTCACATGGGAGCGTTCATAGGGGTCCGGGACGATCTCCGCGATCTGGACAGGGTCGAGGAAGGCGGCCAGCGCCCCGGCGCTCTCCCACGGGTCCTCGGCCTGGCGCAGCAGGAAGCCTCGGTGACGTCCTCGCCAGTTGCGCGGACGCAGGTCCACGCCCGCGTCCAGCATGCCGCGCAGTGCTTCGGGCATCCGGCGGTCGTTCAGCAGTGAGGCGTTGTTCTCGTCCGCGGCGAACCGCCTCAACTCCTCAGCCAGATACAGCCAGACCACAGCTCGATAGCGGTTCAGGTAGAACTTCACAGGCACGACCAGGCCCAGGCGGGCGAGACGCGTGAACCTGCCGGCAGGCACGTCGATGACGTCCGCGCCCTCCGTCGTGCCGACGACCTTCACACGGTCCAGCAGTGAGTCGGGGAAGCCCTCATTCGAACTCACCCGGTCGATCTCTGACCGCGCGACGCGCCGGCCTCCGCCTCCCTCGTCGGGCACGGTCCGAATGAGCCCGAGATGGACGGCGAGCTCCAACTCTCCTCGCTTCAGCCCCAGTTCCCGAGCCGCGCGACTCGGCGTGCAAGCCAGGCGGTGCGGGTTCGTGATTCGGTGCGCGTCCGTGACGGTGTTGCCCGACATGGTCGATCTCCCCCGTGGAGTCAGTGGCTCACGCTCCGTGAGCTCGCCGTGACAAAACCGTAGCCGGTCCGCCAGATCTCGTGGCGGGCCTGTGGATAACTCCACGGGGGGTGACGAATCAGCAGGTCAGAGGTCCGTCAGCGGCGCCCGTTCGGGCTGTCGGGATTCAACGTCGAGGTGCTCGCCGACCCGATTGACGAGCAGGGTCATCTCGTAGGCGATCTGACCGATGTCGGCCTCCGCGCCGCTGAGCACGCACAGACAGCTTCCGGTGCCCGCCGCGGTCACGAACAGGACGGCGTCGTCGAACTCGACCATCGTCTGACGCACTCTGCCCGCGCCGAAGTGCCGTCCCGATCCCTTGGCCAGGCTGTGCAGCCCGGACGAGACGGCGGCGAGGTGCTCGGCGTCCTCGCGTCGCAGGCCCGTACTCGCACCCGTCACCAGACCGTCGTTCGACAGCACCAGCGCGTGTCGCACATGGTCGACACGTTTCGTCAGATCGTCCAGCAGCCAGTCCAGCCCCTGGTTCTGCGCCATGATCCGGTCTCCCCGTGTAGATGTCTCCCCCTGCACCGGAGGATCTCTTTCGCCACCCTTCCCGACAATCCGGCCCTCGGGCAAGGAGGATGGGGGCATGGCGAAGAAGATGACCGATGAGGAATGGCGGGCGTTCGTCTCGCACGGCACGCGCACCGCGAAGCTGTCGACCGTGCGGGCGGACGGGAGTCCGCATGTGACGCCGATCTGGTTCGTGCTCGACGGTGACGAGCTGGTGTTCAACACTGGCAGTTCGAGCGTGAAGGGCCGCAATGTGGTCCGGGACGGCCGGGTGGCGCTGTGCGTGGACGACGACCGGCCGCCGTACTCCTTCGTGGTGCTCCAGGGCCGCGCCCGGGTCTCGGAGGATCTTGAGGAGCTGAAGCACTGGGCGAGTCGCATCGGGGCGCGCTACATGGGTGAGGAACGCGCCGAGGAGTTCGGTGCCCGCAACGGCGTCCCGGGGGAACTCCTCGTCCGCGTCACGATCGACAAGGTGCTGGCGGAGCAGGACGTCGCCGACTGAGCGCGCCCCCGGGGGCCGGCCGGCCCCCGCCGTAGAAGCCGTCGAAAGCGGTCAGCTCACGGAGTTGAGCAGCCGGGCGGTGTGCATCCGCCCGGCGTACTCGACGAGTCGGATCAGCACCTCCTTCCCCGAGTCGCGGTCCCGGGCGTCACAGAGCACTACCGGGGTTCCCCGGTCCAGGTCGAGGGCGCGGGAGACGTCGTGGGCGCCGTACGTCCGGGCGCCCGCGAAGCAGTTGACGGCCACGACGAACGGGATGTGCCGGTGCTCGAAGAAGTCCACGGCGGGGAAGCAGTCCTCCAGGCGACGGGTGTCCGCGAGGACCACCGCGCCCAGGGCGCCCTGCGCCAGCTCGTCCCACAGGAACCAGAAGCGGTCCTGCCCCGGAGTGCCGAAGAGGTACAGCGACAGGCCTGAGCGGATGGTGATGCGCCCGAAGTCCATGGCGACTGTCGTGGTGACCTTCCGGTCCACGCCTCCGGTGTCGTCGACGAGCTGACCGGCTTCGCTCAGCATCTCCTCGGTGCGCAGCGGCCTGATCTCGCTGACCGCGCCCACCAGGGTGGTCTTGCCCACGCCGAATCCGCCGGCGACAAGTATCTTGAGCGCCAGCGCGGCCGAGTCGCCGTCGGAGGCGTCAGCGGCGTCAGAGTGCACGTAGTGCTCGGATTGCTCGGAGACCATCGATCACTTCTCTCGGGAGTACCGGCATCGGTCGACGTTGCTGTGCGAAGCCGATCAGTCGCTGTGCGAAGTCAGCATCATGACAACTGAGCCCACCCCGCGCGGGATTGGACCGCTTTTTCCCTGATGTGACCGTCTCGTTCCCGTTCGATGCCCGTACGGGTGCACGAGTGACGTCTCACGGGAACGGCTCGTTCGGAAATCTCCATCACGGGGCCCTGCCATCTCGTCTACAGCGCTCGCAGTCCTTCGATCACCTCGCGCAGGATCCGTTCGTCGGGAAGCTGCGCGGGCGGTACCGGGCGGCTAACGGTGACGCGGCCCCGCTCCATGAGGTCGCCTAGAAGCACCCTGACGACGCCCACGGGGAGATCGGCGCCTGCGGCGAGTTCGGCGACCGACTGCGTCTCCGGTCGACACAGCTCGATAAGGGCCCGGTGTTCCGGCCCGAGCGTGCTGTCGTCGTCGGTGCCGCGCGCGCTGCCGGCCAACGTGACGAGGGCGATCAGGTCGAAACGCACCCCGGCGGGGCCGGGTTCGGTGCGTCCGCCCGTCATGGCGTACGGGCGGACCAGAGGCCCGGCTTCGCCGTCGTACCACTGGCTGCCCTGCTCGTGCCGGGAGGTCGTCGTGTCGTCGTTCATCTGCGCCGGACCGCCCTTCCTGCTCATCGCGCGGCGGGTGGTCGCGCGGCGGCTCGCGGAGGTGTGTAGAGGTGTTCACCGACCCGCTTGACCAGGCGTGCCATCTCGTACGCCACCAGCCCGATGTCGGCGGTCACGGCGCTGAGCACGGCGATGCAGGACCCGTCGCCCGCCGCGGCGACGAACAGGAAGGCGTCGTCCATCTCCACCATCGTCTGGCGGACCCCACCGGCGCCGAAGTGCCGGCCCGCGCCCTTGGCCAGGCTGTGGAAGCCGGAGGCGACCGCGGCGAGATGCTCGGCGTCCTCGCGGCGCAGATCGGTGGACGCGCCGACGGCGAGTCCGTCGTTGGACAGCACCACGGCGTGCCGCACCTCGCTCACGCGTTGCACCAAGTCGTCCAGCAGCCAGTCGAGTTCGCGGGACCTCCCCCACTCTCGGCTTCGCTCGATCGGGGGGACCCCCTCGGCCGCTCTCATGCTCGGATCCTGGATCATGCGGGGTCTCCTTCACTGCTGCTGTCGCCGCGCGGTGCGGATTCGGGGTCGCCTCGACCGGGCTGCCTGCCACCGCCGCGCGCCCAGCCGTCGCGGTAGGCCACCATGCGGTCCCTGACGAGGTCGGGGGTGCGCCGGTCGTCGTCGTGGGAGGCGGTTGCTCCCGGCTGTTCCGCGGAGCGTCCCTCGCGCAACTGGGGAGCGAGGTTCGCCTGGCGTACGCGGCGGGGGAGGTCGTCGGAGGCTTCGGAGTCGTGGGGCGGCCGGTGCAGTCTCAAGGTGGTGACTCCGGGGGGTGCGGTGTGGTTCCTGGTCTCCGTCGCGGCCGGCGTGGCCGTCGCGGCTGTCCCTGCCGTCGCGGACGGCGTCAGCGCCGGCCGGTCGGCGACCGCGTGGACGGGGTCCTGGTGCCGCTGGGGAGCGGGCACGCGCGCGTGCTCGGTCCCTGTCGGCCGCTGGGCGTCCGCCGCGGCGTCGAGGGAACGTTCCGCCGAGGCGCTGTGCAGCAGGGCCGTGGGCAGCAGGACGACGGCGGTGGTGCCGCCGTAGGGCGAGGTGCGCAGGTGCACCTTGATGCCGTGCCGGGCCGCGAGCCTGCTGACCACGAAGAGGCCGAGGCGGTCACTGTCGAACAGGTCGAGCGCCTCGGACTGTTCGATGCGCCGGTTGGCCTCCGCCAGGGTCTCCTTGCCCATGCCGAGCCCGCGGTCCTCGACCTCGACGGCGT
This sequence comes from Streptomyces sp. NPDC036764, assembly GCF_055609385.1. Classification (NCBI taxonomy): domain Bacteria; kingdom Bacillati; phylum Actinomycetota; class Actinomycetes; order Kitasatosporales; family Streptomycetaceae; genus Streptomyces; species Streptomyces sp. NPDC036764. Next base: position 458,917 of record NZ_JBVJPT010000002.1, read on the forward strand.
ATCCGTTGCCGACGGGCTCGCCGACGATGCGCACGCGCGTGTGGGGAGGCGAGAACTGGGCGCCGTTCTCGACGAGTTCGGCGAGCAGGTGGGTGACGTCGGCGACGGCCGCGCCGATCACGGACACCTCGGGGAGCTGACGTACCTCCACGCGCGCGTAGTCCTCGACTTCGGAGACGGCCGCGCGCACCACGTCGGTCAGCGAGACCGGAATCCGCCAGGCCCGTCCGGGCGCCGCCCCGGAGAGGATGATCAGGCTCTCGGCGTGCCGTCGCATACGCGTGGTGAGGTGGTCGAGCCGGAAGAGGTCGCTGAGTTCGTTCGGGTCGTCGGAGCGCCGCTCCATGCTGTCCAGCAGGCTGAGTTGACGGTGTACGAGCACCTGGCTGCGACGGGCGAGGTTGACGAAGACCCCGGAGATGCCGCTGGCGAGTTCGGCGCGCTCCACGGCCGCTCTGAGGGCGGCGCGGTGCACAGTGCCGAGGGCCTCGCCGACCTGCCCCGCCTCGTCCTCGGCGGGTGGTCCGGGCGGCGCCTCGGCACGGATGTCGATCTCCTCACCGGCGCGCAGCTTCCGCATGGCCTCGGGGAGTTTGCGCCGGGCGATCTCAAGGGCGCTGTTTCGCAGGCTCACCAGCTCGACGACGAGGCCTCGGCCGATACGTACGGAGATCACGAGCGAGGCGGCGACAGCCACCAGGCCGAGGAGTACGGCGGCCCCGGCCGGGGTGAGCAGGCCGCGGGCGAACGGGTCGGCACGCTCGGCGACATCGTGCCCGGCGTCCCGCTCGATGGCCCGCATGGCGCCCTGCACGCGTGCGTGTGCCTTGTTCCAGTCGGTGTCCGTCGCCGCGTCGATCGCTTTCGCGCCCGGTGCCGCGGCGAGGACCCCGTCCTCGACGGCCGCCAGGCTCGCGTAGTCGCCGCCGGCTGCGATGCTCTGCCAGGCTGCGCTTTCCGGGCCGCGCAGGTCCGCGACGGCGGATTCGGTGAGCGTACGACGGGTGTCGACGGCGCCGGTGAACAGCCGCAGCCGCTCTCCGTCGACGCGTCCGGCGAGGCGTGCGCTGTCCAGCACCACGTCCTCGCGGGCCAACGCTTCACCCGCGCGGGCGAATTCGAGCAGCACGCGCGCGTCCGAGCCGAGCTCGGCGTCCTGGATGCCGGAGAGTGCGCCGTCCACCGAGAACGCGGTGGCGATCGTCGCGGTGTATCGCCCGTAGACCTCGTCCCACCCCGAACGGCGGTCGAGCGCTGCACTTCGCACGGCCTTTAGCTGCTCCGCGCCGCTGACGAACTCCTTGAGTCGCCCGGCCACTCCGGTGGGGAACTCTCCGCTGTCGGCGACGGTGTTGCGGTCCCCGAGCCGCAGCCGGGCAACGGCCCTGTCCGTGTCCTGCGCGCGCTTCCTCAACTCGTCGCTCCGTCCGGCGGACGGAGCGGTCGCGTAGCGCACGGCGGCCGCGCGTTCGGCCTGAAGGGCGCTCACGGCGACCGCGACGGGCTCCCTGATCTCGGAGTCGACGCGCTGCAACTGGCGCAGCCTGGCGACGTCCTGCGCCGTCGTGACGGTGGCGTAGGCCCACAGGGCCAGCAGGGAAACGACGGGCACCATGAGCAGACAAATGATCTTGGCGCGGACGGTGCGCGGCCGTATCCGCCAGCCCTGCACGCGCGTGGAGGGCTCGGGCGGGTCGTCCTGCGGTGCACCCGGGGCCTGTGCAGGCCCTTCGTCGGCCGGCGGTCCGGCATGGGCTCGGCGGCCGCGCACCGGCGGCGTGGACGGCGTGTCGGCGCCGGCTGCGGTGGTCCTGCGGGGTGTGCGCATGGCCTCCTCGCTCTGAAGTGGTTCGGGGGCGTGCTTCCCGGGCCCTCGCCCGTCCGGGTCCGGCGCTAGCCGACGACGCTCTCGGCCGACCGCTGGGCCGACGCGGACGCTTCCCGCTCCCCCGTGGCGGGTGACAGCGCGACGAAGGCGGACGTCAGGAAGAGGTAGGACCCGAGGCCGACGGCGAGGGGGAAGATGAACTGCATCGCCGTGGCCCCGGGCAGGACCTCGTCGGACGGTGTGACGTCGACGCCGACCGCGAACATGCCGGTGTAGTGCATGCTGCTGACCGCGGCGCCCATGATCAACGAGGCGATGGTGACGGCGACGGGCGACTTAATGTTGAGCGCAGCCCACAGGGCCGCCGTCGCCGCGACCACGGCGATCAGCACGGAGAGCCCGACGAGCAGCGGGTCGTAGGTGACGTCGCCGTGGAGTCGCACGGCGGCCATCCCCAGGTAGTGCATGCTCGCGACGCCGAGCCCGGTGGTGAGCCCGCCCAGGAAGAGCGCGCGCGTACGGTCACGGCTGAAACCGACGGCGAAGACGCCGGCACATACGACGAGCATGGCGACGAGCAGGCTCAGGATGGTGAGCGGCACGTCGTAGCGGATGTCGGTGCCGCTGACGCTGAAGCCCAGCATGGCCACGAAGTGCATGGTCCAGATGCCGGTGCCGATCGCCGAGGCGGCGGTGACCAGCCAGTTGCGGCGCGAGCGGCCGGTGGCGTCGAGCGCGCGGACGGTACAGCGCAGGCCGAGCGCGGCGCCGGTGCAGGCCATCACATACGACAGCACGGGTGTCAGCCAGCCGAGGGCGGCATGGTCCAGGTGTCCCATGGCCCCGGGACGCTAGTCGGAGCAAGGGCGCACGAGGGGGGCGCATTTCGAAAGCTGTTGGAATATGACGTGGTGATGCACCGGAACGACCGCGTCACGCTCGAACGTGTGCACAGCGGCGTCATCCGTGCCGGTGAGGGATCATGCGGAGCATGAGCGACGACCACACACACGTGCAGGAGTTCTTCACCGCCCGCGCCGCCGACTGGGACAGCCGGTTCCCCGACGACGGGCCCGCCTACGCGGCCGCGGTCGCCGAGCTCGCGCTGCGCGAGGGGGCTCGCGTGCTCGACGCGGGATGCGGCACCGGGCGCGCCCTGCCACCGCTGCGTGCCGCCGTGGGGCCCACGGGAGTGGTCCTGGGGGCCGATCTCACCCCGGCCATGCTGGAAGCCGCCGTGCGGGCCGGACGCGGTGCGGACGGACAGTTGCTGCTCGCCGACGTGTCCGCCCTGCCGGTGCGGTCGGAGTCGCTCGACGCCGTGTTCGCGGCCGGCCTCATCGCGCACCTGCCCAACCCCGCCGAGAACTTGCGGGAGCTGGCCCGCGTGGTGCGCCCCGGCGGCGTGCTCGCGCTCTTCCACCCGATCGGCAGGGCGGCACTCGCGGCACGCCAGGGTCGGCAGATCACACCCGAGGACCTTCGCGCCGAGCCCAACCTCCGGCCACTGCTGGCCGGTTCGGGGTGGCGCATGACGTCGTACGTCGACGAGGCCGACCGCTTCCTGGCCCTGGCCGTACGGGAGGCATGACGGCACGGGCCCGGCGTCGACGGCCGCGCCGGGAGACGTAACGGCTCAGTCCGGCCTGGGGCGGCTGCCGCGAAGGCGTGACGGCTCAGGTCCAACCCGGGGCGGCTGCCGCGAAGGCGTGACGGCTCAGGTCCGTCCGGCGACGCCCGCGCCGGCTCACGTCCACCCGGCGACGGCAGCCGCGAAGGCGTCGGGGTTGTCGAACATGACGTTGTGGCCGGCGCCGGGCACGGTCACCACGCGTACGCCTGCCGCCTCCAGGGCTTCCCTGCCGGGGAGTTCACCGCTGAGCTCGCCCTGAAGGTAGACGCGGTCGATCGACAGCCCTTCGAGGATGTCGCGCATGATCGGCTCGGAGCCACGCCTCAGCCCGACGGCGCTACGGTGCAGGGCGCGCGGGTCGGCGAGCCGCATGGTCGCCGCCCACAGGGGTCCGACCGCTTCCAGCACGCGCGCGTACGCCCCTCCGACGAAGTCGTCCTCGGCATAGGCCGTGATCCATGCGCTCCCCGCGGCAGGCGGGGGCGAGGCGTCGAGGTTGGCCTCGGTGAGGACCAGACGGGAGACGAGGTCGGGCCGGCGATCTGCCAGCACGATGGCCACGGAACCTCCCATGCTGTGCGCGATCAGTTCGGCGTCCCTCACCGTCGCCGCGTCCATGGCCGCCGCCAGCGCGTCGGCGTGATCCTCCAGGGTGTAGCCGAAGTGCTCCGGCCGGTCGCTGATGCCGTGCCCCGGCAGGTCCACGAACAGGCTCCGGCGGCCGGCCAGTTCGGGCCTTGCCGCGATGTGGGCGTGGTACACGGAGGAAATCGATCCCAGCCCGTGCACGTACACGCGCGCGGGGCCCTGTTCGGACGCCTTGGTCTCCAAGGCCGCCGTCTCTGTCTCCGTCCAGCGGATACAGCCGCCCTTGCCGTCGAATTCGGCCTGCCTCATTGCGCCCCCATGGTGTCGTGTTCGACTCACGACTATATACATCGGTATCGAGGTATCAAGTTTTCGATGTACCTGACTTTCGATATACAGCGGATCCGGGCAACAATGTGGGCATGCTTGAGCTCGCCATCCTCGGCTTCCTTCACGACACCCCGCTCCATGGCTACGAGCTGCGCAAACGCATCGCAGCCCTGACCGGGCACGTGAAGCCGGTCGCCGAGAGCACGCTGTACCCCGCGATCAAGCGACTGGAGAGGGCGGACCTGCTGGCCCGGACCACGGAGCCCGGATCAGTGGCCGCCCCGCGGCATGTGCTGACCCTGACCGAGGACGGCCGCCGGGAACTGCGCCGTCGGCTTGCCGAACCCGACCCGCGTGACATCAGCGACGAGAACCGCTGGTTCACGGTGCTCGCGTTCCTCCGGCACCTGGAGGACCCGGCCGCCCAGTCCGCCGTACTGCGGCGCCGGCTGGCCTTCCTGGAGGAGCCCGCGAGCTTCTTCTACGACGGCGACCGACCGCTGGGCGCCGAGGAACTGGACGATCCCTTCCGGCGCGGCATTCTGACCATCGCGCGGGCCACGTCCCGGGCCGAGCTCACCTGGCTGCGCGAAACGATCGCGTCACTCGACGACTGAGCACGAGATGGGCAGCAGAGGCGCGAGAGGGCTCACGAGCACGGAGAGACCGTCAGGGCGACCTCCCGCGCGCGGCATTCGAGCCGCTGCGAGCCCTTCACCGCGTCGTCCCCCTTCTGCCGCCGAGGCTCCAACTCTACGTTGATTAGCATGAGATGAACGATCAACAAGGGCACCACAAAGAGGGGGAAGGTGGTCAATATGTGGGGCAGGGTGCGCAAGTCGTGGGTGGGATTCGTGCATGCCTTTCGCGCGGAGCCGGAGACCGGCCACGACAGGCACACGCACAACCTGTTCGAAGCCGCCGCGGTCTACGTGTCGGCCTGCGCGGAGGACAACCAGGATCAGATCGACGAGGCGGCCGCCTGGGTGTCACCGGAAGCCCTGTCGTTCGGGGTGAACGAGCTGGCGTGCCGGGCCGTGATCGCGCTCGCCCGGGAGCGCGATGAGTCACCGCAGACCGTGGCCCGAGCCCTTCTCGGGCTCCCGGCCGCCTGACAGCGTTGGCAAAATAACGGGCGTTTCGCCCCGTCCGGCCGGAAAACTGCAGCTCCGGGTGTGCCTGGGAGTCGTGACAAGCGGCTTCCGGTCGCACTAGGGTGCGCGCCGATGGACGAACCGATGGGGAGGCTGGGATGGCCGGGACGGACGAAGAGGCCGTCGCCGCCGCGGACGATGCGCTCTACGTGCTCACGGCGGTGTTGCTGACGCCGGCGAAGTTCCCGAGCGTGCTGGGCGACGACTATCCGGAGGCCTGTGCGGCGCTCGGCATGGCGCCGCTCGCCGACGGCTACGGCCTGGTCCTCGGCCAGGACGGCGACGGCGCTCGATGGACCGTCGTCATCGACGACGTCTCCCTGGTCGCCGTCGCCATCGCGTCCTGGGACTGTGGCATGGAGTACGACCTGTCACCCGACGAACGCACGGTCGTCGCCGCTCTGCCCGGCTGGCCGCTGGCCGTCGCCGTCGCCGCGCCCAATGTGCCGCCACCGCACGATCCCGGCCCCGAGATCGCGGACGGTCCGCCGCTGACGCCACCGGACACCAGCGTGTGGGGCCCGGCGCAACGGCGTCTGGGCGCGGACGAGATCGCGCTGCAATGGGCGACCTGGCGGGACCAGATCGACGACAGCGAGTTCGCTACGCCGGGCGGATCGTCGACGGCGGGCGGCGCCTCGGCGGCAGGCGAAGCATCGGTGCCGGGTGGCTCGTCGACGGCGGACGGTGCGCCGACGGGAGACGGTGCGCCGGACGCCGCCGAGGTCGTGGGCGAGAGCGCGGACTCGGGCGCGGGCGAAAGCGAGAGCGCGGGCGAGCAGCCCGCGAACGCCGGCACGGGCGCGAAGAGTGACCGGGCCGGGACCGGGCAGGCCGAGAAGCCGGGCGGCCACAGCGGCATCCTGCGAGTCCTCGCGGAGGCACGCGCGTACGTCGACTCCCCGCCGCCCCTCGGCCGCGTCCGGTCGTCGTTCGCCCCCGGCGACGCACGAACCCTGCGCGCGGACGGCCCGGGCTGGTCGCTCGTCGCCAGGACCGACGACATCGCGTTCGTGCTCCTGGACGACGAACCCGGCGAGGTCCTGCCCGTGGGCCGCGGACCGGAGCTGCCGGGGCTCCTGGAAGCGCTGGACAAGATGGCCGTACGCCCGATCTGAGCCCGCGCGCGGGGCGACGCACCGGCGGGTGCCGGCGGGTGCCGGCGGGTGCCCACCCCACACCTCGAAGGCCCTGGAGGGACGGCAGCGACGCGTGCTGCCGCGCCGACCCGGCGCACGGCGGTCACGCGCGACGGACAGCGGCCACGAGCCACGTACGGCAGCGACACGTGGCTGGCACCCGTGGCCGATCACCGGCGCTGCCCGGTGGCGCCCCCAGCGGCCGCCGGTGACCTGTAGCGGCCGACGATGACCCGAGCGGCCAGCGGTGACCCCCAGCGGCCGGCGATGACCGGCGTGCGCGAGACCGCCGAGCGAGCCTTACCTCCGCCCCCGAACCACCGCCATGCGGGTGCCCGGGTCGCGTGCCGGGGTCGCGTTCGGGGCGGCCACGGCCGGGCAGCCCGGCGAACGCGCCGACGCTCACCCCGGCAACACCGCCGACCCCCTCCAGCCCCCTGTCCCGAAACCCCACCTCAGGGCAGCGTTCCATGTGGGCCCAACCCATGGCTGGCGCGGAACCGGACACGCACCATGAGGCAGCTTTCGCGGTTCCGCCGTTTCCGATGCTCCGTCTCCCTTCTGCCAGGAGGCCCTCATGCGCCTGTCCCGTGCTGTTCCGTTCGTCGCCGCCACGCTGCTGGCCGCGGCCGTGAGCGGACCGACTCCGGCATTTGCCACGGCAGTTGGCGAGGGGCACTGCACCCACCAGGACCGCGTGCGGGTGCCGGACGCGGCCCTCCAGCAGAGCGCCTGCCTCCCGGATCTGACGACGACCGCACTCGCCGGCACCCCCTACACCGACATGGCCGACCAGGCCGGGCTGACGGCGCGCGGCACCCGGACCCCGGTCGGCGTTCCCGGGATCCAGCTCGACGGCTACTTCCCCGACTCCTCCCGGTTCAACGCCACACACGGCTGGCAGCACGACGCGCAGTTCGTGATCCGGTTGCCGGACCGGTGGAACGGCGGACTCGTCGTCACCGGCGCCCCGGGCACCCGCAAGCAGTACGCCACCGACACGGCGATCTCCGACCAGGTACTCGCCCTGGGCTACGCCTACGCCGCGACCGACAAGGGCAACAGCGGTGCCGACTTCTACCGGGACGGCAAGCGACCCGGTGACGCGGTCGCCGAGTGGAACGCGCGGACCACCCAGCTCACCCGGGCCGCCCGCAAGGCGGTGGCCCAGCGCTACGGGCACACCCCCCGTCGCACCTACATGACCGGCATCTCCAACGGCGGGTACCTGACGCGCTGGCAGCTCGAGAACCATCCCGAGCTGTACGACGGCGGGGTGGACTGGGAAGGCGCCCTTTGGACCACGGACGGCCCCAGCCTGCTCACCTCCCTGCCCACGGCGGTGGCGCGCATGCTCGGCTCCGCCCGGGACGAGGACCTGTACGGGGCCGGCTTCGCGCGCGGCTCGGAGTTCCTGTGGCCGTACCACGAGCGGGCCTACTGGGGGGTCACCCAGAAGATCTACCGCGCCGAGTTCGACCCGGCGTACGACCCCGGCTGCCCCGGCCCGACAGCCGGAACCACACCGGCGCAGATCCTGGCGCCGTGCGCGTCCGACGCCACGTACGACTACGCGTCGCGCCCCGCGTCGGTCCACCGTGCCGTGGCCCGCGTCGCTCTGACCGGGCATATCGGCCGACCGCTCATCACGCTGCACGGTGATCTGGACGCGCTGCTGCCGAAGGCGGCCGACTCCGACGTGTACGCGCGCATGATCGACGCGCACGGGCGAGGCACGCTCCACCGCTACTACACGATCGCGGGCGGCACGCACGTCGACGGGCTGTACGACACCTACCCGGATCGGCTCCGGCCGATCCTGCCCTGCTACCGGTCGGCGTTCGACACGCTGGTCTCCTGGGTGGAGCGGGGCACGCGACCGCCCGCGGACCGCACCGTAGGCAGGCCCGCGAGCGGCGATGTCCTCAACTCATGCCCTCTGTCCACCCCTGTCGCGCCGGCGGCCGGGTGACCGTCAGCGACCGAGCTCCTTGCGCGAGGCACGGCGCAGCCTGCGCCGCTGTGACGGGTCGAGCGTGAGGTACGCGGCGGCCGGGACTCCCAGGACTATCAGGAGTGCGGCCCACCACGGCAGCCAGATCAGCAGGATGAGACCGGCCGCCACACCTCCCGCGGCGATCTTCGCGTTCTTCGACATGTGCGTCGCCTCCTTCGCGGCCACTGCCGCTCTCTGTCCTGAAAACGGGTCCGCGCTCCCGGCAGTTCCGGGCCGCGACCCTGAGACGACCCTGAGGTGCGGCCCCTACTGGTCGCGGAGTCCCGGGACGGCCGAGATGCGGTCGGCAGACGGTCCACGGCCCGCTCTCCACACGGCCGACGCCCAGGACTGCGCGCGGCCGACATCCCGGACTCCGCACAGGAGGAATACCCACCTCGAACAAGCATGACCCAGGTCACATGATCACCGCGCCGGACGGACTGCCGAGTGCTGTAGCCTCGACCACTCCAAGCCGAGTAGTCAAATTTGAGGAGTGCTGCAAAGCTGTGCCCAGGCTTCCCGAGGCGACACCGTCCGAGATCTCCGAACTGGCCTGCTGCTGTGCAGTTTTCGTACCCGGTGACCCCGCGCGCACCGGCCGGGTCGCCTTCTGGCGCGCTGACGGCGGCGCCGTTCCGCTCGTCGCGTCCGGGTCCGTCGAGGAGCTGGACGTCGTCCTGCCCTGCGAGGACGGTGTGGAACTGGTGGGCGTGCCGGCCGTTCTGCTTCCGGTGCGTGCCGCCCTGCCCGTCCTCACGCGTGCGCGTACTGGCACGCAGGCGCCCCGAGCAGGCGTCTTCTGGGGCTCCGCCGCCGTGCTGGCCCTGCAATTCGCGGCGCGTGGACTGCTGTTGCCAGGACTCTCACCGGAAGACCACGACGCCTGGCGGGCCGGTCCCCTTCGCCCGCAGGACGTGGAACGCATCCGCGCTCTTGCCGCCGCCATGCCGCCCGAAGCGCACGCAGTCCCCCTGGATGGCCCGGAGCCCCTGCGGCTGCCGGATCCGGAGCGGCTGCTGCGGGCCTTCCTGGACGCGGTCGCCGACGCACTCCCCCGCTCCCCGGCGGCCGAGCTCGTGACGGGTGGGCCCGCCTACGCGGCGCAGGAACCGCAGCACGCGCCCGCGCTGCGCGCGTGGGCCGCCGACGTCGCCGCGGGTCACGACGCCGGCGTACGGCTCTCCCTGCGGCTCGAGGTCCCCGGCCTCGCCGAGGCGGCGCCGAAGGCTGCACTGTCGTTCCGCGCTGTGCTCCAGGTGCACAGCGTGAGTGACCCGACCCTGGTCGCGGACGCCGCCGACGTGTGGGCGGGATCCGGCGCCTTCGGCCCCCGCGCACGGATGGATGCCCTGCTGGCGCTGCGTCGCGCGGCCCGCGCGTGGGCTCCGCTCACGCCCTTGCTGTCGGCGGCCGTACCGGACTGCGTGGAACTGGCCGACGAGGAGGTGACCGACCTGTTGAGGGAGGGCGCCCGGGCCCTCGGCGGAGCAGGCGTTGACGTGCACTGGCCGAAGCAACTGGCACGCGATCTGACCGCCCGCGCGGTGATCGGTCCGCCGGACGACGAGTTCGGGTCAGGGTCGGGCAGGCTCTCCTCGGACGGTCCGTCCTTCCTGTCCGCCGACGCGCTGCTCGCCTTCAACTGGCGGTTCGCGCTGGGCGACCGGCAGCTCACGCGGGAGGAGCTGGACCAACTGGCGGAGTCGAACCGCCCCGTGGTGCGGCTGCGCGGTCAGTGGGTCCTCGTCGACTCGCGGGAGGTGCGCCGCGCCCGCGCGCAGCAGGATCACAAACTGACGCCCATCGACGCGCTCGGCGCCGCGCTGACGGGCTCCACCGAGGTCGACGGCCGTCGGGTCGAGGTCCGGCCCACGGGCTGGCTGGCGGCGCTGCGCGAGCGCCTCGCGGACCCCGAGGGGCAGGAGCCGGTGGACCAGCCTGCCGCCCTCGCGGCCACATTGCGGGACTACCAGCGGCGAGGACTGAGTTGGCTGGCCCGGATGACGTCCCTGGGTCTGGGCTGCTGCCTGGCCGACGACATGGGCCTCGGTAAGACCATCACGCTGATCGCATTACACCTTCACCGGCAGTCCGACGCCTCGTCCGCCGGCCCGACGCTGGTGGTGTGTCCGACGTCCCTGATGGGCAACTGGCAGCGCGAGATCGAGAAGTTCGCGCCCGGCACGCGCGTGCGCCGCTTCCACGGGTCTCGGCGCGACCTGGACGCGGTGGCGGACGGGGAGTTCGTTCTCACGACGTACGGCACGATGCGCATGGACGCGCGCCGACTGGCCGAGGTGCCTTGGGGCATGGTCGTGGCGGACGAGGCCCAGCATGTGAAGAACCCGTACTCGTCGACCGCGCGGGAGCTGCGTTCGATCGGCGCACGCGCACGCGTGGCGCTCACCGGCACCCCGGTGGAGAACAACCTCTCCGAACTGTGGGCGATCCTCGACTGGACGACCCCGGGTCTGCTGGGCCGTCTCGGCACCTTCCGCGCGCGCTACGCCCAGGCCGTAGAGGGTGGGCACGACCCGGCCGCCGCGGAACGCCTCGCCCGGCTCGTAGGCCCGTTCCTGCTGCGCCGGCGCAAGTCGGACCCGGGCATCGCGCCGGAGCTCCCGCCGAAGACCGAGACCGACCGCACCGTGTCCCTCACCGCGGAACAGGCGGGCCTGTACGAAGCGGTGGTCCGCGAGACGCTCGCCGAGATTTCAGCGGCGGACAGCATGGTCCGGCGCGGCCTGATCGTGAAGCTCCTGACCGGCCTGAAGCAGATCTGCAACCACCCTGCGCAGTACCTCAAGGAGGAGCGGCCGAGGATCGCCGACCGCTCGGGAAAACTGGAACTGCTGGACGAACTGCTCGACACCATCCTCTCCGAGGAGGCGAGCGTGTTGGTCTTCACGCAGTACGTGCAGATGGGACGCCTCATCGAACAGCACCTGGCGGCACGCGGTGTGTCCTCGCAGTTCCTGCACGGCGGCACGCCCGTGGCCGAACGCGAAGCATTGGTGCGGCGCTTCCAGGACGGCGAAGTACCCGTCTTCCTGCTGTCGTTGAAGGCGGCCGGCACCGGCCTGAACCTCACCCGCGCGGAACACGTCGTGCACTACGACCGCTGGTGGAACCCCGCCGTGGAGGCGCAGGCCACCGACCGCGCGTACCGCATCGGCCAGACCCGGCCCGTACAGGTGCACCGGCTCATCGCCGAGGGAACGATCGAGGACCGCATCGCCGACATGCTCATCCGCAAGCGGGAGCTGGCCGACGCGGTGCTGGGCGCCGGCGAGGCCGCGCTCACGGAGCTGACGGACGCGGAGTTGGCCGATCTGGTGGAACTGCGAGGGGGCACGCGATGAATCGGTACGACGCCGACTTGGAGCGGACGTTCGCAGCGTTGCCGCCCGCGCACGGGAGGGGATTCGCGCAGACGTGGTGGGGCCAGGCCTGGCTCAAGGCGCTGGAGGAGACGGCGCTGGACTTGGGCCAGCTCAAGGCCGGCCGCAGGCTCGCGCGCGCCGGATCGGTCGGTGCGGTGTCGGTGCGCCCGGGACGCATCACAGCCGTGGTGCAGGGCCGTGACCGTACGGCGCACCGGGCCGACGTGCTGCTGGAGGCGCTGACCGCGGACCAGTGGGACCGTTTCCTGGACATGGCCGTGGAGAGGGCCGGGCACGTAGCGGCGCTGCTGGACCGCGAGATGCCGCCGCATCTGCTGGAGGACGCGGCGGCCACGGGCATCGAACTGCTGCCTGGCATGGGCGATCTGGAGCCGGAGTGCGGCTGCGGCGCCTGGGACCACTGCGAGCACACGGCGGCCCTCTGCTATCAGGTGGCACGGCTGCTGGACCACGATCCCTTCATCCTGCTGCTGATGCGCGGGCGGGGTGAGCGCGACCTCCTGGACGACCTCCAGGCACGCAGCGCGGCGACAGGCACGAGCCGACCCGCGCCGAACGATCGGTCCGAGCAGTCCGAGCCGGAGGGCGTGGATGCCGCGGAGGCGTATGCGATGGGCGACATACTGCCTCCGCTGCCCGCGCTCCCCGAGCTACCCGCCGAGCCGGGAACGCCGCCGACCCTGGACACCGAGACACCTCCCGGACCTGGTGTAGACCCGGACGCCCTGGAGTTCCTGGCTGCCTGCACCGCCGTGGAGGCACGTCGTCTGCTCGCGGATGCGCTGCGGATCGATCCGGAACAGCACCTGGCCGAAGCTGGGTTGCGGCTCGACCAGGACGTAGTCCGCCTCGCTGCCGGATCCCCCGCCATGAGCGTGGCCGAGCGGCTGACCGACGGTTCGGGGCGCGGCCGGGAGGGGCTTGCGACGGCCGTACGAGCCTGGAGCCTCGGAGGAGTCGCCGCACTGTCCGTGCTCGATGAGGAGTGGACCGTTCAGGGCGAGGTGCTCGCACGCGCGCGTGCCGCCCTGGAGTCGGCCTGGGACGAGGAGGATCGGCCGGCTCTGCGGGCCGAGGGCAACCGGTGGACGGTCGTGGGTGCGCCCGGACAACTGCGCCTCGGCCGGGACGGACGCTGGTGGCCCTACCGCAAAGAGCAGGGCCGCTGGACGCCCGCGGGAGGACCGGCGCAGGATCCGGCCACAGCACTCGACTCGATGCGGCTCGCGGACGAGGAGCAGGCGTAGGGCGTTGCCTGTGGCGGGACAGGGTGCCGGGGGCGCCCGTGGTGGGGCGGGGTGCCGGGGACGCCCGTGGCGGGGCGGGCGCAACCGTCGCCTACCCCCTGTCCCGTCATCCCTGCGGGGTCGCATCGAGCGAACGGGCCTGCACGCGGGGCCAGTTCGCCTTCCGGACACCGACGTCGGCTAGATGAGTGCCCGTCGTTCCGCGTTCACCTTACGGTCGCGCGGCGTTCCGCGCGGGCTCCAAATCTGGCCGCTGTCAGCGAACTTGGTCCTCAGGAGGCCCGAATGTCCCCGCACGCCACAGGCCGGCGCCGTGCTCACCGTTTCGTCGCCGGAGGCGTCCCCCTCGCCGTGATCGCGGCGCTCGTGGCCGCCGGTCCCGCCGTCGGCGCCGGGGACGGGCACGGCGACGCGCGCGTCGTGCGTACGGCAACGCTGGGCGACATCCCGCTCGGCACGTTCAGCAACGCGCTGCTGCCCGGAAGCGTGGACAACGACCGGGGCGTGGACCTTGGCGGCATAGGCAGCGACATCTATCCGGCAGGCCGCGAGGGCGAGTTCTGGACGGTCACCGACCGCGGCCCGAACGGCCAGATCAAGGTGAGCGGCACGAAGCGCCGCACCTTCCCCGTGCCCGGCTTCGACCCGGCGATCGTGAAGATCCGGGTGAACGGCGACACCGTGAAGGTGCTCGACGCGATCCCGATCACCACCACGTCCGGGAAGCCCGTGACCGGGCTGTCGAACCAGGAGGGGCGCGATGAGGCGCCGTACACCTATGACGCGCGGAGCCCTCTGACGTACAACCGGAACGGGCTGGACACCGAAGGAATCGTGCGGGCCGCCGACGGGAGTTTCTGGCTTATCGACGAGTACGGGCCCTCCCTCGTGCACGTGTCCGCGCGCGGGAAGGTCCTCACGCGCTATGTGCCCGAGGGACTCGGCCTCACGGGCGCGGGCTACCGGGTCGTGGAGGCGCTGCCCTCCGTCCTGCTGCATCGGAAGGTCAACCGCGGCTTCGAAGGGCTCGCCCAACTGCCCTGCGGGGACCTGGTGATGGCTGTGCAGAGTCCGCTTTCACTGCCGGACACGGATGCCGGCGCGGCGTCGCGCACCACACGGCTGCTGCGTTTCTCGCCGAAGCACAAGGCGGTCACCGCGGAGTACGCGTACCGCTTCGACCCGGTGAAAGTGGTGGACCCGAGTGAGGACGACACCTCCGAGCTGAAGATCTCGTCGGTCGTGGCCGTGGGCGGGAACCGGCTGCTGGTGGAGGAGCGCACCGACAAGGCTGCGCGGGTCCAACTGGTGCGTCTGGACCGTGCGGCGAACATCCTCGGCAGCCCCTGGGACGACGACACGAGGTCCCCGTCGCTCGAGCAGCTCGACGACCCGGCGGCCTCGGGCGTGCCGGTGCTGTCCAAGCGGCTGGTCGTCGACCTCGGCAAGGTCTCCGGTGTGCCCGGGAAGATCGAGGGCATCGCGCGCGTGGACCGCGACACCCTGGCCCTGATCAACGACAACGACTTCGGGATGACGGACGGCGCAGGCGCGTTCGACGCCCAGGGCCGGCTGGTCGACAGCGGCATCGAGACGTCCGTCGTCTACGTGCGGCTGCCGCACGGCATCTGACCGACCGCCCTTTGGAGGCGGGCAGCCGACAGCCGGCCCAAGGCTCCTGATTCGCAGCGGCACGCGTGCGTGGCCGTCGGGGAGCGGCACACACGCGTGCCGCTCCCCTCTTCATGCCCTACGGCAGGTCATCCGCCAACGACGGGAGCAGCGACTCCAGGCCGCTCGGAAGGCCGCTCGGAAAATCGCTCGGGAGGTCGGTGGGGAAGCCGGACGGCAGTGCTGTCGGCAGTTCGCTCGGCAGCCTGCTGGGCAGCTCGGTCGGGATGCTGAAGGACGGCCGGGGCGAGCCGCTCGTGCTGCTCTCGGCGGGAGGATTGTCGTCGGGCGAGTCATCGCTGCCCGAGACCATCAGGACCACGGCCACCACGGCTCCGACAGCCACGATCGCGGCGATCAGGATGACGAGGGGGTTGCGCCGCCGCCCCGGTCCGCCGCCCCCGTCAGGCTGTTCGGGAGGCGGCCAACCGCCGTACGAGGGCGGACCGCCGTCTCCCGGAGGGGGGCCGTAACCTCCCGGGGGCCCATAGTCCCCTGTGGACCCGTATCCCCCGTAGTGGTCGGGAGGTGGTCCGTAGCCGCCCGGAGGCGGCGTGTCACCCGGCGGTCCTGGCGGCTGAGGGGGTACGGGCGGCATGGCCATACCGTCAAGAGTCCCGTCGTACGGGTCACGGCGCGACCCCCACGCGGGAGTTGATACGGGTCCATGCAACGGACCGCACGATTCCGGAACAATCCGCGCCGAGACCGATCATCGAGCCGTTCCGCGTGTGACCGGGTCTGTCGTCGACCTGCGGTCACACGCGGTCAGGCACGCGTGCGTGCTGTCAGCCGCGAGCCCCCAGCAAGTGGTCCATCGCCAACTGGTCGAGGCGCTCGAAAGCCATCCCGCGCGCGGCAGCCGCCTCTGCGTCGAACTCCTCGAAGGCCGTACGGTCCGCGAGCAACGCCTTGAGGCCATCGGCCGCCGTCGGCTGCACCAGCTCGTTCAGCCGCGAGGCGATCAGGGCTTCCTGGACCTCCGGGTCCGCACGGAAGGCGGCCGCACGCTCCTTCAGGATGAGGTAGTTGCGCATGCATCCCGCTGCCGAGGCCCACACACCGTCGAGGTCCTCGGTCCGCGGCGGCTTGAAGTCGAAGTGGCGCGGTCCGGCGTAGCCGGCGCTCTCCAGGAGGTCGACCAGCCAGAAGGCGGCACGCAGGTCGCCGGCGCCGAAGCGCAGGTCCTGGTCGTACTTGATGCCGGACTGGCCGTTGAGGTCGATGTGGAAGAGCTTGCCCGCCCACAGCGCCTGCGCGATGCCGTGCGGGAAGTTGAGCCCGGCCATCTGCTCGTGGCCGACCTCGGGGTTGACGCCGTACAGCTCGGGGCGCTCCAAGCGCTCGATGAACGCCAGCGCGTGGCCCACCGTGGGCAGCAGGATGTCGCCGCGCGGCTCGTTCGGCTTGGGCTCGATGGCGAAGCGCAGGTCGTAGCCCTGGGACACGACGTATTCGCCGAGGAGGTCGAAGGCCTCCTTCATGCGGTCGAGAGCCGCCCGCACGTCCTTGGCGGCGCCGGACTCCGCGCCCTCACGGCCGCCCCAGGCGACGTACGTCTCGGCACCCAGCTCGGCCGCCAGGTCGATGTTGCGGATGGTCTTGCGCAGGGCGTAGCGGCGCACGTCGCGGTCGTTGGCGGTGAACGCGCCGTCCTTGAAGACGGGGTGCGTGAAGAGGTTGGTGGTGGCCATCGGCACGGTCATGCCGGTCGCGTCGAGTGCCTCACGGAAGCGCTTGATGTGCGCCTCCCGCTCGGTGTCGGAGGACCCGAAGGGGATCAGGTCGTCGTCGTGGAACGTGACGCCGTGGGCGCCGAGCTCCGCCAGACGCTGCACTGTCTCGACCGGGTCGAGGGCACGGCGGGTGGCATCGCCGAAGGGGTCCCGTCCCTGCCAGCCGACGGTCCACAGGCCGAAGGTGAACCTGTCATCGGGGGTGGGCTGGTAGCTCATGCCGCGGCTCCTTGCTGCATACGACTATTTCGTCATGGCCGTTTACAAATTAGTATGCGGTCACATCTCTGGGAAGAGACAAGATGTCTTTGTCACTCGATGTCTTCGTCCTCACACCCTGTCGCCTGATCGCTACGTCCCGCAGAGCCGCGGAAAAGGGAGAGCCCGATGTCAGCAGCCGAGGGTCCGCTCGTCGTCGGCGTGGACACGTCCACCCAGTCCACGAAGGCGCTGGTCGTCGACGCCTCGACCGGGCAGGTCGTCGCGAGCGGTCAGGCAGCGCACACGGTGTCCTCCGGGGCCGGCCGCGAGAGCGACCCGCGCCAGTGGTGGGAGGCCCTGCGCGAGGCGCTGCACCAGTGCGGCGACGCCGCGCACGAGGCCGCCGCGGTGTCGATCGGCGGGCAGCAGCACGGCCTGGTCACGCTGGACGATCGGGGTGAGCCGGTGCGCCCGGCGCTGCTGTGGAACGACGTGCGCTCGGCGCCGCAAGCCCGTCGGCTGACGGAGGAGATGGGGGGTGCGAAGTTCTGGGCCGAGCGCACGGGCTCGGTTCCGGCGGCCTCCTTCACGGTCACGAAGTGGGCTTGGCTCGCCGAGAACGAGCCCGACGCGGTCCGCGCCACCAAGGCGGTACGACTCCCCCACGACTACCTCACCGAACGCCTCACGGGGCAGGGCACCACCGACCGCGG
Source organism: Streptomyces sp. NPDC036764 (assembly GCF_055609385.1). Classification (NCBI taxonomy): domain Bacteria; kingdom Bacillati; phylum Actinomycetota; class Actinomycetes; order Kitasatosporales; family Streptomycetaceae; genus Streptomyces; species Streptomyces sp. NPDC036764. The sequence continues at coordinate 476,560 of NZ_JBVJPT010000002.1, forward strand.
CGACGTCTCCGGTACGGGCTGGTGGGCGTCCGGGTCGGAGTCGTACGACGAGGAGATCCTCGCGCACGTGGGGCTCGACCCGGCGATGCTGCCCCGGGTGGTCCGGCCCGGTGAGGTCGCGGGCACCGTGCGCGACAGCCACGACCTGCCGTTCTCCAAGGGCACCCTGGTCGCGCCCGGCACCGGCGACAATGCCGCCGCCGCGCTCGGCCTCGGCCTGCGTCCCGGCACACCCGTGCTGAGCCTGGGCACGTCGGGCACGGTGTACGCCGTGTCGAAGCGGCGGCCCGCCGACCCGACGGGCACCGTGGCGGGCTTCGCCGACGCGCACGGCGACTGGCTGCCGCTGGCCTGCACCCTGAACTGCACGCTCGCCGTGGACCGCCTCGCGACCCTGCTGGGCCTCGACCGCGAGGCCGTGGAACCCACCACCGGCCTCACGCTTCTGCCCTACCTGGACGGCGAACGCACCCCGAACCTGCCGAACGCCTCCGGCATCCTGCACGGTCTGCGCCACGACACGACCGCGGGTCAGCTCCTTCAGGCCGCCTACGACGGTGCCGTGCACGCCCTGCTCGGCGCGCTCGACCTGGTCCTGGACGAGGACGCGGACCGTTCCGCGCCGCTGCTGCTGATCGGCGGCGGCGCCCGGGGCACGGCCTGGCAGCAGACGGTACGACGGCTGTCGGGGCGCCCGGTACAGGTCCCCGAGGCGAAGGAGCTGGTCGCGCTCGGTGCCGCCGCCCAGGCAGCCGGCCTGCTGACCGGCGAGGATCCGGCCTCGGTGGCCCGGCGCTGGAACACCACGCGCGGGCCGGTGCTCGACGCCGTGGAGCGGGACGAGGCCGCGCTGGCCAGGATCAGCGGGGTACTCTCCGACGCGGCCCCGCTGCTGGAGCGGGGCACCGAGGCTCATTGAGGACTGACGGAGGCATGACCCCACCGCTGCACGAGGCCCGCCCGACCGGCGCCGGACGTGCGCTGCCCAACACGCAGCAGGGTATGCGCCGCCGCAATCTCGCCCGGGTGATGCACACCGTCAGCGCCGAGGGCCCGCTCTCCCGCGCCGCCGTCGCCTCGCACATCGGACTGACGCGTGCGGCGGTGTCCACCCTCGTCGACGAACTGATCCGCTCAGGACTGCTGGAGGAACTCGGTCCCGAGCGGCCCGGCCGGGTGGGCCGACCCGGGTCGGCGCTCGCCGTCAGCGGGCACGGTCCGGCCGGCATAGGGGCGGAGATCGGCGTCGATCATCTCGCCGTGTGCGCGGTCGATCTGCGTGGCGAGGTGCGGTCCAGGGCCGTACGACACGGCGCGAACCGAGGCCGGGCGCCGGGACCCGTGATCGAGGAGCTCGACGCGCTCGTGCGCGAGGTCGTCGCCGAGGCCGAGCGCGAAGGACTGTGGCCCGCCGGCCTGGCGGTCGCCGTGCCGGGTCTGGTGGCGCGCGACGCCCGCACGGTTGTCCGCGCTCCGAACCTCGACTGGCGCGACGCGGACCTGGCCGATCTGCTGCCGACGGACTTTCCGCTGACCGTGGGCAACGAGGCCGACTTCGGCGCGCTCGCCGAACTCTGGCTCGGCGACGGCACCCCGCGTGACTTCGTGCATGTGTCGGCGGAGATCGGCATCGGTGCGGCGGTCGTGGTGGACGGAGGGCTGCTGCGCGGAACACGCGGTTTCGCGGGCGAGTTGGGCCATGTGCCCGTCGAGCCGTACGGCCCCGATTGCCCGTGCGGGGGACGAGGATGTCTGGAGCAGTACGCCGGTGAGGAGGCGGTGCTTCGCGCGGCCGGACTGGAGCCCGGTGAGGACCGCGTCGGGCTGCTGGCCAGGCGTGCCGCGGAGGGCGACGAGGACGTACGGCGTGCGTTGCGGGACGCGGGGACGGCGCTCGGAATCGCGCTGACCGGCGCGGTCAATCTGCTGGACCCCGAGAGTGTGGTGCTCGGCGGTGCGCTGGCCGGGCTCGCGCCCTGGTTGCTGCCGTCGCTGGAGGCCGAGTTGGACCGACGCACCGCGGGGCGGGCGTGTCCGGTGTCCGTGTCTCGGCTGGGCCCAGAGGGGCCGTTGCTGGGGGCCGCGCATTCCGTGGTGCGAGGGGTGCTGGACGATCCGGTGGTCGTGGCGGAGCGCGCCTGATCGCAGGGCGCGGCCGAGGTCCATCACGGCGCCGGAGGGTGCGGACGAGCCCGGTCTCCCAAAGCGGGCGAGCCTGGTCAGCAGGGGCGGACGAGCCCATTCACGCGCGGTGATCTGGCCGCTGAACTGACCTGGTTCCGGGGCGAGTTCACTCGTGTGAGTGAGCGAGTTATCCACAATTCCTCGGCTGTCCACGGAAGCCCTGTGCCCTCTTCTACCCAACCCGCCAGCGCCGTACCGTGATTCACGCGAGGCGCAGCCGTCGTGAGTGACACGACGACGCGGGGCGCAACCGCGTGAATGAGGGGGATTCACATGTCGGGGGAAAAGGCGGAGCTCGGAGCCACGGGATTACGGCGCGACGCGATCGGATTGCGCGAGGTCCTGTTCCAGAGCGTCACGGCGATGGCGCCCGCCGCGGCGGTCGCGGCGTCCATTCCGTCGGGTGCGGCCTTCGCGGGCGGGAGCCTGCCGCTGTCGGTGCTGATCGCGCTGGTGGCATGTCTGTTCACGGCGTCGTGCGTCGCCGAGCTGGCGCGCGAACTGCCGGCCGCGGGCTCGGTGTCCACGTATGTGGCACAAGGCCTGCATCCCGCGATCGGCTTCCTCGTGGGCTGGGGCTATGTGTTCGTGGAGGCGCTGGTCCCGCCCCTGCTCCTGCTGCAACTGGGCTTCACCACCGCCGGCACGCTGCACCAGGAGTGGTCCTCCTATCCGGCGGACCTGTGGTGGCCGTGGGCGCTCGCAGGGGCCGCGGTCATAGCTGTCTCCGGGTACTTGGGGGTGCGCACCTCGGCACGGTTCGGCACGGTGCTCGGTGTCTTCGAGGTTCTCGTCCTACTGGTCTTCGCCATCTGGCTGATCGGTAAGGCGGGCGGGGACAACACGCTGTCGGTGTTCGGGACTTCGCACACCGCCGACGGCTACGCCGGCGTCACCGGGGTGTTCGCCGGGTCCGTCTACACGGTGCTCGCCTTCGCCGGATTCGAGGCCGCGGCGCCACTGGCCGAGGAGACGCGGGATCCACGCCGGACGATGCACCGCGCGGTGCTCGGCTCGGCCCTCGCCATCGGCCTGTTCTACGTACTGACCACCTACGCCATGAGCGTGTACTACGGCCCGGACCGCTTCGAGGAGTTCGGCGCCTCCGGTGCCGCCTCCTGGGAAGGTGTGGCCCGGGCGTCGTTCGGACTGTTCTGGGTGCTGGTGTTCCTGGCCGTGGTGAACTCGGCCATCGCCAACGCCAACGCGTGTGCCACCGTCTCCACCCGGACCGCGTTCGCCCTGGCTCGCATCCGCGTGCTGCCCCGCGTCCTGGCGACACTGCACCCCAAGTACCGCTCGCCCGTCGCCGGAATCGCCGTGCAGAGCGTCGTCGCCGTCGGCGCCGTTGTGGGGCTGGGGTTCGCCTACGACCCCGTGACGGCGTTCCTGCTGCTGGCGACAGTGATCGTCACGGTCGTGATCGGCGTGTACATAGTGGTCAACCTCGCCTGTGCCGGTTACTTCCTGCGCCGCAGGCGTGAGGCACTCAAGCCCGTGCGGCATCTGTTCCTGCCCCTCCTGGGCATCGTCGCGTTCGTGCCCGCGCTGCTGACCGCGGCGGGCCTGCCCGTCTTCGACTTCGTCTCGGAGCTGAGTGCGCCCGTGTCCTACGCGGGACCGGTGGTCGGGGTGTGGATGGCGACCGGGGTCGTGGTGCTGATCGTGCTGATGCGGCGCCATCCCGGGCGCATAGCCGAGACCGCGCGTGTCCATCTCGACGACCCCTCCCCCACCGGCCTTCCCCAGAACGGAGCTGTCCAGCGATGAGCGACCCGCGGATCCTGACCGTGCGACCCGGGCCCGGCGAGTACGCCTGGACGTTCGGCGGCGCACCGCCCGTGGCGCGCATCGCGCCCGGTACGGTCCTCGACCTGTACACGGAGGACTGCTTCGCCGGTCGGGTGCGCTCGGAGAAGGACCTGGTGTCGGAGGTATGCGAATTCCCTTACCTCAACCCGCAGACGGGACCCTTCCACATCGAGGGCGCCGAGCCCGGTGACACGGTCGCCGTGCACTTCGTGTCCATCGAACCGGCCCGGGACTGGGCGGCGTCGACCACGGTCCCCCTGTTCGGCGCACTCACCTCGACGCACACCACGGCCACGCTCCAGCCGCCCCTGCCGGAGACCGTCTGGATCTGGCAGCTCGACCGGGCCCGGCGTACGGCCCTGTTCCGGGCCCGCGACAGCGACATCGAGGCCGAGCTGCCCATGGACCCGATGCACGGCACCGTCGGGGTGGCGCCCGCCAACCTGGAGGTGCGCTCGGCGCTGGTGCCCGACGCGCACGGCGGGAACATGGACACCCCGGAGATGCGGGCGGGCGTCACCTGCTATCTCGGGGTGAACGTCGAGGGCGCGCTGCTCAGCCTCGGCGACGGGCACGCGCGCCAGGGAGAGGGCGAGACCTGCGGGGTCGCGGTCGAGTGCGCGATGAACACCGTGGTGATCGTCGAGCTGCTCAAGGGGCTCGCCACACCGTGGCCGCGCATCGAGTCGGACACGCACATCATCTCGACGGGATCGGCGCGGCCGCTGGAGGACGCGTTCCGGATATCCCAGCTCGACCTGGTGCAGTGGCTGGTGCGCGACTACGGATTCAGTGAGCTGGACGCGTACCAGTTCGCGACCCAGGCAGTCGAGTCACCGCTGGCCAACGTGTGCGACACCAACTACACGTGCGTGGCCAAGATCCGCAAGCAGTGGCTGCCCGGGAGCGAGACGCACCGCGGCGTGCACGCGCGACTGCGGGAGACGGCGGCGACTCTCCGCTGACCTCCCGGCCGGCCTCACCTTGAAAGGCAACCTCTCCTTGGAACTCGCACGACCGCGCCTCAGCCGGCGACGGATCCTCCAGGGCACCGCCCTCGCCGCCGTCCCGTACGCCCTGCTCCCCGGCCCGCGATCCGGCAGGCAGGTCCCGGCGCCCGACCATCACGGCGCCGAGTGGCGGCCGGCGAACACCGCCAACTACACGGTGGCGAACCGCCCCACGACCCATCCCGTCGACCAAGTGATCATCCACGTGACACAGACCGCCTTCACCAAGACCCTGTCCGTCTTCCAGAACCCGGCGAAGCAGGTGTCCGCCCACTATGTGGTGCGGTCGGCCGACGGGCACATCGCACAGTGCGTCCGCGAGGCCGACATCGCCTGGCACGCGGGCGACTGGGAACACAACACGCGCAGCATCGGCATCGAGCACGAGGGCTGGGTGGACCGGCCCGACTACTTCACCGATGCCCTGTACGAGGAGTCGGCCGCGCTCACGGCGGCGATCTGCGCCAGATACGGGATTCCGAGGGACCGCCGGCACATCATCGGGCACTACGAGGTGCCGGGCACGGACCACACCGATCCCGGACCACACTGGGACTGGTCGCGCTACATACGCCTGGTCGACTCGGCCTGAGCCCGAGGAGTGGCGTGGCCGAGATCGGACCCTCGGCGTAGCCTCGGCGCGGCGTCGGCAACCCGATGGGATGGGCTCACCGTTCGGGTGACCCCGGTCGAAAAGGTTGTCCGTTCGCGTACCCGGAGTGACGATGTCCCCAGCCGCATTGCTTTCCGGGGAGGCCGAGTTGACCGATCCGTGGGTGGCTCTCGAACCGGGGGCCGACCCCGCCGAGCGCGTACGGGCGCTGCGCCGAGCGCATGAGACGTTCACCGAGGTGGGAACCGTGCCGAAGCCGGTGCGTGCCGTGGTGGCCGACTCGTGGCGGCGCTCCGCGCGGGCCGGTGTCGGTCCGGACGGGACGGCGTCCGTGGAGCTGGCGGACGGCGATCTCGGCGCGTATCGGGCGGACCATCCGCTGGCGCGGGTGATGCCGCTGTTCCGGGAGCTCATGGGCACGTTCGCCGCCGACGGGGAGCATCTGCTCGCGGTGTGCGACGAGCACGGCAGGCTGCTGTGGGTCGAGGGCCATCCGATGACCAGGCGCAGGGCGGGGCGGATGAACTTCGTGCCGGGTGCCAGGTGGTCCGAGAGCGCGGTCGGGACGAACGCGCCGGGTACGGCGGTCGCCGTGGACCGGCCGGTGCAGGTGTTCGCGGCCGAGCACTTCATCCGCAGGGTGCAGCCCTGGACCTGCGCGGCGGCGCCGGTGCACGATCCGCGGACCGGGCGGGTGCTCGGGGCGGTGGACATCACCGGCGGCGACGGGCTCGCGCATCCGCACAGCCTCGGGTTCGTGCAGGCGGTGGCGCGTGCCGCGGAGTCCCATCTGGCGCTGCTCGCCCCGCAGTCGCCCGCCGCGGACACGCCCGAGCTGTCCGCGCTGGGCCGCGACGAGGCAACGCTGCTCATCGACGGCCGCAAGGTCAGGCTCAGTCGCCGGCACAGCGAGATCCTGGTGCTGCTGGCCCGTCATCCGGAGGGGCTGACCGGCGACGAGTTGCTGTGCGCGTTGTACGAGGACGAGTCGGTGCCGCCCGTGACCCTGCGAGCCGAACTGGCGCGCCTGCGCAGGATGCTCGGCGCCGGCCTGCTCGGGTCGAGGCCGTACCGGCTCACGGTGCCGGTCGAGTCGGACGTGTCGGTCGTCGAGCGCCGCCTCGAGACGGGTGCGATCACGGCCGCGGCAGCCGCGTATGCGGGCCCGCTGCTGCCCGGCTCCCAGGCGCCGGCGGTGGTGCGGCTGAGACGGCAGCTCGCCGACGGCCTGCGTTCGGCGCTGATCGCGCGCCGCGATCCGGACCTGCTGGCGGACTGGGCGCACGCGCCGTGGGGCGAAGACGATCTCGACGTATGGCGGGCGCTGTCCGCTGTGCGTCCGACGTCGGCGGTGCGGTCCAGGCTGGCAGCGCTGGAGTCCGAACTCACGGCACCGCCCGTCCGGGAACGCCGCCCGGCACGCTGACCCCGACGATCTGTGCACTGACGGAACCCCTGTCCCGCGCAACGTACTTGCAACCTCGGCGTCCCTAGCCTCGCGCGGAGAGCTGCCCAACGGCGGGCAGCGCTTCTTCGGGAGGCAGAGCAGTATGACCCGTTACGCGGCGCCCGGCACCGAGGGTGCGATCGTCTCCTACCAGGCGCGCTACGACCACTTCATCGGCGGTGAGTACGTGCCGCCGATCCGGGGGCAGTACTTCGAGAACCCGACGCCGGTGAACGGGCAGCCGTTCACCGAGATCGCGCGGGGCACGGCGGAGGATGTGGAGCGGGCGTTGGACGCGGCGCACGCGGCCGCCCCCGCGTGGGGCCGGACGTCGGTGACCGAGCGGGCCGACATCCTGCTGAAGATCGCCGACCGTATGGAGGCGAACCTGGAGAAGCTGGCGGTCGCCGAGAGCTGGGAGAACGGCAAGCCGGTACGGGAGACGCTGGCTGCGGACATTCCACTGGCCATCGACCACTTCCGCTACTTCGCGGGCGCGATCAGGGCGCAGGAGGGCTCGCTCGGCGAGGTCGACGACGACACGGTGGCGTACCACTTCCACGAGCCGTTGGGCGTGGTGGCGCAGATCATCCCGTGGAACTTCCCGATCCTCATGGCGACGTGGAAGCTCGCACCGGCGCTGGCCGCGGGCAACGCGGTCGTGCTCAAGCCGGCCGAGCAGACCCCGGCGTCCATCCACTACTGGCTGAGCCTGGTCTCCGACCTGTTGCCGCCGGGCGTCCTCAACATCGTCAACGGCTTCGGCGTGGAGGCGGGCAAGCCGCTGGCGTCCAGCCCCCGGGTGGCCAAAGTGGCGTTCACCGGTGAGACCACGACCGGCCGCCTGATCATGCAGTACGCCTCGGAGAACATCACCCCGGTCACCCTCGAACTCGGCGGCAAGTCCCCGAACATCTTCTTCGACGACGTCTGGGCGGCGAACGACGACTTCCGGGACAAGGCGCTCGAGGGCTTCACGATGTTCGCGCTCAACCAGGGCGAGGTGTGTACGTGTCCGTCCCGGGCGCTGGTCCAGCGGGGCAGCTACGCCGAGTTCATGGAGGCGGCGGTCGCCCGCACCGAGCAGATCAAGACCGGCCACCCGCTCGACACGGACACCATGATCGGCGCTCAGGCCTCCAACGACCAGTTGGAGAAGATCCTCTCCTACCTCGACATCGGCCGGCAGGAGGGTGCCCGGGTTCTCACGGGCGGCGAACGTATCGATCACGACGGCGAGTTGAAGGGCGGCTACTACGTCCAGCCGACCGTCTTCGAGGGCGACAACCGTATGCGGATCTTCCAGGAGGAGATCTTCGGCCCGGTCGTCTCGGTGACCTCCTTCGACGACTTCGACGACGCCATCAAGATCGCCAACGACACGCTGTACGGCCTCGGGGCGGGCGTGTGGACGCGGGACATCAACACCGCGTACCGCGCGGGCCGGGCGATCCAGGCGGGCCGCGTGTGGACGAACTGCTACCACGCGTACCCGGCACACGCGGCGTTCGGCGGCTACAAGGGGTCGGGCATCGGGCGTGAGACGCACAAGATGATGCTGGAGCACTACCAGCAGACCAAAAACCTCCTCGTGTCGTACGCCCCGCAGAAGCTGGGCTTCTTCTAGGCACCACGAAGGGCGTCTGACCTGCGCAGATCTCCGTCAGGCGCCCTTCGCGGGGCGAGGCTGAGCAGCGGGCCGAAACACTCCCTCCCTCCCGATGCCGCCCGTCGGCCTGCCAGCGCTGACCAGCAGCTCCGGGGCAGATCCGGCGCAGATCCGGGCCGAGGTCCCGCAAAGACGCCCCCCCCCCGCGACGGAACCTTCTGGGTGCCAGGTCCCGGTCCGAGCCCGGTGAAGTCGGGCTCATCGAGGAAAATGCTGGTGAGGGTCTACCTGCCCTGGCTATCGTGCCTCGTTCCGAACCGGCCAGGGAGGTCCCTCACCATGAGCAGCACCACGTCGTCCTTTCCCGAGCGAATCGAGCTCTCGGGGGAGGGTCTCGTCCTCCGGGACTGGACGGAGGCGGACCTTGCCGCGATGCCGGAGCTGTTCGACCACCCCGACATCGCCTACTGGACACCGATCGTCTCCCCCTTCGACGAAGCGGCCGCCCGCGCACGGCTGGACCGGGACCGGCAGTTGCGGGCGGAGGGCACGGCCATCCTGCTCGCCATCACCGTCGACGGCGGCGCACCGCTCGGCGAAGTGATGCTGCGGCGCGCCCCCGAGGGCACGGAGCTCGGCTACGCGGTCGGCCCGGCGCACCGCGGCCAGGGGCTGGCGGCGCGGGCGGTGCGGGTGATGGCCGCGTACGCCTTTGAGCAGTTGGACGCGGGGCAGGTGATCCTGGAACTGGAGGCCGAGAACGCCGCCAGCGTCGCCGTTGCCACCAAGGCCGGCTTCGGCCTGCTCGACGTGCCGCTGATCACGGGTGAGGAGAAAGGGCGGCCCTACGCCCTGCAGACGTGGGGTCTGAACCGCCCGTGATCCTCTGCGGGTGAGCCGGTCCACGAACGCCCGCGCAGAGCCAGGGATCGGCCGTCGGCTTGGCCACGCCGGCGGCCTCGGCCCTGCCCCTCGGGGAGTTGGATCAGGGCATCAGTGAAGCCTTTCCGGCCGGATACGCCCACACCGCGGAGGCTTCCTTCGTCCTCCGGGCAAGACTGTCGGGGTCCACCCGTCGCGAACTCAAAGCACCCCGCGTTCCGTTACTCCCGGCCCCCACACAACCCCTGCCGCCCACCCTCTCCCAGGCACCCCGCCCACCAAGGAGCCACCGTGCCCGAGCAGCCTCTGATCGTCCTCGACCCCGCCGGCGCCGACCGCCACGCCGAGCACCTCTCCCTGCGTGCCCGGGGAACGGCCGCCCAGGTGGACATCCTCGGTGTCACGGCATGGTCCGTCACCGACCCGGACCTGCTCAAGCACCTGCTCACCAGCCCGGACGTGTCGAAGGACGGCCGCGCACACTGGCCGGCCTTCCAAGAGGCCGTCACCCGCTGGCCACTTGCGCTGTGGATCGCGGTGGAGAACATGTTCACGGCCTACGGCCCGGACCACCGCAGGCTGCGGCGTCTGATCGCGCCGGCCTTCAGCGCGCGGCGCATCAACACCATGAAGCCGGCCATCGAAGGCATGGTGACCGAGTTACTCGACCGCCTCGCCGCACTCCCCGCGCACCAGGTGGTGGACCTGCGCGAGCATCTGGCCTACCCCCTCCCCATTGCCGTGATCGGCCATCTCATGGGTGTGCCGCAGGACCGACGGGACGGCTTCCGGCAGCTCGTGGACGGTGTCTTCGACACCACGCTGACCCCGGCGCAGGCCCAGGCCAACACCGCACGTCTGTATGGGCAGTTGGACGAGTTGATCGCCGCCAAGCGCCACAGCCCGGGCGACGACATGACGTCGCTGCTGATCGAGGCCCGGGACGAGGACGACGGCACCGGCCTCGCCCCTCAGGAGCTTCGCGACACGCTCCTGCTGATGATCAGCGCCGGGTACGAGACCACGGTCAACGTCATCGACCAGAGCGTCCTGACGCTGCTGACGCGCCCGGACCAACTCCAACTGGTCAGGAGCGGTGCCATCGCCTGGAACGACGTCGTCGAAGAGACCCTGCGCCACGAGCCCGCCGTCAAACACCTCCCGCTGCGCTTCGCCGTGTCGGACATCCCGTTGCCCGACGGCCGGACCATCGCCCGCGGCGACGCCATCCTCGCGTCCTACGCCGCCGCCAATCGCCACCCCGACTGGCACAGCGACCCCGACACCTTCGACGCCACCCGTACGAACAAGGACCACCTTGCCTTCGGCCATGGCGTCCACTTCTGCCTCGGCGCGCCGCTGGCGCGCCTGGAAGTCGCCTGCGCGCTGCAACACCTCTTCGACCGCTTCCCCGACATCCGCCTCGCCGCGCCTGCCGCCGAGCTGAAGCCCGTGGCCTCACTCATCAGCAACGGCCACGAGGAGCTCCCCGTCCACCTCGGACCTCCGACCACCTGAGCCTTCGCATTCGGCGGTGGACGCGGCCCCCATCGGACCGCGTCCCCACCCGCGAAGCCCACATACAAAGTGCTGTTGACTTCGACCGTCTTCGAGGAGACCAGACATGGTGGTGGACGACGACATCTCCGGGTGATACCCGAACCCGGCAGACCACGGCCCCGGCCTGAGCCATCAGCTCAAGGAGCTCAACTCCCGCTCCACAAGCGCCCGGAAGCTTCCCGCCGGGCGGCCGGTGAGGCGTTGGACGGTGTCGGTGACGCGGTCTTCCGCTCCCCCGGCGATGGCCCGGTCCATGCCTGCCAGCATCGCGGCGAACTCCTCGGGCATCTGCGTGGCGAGCCGGTCGCGCATCTCCTCGTACGCCAGCGGCCGGTGGGCCACGGGCCGGCCTGTGACCTCGCTGATGACGGTGGCGATGTCGTCGTAGCCGAGCGCCTGCGGCCCGGTGAGTACGAGGTCGGTGCCCGGGGGGTGGTCGTCGGTCAGGGCGTGGACGGCCACAGCCGCGATGTCCTCGGCGTCGACGAAGCCGACGCGGCCGGTCCCGGTGGCCGTACGGATGACGCCGTCGGTCCGGATGCTTGTGGCGTGCAGGTGGTCGCCGGTGAAGTTCTGCATGAACCAGGACGGCCGCAGCACCGCCCACTCGTCGAAGATGCCCGGCAGCCCCTGGTGTACCTGCCCCACGGCCGGACCGCCCTCCGGGATGGACGAGGCGCTCAGCAGCACCGCGCGCCGCACGCCCGTCGCACGGGCCCGGCGCAGGAAGGGCAGGACGACCGCCGCGGGGTCGGGATCGCCGACGGGCGGGATCACATAGACGCGGTCGACGCCGTCGAGGGCGGCGGCATGGGTGCCGTTGTCGTACCAGTCGAAGCGCACCGGCTCGGCTCCGGCCACAGGTGCCGCCTTGCGACTGGCCGCCCTGACCGCGTGACCGGCGGCCGTCAGCTTCGCGGCGGTGCGGCTGCCGGTGGTGCCGGTGGCACCGATCACGAGCGTGGTGCCGGCACCGGAGATGGCGCCGGTCGTGGTCATCGGCTGCTCCCGGAGAAGTCGGCGCCCACTTCCATGACGGCGAGCGGGTTCCAGTAGTCGCGGTAGGAGGTGAAGCGCCCTTCGTCGACGGTGACGACGGCGATGTACGTCATGTCGAAGGGGCGGTCGGTCTGCACCAGCCGGCCGACGCCGCGCATCTCGACCACGACGGTACGCGGGTCGACGGTCCGATGGATCCGCAGGTCGGCCTCGGGGAAGTCGTGCAGGTCTATGTGGTCCGGGTAGGGCCGCATGTACTCGGCGATGGCCTCCCTCCCCTCCAGCCTCGCGGGCCGGCCGGGGGGTGCGAACGGGAACTCCATGACACCGTCCTCGGCCCACAGGCCGATCCAGCCGGCAACGTCCTTGTCGAGCAGAAGTCGCAGGCTCTGGCGGTACAGCTCCGCCGGAGAGATCGATTCGGGTACGGGCATGGGTATCCTCCGCCTCATAGAATACGGACCATGGGTCCGGTTCAATCGACGATACGGACTCCGGGTCCGTTTTTCAATCGGAGGAGTGGAGGAGCCACGTGCCCGAGCCCGAGCGCAGAGCCCGCAAGGACGCCGCCCGCAACCAGCAGGCCGTTCTGGAAGCCGCCGATGCCCTCTTCGCCGGCTCCGCGAGCCCGGAGGACCTCACGATGGCCGACATCGCGGCGGCAGCCGGGGTCGGCAAGGGGACCGTCTTCCGTGCCTTCGGCGACCGCGCCGGCCTGCTCCGCGCGCTGTACGAGGCACGGCTCGAACCGGTCCGCGCGGCCGTGGAGTCGGGCCCGCCGCCCATCGGGCCCGACACTCCGCCCGAGGAGCGCGTGCCCGCCCTGCTCGACGCCGTCCTGTGCTTCAAGCTCGACAACCGCCGCCTGGTGCTGGCCCTGGAGGAGCACGGCAGCAGCAGCCCGTACCAGGCCGAGCACTACGAACGATGGCACCACCTGCTCCGGTCCGTGCTGGAGCGGATTCCCGGCCTGACCGACGCCGGCTTCACCGCCCACGCCCTGCTCGCCGCCACCCGGGCCGACCTCGTCGAGCGCCTGGCCGGCGAGGAGGGCGTATCGCGCGAGAGGCTGCGGGCCCAACTGGCCGAGTACGCCCGCAAGGTCGTGTCCGCTCCCCCGGGTCATTCCGGCCAGGGCTGAGGACTCGCGGCCGGCGCCGCACCGGTAACGTCTGCGACCGGACTTGGGCGCGATCAGGACAGAGGCGACGCGGTTGCGCCGGTCCCTTGGTCCTTGTGCTGTTGGGCGGTTCGGTGTTCCTGCGCGCTTGTATCCTTGTCACGCTCCAGCGGTGAACGTCCGCCCGGACGGAGGCGACCCCGCCCTCGCTCACCGGCGTGCCACCTGCCCCGGCGCTCGTCCGGGGCGGCTCGAACGCCTGGAACTGCGCACGCCGGATCGGCGTCGAGAAGGATGTGATGCGGTCAGGCGTGAACTCCCGGACGTCCAGGCACTGGAGCCGCTGGCGGCCCGGCGCCCACCGGGCATCCCAGGCGCTCGCGTTTACGCAGGTCACCACACCAGGGATGGTTCCAGGGTGGCAGAACGGGCGTAGGTGGTTGCGATGGCCGCTGGGAGCGGTGATGCTCTCGGTGTCGCAGCGACCCTGGCGGACTGACCATCCGCCGTCGACCGCCGTTGCGGTACCCATCCACGCACCACTCGCCGAGCCGGCGGCCACCGGAGCCGCCGTAGAACCTCGGCGACCATATCGGGGGAGAACCGGCATGGAAACGATCATTGTCCAGCCGCCCGGTCCGTCGGGGCCGGATGCCGGCGGCGCGGGCAAGCCCGAGCTGCTGCACATGGGGCCGGGCGACGTTGCTGAGTTCGGGCGCGGCATGCCCGGCGGCGGGGGCGTCGCCCTCGTCCTGCCCGACCCCGGGATATCCCGGCGGGCGGGTCGGCTGGAGGCGGCCGACGACTACTGGCGGCTGTCGAACTTCAGCCGCGATTCCGCGTATGTCGTCGAGAACCTGGAGGGTGCCGGCGAGTACATCACCGTCGCGCCGGGACGGCTCGGGGCCCCGGTGCCGTTCGAGTTCTCCCGGGTGGTCCTGCCCGCGCTGACCGGGAGCGTCGACTTCAAGGTGTTCGCCCCGCAACACGCCTACCTGGACGAGCGGTCGGCGCCGGGTGCCGGTGAACAGACCGTGCATCCCTACGCGCTCGACATGACGGCCAAGTACTTCCTGGTACTGGTGGCGCTGTGCGAGCCGCGGCTGCGCGACCAGTCGGACAGCGCGCTGCCCGGCGCCGGGGACATCGCGGAGCGGCTGCGCCCGCTGGAGAGCTGCCGTGGTCTGACCCGTTCCGCCGTCAACTACCACATCGACTACCTGGCCTTCGCGAAGCTGCGCCTCGACGTCGGCGACGAGCCCGGAGCGGAGGGCAACGGCCGTACCGGCGCCAAGCGCGCCCGCCTGGCCTCCCTCGCGCTGCGCTTCGGCCTGGTACGGGAGGAACACCTCTCGCTCCTGCCCTCCCGCAAGCGGACCGTCCCGCAGGAGGTCGGCGCGTGAGCTTGTCAGGCCACGGGGAGGGCTTCGGGCAGGACGTCGGGGAAGGAGTCGAGGAGGACGTCGAACAGGCTCCGCTCGCAGCGCCTCGCCTGCCCGCGGGATTCCGGATCGAAGGCTGGGAACTGGGCGAGGTCATCGGCTCGGGCGGCTGGGGCACCGTGTACGAGGCCCGCGCTGTCACGGGCGGTACGACGGCGGCGGTGAAGGTGCTGCCGACCGGCGCACTGGCACCCGGGCAGCGTGCCGCGCTCGGCGAACTGGTCGCGCGCGAGGTGCGGTTCAGCGCCGAGGCGGACCATCCGCACCTCGTACGGACCCGGGCCGTGTGCACCGTCGAGGCGCCGGACCTGCCGGTGCTTGACGGGGCGATCGCGCTCGTCATGGACCGCGCCGAGGCCAGTCTGCGCCAGGTGCTGGACGGCGCCGGAACCGGTTCACCGGTGGCGGACTCGGTGCGGATTCTGCGGGGCGTCGCAGCCGGCCTGGCCCATATGCACGGCGCCGGCTGGGTGCACGGCGACCTCAAACCCGCCAACGTGCTGCTGGGCGCGGACGGCGAGGTCTGGCTCGCCGACTTCGGCCTGGCCACCGAACTCGACGGCACCCACGCCCACTTGCCGCCGCTCGGCACACTCGACCACCTGCCGCCCGAGTGGTGGTCCCAGCGCACCGGCGCCGAGGGGACGTTGGTGCGGCCGACCGCCGACATCTGGGCCTTCGGCGTCCTCGCCCATCAGGTGCTCACCGGCGGCATCCACCCGTTCCCCGGCGCCACCGCACGCGCCCGCTCGCTCGCCGCCCAGGCCTACGCCCGCGGCACCGCCCAGCTCCGTCTCGACGCCGGACTCGACGAGAACTGGCGGCGCCTCATCGGGGACTGTCTGGCACCGGACCACACGACCCGGCTCCCCCACACCGCCGCGAGCCTCCTGACCCGGATCGAGCAGTTCTCCGGCGCGCGTGGCCGACGCCGGTCGCTGCCGATCACGGCGTTGTCGGTCGTCGGGGTCGCGGCCGCCGCCGCGGTCGGGTTCGCGCTGTTCGGGGCCGGCGCCGGCGGTGACGACGATGACGACCCCGGACGTAGCGCTCCTCCCACCGTCACCGGCGCACCCATCGTGGCGCCCGGGGAGATCCCCGAGGACTCCGACGTACCCGAGGCGCTGCGCCCCGTCCTCGTCAACGCCGCCCGGCGCTGCACCGACGCGGAGGTCACACCCGCGCTGCTCGCCGCCCTGGTCAAGGCGGAGAGCGGGTTCGACGTGAACGCGGCCCGCCCGAAGTCCGGGGAGTACGGCATCGCCATGTGGACGCCGTCGGTGTTCCGGGCCTGGGCGGTCGACGGTGACGGCGACGGGGACAAGGACTACCGGTCGCCGGCGGACGCGATCTCCACGATGAGCCTGTACGTGTGCTGGCTCGACCAGCAGTTCAAGAAGGCCCACCTGCCCGCCGAGGACCTTCCCGCGCTGATCGCGGCCGGCTACCGCACGAGCGACCGCACCGTCATCGAGGAGCGCGCAGTCCCCGAACGCGTGAAGCCGCACGTCGACAAGGTGCTCCGCTTCCTCGCCGACTACCAGCGGTGAGGAAGCGGCCCCGCGGTGATCAGCAGTCCTTGACGTCCGGCAGGCGGTTGTCGGGCGAGCTGATGTAGATGTTCGAGATCCAGCCGCCGTACTGGGGCAGATAGGCCCACCAGTCGTTGCTGTACGGCGGCACCTCGACCCGCTGTCCCCTCGCCTGGCATCCCACCAACACCTCGACACCGGCGGGGAGTTGGGTGATCGGATCGTTGCCCGTGGACGGGTCACGGCGGACGTTCACATGGTTGCTCCAGGTGCCGTACCACCACCCCGCCGGCCGTGCGGCCCCCGGGACGTTCAGGGAGCGGGTCAGCCGGCCGATGTCCGTGTACGCCTTCCCGTACGAGGTGCCGACGGGGTGCAGCGTGAACACGGCCACGATGAACCGGTCCCCGGCGCCCACCGTCCCCGTGCTGTGCAGCACGGGCCGGGTCAGGTCCACGCCCGCGGCGGCGGCCAGAGCAGGAGCCGGAGCCTGAGCCGCGGCACTTGCCGCGCTCGCCGCGCCTCCCGTCCCGCAGGTGCCCTTCTCGTACGAACCCGACCAGCCCTGCTTCACCGCCCACGGCTTCTCGAACGCCCCGGCGATGCCGAAGTGCTGGTCGAAGTGGTCCGAGGCGCAACGCGTGGACTGGCGGAGGTTGCCCATGACGAAGTCGCGTACCGGGCCGGGCGCCGAGTCCAGGACGTAGCGGTAGATCTTCACCGTGTCGCGGGCGGAGAGCGAGGTGTAGCCCCAGTAGCCCTCGTAGCCGGCGGGCGGCGGTGTCGTGTCGCTCAGGCCGAGACGCTCGGGTGAGGCCATGCGCGTGATGATCGCCGACCCGCCGTTCACCTCCCAGTAGTGGTCGGCCGCGTCGTCGTAGCTGCTGCGCAGCATCGGCTCCAGCAGGGCCCGGTCGGCAGGGGGCACGGTGTAGTCGGGGCCCCGGTTCCAGAGGAAGTCCAGCGCCAGCAGCAGCTTGACGACGGAGGCGGAGCGGAAACGGGTGCTCGTGTTGAGCTGCTCGGTGAAGGTGCCGGTCTGCCGGTCGAATACGGCGGCCCCCGCGGTGACCCCGTCGGGCACCTGGACGGACGCGGCGGCGTTCAACGGGCGCCGGGCGGGGGCATCGGCGGCGGCGGACCCTGCCGCACCGGTGACGAGCAGCAGCGCGGCGGCGGCCGCGAGAAGTCGGCGCATGTCGTGCCTTTCGCAGTTGGCGGTTTCAGAGCCGGGAGGACGGCCGGGCCTCGCCGAGGCCGTCTTGTCGAAGGCGACCTGCCGGCCGATGTGGGCGCTCTTCGCCGGCGATAGGCGGACGTTGACGGGGCGGTCGCGGAAGCGTGTGGTGCGGCCGGGGCGGGTGGAGACACCCGAACCCTAGGGAGGGAACCGGGCCGGCGGTCCCTGACAAATGTCAGGGTGACGGCGGTGCAGTGACGGGCGCGGCCGTCGCGTTGCGGCCCGGGGCGGCTGACGCCAGGAGGTAAGTCAAGACTTACCTTTCCCGCGGTCCGACCTCATAGTGGTGAGCCGCACCGAGAGGAGGCCCCCTGTTGTCGCAGTTCAGCGACGGTGCCGCACGCCAGGTGAAGGCGGAGCAGGACCACGTGACCGCCGTGTACGACCTGCTCGACGTACGCGTGAGCGAGGCGCGCCGACAGCTTACGGCCGTGCTCAAGTCACCGGTGGACGGCGCCGGCAGCGGGCGGGAGGTGTACGAGCGCGATCTCGCCGCCGAGCGTTGGACGACTCAGGTCCGCCGACTGGAGGCGGCCGAGTCCGGGCTGGTCTTCGGCCGGATCGACGGTGTGGAGGGCAACGCCCTGCACATCGGCCGGATCGGACTGCACACGGACGGCCATGACGTGCCGCTGCTCGTCGACTGGCGGGCTGCGGCGGCACGGCCGTTCTACGAGGCGACGACGGTCCACCCGATGGGACTGCGCCGGCGCCGGCACCTGCGGGTGGAGGACCGCAGGGTCCGCGCGGTGAGCGACGAACTGCTGGACGCCTCCGCCGCCACACCCGACGACGTCCTGGACGACAACCCTTTGGCGGAGGTCCTCCAGGCGCGGCGGACGGGGCGGATGCGCGCGGCGGTCGCGACGCTCCAGACGCAGCAGCACGCGATCGTCCGGTCGCCGCACCGTGGAGTGACCGTGGTGCAGGGCGGACCCGGCACCGGCAAGACGGTGGTCGCCCTGCACCGGGCGGCGTATGTGCTGTACGCGTTTGCGCGCGTGGCCGAACGTGGCGTCCTGGTACTCGGCCCGAACGCTCGCTTCCTCGACTACGTCTCCCAGGTGCTGCCCTCGCTCGGTGAGAACGACGTCGTCCTGGCGACCTGCGAGGAGCTGGCCGGGGCCGAGCCGCAGGCGGTCGAGCCGTGGGAAACGGCGCGGCTCAAAGGGAGTTCGGTCATGGCGGACGCGCTGGCCCGCCTGGTGCGCGCCCGGCAGGCGGCGGCCGGCGACTTCGCCGTCCGGCTTGGTCAGGAATGGGTCCAACTGCCGGAGCGGGACGTCGCCAGGGCCCGGGACGGCGCGTTGGCCACCGGCCTGGGGCACAATCGCGCTCGGCAGGTCTTCAAGACACTCCTGATCGACGCGGTCACCGACCTCGTGGAGCGCGGCGCCGTGCAGGCCCTGGAGCGCATCGACGCCGAGGTGGCGGCGGCCACCGGCCTGGACCTGGACCGTGCCGCGGCGGACGACTTGCGCAACCTCGGCCTCGACGACGCGCCCGCGGCCGTACCGGCCGACGAATTCGACGCGGACGCCGTCCGGGCCGGTCTCCTGGACGATGCCCATGCGGACCTCGCCGTGGAGGCGCTGTGGCCGCGGCTCGTACCCGAGGACGTCGTATCCGCGCTGCTGACGGACGCCGACGCGCTGGCCGAGCACCTCTCGCACCTCACCGACGAGGAACGGGCCCTGCTGCTGCGCACACCCGGCGCGCCGTGGTCCGACGCGGATGTGCCGCTGCTCGACGAGGCGGCGAGCCTGCTCGACGGACCGCCCCGGCGGACGTACGGGCACGTCGTCGTCGACGAGGCGCAGGAGCTCACCGGCATGCAGTGGCGGATGATCGTCCGCCGGTGCCCGGCCAGGTCGATGACACTGGTGGGCGATTTCGCCCAGGCGGGCCCCGCCTCGACCGCACGCACTTGGTCCGAGGCGCTGGGCCCGGTCCTCGGTCCGCGCTTCGACCTGCACTCCCTGACCGTCAGCTACCGCACCACCCAGGAGATCCTTCAGACCACCGGCGACCTCCTCACACGAATCGCTCCCGGCGAGAGGCCCAGCCGCTCGATCCGCCACGGCGATGCTCCGCGCGTCCTGATCGCCCGCCCGGACACCCTCACCGCCACCCTGGCCGCGGAACTCCGCAGCCAGATGGCGGAGCACCCCGGTGAGCTGCTGGGAGTGATCTGCGCCGACGCCCGGATCCGCGAGCTGCGCTCCGCGGGGGTCACACGATGGGCGCATCTGCTTCCGGCGTCCCAGGCACGCGGCCTGGAGTTCGACGGCGTCCTCGTCGTCGACCCGGAGGAGATCGTCGCGGCCCGCCCCAGCGGGGAACGCGACCTCTATGTGAGCCTCACCAGGGCCACGAAGCGGCTGTGCACGATCACCGTCCGCCCCGCCTGACGGTCTCGCGCTCCGCATGCGCCCTCTCGGTGTGGGCCGCACCCTGGTGCCATGGCCGCCGCACAACCGATCGTCGTCTACCCGCTCGCCGAGGACGGCGGGCGACGGGTCCGTGTCGACGACCGGTTCGTGGGCATGGCGTACGGCCTGCTCGACGTCGTCGAGTTCCTGCGCCTGGTGGGCCTGGAGGACGTCGACGACGACTGGGTCCGCCGGTCCGAGCTGATCGAGTGGCGCGGCAGCGGGCCGGAGGGCTGGGAACGGTAGCGCGGGGCGCCGGTCTTCCGGTCCCCGTCAGACCGCTGATTCGTTCAGGATGATCCGGGCCCTGCGTTCGACGAGTACCGGAACGAACTCGCGCACCGGGCGCCCCACGAAGGCCGCGTGGACCTTCGAGACGGCTTCCTCGACCTCGGCCGGGCTGTGCGTGGCGCCGAAGGCGCTCTTCAGCCGTTCCACCACGGCACGGATGGCGTCCTCTTCACGTGCGTTGTCAGCCACAGTGCACCTGCCCAAACCGGTACGACCTGCTCGGAAGCCCGAACTCAGTCTGCGCCGAGACCCTGGCGCGCAACAACCGCGCTGCGCCGGTCATTGCATCTGGCCGGTGGCGCGTGATCGGGAAGCGGCCATGTCTGATGAGCCCGCAGAGCGAGGCTGACCAAGGTCATCAGCAGGTCGAAGTCCGCCACCACCTCCATGCGCACCGTCACCCAGTGCGAGTCGGGGAGCACCCGGACCGCGGTCGCGGCCTCGAGGTGTTCCTCGAACCGCCGGATGACCCGGGCGGTGAGGCAGAGGTCGAGGTCACTGTCGGAGTGGAAGTGTGCGATCTCGCCGCGGGCTGCGGCCAGTGCCCGGCCGGTTCCGCAGCTCGGTTCCACCTCGGTGAGGTCGGGCCAGGTCGCCAATTGCGCGAAGGCTCGCGCGGCCAACGTCATACGCCCATCATTCACCCCTCACCGCACGGCCACCAGAAGGTGAGGATCTCTTAACCGTGCCGTTCGCGTGATTGTCCGGATCCGGTTTCGACGGATTCGACACCGTGGCCGGCGAACGCGGCGGGTGCACGGCCGCACCGGCTTCCGAACGCCCGCACCGACAAACCGCCGCACACCCCCTTTCCCCCTCCTCATCGCCATGTCATGCTCACGCTCAGCACGCACGTACATATGAACGTCGTTCATATCCATAAACACTGCGAAGAGCAAAGCATGGAGGGCGGACATGAGCGCACGACCCCGATCGGGCATCCTGCTGGTGGCCCTGGCCGCGTTCACGGCGGGAGCCGTCCCCGCCGCCACGGCCCGGGCGGAGGCGCGGCAGACGCCCCGCGTCCCGCACACCGCCGTCCTGGACGGCGCCCGGCTCCAGCAGACGAAGGTCCGCCTCGATCACAGCGACCCCCAACTCCGGCGTGCGGTCGCGGCGTTGACGACCCGTGCGGACAAGTGGCTGAACCAGGGTCCGTGGACCGTCGTCGACAAACCCCGGCCCGCCCCGAGCGGCGACGTCCACGACTACCTCAGCCAGGCCCCCTACTGGTGGCCCTCCAAGGCCCCGGCCCAGGACAACCCCTGGGGCTGCCCGTATGTGCAGCGCGACGGCGAACGCAACCCCGAGGTCGACTCCGGCACCGACCGCCAGGACGTCGAGAAGACCTTCGACTCCGCCTACGACCTCTCCCTCGCCTGGTACTACACCGGCGACAGGCGGTACGCCGAGAAGGCGGGGCAGGTGCTGCGCACCTGGTTCCTCGATCCGGCCACCCGCATGAACCCGAACCTGAACCACGCCCAGTTCATCCCGTGCAAGTACGACGGCCGGGCCATCGGCATCATCGACTTCTCGCAGTCGTACACGAGCGTCCTCGACGCGCTCGCCCTCCTGGAGACCGGCGCCCCCGGCTGGAGCGCCAAGGACCGCACCGCCATGACCAAGTGGAACACCGACTTCCGTGACTGGCTCAAGAACAGCGACTTCGGCAAGCAGGAGGCCGCCGCCACCAACAACCACGGCACCTTCTACGACATGCAGCTCGCCGCCCTCGCCTACGCGACCGGCGACAAGGACCTGGCCCGCCGGACGGTCCTGGATTCCCGGACCAAGCGCATCGCGCCGCAGATCGCCGCCGACGGCAGCCAGCCCCAGGAGCTGACCCGCACAAGGAGCTGGCACTACTCGACGTTCGACCTGGTCGCCTACACCCGGCTCGCGGCGATCGGCCGGCACGTCGGCGTGAACCTGTGGGCCTACCAAGGGCCCGACGGGCAGAGCCTGTTCAAGGCGGTGGACTATCTGCTGCCCGCCGCGACGGGAGCCGCCGCCTGGCCGCATCCGGAGCTGGAGTTCCGCCGGTTCGCGGCGACCGACGTCGTCCATGCCGCCGCCGATGCCGGGGACAGGCGGGCACAACGGGCCGTACCACTGCTTGAGGAGCCGCCGGGCGGTGACCTGTGGGCCCTGCGGCCGGCGGCGGAACAGCTCGACTCGATCGCGGGCTGACCGGCGCCCGGCCGGTCCGCCCGCGAGGGCCGTTCAGACCGTGGACAGGTCGATCGCCCGGTCGACGTCCTGCGGCCGGAGCACGCGCAGGATGCCCTCCAACAGGTAGTAGTCGGCGTACGGCAGGGAGATCTCGACGCCGTCCTCGCTCGGCCGGTTGCGCGTGCACCGGGCGACGACGGCGTCCGCCCGGGCCGAGTTCCGCGTCAGACAGGTCTCCGCCAGCGCGGTCAGCAGCCGCAGCGCCACGTCCCGGTAGGACTGCCGGCCGGTGGCCACGGCGAGGTCGAGCAGGCCGCACGCCATGATCGCGCCGGCGGAGGCGTCCTTGATGTCGTTCGGCTGTTGCGGGGCGCGGTAGTCCCACACGGGGACGTGGTCCGGGGTGAGCACCCCCACGGCGTAGTCCGCGAGCTTGCGGGCCGTGGCGAGGAACTCGGCGTTCCCGGTGCGCCGGTACATGGTGGTGAAGCCGTACAGCCCCCACGCCTGGCCGCGCGACCAGCACGACGTGGGGCTGTAGCCCTGGACGGTGTTCGGGCCGATCGCGGCGCCGCTCGCCGGATCGAAGTCGTAGACGTGCGGGGTCGATCCGTCCGGGCGCGGGAAGACCCGCTGGGCGGTCTTCGCGTGCGCCACGGCGATGTCCAGGTACTTGGCGTCGCCGGTCTGACTGCTCGCGAAGGCGAGCAGGTCGAGGTTCATCATCGTGTCGATGATGACCCGGCCCGCGTTTCCGGTGTCGCTCAGGGCACCCCAGGCTCTGATGAAGCGCCCGCGCGGGTTGTACCGCTGGATCAGGGAGTCGGCCGCGCGAAGGGCACCGGTCCGCCACTTGTCGTCGCCCGTCAGCCGCCAGGCGGTGACCCAGGACGGGTAGAACAGGAATCCGAGGTCGTGCGTGCCGGTGTCGTTCTGGCGGGGGGCCAGCTTCTCGGCAGAGGCGAGCGCCCAGGTGCGGAAGGCGTCGTCCCCGCTGTGCAGCCAGGCCATCCACAGCGTGCCGGGCCAGAACCCGCCGACCCAGTCGCCGTTCTGCGAGTAGGTCCACTTCTCGAACTTCGTGCCGACGGGGAAGGCGGTCACGGTCGGTGCGACCGCGTGGAGCTTGTCGACGGCGTAGTCGGCCGCGGCGCGGAACTTGCGCAGGGTCGGTACCGGCACAGGGGCGGCGGTCACGTCCGCGGCCACGGCGGGCGTCGAGGACGCTCCTATCGCCGCGGCACCGGCCGCCGTGGCCAGCACAGTTCGCCGGGAAACAGTCATGGCGGTACCTCCAACTGGTCAACGGGAGAACGGAGTTGACCGAGCCTTGCACGGCTGGCGCACGCATGTACACCCACGTGAGCGATGTTCATCTACATGAACACATCAGTCCCGGCGGGCCGCCCTGCGCTGCGGCCCGCCGGGACTGAGCTGCTCAGCGGTGACAGGTGGTGAGGCCCGGGCGCCAGCGGCAGGCGATCGAGGCGAACCCGCCGCCCGCGACGACGTCCACGGCGAGCGTGTCGCCGCCGCGCAGCACCTGTCGGTGCCGGACGAGTCCGCCCGCGCCGTCCTCGATCGTCTCGACCAGCCAGCGCCCCGCCCCGATGCCCAGCGGCACCTCGACGGCGCGGGCGGCTCCGGCGTACACGCCGCCGAGGAACCAGCGGTCCCCACCGCGTCGGGCGAGCACGGCCTCCTCGCCCGGCCGGCCGGCGAGCAGCCGGGTGTCGTCCCAGGCCGCCGGGACCTGGTCGAAGTAGGCGCGGGCCAGCGGCCGTTCGTCGTACGACCCGGGGGTGCCGGCGAACATCTGGAGGCCGGACTCGTAGGCGACGGTGAGGCCGACCTCGGCCGCGTCCGAGTTGGGGCGCAGCCCGACGCGCTGGAAGGCGCCGGAAGTGAAGTCCATGGAGCCGATGACGTTGCGGGTGAAGGGCAGGGTGGTCAGATGGGCGGCGGTGTTGGTGCGCTTCTCCTCTCCGGCGACGCCCTCCAGGGTCATGACGTGGGGCCAGGTGCGCTGGATGCCCTTGGGGATCGTGGAGCCGTGGAAGTCCACCATGAGGTGGTGGGCGGCCGTCTCCGTGAGGATGGTGTCGTACCAGCGGAGCATGGGCTGCGCCTCGGAGTTCATGAAGTCGATCTTGACTCCCTTGACTCCCCACCGTTCCAGGGTGGGGAGCCACAGGTCGCGCTCCTCGGGGGTGTCGAGTTCTCGCTGGTGGATCCAGACGACGATGCCCACGCCCTTGGCCCGCGCGTACCGCACGAGCTCCGGCATCCAACTGTTCGCCCGCCAGTCGGGATCCACGGTCTCCCACTCGCCGGGCTTGTAGTACCAGCCCGCGTCGACGGCCTCGTACGGCCAGTTCCGCTCGGCGGCGTAGTCGACGTACGCCTTCTGCGCGGCCAGGCTCTGGCCTGCCTCCTTGCCGCCCGCGAGCCAGGTCCACAGCACGGTGCCGGGCCTGATCCAGGAGGCGTCGCGGACCTTGGAGGCGGGGGCGAGGTCGTCGGTGAAGGTGGAGCGGGTGATGGTGGCGAGGTCGCCGGTGATCATCGCCCGCCAGGGGGTGGCGAGCGGCCCGTCGGTGTCGATCCGGTCGTCGGCGAGCTTGATGCGATAGGTGCCGGTGCCCTGGTCGTGGGCGAGTCGGGCGCCGGAGTAGCCGCCGGTGAGATCGGACTCGGCGAGCAGGGTGTAGCCGCCGTCGGTCTCGAACAGCGCCTGGTCGGAGTACTCACCGGTGGGTGCCGTGGCGGCGGTGTACCGCACGAACTGGCCCTCGTTGTCGACCCGGTAGGTGCCGAGCCACGCGGCGGCGTCCGCCGGCAGGTTGAAGGCGGAGTTCTCGCCGAGCACGTCGCCGTACCCGCCCGGCAGGACGTAGCGGTAGGCGACGCCGTCGGCGGAGGCGCGGACGACGAGGTCGAGCCGGGCGCCCGTGGAAGTGGCGAACGACAGTCGGGTCTCGTTCATGCGGACCCGGCGGTCCAGTCGCTTGCCGGACTTCGTCCGGTAGCGCTCGTCGACCAGCCGGTCCCGGCGGTTGAGGAAGCGCAGGTCCTTTGAGAGGTCGGCCTGTTCGGTGACGATGCCGACGGGCGACGGTTCGAGCACCGTACGGCCGCCGCGGCTCACCGACAGGGAGACGGTGCCGTTCGCCTCGTCCAGGGATATCCGCGCTCGCGGTTCTTGCGCCGCCGCGGGCCCGGGGCCGGACACCGTCCAGTCGAGCTCGCGTCCATCGGCCCGTGCGGGCGCGGTCGTGAGAAGTGTGGCCACCAGCCCGGCGCAGAGCGCGGCGACCGCGGTCCTGACAGGAACCGCCATGTGAACCCTCCTTGTGGTGCGTGCCGTCGGTCGGTGGTTACGGCAGTCCCCAGGCCGGGCCCGGTTCGCCGGCGGCGACGGGCGCTATGACGAGGTCGGGACGGGAGCCGGAGTGGACGAGGACCTCGCGGCCCTTGGGCAGGTCGATGGCGAGGGAGCCGTCGCCCAGGTCGCGGGTGCGGGCCGGTGTGCCGTCGTCGAGGAGCACGGTGAGGGTCCCGGTGAGGCCGTGGCGGAGGTGGAGCGGCTCGCCCGCCAGGCTTCTGATCCGGATGAACCGGGTGGTTCCCGCCTTGCGGACGGCACTGACCAGGAAGGCGCCCTGGGTGCGGAAGTCGTGCAGGGTGACATCCGCCCAGTCGGTGGGGACGGCCGGGAAGACACGGATCACGCCGCCCCAGCTCTGGCAGAACATGTCGTGCAGGGACTGCGAGGCGGACAGCGGCGTCTCGATGACCGGACCTGCCTCGGTGTAGTGGGTGTTGGCCTGGCAGGGGTAGCGGGTGGTGGGGTCGAAGAACTTCCGCAGATAGCCGATCGCCGTGTCGCCGTCGCCGGTCATCGCGTAGATCGAGGCGGCGCCGGTGTAGCTGTAGCCGCGGTGGGCGCCGGTGAGCGCGTGCCAGTGCTCGACCGACTTCGTGATCAACTCGCGGCTTTGGGGCTGGTCCCAGTTGACGAGGTACAGCGGGTAGACCATCAGCAGGTGCGAGTAGTGGCGGTGGGACTGGGCGTACGGGGTGCCGGCGCCGATCATGAAGCCGTTGTCGTCGACCGGGTACGGCGTGAGCTTGGCCAGCGTCTCCTGCCATCGCGGCTTCAACTCGTCGTCCACGCCGAGCAGTTCCGCGGACTCGATGAGCGTCCGGCAGCCCCAGCGGATCAACGCCAGGTCGTAGTTGGTGTCCTGCGGCGGCACGACGGGGTACTCGGGCGACAGGGTGCTCGGCAGGTGCAGCTTGCCGTCGCTGCCCGGGGTGAGGAAGTGCAGGTAGTAGTTGATCGCCCGGCGCAGCACCGGGTAGATCGTGTCGCGCAGCAGGGACTTGTCCATGGAGTGGCGGTAGGACAGCCAGGCGTTGTGCAGCGCCCAGGTGAGGTTGCCGGCCTCGCCACCGGTGCCTATCTCGGGCACGCCCCGGTTGGCGAACATGTCGGAGCTGCGGCCGACTCCGGAGCTGTCGGCGCGGTAGGCGGCGGGCACGTTCGCGATGAGCTGTTCCTGGTTCTGACGCAGGGTGGTGGCGAGCGCGTCGAGTTCCAGGTGGTTGGAGCCGTGGATGAGCCAGTACTCCAACTGGACGTTGAGGTTCCACCAGACCGCGGGCCAGGGCGTGGGCTCCAGCCAGGGCCCGGAGGTGGCCATCACCGGCCCACCGGCGCGGCTGGCGGAGGCGACCTTGTAGAGCTGGATCCAGTGGAAGCTCTGGAGCCGCTGGTCGGGGAAGGAGATGAAGCTCTTGCGGTAGAAGGCGTGCCACCAGTTGGTGTGCCGTCGCCGCAGGGCGTCGTACGACGTCGCGCGCCGCAGGTTGCGCAGGGAGTCGGCTTCGGCGGCGGTGTCGGAGGGGAAGCTGTGACCGACGCAGAGCAGCAGTTCGTCGTCGCCACGGCGGTACGCGGTGGCGGTCCGGCCTCCTCCGGTGAGGGGCTGGAGGACCTGCTCGGTGCCGTCGGGTGCGGTCCGCGTGGTCCAGGGCGGGTTGGCGGTGTAGCCGGCGGGCGGTGCCTCGCTGATCTTGCGGGGGCTGACGGCCTCCTCGGGGTGGAAGGTCCACGTGACCCGTTCACCGCCGTCGGCCGTCGCTCGGACGCCCAGGACCTCGTCGTGGACGAGGGCGGCGAGGGTGAGCGTGCCGGCGGTGGTGGTGACGGTGCCCGTGAGTTCGGCGTTCCACAGGCTCAGCCGCCAGTTCACGGCGGTGATGGTGCCGACGGGATCAAGCGTGAGGTGTCCGACGGGCAGCCGGCAGGTGCCCCAGCCGCTGCCGAACCGGGGCCGGTGGTCCTGGACCCGGCCGTGCTGGACGGTGAAGCGGATCCGGTTCGCGCCCGGCTCCTGGTAGACCATGCTGCCGAGCAGGCCGTCACCGAGGAACGGGCCCTCGTACCAGCGCGTGGGCAGTCTGGTCCACAGCAGGTCCTGGCCGCGCAGGAAGCCGGCCCAGGCGCCGTCGCCGCTCATGGTGTTGCGCAGTTTCCACGGGCGTCCGCCGCTCCCGGCCGCCGAGCCGTCGGCGGCGGACGGCACCGTCGGTAAGGCCTCCTCCGCGTGGGCCGTCCCGGGCAGGGCCACGGCTGCCGCGCCGCCGAGCGCCGTGCCGAGCACGGCTCTTCGGGCCACCTTCGAACGTTGCTCCGGCTGTGAGGTCATCCTTGTCCTCCAGACCTGACGGATCATCGATACATCGGGTGTATCGCGGAACCTAGCAGTCTTGGCGGACCTGTCAATGACCTCAACGGCACCAAGAGTAGGGGGAATTCACGTAGCCATCCGGGTTGACCATGGCACCTACATCAATGAACTCCATCCAACCTCTTGACTCATCCGATGTATCACTGGGTTACGGTCGGCCGCTCCCACCCCCTCCGTACGAATAGGGTGGCCGGTGTGGATCTCAACGCCGTACGCACCTTCGTCGCCGTCGCGGACGCCGGTCAGTTCCAGAAGGCCGCCATCGATCTGTCCCTGACCCAGCAGGCCGTGTCCAAGCGCGTCGCGACCCTGGAGCGGGAGCTCGGGGTGCGGTTGCTGACCCGCACGCCGCGCGGCGCCGAGCTCACCATCGACGGGCAGGCGTTCCTGACCCATGCCCGGTCCCTGCTCCAGGCCGAGGAGCGGGCGAGGGCCTCGGTGCGTCCCGGCAGTCGCGCCCTGCGCGTCGACGTGATCGGCCGCCGGGCGTCGCTGGCCGGTCTGCTGCGCGACTTCCACCGCAGCCGTCCCGAGATCGCCCTCGATGTCGTGACGCTGCCCGGCGCGGAGGAGGCGATCGCCGCCGTCCGGGACGGCACCATCGACGCCACGTTCCGCGCCGTCACCATGCCGGGGCAGCGGATCCCAGACGGCATCGAGACCAGTCCGGTCCACGACGAGCCGCTGCACCTGTTCACCGGTCCGGCACACACGTTCGCCGGAGCCGCCGCCGTCAGCCCCGCCCAACTGGCGGGCCACCGGATCTGGATGCCGGGCAACGTCCCGGGTACGGAGTGGACCGCGTACTACGAGGCGCTGGCCGCCGACTTCGGGCTGACCATCGAGGCGACCGGCCCCAACTTCGGCGTCGAGGCGCTCATCGACACGATCGCGGCGTCCTCGACGCTGGCCACCATCCTCGGCGCCCAGACACCCCTGGTCTGGCCCGCCGGCTACGAGATGCGTCTCATCCCGCTGCGCGACCCGACCCCGGTCTACCCGCACTCACTGCTCTGGCACGCCGACAACCCGCATCCGGCGCTCACCGCGCTGCGCGAGCACCTCGCCTCGGTGCACCACGACTCCCCGGACAGCGAGATCTGGGCACCGGCATGGGCCCGCCGCGGCGCGTGAGCGGGCCTGGGACAGGTGAGCCGGCCTAGACGCCGATTCCCCCGAGGAGGACGAAGAAGCCGAGCAGTCCGGCCGCACCCAGGACGGTTCCGAGTGTGGCGGTCCACATCCGGCCGATGCCCTGACTCGCGTAGTGGATGCCCGCCACACCGAAGGTGACGGCAAGGGCACCGGCCATCCACGCGAACGGGAAGAAGACGAAGGCCCCCATGGCGGAGAAGGGCCCTATGGCGGAGAAGGCGCCCAGGCCGAGAGCGACGGGCCCCAGGGCGGTGGCGGGTGTGTCGTCCTGAGCGGCCGCGTTCGTGTCACGCATGATCTGATCCCCCTTTTTTGAACACGTTCAGATCATGCCTGAAGGTCGGGCAAAGATCCAGTCCTGCAAGGCTTTTGTGGCATTGACCCTTCACGGGCTCCGCGCTTTCATCCCGACTGACGTCGCCCGACTCCGAAGGGAAGCCCTCCGATGAGACCTCGCTTACGCATCGCCCTGACCACCGCCGTGACGGCCGCGCTCACCTCTCTGCCCGCGCCCGCGGGGGCGGCGACGGGGGCCGGCCCGGTCCCGCGCACCGAGCGGATCAGCGTGGCTCCCGACGGCGCCGGCGGCAACGGCCACTCGGTGGAGCCGGTGGTCAGCGCGGACGGGCAGGTCGTGGCCTTCGCCTCGGGGGCGACGAACCTGGTCCCCGGCACTGACGCGTCGTACAGCGTCTACTACCGGACGGCACCCGGCGCCCCGCTCACGCGTGTGGTGGTCCCGGGCGAGACGACGTCGACTCCGCGGCTGTCCCGGTCCGGGCAACATCTGACCTTCACCTCGTACTCCCCGGCGACCGCCACGTCCTCCGTGCACGTCATGGACCTGCGCACCGGACGGACCGAGCGCCTCGCACCCTCGCTCGACGAGGACTACCACGTGTCGTACGGCGCCGCCCCGATCAGCGCGAACGGCCGGTACGTCGCCTTCGTCGCCCGGCCCGCCGCCGACGAGCACGGGGCCTTCGCCTGTCGGGTCATGCTCCTGGACCGCCGGACCGGGCAGGTGCGGCGGGTCAGCCGGCCCTCGGACGGGTCGAAGAACTTCCATCAGTGCCAGCAGATCTCGATGAGCGCCGACGGCCGCAAGGTCGCCTATCTTCAGGGCTATTCGGGGCCGGCCGACGACGACCAGGGCGACATCCTGGTGTACGACCGGGTGACCGGCCGGACCGTCCAGGCGGACGCCACCTACGACGGCACGCCCGCCGACAGGTCGGCCGTCGCTCCGGTGCTGAGCGCCGACGGCTCGAAGGTCGGGTTCAGCTCGACCGCCGGCAACCTGGTGCCCGGCACCGATCCGAACGACGGCTGGAACGGCTTCGTCCGCGATCTGCGCACCGGCACGCTCCAGCGGTACGACGGCCGCTCCCCCACCGACCTCACGCAGGTCTGCGATCTGTCCGTGAACGGCGCGAAGGTGCTGCTGAACACGGCGGACGCGAACCGCCGGACGCTCGGGCTGATCCTGCGCGAGCCGGGCACCGGGCAGGAGGAGCTGCTCTCCCCGGGGCAGGACGGCGCGCCCGTCACCGTGGGCCGCGCGGCGCTGAGCGCAAACGAGTCGACGGCCGTCTTCGACTCGTACTATCCCGGCCTGGTGCCCGAGGACACGAACCTGATCGGGGACGTCTTCGTGCGAACCCTGCGCTGAGCCGGGGAGCCCGTCACGCCGGCCCGATCTCGTCCGTCCGCTCGCCCTCGGCCTGGGACGGCTCGGTCCTGGGGACGTCCGGGTGCTGTTCCACGGCCGCGCGCTCGGCCGGCTCGTCGCGTTCGCCCTCGGCCTGCGAGGGGGTGTGCGAGTACAGCCAGCGGTCGTAGTCCGAGGCTCCGGTCTTCATGGCCGACCTCCCTTGGTCGTTCACCTCCCATGCTGCGCCCGGCGCGGCGCGGCGACCAGCCGTCCCGCGTCCGCCGGGTCCGCTCATCCGGTGAGTCCGACCCGGTCGCAGGCGGGGCGCAGTCTCGGGGGGCAGATCTGCCGCACGGTGAACACGCCGTCGTGGACGACGGTGCGCTCGAGGTCGGCGGCCGTCACCGGAACCGGTGTGAGCAGGATGGACGGGATGTCGTGGCGGGTGGGGCTGTCGATCTGGGTCGTCGAGACGTCGCGGACGTCCTCGCCCCGCCCCAGGGCGACGGCCATGGCGGCGGCCGCGGCGGCTTCCTTCCCGAACGGCTTGTACACCGTCATGTACTGCTCGCCCTCGACGATGCGCTGCACGGCCTCCAGGTCGGCGTCCTGGCCGGTGACCGGGGGCGGATCGTCGACGCCTGCCTTCTTGAAGGCGGAGATGACGCCCGCGGCGATGGCGTCGTTGGCCGCCAGGACGCCGCTGATGCGGTCCGCCCCGAGCGCCGAGATCGCCGCGGACATGTTGGCGTGGGCGCTCTCCGGACTCCACGCCTGCGTATCGTACGACCGGGCGATGTCGGCCCGGCCAGAGAGGACGGACATCGCGCCGTCGCGGAACCACGCCGCGTTGGCGCTGCTCGGATCGCCGTTCATCATCACGACGGTCGTGCCGTCGCCGCGCTGCGCCATGGCCTTCATGAGCGCCTCGGCCTGCATCCTGCCGACCTTCGCTCCGTCGAAACTGACGAAGCCGGAGATCGGGCCCTCGGCGAGCCGGTCGTAGGCGATGACCGGGACGCCCGCGCGGTCCGCCTCCTGGATCGAGGAACGCAGCGCCTTGCTGTCGGCGGGGTCGAGGATCAGGACCTTCGTCCCCTTGGTGATCATGGAGATCATCTGCTGCCGCTGTCTCGCCACGTCGTTCTCGGCGTTGGCGTACACCATGGTGCAGTCGGCGCACAGTTCCTTGAGATGCTGCTCGATCAGCGGCTTGTCGGAGTGCTCCCAGCGGGGGGTCACCCGGTTCGGCAGCAGCAGGCCCACCGAGAAGCCTTCCGTGTCCGCCTTGCCGTCCCCGCCGCAGCCGGCCAGGGCCACCGTCAGGAGTCCGGCGACGAGTGCCGCGACGGCGTGCAACGCGCGTGTCCTCATCGCAGCTCCCCTCCGTTCACAGCCTCGCGTCCGCGGTGGCCGGCTCGCTCGCCGGCACCGTGATCTCGCTCCACACCTGCTTCCCGCCGGCCACCGGGACGGTGCCGCTGGCGTCCGACACGGCCTCGACCAGCAGCAGGCCCCGGCCGCCCGTCGACTCCCAGTCCACGATCACGGGCTTGGCGGGCGCGCGCGGCGAGGAGTCGCTCACGCTGACCCGGACCCGGTTGCCGCGCAGCACCAGGTCGAGTCGTACCGATCCCTGCGTGTGCACCAGGGCGTTGGTGACCAGTTCGGACACGACGAGCAGCACCGCGTCGGCGGCTTGCTGGACGTTCCAGCGGCGCAGGGTGCGCGCGGTGAAGCGGCGGGCGTGCATGACGGCGTCGGGCAGCCGCCACACCACCCAGCCGGCCCGGATCGGCTTGGTCTTCATGCCGTCGTAGCGCAGGAGCAGCAGCGCCACGTCGTCCTCGCGCCGGCCGATGTCGCCGAGCAGGGCGTCGGCCATCCGCGCCGGGTCCACCGGATCGGCGGCGGCGAGCGCGGCGCGGGTCCGTTCCATGCCGGCGTCCAGGGGCAGATCGGCGGCCTCGACCAGGCCGTCGGTGACCAGGGCGAGGACCGTGCCGGGGGTCAGCGCGACGGAGGTGAGGGGGAACTCCGCGTCGGCGAGGATGCCCAGCGGGGGCCCGCCCTCGACCTGCACCTCCTCGGTCCTGCCGTCGGGGTGGCGCAGTAGCGGCGAGAGGTGTCCCGCCCGGACGAAGAGGGTGGTGCCCTCCTCCATGTCCAATTCGACGTAGCAGCAGGTGGCGAACAGGTCGGTCTCCATGCCGACGAGGAGGCGGTTGGCGTGCGAGACGACCACGTCGGGCGGGTGGCCCTCCACCGCGTACGCCCTGACCGCGGTGCGCATCTGGCCCATGATCGTCGCGGCTCCGGCGCTGTGTCCCTGCACGTCACCGATGACGAGCGCGACACGGTCCTCGGACAGCGCGATGACGTCGTACCAGTCGCCGCCCACCTGCAGCCCGCGCCGGGCGGGCAGATAGCGGGCGACGGCCGTGCCGCCGGGCAGTTCGGGCAGCCGCCTGGGCAGCAGGCTGCGCTGGAGCATCGTCGCGAGTTCCTCCTCGGCGTCATGGGCGTGCGCGCGATTGAGGGCCTGCCCGACGAGCGCGGCGGTGGCGGTCAGCAGGGACCGTTCCTCGGGGAGGAACTCGTGCGGCCGGTCCCAGCCGACCACGCACAGGCCGGCGACGCTGCCCTTCGCCGGGAGCGGCAGGACGGCGAGGCCCCCGGGGCCGACGCCCGCGAGTCCCGGTTCGAGTGCGGTGCCCGCGGGCCACAGATCCATCCGGCCGTCCCCCAGGGCCAGTTGAAGCGTGGGCAGGGCGCTGACCGGTGCGTCGGGCCACTCCGAACGCCACTGGGCGCGCCACAACTCCGGCCAGGCGTCGGGCTCCGGCGGGTCGAGCAGCGTGACCATCAGCCGTTCGTCCCGGATGTCGGCGAGCGCCACCCGGTCGGCGCCGAGTGGCTCGCGCAGCGCGGTGAGTGCCACCCGTCCGACGTCCTGGACCGTCACCGCGTCGTCGAGGGCGGCGGTCAGCCACTGGATCCGGGACACGTCGTCGGCGCTGCGGCTCTTGACCTGTGTCGCGGTCACCACGCCGAGCAACTGCCCGGGCTCGTCGGCGGTGCCCGCGAGCACCCGGCAGCTCAGGCTCAGCCAGCGCACCTCGCCGGTGGGGCGGCGGACGCGGAACTCCAGCTCCCGTCGGCCCAGCGCGTGCAGGGACGGCTCCAGGACGGACATCAGCGCGGGGATGTCCTCCGGGAGCGCGTGCGCGAGCAGGGTGTCGGTCTTGCCGTCGAAGTCGTCCGGTGTGATGCCGACCAGTTCCAAGAGCGCCTCGTCCGCCTCGATCAGACCGGTGTCGGGCACCAGGACGAACGAGCCGACGCGCAGCCCGCGCAGGGCCCGGCTCAGCGCGGACGCGCCCGGTGGCCGGCCCTCCTCGGCGGTCAGCACGCAGGTGACGGCGTCGGCGTAGCGCTCCAGGAAGCGCTGTTGCCCGGCGTCGAAGCCGTCCGCCGAGGCGCCCACGACGACGAGACAGCCCAGCCTGGTGCCGTCGGCACCCAGTGGCAGGGCGCCGAGCGAGGCGGTTCTGGCCCGCGGCGGCGTGGGCGCGCCCTCGGGGTAGGAGGCGAGGGCGGCGGCGTCGAGCCAGAGCGGCCGGTCGGTGCGGAAGGCCTGGGCTGCGGCCGAGCCGCCCGACATGGACAGCCGCTGCGGCAGCCGGTACTCGGGGGTGACACCGGCGGCCGATTCCAGCAGCCGGAGCTCGTCGACGCCTGCGACAGTCGTGTAGAGCGCCGTCATTGCCGCTCCGGCGAAGATCAGGGCGCGGTCACTCGTGGCGGCCTGCGGCGCCGTAGGCGGTGAACCGGTGTCGGCGGTGCCGGCCTCGGATGCCTCCGGAACCGGATATCCGGTTCGGGCACGGCCGTCATGAGGCATGTCCGCAACCTTCCTCCCGTTCCTGCCGGAGGTGCCGAGGGAGCTCGGGGCAACCCCGACTCCCAGCGCTGTTCGGGCGCCCGAACACCAGAATCGCATATATGGATGAGCCGGACATATCCGCCCGGTCGTCGCTCCTGGACGCGTCGCGCGCCGCCCTGCCCACCGCCGGGTGACGGGCCCTCGCCGCACCGGGCGAAGGGCCCTCGCTGCGTTCGCAGATCACCCCGCCCGGTGTCACACTGACCAGGTGGTCGGCATGTGAGAAGGCCAGGTGTCGCCATGCTCGCCAGAGAGATCCCTCGTATGAAGGCCTCCATACGCAACGCGGCCCTCTCCATGATCGCGATCCTCACGGCCGTTGGACTCGCCGCCTGCGGGACGGACGGCGGGAGCGCCTCCGGCACGGAGAACGGGCCCCAGATCGGTGTGCTGCTGCCGGACGCGACCACGGCCCGCTGGGAGACCAACGACCGGCGGCTGCTGGAGAAGAACATCCAGGAGCTGTGCGACACGTGCACGATCGAGCACGGCAACGCCAAGGGCGACGTCGCGATGCAACAGCAGCAGATGGACGCGATGATCGCCGAGGGCGTCGACGCCATCCTCCTGGTCGCGGTGGACTCCCGGGCCCTGGCCGCCTCGGTCAGGCAGGCGGAGGAGGCCGGCATCCCGGTCATCGCCTACGACCGCCTCGCCGAGGGCCCGATCGCGGGCCATGTCTCCTTCGACGGCCAGGAGGTCGGCAGGCTCCAGGGCCGGGCGCTGCTGAAGGCCATGGGCGACGAGGTGCCCGGGGCCGAGATCGTGATGATGAACGGCGACCCCAGCGACCCCAACGCGGTGCTGTTCAAGGAGGGCGCGCTGTCCGTCCTGACCGGGCAGGTGAAGATCGGCAAGGCCTACGACACCATCCAGTGGCGGACCGAGGCCGCCAACCTGAACATGGCCGGCGCCATCGCCGCCCTCGGCGTCGACAACATCCAGGGGGTCTATGCCGCCAACGACAGCCTCGCCGCCGGCAGCATCGCCGCCCTGAAGGCGAACAAGGTGGACCCGCTGCCCCCGGTCACGGGGCAGGACGCCGAACTCGCCGCCGTACGGCGCATCGTCCGCGGCGACCAGTACATGACCGTCTACAAGCCCTTCCCGCCCGAGGCCGCCGCCGGCGCCGCCATGGCCGTGGCCGCGGCCCGCGGGGAGAACCTGGACCGGGTCGCCAAGGACAAGGTGCGCACGAGCGAGGGCAAGACGGTGCCGGCGGTCATGCTCACGCCGGTTTCCGTCACCGTCGGCAACATCGACGACACCTTGGTGAAGGACGGCGTGTACACGGTCCGGCAGATCTGCGTCCCCGATCTTGCCGCCGACTGCGAAACGGCCGGGCTGACCTGACCTCGGCCCGGACCCGTCCGGGCCACGGGAAGGAGATGGTGTTCGTGCCTGCTGCCCCCCTGCTGGCACTGCACGGCGTGTGCAAGCGGTACGGCGCCGTCGAGGTCCTCATGGACATCGAACTGGAGGTCCGGGCCGGCCAGGTCGTGGCACTGCTGGGCGACAACGGAGCGGGCAAGTCCACCCTGATCAAGGTGATCTCCGGGGTCGCGCCCGCCGACCGGGGCGACATCACCTGGGACGGCCGGCCCGTCCACATCAGACGCCCCAACGACGCCAGGGACCTCGGCATCGCCACCGTCTACCAGGACCTCGCGCTGTGCGGGAACCTCGACGTCGTCGGCAATCTGTTCCTCGGCCGTGAGATCCGCAGATTCGGCTTCCTCGACGAGATGGAGATGGAGCGCCGCACCGCTCAGCTCCTGGAGCGCCTGACCAAGCGCGTCCCCGAGCTGCGCGCGCCCGTCGTGTCGCTGTCCAGCGGTCAGCGGCAGACGGTCGCCATCGCCCGCTCCCTCCTCGGCGAGCCACGGCTGCTGCTGCTGGACGAGCCGACCGCCGCACTGGGACTCCAGCAGACCACCGAGGTCCTCGACCTGGTCGACGAGCTACGGGACCGGGGCCTGGGCGTCCTTCTGATCAGCCACAACATGGGCGACGTGAAGGCGCTCGCGGACCGTGCCGTCGTGCTGCGACTCGGTCGCAACAACGGCTTCTTCGACGTGAACACCGTCTCCCAGGAACAGATCATCTCCTCCATCACCGGGGCGACGGAGAGCACGCCCCGCCGACCGGCCCACCAGGAGGCGGCGTGGTGAAAGGAACGCACGACATCGCGGACACCCCGCAGGCCGAATCCGCCCAGCCCGACGCGCCCGGCGCCGAGACCCGCAAGGCGCCGCGCGGGTCTGCCGCCGGGCGGGCGATGGAGAGCTCGCTCGCCTTCGCCAGGCGCAAGCTGCGGGCCGGGGACGTCGGCTCGCTTCCCGTCGTCGTCGTCCTCGCCGTCGTCTGGATCACCTTCCAGTCCCTGAACTCCAACTTCCTCTCGCCGCGCAACCTGTCGAATCTCAGCGTGGACATCGTCGGCACGGGGCTGATCGCCGTCGGCATCGTGTTCGTGCTGCTGCTCGGTGAGCTCGACCTCTCGGTCGGCTCGATCAGCGGGCTCGCGGCGGCCGTGTTCGCCGTGCTGAACGTGAACAACGGCGTGCACGAGTGGCTCGCGCTGATCATCGCGGTGCTGGCCGGCGCGGCGGCGGGCACCGTGCAGGGCTACTCCTTCGCCAGAACCCGGGTGCCGGCGTTCGTCGTCACGCTCGCGGGGCTGCTCACCTGGAACGGCCTGATGCTCTACATCCTGGGCAGCAGCGGCACGATCAACCTCGACGAGAACGGGCTCGTCGCCGATCTGACCAGCTACTACTTCACCGACGACGCCGTCGCCTACGGGCTGGCCGCGCTCGCCACGGGCCTCGTGTTCCTGGTGTCGTACCTGGACCGACGGCGCCGGACGGCCGCCGGCATGCCCCACCGCTCGCTCCAGATCATCGCGGTGCGCGCCGGCGGGCTCGCGGTGATCGCGTTCGCCGCCGCCTATCTCCTCAACCGGTTCCAGGGGCTGCCGCTCGCTCTCCTGATCTTCCTCGTGGTGGTCGGCGGCCTCGACATCGTGCTGCGCCGCACGCACTACGGCCGCCAGGTGTACGCCCTCGGCGGCGGCGTCGAGGCGGCCCGGCGCGCCAGCCTCCATGTGACGCGGGTGCAGACCGCCGTACTCGCGGTCTCGGGCACGATGGCCGCGGTCGGTGGCCTGTTCCTGGCCTCGCGCATCACCTCGGTGAGTCAGAGTTCGGGCTCGGGCGTGCTGCTGCTCAACGCCATCGCGGCGGCCGTCATCGGCGGCACCAGCCTGTTCGGCGGGCGAGGTTCGACGTGGTCGGCGGTGCTCGGCATGCTGGTGATCCAGTCGATCGCCTCGGGCATGTCCCTCACGGACACACCCGCCGCCGTCCAGTTCATGATCACGGGTGGGGTGCTGTTCGCCGCGGTGGTCATCGACGCGTTGTCGAGACGCTCGCAGGAGGCGCACGGACGGGCTTGAACGACAGGGGTTGCCGGCCCCACCGGAACAGGCGCCCGCGCCACCCGCACGGGATGCTGGAGTCAGGGCGCGGGACGAGGAGGGCCGGGAGGTGATCGCGGTGATCGCCGTCAACCCGATGGACAGCGACTCGGTGCTGGCGACCTTCGGCGCCCTCGGGGTCCTCGTGGTGATCTTCGCGGAGTCGGGCCTGCTCGTGGTCGGCTTCTTCCTGCCCGGTGACACGCTCCTCTTCCCGGCGGGCGTCCTGTGCGCGGCGAGCGCCGACCAGGCACCACGGCTGGTGCTGTGGCAGGTGCTGCTGTGCGCGGCGGTCGGGGCGGTGGTGGGGGGCCAGGTCGGATTCCTGCTGGGCCGGCACGGCGGCCGGGCACTGCTGGCCCGCACCTCGAAACGAGGCGTACGGGATGCGGCGGCGCGCGCGGAGAAGCTCCTGGCCCGCTACGGCTATGGAAAGGCCCTGGTGATCGGCCGTTTCATCCCGATGGTCCGCACGGTCCTGCACCCGGCGGCCGGTGCGCTGGGCGTACCCACCCGGACCTTCACCATCTGGCAGATCGTGGGCGGCCTGCTCTGGTCGCAGGCCCTGGTCCTGCTCGGCTACACGCTCGGAGCCTCCGTTCCCGGCATCGACGACTACCTGCTGCCACTGGTCGCCCTGGTCGTCATCGTCTCCCTGCTGCCGATGCTGCCCGTGCTGAACGAGGCACGCCGTTCGAAGCGCGACCGCTGACGCCGGACCGGAACCGCCGAGCGTCCCCAACTAGCGCTCGCGCATGGGGGTTCCCGGTGAGGCCGAGATCTTCGGAAGTTCTGTTCGACCCATCGGACATTGTTCGAAAACTCTTGACGCTGTGCCACACCCCGTTTGACACTCTCGCAACACGACGTCACACAGCCGAAACGGCAGGGTGCCCGCGGCCGAGGCCCCGCCATGCGTCAGCAGGGAACTCGACATGCCGTACATCGCACGTGTCCGTGTCCGAGCGAGACGCCGGGCGGTCCGACTCGCCGGGCCCACCGTCGCGGCGCTGTTGCTGGGACTGGCCGCGCCCGTCCCCCACGCGCAGGCCGCCGAATCCGCCGACGCCGGCGAAGTGGCCGACGCCGCGGACATCACCGACGGTCTCGCCCTTTGGTACAAGCTCGACGCAGCCTCCGGCGGCACGGTCGCCGACGCCTCCGGCCACGGCCGGGACGCGACCGTGAGCGGCACCGCCGACTGGCCGGGCGCCGGTCAGGGGCTCGCCTTCAACGGCTCCGACACCTACCTCAAGGTGCCGGACGACGTGATGAAGGGCATGGACTCGATCTCCGTCTCGCTGGACGTGATGGTCGACTCCGCCCAGAGCACGCCGTACTTCGTCTACGGCTTCGGCAACACCAGCGGCGGCAACGGCAACGGCTACCTCTTCACCACCGGCAACTCCCTGCGCACGTCCATCGCGACCGGCAACTGGTCGACCGAGCAGACGACGAAGCCCGCCGACTCACACAACCTGACCCGCTCGGTCTGGAAGCACCT
The DNA here is from genome assembly GCF_055609385.1 of Streptomyces sp. NPDC036764. Taxonomy (NCBI): domain Bacteria; kingdom Bacillati; phylum Actinomycetota; class Actinomycetes; order Kitasatosporales; family Streptomycetaceae; genus Streptomyces; species Streptomyces sp. NPDC036764. Next base: position 516,401 of record NZ_JBVJPT010000002.1, read on the forward strand.
CACCTACACGCAGACCGGCACCACGGGCGTCCTGTACGAGGACGGCGTCGAGGTCGGGCGCAACACGGCCGTCACGACCACCCCCGGCTCCATCGGCTCCGGCACCACCACCGCCAACTACATCGGCAAGTCCGTCTACTCCGGCGACAGGCTCTTCAAGGGCCGCATCCGCGACTTCCGGGTCTACGACCGCGCGCTCGCCGCCGCCGAGGTGGGGCAACTCGCCCTTCCCGTCGCCACGCAGGGCGTCGCCGACGACAAGGCCGCGCTGAGCCTCGGTGACACCGGCGCCGTCACGGCCGACCTCGACCTGCCGAGGACCGGCACGGCCGGCGGCTCCTCGATCGGCTGGTCCAGCGACGCCCCGTCGGTCGTCTCGGACACCGGCGAGGTCACGCGCCCTGCCGCCGGTGAGCCCGAGGCCCACGCCACCCTCACCGCGACCCTCAGGAAGGGCGCCGTGACCGACACCAAGACCTTCGACGTCACGGTGCTCCCCGACTTCGACGACCGGACCGCCACCGAACAGGCCGCCGCGGCTCTCGGCGTCCACAACCTCGACGACGTCCGCGGCAACCTCACCCTCCCGACGACCGGCGCGTACGGCACCGACGTCGCCTGGTCCTCCGCCGAGCCCGACGTCATCTCCTCAGGGGGCCTGGTCCACCGCCCCGCGCACGGCGACGGCACCACCACCGTCGAGCTGACCGCCACCGTCACCAAGGGCGCCGCGAGCACGACCCGCGCCTTCACCGCCAAGGTGCCCGAACTGCCGAAGAGCGAGGCCCTCAAGGGCTACATGTTCAGCTACTTCACCGGCGAGGGCACCGCCGACGGCGAGCAGCTCTACGCCGCCCTCAGCAAGGGCGACGACCCGCTGCACTGGCGGGAGTTGAACGACGGCAAGCCGGTCCTGACGTCCACGCTCGGCGAGAAGGGCCTGCGCGACCCGTTCATCATCCGCTCCCCGGAGGGCGACAAGTTCTACCAGATCGCCACCGACCTCAGGATCTACGGCAACGGCGACTGGGACGCCGCCCAGCGCAGCGGCAGCAAGTCCATCATGGTGTGGGAGTCCACCGACCTCGTCCACTGGACGAACCAGCGGCTGGTGAAGGTCTCGCCGGACAGCGCGGGCAACACCTGGGCGCCGGAGGCGTTCTACGACGCGGAGCGCGGTGAGTACGTCGTCTTCTGGGCGTCGAAGCTGTACGACAACGAGGCGCACTCCGGCGACACGTACAACCGCATGATGTACGCGACCACCCGCGACTTCTACACCTTCAGCGAGCCCAAGGTCTGGATCGACCGCGGCTACTCGGTCATCGACTCCACGGTGATCCGGCACGACGGAACGTACTTCCGCCTCTCCAAGGACGAGCGCAACAACTCCTCCTCCACGCCCAACAGCAAGTTCATCTTCGAGGAGAAGAGCGACTCGCTGCTGAACCTGTCCTGGAGCGCCGTCGCCGAGGGCATCGGCAAGGGCGCGATGAGCGCGGCGGAGGGCCCGCTGGTGTTCAAGTCGAACACCGAGGACAAGTGGTACGCGTTCCTCGACGAGTTCGGCGGGCGCGGCTACATCCCCTTCGAGACGACCGACCTCGCCTCCGGCACCTGGACGCCGTCCACCGGCTACGACCTCCCGGCCAAGCCCCGCCACGGCACGGTGCTCCCCGTCACCCAGGCCGAGTACGACCGTCTGCTGCGCGCCTACCAGCCGGACCAACTGGTGCAGGGCGTCGAGGACGTCGAGGTGAAGACCGGCGTCGGCCGGGCACCCGTCCTGCCGGCCACCGTCATCGCCACGTACGCCGACGGCGTCAAGCGTCCGGTCGCGGTGGCATGGGAGGAAGTCCCGGCGTCGCAGTACGCGCAGGCCGGCACCTTCACCGTCACCGGCCGCCTCCCGGACGGCGCCGCGATACCGGTCCGGGCCGAGGTCACCGTGTCGGAGGCAGGCCCAGACGTCCCTGCCGACCTGCTCCTGCACTACGGCTTCGACGAGACCGGCGGCAGCATCGCCCGTGACTCCAGCGGGCACGGCCACCACGGCACCTACGTCCGTACGCCCGACTTCGGCACGGGCGTCGAGGGCGGCTCGTTCAAGATGTCCGGCGACGCGAACTCGCCGTACGTGAGGATCCCGAACGGCGTGCTCAAGAACGCCGGCAGCGTCACCGTCTCGACGTACGCCAAGTGGAAGGGTGGCGACAACTTCCAGTGGCTGTTCGGGCTCGGGCCGGACAGCGACAAGTACCTATTCGCCACCCCGTCCAACGGCGGCTCCAGCCTCTACTCGGCCATCACGAAGGCGAGTTGGTCGGCGGAGTCGAAGCTGACGGCCGGCTCGCGGCTCACGCCCGGCGAGTGGCGGCACGTCACGGTCACCCTCGACGGCTCCACCGGCGCGATGGTCCTCTACGTGGACGGCATCGAGGCGGCCCGTACGACGACCACCGTCAAGCCGTCCGAGCTGTACGACGCGGACAAGGACTACAGCGGCTACATCGGCAGGTCCCTGTACGCGGCCGACCCGTACTTCGGCGGCGAGGTCGACGACTTCCGCGTCTACGACCGGGCGCTCACGGCCGCCGAGGTGATGGAGCTCAGCGGCAACACCGCGGGCATCACCAGGGCGACGCACCCAGCGCTGAAGGTCGACGCGCTCATCGACAACGCGAGCGGCAGGATCACCCTTCCGATGCGGGAGGGCACCGATCTCACGGCCCTCGCCCCGGAGTTCACCCTCGCCCACGGTGCGGCGATCAGCCCGGCCTCCGGCAGTGTGCGGGACTTCAGCGAGCCGGTGACGTACGAGGTGACGGGCTCCGACGGCACGAAGCGGACCTGGACGGTCTCGGCGCTGGTGATGAAGAGCCCGGTCCTGCCGGGTCTCAACGCCGACCCGAACATCGTCCGCTTCGGCGACACCTTCTACCTGTACCCGACCACCGACGGCTTCGAGGGCTGGAGCGGTACGCGGTTCAAGGCGTACTCCTCCACCGACCTGGTCCACTGGACGGACCACGGCGTCATTCTCGACCTCGGTCCCGACGTCTCCTGGGCCGACAGCAGGGCCTGGGCTCCGACGATCGCCGAGAAGGACGGGAAGTACTACTTCTACTTCTGCGCCGACGCCAACATCGGCGTCGCCGTGTCGGACTCGCCCACGGGGCCCTTCAAGGACGCGCTCGGCCGACCGCTGCTCAAGGCGGGGCAGTTCAGCGGCCAGATGATCGACCCGGCGGTCTTCACCGACGACGACGGGCAGTCGTATCTCTACTGGGGCAACGGGCACGCGTACGTCGCGCCCCTCAACGCCGACATGACGTCCATCGACACCGCGAAGGTTCAGGACATCACGCCGAGCGGCTACAACGAGGGCTCCTTCGTCATCAAGCGCGCGGGCACCTACTACTTCATGTGGTCGGAGAACGACACCCGCGACGAGAACTACCGGGTCGCCTACGCCACCGGTCCCTCGCCCACCGGCCCGTGGACCAAGCACGGCGTGATCCTGGACAAGGACCTGTCGCTCGGCATCAAGGGGCCCGGCCATCACTCGGTGGTCCAGGTCCCGAACACCGACGACTGGTACATCGCCTATCACCGGTTCGCGCTCCCCGGCGGTGACGGCACCCATCGCGAAACGACCGTGGACAAGCTGGAGTTCGGCGCGGACGGGCTGATCAAGAAGGTCGTGCCCACCCTCACGAGCATCGATCCGGTCACCGTCGTGCACGCCGGCCCGGACTCCGCGGGCTCGGAGGGCGACCGGATCGCGCTGCACGGCACCGTCTCCGGCGCGGGGAGCCCGAAGTGGACGGCCGAGGAGGGCGCTCCCTGTTCGTTCGCCGATGCCGGGGCGGCGAGGACCACCCTCACCTGCACGGACGACGGCACCTACACGGTCACGCTGACCGGCGGCCGGGCCAGCGACTCGGCCATCGTGAAGGTCGCCAACGCGGCACCGGCGATCGGCGCCGCGAGCGGGCCGGCGTCCCCGGTCCCGGTCGGAAGGCCCACGGTGGTCACGGCGGAGGTCAGCGACCCCGGCACCGGCGACACCCTCACCTGCCGGGTCGACTGGAAGGACGGCACGCAACCCGCCGACGGCACGGTGAGCGGCACCACCTGCCGGGCCGCACACACCTACGCCAAGGCCGGCATCCACCGCCCGGTGGTCACGGTCAAGGACGACGACGGCGCCTCGGACGACGCCACCCTCCCCGAGCTGATCGTCTACGACCGCGCGGCGGGCCCGGCACTCGGCACCGGCGTGATCACCTCGCCGGCCGGCGCCTACCCGGCCAAGCCGGACCTGACCGGCCCGGCCGTGTTCTCCCTCGCCGCCACCTACGCGAAGGGGGCCGTCGTCCCGACCGGAAAGGCCGACTTCGACCTCGGCCGGGCCGGGCTGAAGTTCCGCTCCACCGGCTCCGACTGGCTCGTCGTCAGCGGGTCCCGGGCCGTCTACCAAGGCACCGGCAAGGTGAACGGCAACGCCGGCTACGGCTTCCGCGTCACCGCGACCGACGCCCCGGACACCTTCCGGATCAGGATCTGGCAGAAGTCCACCGGCGATGTCGTCTACGACAACCTCACCGGCGCGCGCCCCGCGGGCTTCGTCACCGTCGGCGACGGCCGACGCTAGCGGCCCTCACCGTGCCCTGAGCCGACGCCGACACCCCGGCGCTCCCCATGCCCTGAGCCGGCGCCGACGCCTCGGCCCGGCTCAGGGCACTGCCGTACGCGGGGAAGACAACAGCCGCTTCCGGCCACCCGCCCCCTCTGAAACCGCCCTGAAACCGCGCCGAAGGCGGCCTCCCGCACGCTCTGGTCACACGAACTCCCCGGAGCCAGAGAGGCACACGCCATGGACGCCACCCCCCTCCACCTGACCCCCGAGCTCGTCGAGGATCCCGTCCGCGGCTACGCCGGCCTGCGCTCGCGCGCCGGCCTCGGGCACGCGGTCCTGCCGGGTCTGGACACCCCCGTGCGGCTGGTCACCCGCCACGAGGACGCGCGGGACGCGCTCAGCGAGCCGCGGCTGATCCGGGACCGCTCGGCCGTGCCCGGCGGCTCCGACATGCCGGACCCGCAGGCCGAGTTGCTGGCCCAAGGCATCGAGGGCTTCCCGCAGGAGTACCTCAAGTACCTGTCCGGGCACCTTTCGCTGTTCGACGGGGACGAGCACACCCGGCGCCGCAACCCCCTCACCCGCGCCTTCACCGCCCGCCGCGTCTTAGCGCTGCGTCCCTTCGTGGAGAAGGCCGCCCGTGAGCTGATCGCCGGCCTCGCCGACCGGGAACAGGCCGATCTGCTGGGCGAGTTCGCCTACCCGCTGTGCACGGCCGTGATCTGCGAGCTGGTCGGTGTGGACGCTGCCGACCAGGACCGGGTGTGCGGGTGGATCCGGGACTTCGCGTACGGCGACGGCAGCCGGATCGCCGAGGGGCTGGCCGGCATCGTGGAGTACACCAAGGACCTGGTGACCCGCCGCCGCGCGGAGCCCGCCGACGATCTGGTCTCGGCCCTGCTGGCGGACGGCGGGATGAACGACGACGAGATCGTGACCGTCTTCTTCCTGCTCATCAACACGGGCATCACCCCGCCCGCCCTGTTCCTCGCCCACGGTCTGCTCGCCCTGCTCGACCACCCGGAACAGCTTCGGCGGCTGCACGACGAGCCGGAGCTGCTCGCCCGCGCGGTGCCCGAACTCCTGCGGTACGTCACGCTGGTGCGCATCGGCGCCACCCTGTACGCCGCCGAGGACTTCGAGTTCGCCGGTTCCCCGCTGCGCAAGGGCGAGGCCGTGACGATCGCGCTGTTCGGCGCCAACCACGACCCCGCCGCGTTCGAGGAGCCGGAACGACTCGACATCACGCGGGAGTTCGGGCGCGGTGACGGCCATCTCGCCTTCGGGCACGGCCCGCACTACTGCATCGGCGCGGCGATGGGCCGGCTGGTGACGGGCGTCGTGCTCGACGAGCTGCTCGTCCGGCGGCCGGCGCCGGTCCTGGCCGTGGACAGGGCCGACGTCCCCTTCGGCCACTGGCCCGGTGACGGCTTCCACCTGCTGAGCCTGCCGGTCCGGCTCTGACCGTGCCGACGTGGGGGCCGGCGCCTGGCCTCAGCCGGTCCGCTCCCCCAGCAACCCGAGCGCGGCCTCGCGCAGCGCGTCCGGATCCAGGGCGGCGTACTCGTTCACCGCGTCCGCGTACGCCGCCCGATCGGCGTCCTGCGCGTCCTGCCGGGCGCGGGCGGAGGACATCGTCGGCTGGAAGTTGCGCAGGCAGCGGAAGCGCTCGGCCAGCGCGATCAGCCGTACGCCGCGGGCGGGATCCCCGTCGGCCAGGTCGGCGGTGCCGAGCGCGAGCAGCAGCGCGCCCTGGACGGGGAGGTCCGCGGTCGTGGGGTGCGCGGCGATCGGCTGCCGGGTCAGCAGGGTCGTCAGACGCTCGGGGAGCGCGCCGGCGAGGGGTGCCACGAGGTCGGTGCGGCCCTGCCGGGCATGGGCCGTGAGGGCGACGGCCTGCAACTCCAGGCGCCAGCCCTCCAGCAGGGGTTCGCCGCCTCGGACGGGACTCGCCGCGCGCTCCATGCGTGCGACGGCGCGGCGCCACAGCCCGAGGCCGGTGTCGATGTCCCCCCGGGCGAGAGCGATCTCGGCGCGGGCGCCCAGGTCGGGGGCGTACGCGTCCGGTGTCATGCTCTCGGGCTGGTGCCGCAGGGCGTGTTCGAGCCAGTGCTCGGCCGATTCGAGGTCGCCGGTCTGGAGGTGGGCGAGCATCAGCCCCCAGCTCAGTCCGAGCGGGTCCTGACCCTCACCGAAGTGCCCCAGCTCCGCCATCGCGCTCTCCATGGGGCCGATCGCCTCCGCGCCGCGCTCCATGCGCAGGCACAGCTCACCGATCCGGGCCTGCGGCCAGTACCGCAGCAGCGGGACCTCCCGGTCCGTGAAGGCGTCGAGCATCCCTCGGGCGGCCTCCAGGGCCCGTTCCGGGTCGTGCTCGCTCTCCCACACATAGCTCGCCACGCAGTTGGCGACGCCCGCGAGCAGGGGCGCATCGCTGTCGCAGAGTGCCTTCAGCCGTTCACGGTCACCGGACGCGAGCACCTCCGGCAGGGCGCACAGCACCGTCGACGCGGCGCGGACCAGGGTGTCGGGCGGCGCGGACGGCAGCTTGCGCAGGCCGGCCAGCGGGCGCACGGCACCGGCTCCGAGGGCGAGGAAGAGGGTGGCGGTCATCAGGGCGAGGGCGGTACGGGTCGGCTCGACGTACGCGGGAGCCGGCCGGTGGCGGGTGAGCAGCGGGGCGGTGTCGTCGGCCAGGGCCATCAGCCGCGTGTAGTTGGCCTCGGTGGTCCACAGGGCGCTCAGTGCGGCGGCCACGGCGGCGACCGTGCCGGCGTCGTCGCGGGCGAGCGCGAGCCGCAGTGCCTGGACGAGGTTGTCCTGCTCGGCGCGGATCAGCTTCCAGGACCCGACCGGGTCGGGGCCGAACGGCGCGTCGTGGTGCGTGGCCCCGAACTCCCGCGCCCATCCGATGAACCGGTCCGCGACCATGCCCTCCTCCCCGGCCTGCTCCCGATGCGCGGCGGCGAACTCCCGTACGGTCTCCAGCATCCAAAAGCGTGTGCCGTGCGCGGTGTCGGTGACCTTGAGCAGGGACTGGTCGACGAGGTCCGCCAGGACGTCCAGCACATCCAGTACGTCATGGCCGCCGAGGAGGTGTTCGGCGGCTTCGGTGGTGAAGCCGCCGGGGAAGACGGACAGGGCGCGCAGGGCCGCCCGGCCGTCGGGTTCGAGCAGGTTCCAGCTCCAGTCGACCACGGCGTGCAGGGTGCGGTGCCGCCGGGGCGCGTCCCGCGGTCCGCCGCGCAGCAGCGCGAACCGGTCCTCGAGGCGGCGGGCGATCTCGGCGACCGACATCACGCGTACCCGGGCGGCGGCGAGCTCGGTGGCGAGCGGCAGCCCGTCGAGGCGGCGGCACAGGGCGGCGACGGCGTCGGCGGGCAGTTCGGCGTCGGGCCGGGCGGCGCGGGCTCGCTGTTCGAACAGCTCGACGGTGGTGCGCTGGTCCAGCTCGGGCAGCGGGTGGACGGCCTCGGAGGACAGCCCGAGCGGGGCGCGGCTCGTGGTCAGGACGCTGACGTTCCGGGTCATCGACACCAGGGCCCGCACGAGGTCGGCGACGCCGGAGACGACCTGCTCGCAGTTGTCCAGGACGAGCAGCGCGGGCCCGGGGCCGAGGGCGCCGACGATGCCGGCGAGCGGTCCGGCGTCGCGCGGGCCCTCCCCCGCGCCGAGCGCCGAGGCGACCTCGGCGGCCACGTCCGCGTCGCGGCCGACCCCGGCGAGCGGCACCAGGTGCACGACCCGGTGCTCGGCCTCCCGGGCCACGGCGCCTGCGAGGCGGGTCTTGCCGAGCCCGCCCGGCCCGACGATCGAGGTGACCCGGGAGCTGTGGATCAGCCGGGTCACGGCGGCTATGTCGGCCTCCCGCCCGAGCAGCGGGTTCGGCTCGTGCGGCACGCCGCGCCGCACGACGGGCGCCTGCCCGCGCAGCAGTTCCTGGTGCAGCTCCTGCAGGGCAGGGCCGGGGTCGGTGCCGAGCTCGTCCCGCAGGCGGCGCCGGTAGGTGTCGTACGCCGCCAGCGCGACGGCCGCTCCGGCGGTGGCCGCCTGACAACGCATCAGCTCCAGCAACTGTTCCTCGTCCAGCGGGTGGGCGTCCACCAGCTCGCCGAGCGGCCCCACCGCATCCTGCCGACGACCGGAACGGGCCAGCGAGAGCGCCCGCAGCCGGCTCAACGCCGTGTGCGCGGCGGCGAGTTCGAGGCGCAGACCCCGTACGGGGTCGTCGAGGGAACTCCCTTCCGCCGGGCCGGTGTCCCACAGAGCGAGCCCCGCCTCGGCCTCGGCGACCGCTCCGTGATGGTCGCCGGCCCGCGCCTTCTCCGTGCTCGCGGCGACGTGGAGCGGCACGGCCCAGGCGTCGACCTGGTCCTCGCGCAGGGCGATGCGGTAGCCGGTGGGCGTGCTGGCGATGACCCCGCCGCCCAGCAGGGTCCGGGCCCTGGAGACCAGGATCTGCAACGCCTTGGTCGGGTTCTCCGGCTGCTGGTCCGGCCACAGCCCGGCCACGAGCCGTCCCGTGCTGCATCCCGCCCGCGGCTCCCCGGCCAGCAGCGCGAGCAGGCCGCGCAGCCGGGGTGCGGTGATCTCCTTTCCCTGGTGGGAGACGGAGGTCAGCAGCGTCAACTCGATGGTCACCCGTGCAGGTTAGTCAGAACGGGTGGTGAGAAGGGTGGCCACAAGGGTGCAACCCTTTTGCAACGTTGCCCGTGCTGCCCTTGCTGTCATGTATGAGGAGACCCCGCGTGTCGAACTCACCCCCGCGGCCGCCGACCTGCTGCGCCGTCTGCGCGCGACGCACGGCCCGCTGATGTTCCACCAGTCGGGCGGCTGCTGCGACGGCAGCGCGCCCATGTGCTACCCGGAGGGCGAGTTCCGCACGGGCGACTCGGACGTCCTGCTCGCGGAGCTGCACGTGGAGGGGGTGGTGGAGCCCGTGACCTTCTGGATGTCGCGCAGTCAGTACGAGGTGTGGAGCCACACCCGGCTGATCGTCGACGTGGTCGAGGGGCGGGGCAGCGGCTTCTCGCTGGAGGCACCCGAGGGGGTCCGTTTCCTCACCCGTTCTCGCGTCGTCGGCGCCTAGATCCCCGGCTGGTCATCGCCGTCTGGTGCACTTCCCCTGAGTCCTGCGACATTTGACGAGACCTCAGGGGGAATTCGTGACGCTTCGTCAGAAACGATTCGCATCAGCGAGAGCGGCGCTCACGCTGTTCACGGCACTCGGCGCGCTGGCCGGTGCGGCCCTGGTGGGGGCGGCACCGGCCGGCGCCGCGCGGCAGCCCACTCCGATCGCGCCCGGCGTCGGCTACGACGAGTTCGACATCCCGGCAGCCAGGGGCACGGCGCACGCCCACGTCCTCACCGTCGACCTCCGCGATCCACGCGTCCGGCTCGACCTGCTGTACCCGGGCGCGGTCGCGGCACGGGCCACCGTCTCGCAGCAGGCCACCGCGCAGGGTGCGGTGGCGGGCGTGAACGGCGACTTCTTCAACATCAGCGAGACCCAGCACCCCGGCGTCGAGGCGACCGGCGCGAGCGTCGGACCGGTGATCGCGCGCGGCCGGGCCCTGAAGGCTGCGGTGCCGAACGGCCAGCGCTTCGGACCCGCGCTGCCGCCCGGCACGAGCACCGAGGACGTGTTCGGGGTGGGCGTGGACCGCCGGGCCCGGCTGGACGGACTGAGCATCGACGGCTCGATCCGCACTCCCGAGGGCCGCCTGCCGCTGGGCGGGCTCAACCAGTACGCGCTGCCGGTGGGCACCATCGGGGCGTTCACCTCCAAGTGGGGCAGCGTCTCCCGGGTGCGCGCCACCTGCGGCACGGACACCGACCGGGCGGCTCCGTGCAGCACGGACACCTACGAGGTGACGGTCCGTCACGGACGGGTCGTGTCGACGGCCGACAACCCCGGCAGCGGTCCGATCGCCGCGGACACCACCGTGCTGGTGGGCCGGGAGGCGGGCGCGCAGCAACTGCGGAAGTTCTTCGCGGGCGAGCCGGTGTCGGTGCGGCACCGGCTGGTGGCGTCGTCGTCCCGGATCCCGTACCTCTTCGCGCTCGGCGGCTATCCGGTGCTGGACGACGGGCAGCCGCTGCCCGGCCTGGACGACCGGGCCTCGGCCGTGCGGACCGCCGTGGGCATCGCGGACCGGGGCCGTCGTCTGGTGCTGCTCGCACTGGACGGCGCACCCGAGTACCGCACCGGCCTGACCATCGCCGAGGTGGCCTCCGTGATGCGGGATCTGGGCTCGGCCGACGCCTTCAGCCTGGACGGCGGCGGCTCCTCGACGCTGGTCGCGCGTGAGCCGGGTGAGGCGGCGGTGTCCGTGCGCAACCACCCCTCCGACGGCAGGGAACGCCCCGTCCCCAACGGCATCGGGGTCTTCTCGGTCCCTCGGCCGACCCCCTGACCGGCTTCCTGACGGTCACGGTCTGAGACTGCTCACGATGTCCGCCGTGGCCGTCAGGCCGCTGTTGATGGTGGGCGCCATGCTCGTGCTTGCCAGATAGAAGCCGAGCAGCAGACACACCAGAGCATGGGTGACCTTCAGCCCGCCGTTGCGGACGAAGATCACCGCCAGGATGAACAGCAGCAGCACCACAGAGATGGAAATGGCCATCGTCAACCTCCTCCGCCACGCCGCCTTGCCCGGTTCACGGCGTTCGGCCGTAAGTGTGGCGTAGCGGAGGGTTCGTCCGGGCGGCTGACCTGTACTCCGAACGAGTGGTGTTCCGCGAGGCGCGGCTAGACCGTCCGGTGGGCGTCGAGGAACGCCTCCAGACCGGCGAGGTCGTCGGTGTTCAGGAAGTCGACGTCGGCGGCGAGCAACTCGCCCCACAGGGCGTCGCGCGCGGCGCCCGCCACGTCCGGGGTGGCCCAGAAGCGCACCTTCTGTCCGCGCGAGTGCGCCGCCTGGACGATGCCGCGCAGCTTGCGCCGTTCGGCGTCCGGGAAGGCGCCCACACCGAGCCAGGTGAAGTTCAGCGTCCAGTTGTCGCTGATCAGCGGGACGAAGGAGGCGGGCGCCGAGGTGCCGAGGTCGGCGAGGCGGCCGTCGTAGAAGGCGCGGCGGAGCTTCTGGGCCTCCATCGGCGCACGGGCGGCACGGTCGCCGGAGATCACGGCGGTGACCGGGCCCGCGAGGACGCGGCCGTGGGCGTATGTCGTGAACAGGTGCTTGTAGCGCGCCAGGTGCTTGTCGAGTTCGAGGTACGTCGAGGAGCCCTCGGTCTTGATGTCGATGAGGAGCTGGATGGACTTGCGGTATCCCCGGTAGACGGAGCCGTGGTTGGCCTTGACGCGGGCGGCCAGCGGGTCGAGGTAGAGGGACTCCAGGGTGCGGCGGGGGTCGAGGTCCTCGGGGTCGTGGGCGACCAGGAGCTGGTCGCCGACCAGGTAGATGTCGGCTTCGAGGCTGCCGAAGCGGTGGTCGAGGGCGTCGAGGAGAGGGCGCGGGTGCTCGTAGTCGTTGTGGGCGTGGGCCCGCCACAACGGGCGCGGGCCGTGCCCTCGTTCGCCCGCCAGCGCCTGGGCGGCGGGCAGGGCGACCGCGCCCGCGAGGGCGGCGCCGAGGGTGGTGAGGGCTCTGCGACGGGTGGTGAGGGCCATGCTCTGCCTCCCTGACAGGGTCGGATGGAACCGCTGCGAGTATGCGATTCCGAAGGCCCCGAACAGCAGTGCCCTTGCGGGGAGTTGGCCGGACCGCCGTCGTTCGTTCACTTCCTCCGTGCAGGGCGCACGAAAAAGCCCGCCCCAGGTGGGGCGGGCTTCTCGCGGGCTTTGCTCAGGTGTACGTCAGGGTGCTCGGAGGTCGACGATTTCGGCCAGTGCCTCGCGGTGTGCGCCCGCGGTGCCGTAGGCGATCGAGTCGGCCTTGGCCCGCTTCAGATACAGATGCACGGGGTGTTCCCAGGTCATCCCGATACCGGCGTGCAGTTGGAGGGCCTCCTCGGCGGCGTGCACGGCGACCTGCGCCGCGTAGCCCTGGGCGACGGCGACCGCCACCTCGACGTCCTCGCCGGTCGCGAGCGCGTCGGCGGCGTTGCGGGCGGCGGCGCGCAGGTTGACGACCTCCAGCCACAACTGGGCGAGCCGGTGCTTGAGGGCCTGGAATCCGCCGACGGGCCGGTTGAACTGCTTGCGGTCCTTCAGATAGCGGACCGTCTCGGTCAACGTCCATTCGGCGAGGCCGAGTTGCTCGGAGGCGAGCAGTCCGGCGCCGGCCCGCAGGGCGCGTCGTACGGCGGGCTCGGCGTCGCCCAGCAGCCGGCCGGGCGCACCGTCCAGGGTGACCGTGGCAAGGGGCCGGGTCAGGTCCAGGGACGTCTGCGGGGTGACGGTCACGGCGTCGGCGTCCACCGCGTACAGCCCGCCGTCGTCCGCGGGCACGAGCAGCACATCGGCGACGGCGGCGTCCGCGATGCCGGTCAACTCCCCGTGCAGGGCGCCGCCCTCATGCCGTACGACCTTGTAGGCGCCGCCCGGGGAGACGTTCAGCGCGACGGCGAGGGCGCCGATGCGCCGCCCGGATGCCAGCTCGGCGAGCAGGACCCCTTCGGCGTCGCCGGCCAGCAGTGCCTCCGTGGCGACCACGGCGCTCGTCAGGTACGGCACCGGGGCGACCGCGCGCCCTAGCTCCTCCAGGACGACGGCGGCCTCGCGGTGCGTGGCACCCTGGCCGCCCCTGTCCTCCGGGACCAGGAGCCCGGCCAGGCCCATGCCGTCGGCGAGCGCCTTCCATGCCTCCAGGTCGTGCGGGGCGCCCGACTCGGTGCGCGCGATGACGCCGGGCGCGTCGCAGTGGTCGGTGAGCAGGTCCCGTACGGCGGCCCGCAGCGCCTCTTCCTCCTCGGAGTAGAGAAGATCGGTCATCGGGACAGGTCCTTCCAGGCGACGTCCTTGTCGGTGCGCGGCTCGGCGGGCAGGCCGAGGACGCGTTCGGCGACGATGTTCAGCAGGACCTCGCTGGTCCCGCCCTCGATGCTGTTGCCCTTGGAGCGCAGGTAGCGGTAGCCGGCGTCGCGGCCGGTGAAGTCCACCAGCTCCGGGCGGCGCATGGTCCAGTCGTCGTACAACAGGCCCTCCTCGCCGCGCAGTTCGACCTCCAGGCCGCTGATCTCCTGGTTGAGCCGGGCGAAGGCGAGCTTCATGCCGGCGCCCTCGGGGCCGGGCTGTCCGGCGACGAGCTGCTGGCGCAGCCGTTCGGCGGTGAGGCGGGAGACCTCGGACTCGACCCACAGCTTCAGCAGCCGCTGATGCAGGTCGTGCGTGCGCAATTCGGGGCGTTCACGCCAGGTCTTGGCGACCGGGCCGATCATGCCGCCCTCGCGGGGCAGCCGCATGCCGCCGATGGCGACGCGCTCGTTGTTCAGCGTGGTCTGCGCGACCTTCCAGCCGTCGCCGATCTCGCCGAGGCGCCGGGAGTCCGGGATGCGGACGCCGGTCAGGAACACCTCGTTGAACTCGGCCTCGCCGGTGATCTGGCGCAGCGGCCGGACCTCGACGCCGGGGTCGGTCATGTCGCACAGGAAGTAAGTGATGCCTGCGTGCTTGGGCACGTCCGGGTCGGTGCGGGCGATGAGGATGGCCCAGCGGGCGATGTGGGCGCTGGACGTCCACACCTTCTGCCCGTTGACGACCCAGTCGTCGCCCTCCCGCACGGCCCGGGTGCCGAGCGCCGCGAGGTCGGATCCGGCGCCGGGCTCGCTGAAGAGCTGGCACCAGACCTCCTCGCCGGTCCACAGGGGCCGCAGAAAGCGCTGCTTCTGCTCCTCGGTGCCGTACTTCAGGATCGTCGGCGCGGCCATGCCGAGGCCGATGCCGATGCGCCGCGGCTCGTTGTCGGGGGCGCCCGCGGCCTCCAGCTCGGTGTCCACGACGACCTGGAGGGAGCGGGGCGCGCCGAGGCCGCCGAGGCCCTCCGGATAGTGCACCCAGGCCAGACCGGCGTCGAAGCGGGCGCGCAGGAAGTCGAGCCGGTCGGTCGTGGCCGGCGGGTGCGCGGCCAGCAACTCGGCCGTACGGCGGCGCAGTTCGGCGGCGTCGGTCATGCCGCTCCTCCTTCGGTGAGTCCCGGGATCACGGCGACGCGCCCCGTGGTGACGCCGTCGGCGACCCGCTGCACGGCGGCCGCGGCGCCGCCCAGCAGGACGCGCTCGCTCACCAGCGGCTTGATGGCGCCCCGGGCGGCCAGCTCGGTGAGCTGCTCGTGGCAGTGCATGATCAGCTTCGGGTTCTTGGTGTTGTACAGGCCCCAGTGCAGGCCGAGGATCGAGTAGTTCTTCACCAGGGCGTGGTTCAGCGCCGGGCTGGGGATCTGGCCGCTCGCGAAGCCGACGACCACGATCCGGCCCTCGAAGGCGACGACCTTGGCGGACTGGGTGTAGGCCTCGCCGCCGACGGGGTCGTAGATGACGTCGGCGCCCCGGCCGCCGGTGGCCTCCTTGACGGCACCGATGACGTCCTCGGAGCGCCGGTCGACGACGACGTCGCAGCCCAGCTCCCGCGCCACGGCCACCTTGTCGGCGCCGCCCACGACACCGATGACCCGCGCGCCGGCCGCCTTGCCGAGCTGCACGGCCGCGCTGCCGACCCCTCCTGCGGCAGCGTGGACGAGCAGCGTCTCCCCGGCCTCCAGGCCGGCCCGGCGGTGCAGGCCGAACCAGCCGGTCTGGTAGCCGATGTGCAGGGCGGCGGCCTCGGCGTCGTCCAGCGACTCGGGTGCGGGCAGGACGGCGGCGGCGTCCGCGACGGCGTACTCGGCGAAGCCGCCGAACGGCAGCGCCGGGTTGGCGATGACGCGGCGCCCGTCCTCGGTCTCGCCGCAGATCTCCACGCCCGGCGTGAACGGCAACGGCGGCCGGACCTGGTAGTGCCCCCGGCACATCAGCGCGTCCGGGAAGTTGATGTTCGCGGCACGCACCTTCAGCAGGACCTGGCCGTCACCGGGGGTGGGCGTGTCGACCTCGTCGAGACGCATCACCTCGCTCGGCTCGCCGTTCTCGTGCACTTGCCATGCCTGCATGCGGTGCCTCCACGGGGGACTGCTTCGTCTGACCGGGGTCGGTTCGCATACTAAGCGGTCGCTTGCCGATCAGGGAACAGTCCGCGGCGGAACAGTCGCGTCCGTCACGCCTTCCGGGGACGCGCCCGCACATGCATGCGCTCCCCCTGCGGCCCGAACAGGCTGAGGCACTCCACCGGACCCTCCCCCGTCGACCCGAACCAGTGCGGCACCCGGGTGTCGAACTCGGCCGCCTCCCCCGGCTCCAGCACCAGGTCATGCTCCCCCAGCACCAGCCGCAGCCGCCCGGACAGCACATAGAGCCACTCGTAGCCCTCGTGGGTGCGCTGTTCCGGTTCCTCCCTGCGCCGGGGAGAGAGGATCTTGAACGCCTGGAGGCCGCCGGGTTGCCGGGTGAGCGGCCAGAAGGTGCGGCCGTGCTGCACGATCGGCTGGGAGCGCACGCGCGGATCGTCGACCGGAGGGGCGCCGACCAGTTCGTCCAGCGGCACCTGGTGCGCCTGCGCGATCGGCAGCAGCAGCTCCAGGCTGGGCTTGCGCAGGCCGGACTCCAGCCGGGACAGGGTGCTGACGGAGATGCCGGTCGTCTCGGACAGCGCGGCGAGGGTCACCTCCCGGTCCTTGCGCAGCCTCCTGAGCCGTGGGCCCACTTCGGCGAGAACGTCGTCGGTACTCATGCCTGTATTGCAGAATCGGCAAGTTGATTTGTCAATCCCGCGCCTCGGAGGGACGGTCATGGTGGAGGTGTCACCATGACCGAGAAGCACACCGAGCAGTACGAGGTCGTAGTCGTCGGAGGCGGCGCGGCCGGCCTGTCCGCCGCCCTGGTCCTGGGCCGCGCCCGGCGCCGGACCCTGGTCGTCGACGCCGGCGAGCCACGCAACGCGCCCGCCGCCCATATGCAGGGCTATCTGTCCCGGGACGGCATGTCACCCGCCGAGTTCCTGGCCGTCGGGCGGGAGGAGATCGCGCGGTACGGCGTCGAGCTGGTCCGGGACCGCGCGGTCGACGTCACCCGCGACGGCGACTTCACGGTGGCGCTGGCGAGCGGACGCAGCGTCCGGGCCCGGCGGCTGGTCGTCGCCACCGGCCTCAAGGACGAGCTGCCCGAGGTCCCCGGCGTCGCCGAGCGCTTCGGCAAGGACGTGCTGCACTGCCCGTACTGCCACGGCTGGGAGGTCCGCGACCGGGCGTTCGGTGTGCTCGCCACCACACCGCTGAGCGTGCACCAGGCGCTGATGGTGTCGCAGTGGTCGAAGGACGTGACCTTCTTCCTGCACGAGGTCGCCGAGTCCGACCTCTCGGACGACGACCTGCGCAGGCTCGCGGCTGCCGGCGTGAAGGTGGTTCCGGGAGCGGTGGCCGGTCTGGTGATCGAGGACGACCGGCTGACGGGCGTACGTCTCGCAGACGGCACGGTCCACGCGCGCGAGGTCGTCTTCACGGCACCCCGAGCGGTTCCGCAGACCGGCCTCTTTGAAAAGCTCGGCGCCGAGTTCCAGGAAACCCCCTTCGGCTCGTACCCGGTGGTCGACCCGACGGGACTGACCTCCGTGCCGGGCGTCTGGGCGGCCGGCAACGCGATGGGCTTCTCGGAGCAGGTCATCAACGCGGCGTCGGGCGGCTACCGGGCAGGGGCCTTCATCAACGGGGAGCTGCTGATGGCGGACCTGGACGCGGCGATCCCCCGCTGAAGGTGCCTGCCCTGGTCATCTGCGGTTCGGCAACGCCCCGAAAGGGGCGCGGGGAACTGCGCGACGAGCCACGACAGCGCCGCAGTCGGACGACGGCCCGTCGCGGCAATCACCGTTCGTCGGGGTGTAAACCGGCGGAGCCCGTCGCACGATGGCTGCATGCTGCTGACCCGGCTCGCCCGTGTGTCCCAGGAGGTCGCCGCGACCTCGGCGCGCTCCCGGAAGATCGCTCTGCTGGCGGAGCTGTTCCGGGACGCCGAGGCGGACGACGTGCCGATCGTCATCCCGTATCTGGCGGGCCGCCTCCCGCAGGGCCGGCTCGGCATCGGCTGGAAGGTGCTGAGCCGCCCGGTCCCACCGGCCACCGATCCGACCCTCACCGTCCGCGAGGTGGACGCCCGGCTCACCGAACTCGGCAAGGTCTCCGGCACCGGCTCGCAGGCCGAACGCGCGCGGCTCGTCGGCGAGTTGATGGGTGCGGCCACCGAGGACGAGCAGCGGTTCCTGTTCGGGCTGATCACCGGCGAGGTCCGGCAGGGCGCGCTGGACGCGGTGGCGGTGGAGGGCCTGGCCCAGGCGACGGAAGCGCCACCGGCGGACGTGCGACGGGCGGTCATGCTCGCCGGATCCCTCCAGGACGTCGCCCGGGCGCTGCTCGCGGACGGACCCGGGTCACTGGAGCGCTTCCGGCTCACCGTGGGCCGCCCGGTCCTGCCGATGCTGGCGCACACCGCGTCCTCGGTGTCCGAGGCGGTCGACAAGCTCGGCGCGTGCGCGGTCGAGGAGAAGCTGGACGGAATCCGCGTCCAGGTCCACCGCGACGGCGACTCGGTACGGCTCTACACCCGCACCCTCGACGACATCACCGACCGCCTGCCCGAAGTCACCGCCGCCGCACTGGAGTTGAGGGGCGAGCGGTTCATCCTGGACGGCGAGGTCATAGCCTTCGACGACATCGGCCTCCCTCGCTCCTTCCAGGAGACCGCCGGCCGCGTCGGCTCCCGCGTGGACGTGGCGACGGCGGCCCAAGAGATCCCCGTCTCCCCCGTCTTCTTCGACGCCCTGTCCGTCGACGGCCACGACCTGCTCGACCTGCCGTTCACCGAGCGGCACGCGGAGCTGGCCCGCCTGGTCCCCGAGCCGATGCGGGTGCGCCGCGCGCTGGTGTCCGGCCCCGAGGACCTCACGCGGGCCGAGGACTTCCTCGCCGAGACCCTGGAGCGCGGCCACGAGGGCGTGGTCGTCAAGGCCCTCGACGCCCCCTACAGCGCCGGCCGGCGCGGCGCCTCCTGGCTGAAGGTCAAGCCCGTGCACACCCTCGACCTGGTGGTGCTCGCCGCCGAATGGGGCCACGGCCGCAGGACCGGCAAGCTCTCCAACCTCCACCTGGGGGCGCGCACGGCGGACGGCGGCTTCGCCATGCTCGGCAAGACCTTCAAGGGCATGACCGACGCGATGCTGACCTGGCAGACCGAGCGGCTCCAGGAGCTCGCCGTGCGCAGCGACGACTGGGTGGTGACCGTACGCCCGGAACTCGTCGTCGAGATCGCCTACGACGGCCTCCAGCGCTCCACCCGTTACCCGGCCGGCGTAACCCTCCGCTTCGCCCGCGTGGTCCGCTACCGCGAGGACAAACGGCCGGAGGAGGCCGACACGGTCGAGACTTTGCTGGCCGCCCACCCGGAGGTACGCCCATGACGCCGTCCCGCGAGCGCCGCAGCGCGGGCCTGCTGCTCTTCCGCCGCACCGACCACGGCCTGGAGGTGTTGCTCGGCCATATGGGCGGCCCGTTCTTCGCCAAGCGCGACGCCGGGGCGTGGACGGTCCCCAAGGGCGAGTACGAACCCGACGAGCCCGCCTGGGACGCCGCTCGCCGCGAGTTCCAGGAGGAGCTGGGGCTGCCTCCGCCCGACGGGGAGGCCGTACCGCTCGGCGAGGTCAAGCAGTCCGGCGGCAAGATCGTCACGGTGTGGGCGATCGAGGCCGACCTCGACCCGGCGACGGTCGTCCCGGGCACCTTCCGGATGGAGTGGCCGCCGCGCTCGGGCCGCACCCAGGAGTTCCCGGAACTGGACCGGGTGCGCTGGCTGGCCGTCGACCGGGCGCGCGAGGTCATCGTCAAGGCCCAGGCCGCGTTTCTCGACCGGCTGGCGGAGCACTCGGCCTGAGCAGCCGTGCACGCGTTGCGATACCCACCGCCGCGCGGGAATCTCGAAGCATCAGTCCGCTTCCAGGAGGTCGGTCATGCCCATCGCGACGGTCAACCCTGCGAACGGCGAGACGCTCAAAACGTACGAGGCCATGGGCGCCGAAGAGATCGAGCGCAGGCTCCAGCTCGCCGAGGCCACCTTCCGCACCTACCGGACGACGAGCTTCGTCGACCGCGGCCGCCTGCTGATCCAGGCCGCGAACCATCTGGACGCCGACCAGGAGGACATCGCCCGGGTCATGACCACCGAGATGGGCAAGCCCATCAAGCAGGCCCGCGCGGAGGCCGCCAAGTGCGCCAAGGCGATGCGCTGGTACGCCGAACGCGCCGAGGGGCTGCTCGCCGACGAGGAGCCGGCCGACTCGGACGTGAAGGATTCGGGCGCCTCGCGCGTGCGGGTGCGCTACCGCCCGCTCGGGCCGGTCCTCGCGGTCATGCCGTGGAACTTCCCGCTCTGGCAGGTGATGCGCTTCGCGGCGCCGGCGCTGATGGCGGGCAATGTCGGCCTGCTGAAGCACGCCTCGAACGTCCCCCAGACCGCCCTCTACATCGAGGACCTGTTCCACCGTGCGGGCTACACCGAGGGCTGCTTCCAGACGCTGCTGATCGGCGCCGGGCAGGTCGACGAGGTCCTGCGCGACGAACGTGTCAGGGCGGCGACCCTGACCGGCAGCGAGCCCGCGGGCCGCGCGGTCGCCTCCACCGCCGGGGAGATGATCAAGAAGACGGTGCTGGAACTGGGCGGCAGCGACCCGTACGTCGTCATGCCCTCGGCCGACATCGACCGCGCCGCGCGGATCGCGGTGACCGCGCGGGTGCAGAACAACGGGCAGTCCTGCATCGCCGCCAAGCGGTTCATCGTGCACACCGACGTCTACGACGCCTTCGCCGAGCGCTTCGTCGAGGGCATGAAGGCGCTGGTGGTCGGCGACCCGATGCTGGACGAGACGGACGTCGGCCCGCTGTCGAGCGAGCAGGGCCGGGCGGACCTGGAGGAACTGGTCGACGACGCCAAGCGCAGCGGGGCGACCGTGCTGTGCGGCGGCCACCGGCTGCGCCGGCCCGAGCTGCCCGGCTGGTACTACCCGCCCACGGTCCTCGCCGACATCACCCGCGAGATGCGGATCCATCGCGAGGAGGCGTTCGGTCCGGTCGCCACGCTCTACCGGGCGGCCGATCTGGACGAGGCGGTACTGATCGCCAACGACTCACCCTTCGGACTGAGTTCGAACGTGTGGACCCGTGACGAGGCCGAGGTCGACCGTTTCGTACGCGACCTGGAGGCCGGAAGCGTGTACGTCAACGGGATGACGGCGTCCCATCCGGCGTTCCCGTTCGGCGGAGTGAAGCGGTCCGGATTCGGCCGTGAGCTGTCGGGGCACGGAATCCGCGAGTTCTGCAACATCACTACGGTTTGGCAGGGTGCGTGAGCGCTGCGCGGTTACGATCCCGGGTGTGAACCGCGAAGTTACTCTGCCGCTGATCGTCGATGACCGGGGGACCTTGCAGGTTGCTGCCGCCGACGTGAGCAAGCTGCTGCGTACGGTGGGCGGTCGATGGCTGCACCTTGTCGAGGCCGGGGAGGACGGGCTCGACGAGGACACGGTGGCTGCGTTGACGATCGAGCTGGCGAAGCTCGCCGACCGGATCGACGTGGCGTGCATCGCGCACAGCAGCGGGACGACTCCGTAAGGGGGGCCGTTCGGTGCCGGTGCGGGTTCGTGGGGGCTGGTCGCGCCCGCGCGGCGGAGCCGCAAATTGATACAGCCGCGCCCCTAGGGGGTCGGCCCGTACAGCGTTGACCAGAACTGGTCCTCGTAGGACTGGAGCAAGCGGGCGTACCGGTGCGCTCGTGGCTCATCCAGTTCGCTCGCCTCCAGGGCCGCTCGGGCCAGCCGGTCCAGTTCCGGGGACGGTTCCGCGAAGAAGTCGAAGAAGCCGCACGCCTCGTCCGTGAAGCCGTAGTGGCGGCGCAGGGCCTCGGCGATCGTCCCGCAGTAATCGCCCCAGGCCGCGAAGTTGGCCGTGAGCGCGAACACGGCCTCCGCCGGTGATGCGTTGAGGGCCAGCCAAGCGACGTACGCGGGGTATGCCTGGCAGCCCGGGAGCGGTGTGTGGCCGGCCGCCTGCGCCCCGGTCACTCCACAGGCGGCGGCGAACACGCCCAGACGCTCCTCGGCCAGCGACTCACCCTCGGCCAGGAAGGTGAAGAAGGCGGCGGACCCGGGAGCGTCGGGCGTGGCCCGTTCGGCCAGATGGAGGAAGGCGCGACGATCCGCGGGGATCACCCAGCCCTGCTCGAGCGCGAGTGCGCCGAGGGTGCCGAGACCGGCCTCTCCGCGGGCGATCAGCGACACAAGCGGGTTGTCCGTCATCGACGTCCTCCATCACCTCGGCAACGCGGCTCGCCGCAGCCGACCAGGGGCGCGGGGCTGTATCAATTTGCGGCTCCGCCGCGCGGGCGCGACCAGCCCCCACGAAGCCGCGGACCGCGTCGCGCAGCAACCCCTGCGGCGCTTACCGAATCGGCATACCCGACAACGTACGGGCGATCACCAGCCGCTGGATCTCACTCGTCCCCTCGAAGATCGTGTAGATCGCGCTGTCGCGGTGCATACGCTCCACGGGGTACTCCCGCGTGTAGCCGTTGCCGCCGAGAATCTGTATGGCCTGAGCGGTGACCTTCTTCGACGTCTCGCTCGCGAACAGCTTCGACATCGACCCCTCGGCCGCCGTGAACGGCTTGCCGTTGACCGCCATCCAGGACGCGCGCCACACCAGCAGCCGCGCCGCGTCGATCTGCGTCCGCATCTCGGCGATCTGGAAGGCCACGCCCTGGTTGTCGATGATCGGGCGCCCGAACTGCTCGCGCGTCATCGCGTAGTCGAGGGCGACCTCGTAGGCGGCACGGGCGGTGCCGACGGCCATGGCGCCGACCGCCGGCCGCGAGGCCTCGAACGTGGCCATCGCCGCGTTCTTCACGCGCTCGCCGCCACCCGCCCTGGCCCGCTCCCGGGCCCGCGCCAGACGCTCGTCCAGCTTCTCCTTGCCGCCCAGCAGGCAGGAGCCGGGCACGCGCACGTTGTCCAGGATGACCTCGGCGGTGTGCGAGGCGCGGATGCCGTGCTTCTTGAACTTCTGCCCCTGGGCCAGGCCCGGCGTGTTCGGCGGGATGATGAAGGACGCGTGGCCCTTGGAGCCGAGCTCGGCGTCGACGACCGCGACGACGACGTGGACGTTGGCGATACCGCCGTTGGTCGCCCAGGTCTTCGTGCCGTTGATCACCCACTCGTCCTTGGCCTCGTCGTACACGGCACGCGTGCGCATCGAGGCCACGTCGGAGCCGGCGTCGGGCTCGGAGGAGCAGAAGGCGGCGAGCTTGACGTCGTTGGCGTCGCCGTACATCTGGGGCACCCAGGTGCCGATCTGCTCCTCGGTGCCGTTGGCGAGGACGCCTACGGCGGCGAGACCGGTGCCGACGATCGACAGGGCGATGCCCGCGTCACCCCAGAACAGTTCCTCCATGGCCATCGGAATGCCGAGGCCGGTCTGGTCGAAGTACTGCTGGGCGTAGAAGTCGAGTGAGTAGATGCCGACCTTCGCGGCTTCCTGGATGACCGGCCAGGGAGTCTCCTCACGCTCGTCCCATTCGGCGGCCGCGGGGCGGATCACATCGGCGGCGAAACCGTGCAGCCAGTCCCGGACCTCCTTCTGTTCGTCGTTGAGCTCCATGGTGAACTCGGCCATGTCCCCTCCAGCGGCGGTACGTGCGTGTTACTAGCGGTAACCCTAGTTTGTTACTGGCTAGTAGGTAAAGTCAACTCCCGATGACCCATCGACAGCCCATTCGATGGATGGAGCATGTTGAGTGTTAGTTTGCGCAGGCGTCATCGATCGAGCACGGGTGGGGAGAACGAATGGACACCACGCAGCGGACCGATCAGCAACGATCCGCCGACCGCCGGCGGCGAGAGCTGCTGGAGGCCGCCGACCGGGTGGTGCTGCGCGACGGCCCACAGGCCTCGATGAACGCCATCGCCGCGGAAGCCGGTATCACGAAGCCGATTCTGTACCGGCACTTCGGCGACAAGAGCGGACTCTACGCGGCGTTGGCCAAGCGTCACACGGATGCGCTGCTGGCTTCGTTGCGGGCCGCGCTGGACGCTCCCGCGGACCGGCGTGAGCGGGTCGAGTCCACGTTGGACACGTACCTCGCGGCGATCGAGGCCCGGCCTCAGGTGTATCGGTTTCTGATGCATCCGACCGAGGGGGGTCAGACGGCGGATCAGGGATTCGACGTCGGCAAGCACTCGATGCCGTTGCTCCGCACGATGGGCGAGGAACTGGCCACCGTGATCGAGGAGCGGCTGGATCTCGGACCCGGGAGTCAGCAGCTCGCCCGGGTCTGGGGGCACGGGATAGTCGGGATGATGCATGCCGCCGGGGACTGGTGGCTGGGCGAACGGCCCTGCTCGCGGGCGGAGTTGGTGCGCAGTCTGGCCGACCTGTTGTGGGGACGGCTTGCTGCTGCGGGGGACAAGATCGGCGGTCCGGGGTTCTGACCGTGGTGTTCCGGGTGCGGGTTCCTGGGGGCTGGTCGCGCCCGCGCGGCGGAGCCGCAAATTGATACAGCCCCGTGCCCCTAGGCGGGTGCGTCCGCCCGCCAAGAGGCTCGCGCCACTTGTCGCATCAAGCGTCTGTGGCGCCAGCCCGCCACGCGGTCCGCGTAGACCCTCCCGTCCAAGTGGTCGCACTCATGCTGCAAGCACCTCGCGAAGAAACCCGTCCCGTGGATCGTCACCGGCTCCCCCGTCACCGTGAAACCCTCGACCACCGCATGGTCGTACCGCTCCGTCCCCGCCTCCAGACCCGGCAGGGACAGGCACCCCTCCGGCCCTCGGATCACCACACCGTCCGCCTCCACCAGCCGTGGGTTCACCACATGCCCGAGGTGTCGTACGTCCTCGTCGTCGGGACAGTCGTATACGAAGACCCGCAGCGACTCCCCCACCTGGTTGGCGGCGAGGCCCACGCCCTGCGCGGCGTACATCGTCGCGAACAAGTCGTCCACGAGCCTCGCCAGTTCCGGGCCGAAGTCGGTGACCTCCTCGCAGGGGGCGTGCAGGACGGGGTTTCCGAGCAGGGTCAGGGGCCGAACACGTCCGTGAGTGCCCGGAATGGAGGCGTTGCGCATGGCGGCAAGGGTACGGCGATTCGGGAGTGCGAATGGATCTCGATAGGCTGACCACCACCACGTTGCCGTAGGGCTTCAGGCGCGGCGCGTACGCAAGGAGGATCGAGAACTGATGGCAGGCAACTCGGACCCGCTCACGCCGCGGGCCAAGATCGCCGTGACCGCGGGCAAGGCGGTCGCGGCGGCATCGCGCGCCGCAGGGCGCGGCAGCGGTTCGGTGATCGGCGGCCGGGTGGCGCTCAAACTCGACCCCGACCTCCTCGCCAGGCTCGCGCAGAACCTGGACGTGGTCCTGGTCTCGGCGACCAACGGCAAGACCACCACGACCCGGCTGATCGCGGAGGCCCTGCGGGCCGCCGGACCGGTCGTCTCCAACGCCCTGGGCGCCAACATGCCCGCGGGCATCACCTCGGCGCTCGCCGGCGGCTCGGAAGCCCGCTACGGCGTCATCGAGGTCGACGAGAAGTACCTCGCCGGCGTCGCCCGGGACACGGACCCGAAGTGCATCGCGCTGCTCAACCTCTCGCGCGACCAGCTCGACCGGGCCGCCGAGACCCGGATGCTCGCCGAGAACTGGCGCGAGGGGCTGTCGGGTTCGAAGGCCGTGATCGTGGCCAACGCGGATGACCCGCTGGTCGTGTGGGCCGCGTCGTCGTCCCCCAACGTGATCTGGGTCGCCGCCGGGCAGATGTGGAAAGACGACGCCTGGTCCTGCCCGTCCTGCGGCGGTGTGATGCAGCGGCCCGGGGACGACTGGTTCTGCGGCGAGTGCGGCTTCCGCCGTCCGACGCCGAGCTGGGCCCTGTCCGGCGACCATGTCCTGGACCCGCACGGCTCGGCCTGGCCGATCCATCTCCAGTTGCCGGGGCGTGCCAACAAGGCCAACGCCACCTCCTCGGCCGCCGTCGCCGCCGTCTTCGGGGTGCCGCCGCAGGTGGCCCTTGAGCGCATGTACCAGGTGCAGGCCGTCGCCGGGCGCTATGACGTCGTGCAGTTCGAGGGGCGGGATCTGCGCCTGCTGCTGGCCAAGAACCCGGCCGGCTGGCTGGAGACGTTCTCCCTCATCGACCCGCCGCCGACCCCGGTGATCCTCTCGGTGAACGCGCGCGGAGCCGACGGCACGGACACCTCCTGGCTGTGGGACGTCGACTACACGCGGCTGACCGGGCACCCGATCTGCGTCATCGGCGACCGCAGGCTCGACCTCGCGGTCCGCCTGGAGGTTGCCAACCAGCAGTTCCAGGTGTGCGAGAACCTCGACCAGGCCGTGCAGAAGTGCCCGCCGGGCCGGATCGAGGTCATCGCCAACTACACCGCGTTCCAGGACCTGCGCCGCCGGGTCGGCAACTGAGCACGAGACTTCAGGGGACTTAAGTGAGCGACAACCAACTGCGGGTCGTCTGGATCTACCCGGACCTGCTCAGCACCTACGGCGACCAGGGCAACGTCCTCGTCGTGGAGCGCCGTGCCCGCCAGCGCGGCCTCGACGTGGCCCGCCTCGACGTGCGCAGCGACCAGCCGATCCCGACGTCCGGCGACATCTACCTGATCGGCGGCGGTGAGGACCGTCCGCAGCGGCTGGCGGCCGAGCGGCTGCGCCGGGACGGCGGTCTGCACCGGGCCGTGGAGAACGGCGCCATCGTGTTCTCGGTCTGCGCCGGCTACCAGATCCTCGGCCACGAGTTCATCAACGACCTCGGTCAGCGCGAGCCCGGCCTCGGGCTGATCGACGTGGTGTCCGTGCGCGGTGAAGGGGCCCGGTGCGTCGGTGACGTGCTCGGCGACATCGACCCGCGCCTGGGTCTGCCGCCGCTGACCGGATTCGAGAACCACCAGGGCGTCACCCACCTCGGCCCGACCGCCCGCCCCTTCGCCCAGGTCCGCCTCGGCAACGGCAACGGTACGGGTGACGGCACGGAGGGCGCGTACAACGACACCGTCTTCGGTACGTACATGCACGGTCCGGTGCTCGCGCGCAATCCGCTGATCGCCGACCTGCTGCTGAAGCTGGCGCTCGACGTGAACGCGCTGCCGCCGACCGACGACCGGTGGTACGAGGCGCTGCGCAGCGAGCGCATCTCGGCCGCGCAGCAGCCTGCCTGAACACACTCGCCGGCAGCCCGTCTGACGGCACGTCCGCACAGGTGAGCGGGGTCGTCCAGCAGGCGGACGCACGGTTCGGCCCCGCCCCTCGATGCCGCTAGGGTGGCGGGGATTCGAGCCGGACAGCGTGGTCCGGTCCCGGCCCACGTTGAGAAGGTTTTTCGGGCTATGCGCATTGGTGTCCTCACGTCCGGCGGCGACTGCCCCGGCCTGAACGCCGTCATCCGGTCCGTCGTGCACCGTGCCGTCGTCGACCACGGCGACGAGGTCATCGGCTTCCGGGACGGCTGGAAGGGCCTCTTGGAGTGCGACTACCTCAAGCTCGACCTCGACGCGGTGGGCGGCATCCTCGCCCGCGGCGGCACGATCCTCGGTTCCTCCCGGGTCCAGCCGTCCCATCTGCGGGACGGTGTGGAGCGGGCCAAGGGCCATGTCGAGGAACTAGGCCTCGACGCGATCATCCCGATCGGCGGTGAGGGCACGCTGAAGGCGGCCCGGCTGATGTCGGACAGCGGCCTGCCCGTGGTGGGTGTGCCCAAGACCATCGACAACGACATCGCCGTCACCGACGTGACCTTCGGCTTCGACACGGCGGTGACCGTGGCGACCGAGGCCCTGGACCGGCTCAAGACCACCGCCGAGTCCCACCAGCGCGTCCTGGTGGTCGAGGTCATGGGCCGGCACACCGGCTGGATCGCGCTGCACTCCGGCATGGCGGCCGGCGCGCACGCCGTCGTCGTACCGGAACGGCCCTTCGACATCGACGAGTTGACCCGGGTCGTCGGGGAGCGGTTCCAGGCGGGCAAGCGCTTCGCGATCGTCGTGGCTGCCGAGGGCGCCAAGCCGCGGCCCGGATCCATGGCGTTCGACGAGGGCGGCAAGGACATCTACGGGCACGAGCGGTTCGCCGGGATCGCCCGTCAGCTCTCGATCGAGCTGGAGGAACGGCTCGGCAAGGAAGCGCGGCCGGTGATTCTGGGGCATGTGCAGCGCGGTGGGACGCCCACGGCGTACGACAGGGTGCTGGCCACTCGGTTCGGGTGGCATGCGGTGGAGGCCGTGCATCGCGGGGAGTTCGGTCATATGACGGCGCTCCAGGGGACGGACATCGTGATGGTGCCGCTGGCCGAGGCCGTGGAGACGTTGAAGACTGTGCCGGCGAATCGGTACGAAGAGGCTGAGTGCGTGCTGTAAGGGCCTCGCCGTAAGGGGTTCTGTCTAGTCGCCGGGTGCGGGTGCTTCGTGGCTTGCCGCGCAGTTCCCCGCACCCTGGTCGGCTGTCCTACCCCCGGTCACAAAGGTGGCCGGGGGTAGTTCTAGTCTGGGGCGGACAGACTTGCACAACCCCCACGAAACAGGAGCCGCAGGATGGATCACGGCGGGCACGGCATGATGATGGATCTGCCGCCGTTCACGCTGGGGCGGGGGCTTGTGTGGTCAGCGGACCCGTTCTTTCTCGTCGCCTGTCTTGCGGGGCTCGCGCTCTATGCGTGGGGGGTCGTGCGGTTGCGCCGGCGTGGGGACAAATGGCCCGTGGGGCGGACCGTCTCCTATGTCGTCGGAGTGCTGTCCGTGATGCTCGTGATGTGCACCGGGCTGAATGACTACGGAATGGTCATGTTCAGCGTGCACATGGTGCAGCACATGGTGATCAGCATGCTGTCGCCGATCCTGATCCTGCTCGGTGCGCCCATCACACTGGCACTGCGCGCGATGCCACCCGCCGGGCGGGGGCGCAAGGGGCCGCGGGAATGGCTCCTGGCCCTGCTGCACAGCCGCTACATGCGGATCATCACGCATCCGGCGTTCACCATTCCACTGTTCATCGCCAGCCTTTACGCGCTGTACTTCACGCCGATCTTCGACTTCCTGATGGGCTCGAAGACGGGGCACATCGCGATGATGGTGCACTTCCTGGCCGTGGGCGTGGTGTTCTTCTGGCCGATCATCGGCGTGGATCCCGGTCCGCACCGGCCGGGGTATCTGATGCGGATGCTGGAGCTGTTCGCCGGAATGCCCTTCCACGCGTTCTTCGGTATCGCGTTGATGATGGCGACGGAGCCGATGGTCGAGACGTTCAAGAACCCGCCCGCCTCGCTCGGCATCGACGCGCTCTCCGACCAGAACGCGGCCGGCGGTATCGCCTGGGCGTTCAGTGAGATTCCGTCCGTGCTGGTGCTGATCGCGCTGCTGTTCCAGTGGTACGGCTCCGAGCAGCGGCAGGCCAAGCGCAAGGACCGGGCCGCCGACCGCGACGGCGACAAGGAACTCGAGGCGTACAACGCCTATTTGGCCTCATTGAACGCACGCGGGAACTGACGAAACCGAAAGGCTTCACCTTTCAGTAGCATGAAGCGCGTCGGGGGAACCGCCGGGGGGAGCGGTCATGGCGTTTCATGTTTTCGTACACAGGTCCTCAATAGCGGTGATTCGGAGGATCGCCGTCCTATTGGTCCTCGTTCTGGCGCTCGGTGCGTGCGATCGGGACACACCGCTGTTCCTGGTGAAGGCAGTGGCCGCGGGAGTTCCCTCGCTGGCCCCCTTCTTCGACGAGAACCAGGGGCTCGGGCGGGACGACGCGCAGGTCACGGCGCAGACGGCGCACGGCGGTCTGCAGCAGGGGGACACGCCGGGTCTGTACGGGGGATCCAAGCAGCCGACGGTCTGTGATGTCGAACGGCTCAAGGAGTTTCTCACCGATCCCGCAAATGACCGCAAGGCACAGGCGTGGGCAACCGCGCTCTCCATCAACACGGACGAGATTCCCAGATATCTCGATCGCCTCACTCCGGTTCTCCTGCGTCACGACACGCTCGTGAAGAACCACGACTACAAAAAGGGAAAGGCCGCCCCCTTCAACGCGCTGCTCCAGACGGGAATCGCCATTCTCGTCGACGAGCAGGGGCTTCCCGCGGTGAAGTGTTCGTGCGGAAATCCACTGCGGCCCTTCGAGGGTGACACGACCCGGATAAAGGTCGAGTTCGACGACCGCAACGAGGAGTGGAAGGGCTACGAGGAGTCCTCCGTGGTGGCCGTGCGGCCCGCGACGCGGAAAGTGGAACGGCTCGCCCTCGTCGACGTCCATGAACCGGACCGCGGCATCACCCGTCCCGTCGGCACCACCGGCGAGAAGGACACCGCCTTCGACACGCGCGAGCGCCGCGCGGTGCCCGCTCTCGCGGGGGCGACGTTCGGGCAGGCGAGCCGGAAGCTGGCCGACCAGGGGCTGGCCGTCGCCTTCGCGGGCGGGGGGCTGCCGCCGGACGGCGCCCGGGTGACGGCGTCGGATCCGCCGGCCGGGACCGAGCTGCGGTTCGGCGAGTACGTGACGCTGAGCGTGGCCGGGGGCAGCTCCGACGGGTCGACGTCCACTCCCCCGGGCTCGGGGTCGTCCCCTTCGACGCGGGATCCGTCGGCCTCGACGCCGGCACCACCCTCGGGCTCGTCGCCGTCCGGCTCCGCCTCGGGCTCGGGAAGTCCCGGGCCGAGCGGCTCCGGCCCCAGCAGCTCAGGGCCCGGTGGCTCCGGCCCGAGCGGTTCCGGGCCCAGCAGCTCCGACACCTCCGGTCCGGGCCCCACGAGCGGGCCCCCGTCCTCGGGTACCTCGTCCACGGCGCCGCCGGCCGGCTCCTCGCCGCCCGCGTCGACCAAGTCGCCCACGACGAGCTCGGCACCTCCGTCACCGCCCAGCACCCCGCCGCAGACCAGCACACCGCCGCCGACGGTCACCAGCAGCGCACCGCCGCCCGGGACCGGCGAGCCCGCCACAAGCCGACCCGGCACCGACGGGCCCGCCACGAGTCCGCCCGCGAGCGGTGCCCCGAACACCGCGAGCACCTCCGCCTAGCCTCCACGCGCTCAGCGCACACCCGCAGAACCCGGGAGTCACCGGATGCCCTCAGGATCACCGACGTCGGGAGTGGGCCGGGTCATCGCCGGCCGTTATCTGCTGCTGAACCCGCTCGGCAGCGGCGGAATGGGCCATGTCTGGCTCGCCCACGACCGCAGACTCGCCTGCGAGGTCGCGCTCAAGGAGATCGTGTTCCGGGACCCGGCCGAGGCCGACGAGCTCGAGGCCCGGGTGGCCAGGGCCCGCGCCGAGGCCAGGCACGCGGCGGGGCTGCGCGGGCATCCGCATGTGGTGACCGTGCACGACGTGCTGGAGCACGAAGGCCTGCCGTGGATCGTCATGGAGTACGTCGAGGGCGCCGTCAACCTGCGTGATCTGGTCGACCGGCGCGGCCCGCTGGCGCCCGCGGAGTGCGCCCGCATCGGGCTCGCCGTGCTGGACGCGCTGACCGCCGGGCACGAGCGGGGCGTCCTGCACCGGGACGTGAAACCGGCGAACATCCTGCTGGCGCCGGACCGCACCGGGGCACCGTACGGACGGGTGCTGCTCACCGACTACGGCATCTCGGTGCAGCCGGACGCCGGTGAGACGCGGTACACGCTGGCGTCGGTGCTCGTGGGGACGTCGGGCTATCTGGCGCCGGAGCGGGTCACGGGTGGGGCGCCCACGCCGGCCACCGACCTGTTCTCGCTGGGCTGCACGCTGTACTACGCCGTCGAGGGCCACGGTCCATTCGACCGCGAGTCGCATCTGGCGGAGCTGACGGCGGTGGTCATGGAGGAACCCGGCGCGGCCGGGCGGGCAGGGGCGCTGGGGCCCGTCCTGTGGGCGCTGCTGGAGAAGGATCCGGCGCGGCGCATGCCGGCCGCGGAGACGGAGGCGGCGCTCTCACGGATCGTCACGCCGGAGGCCGACGCGTACGCGCGGACGCAGACCGACCTCGGTTCACTGCCGCACTGGGGCGGTGCGCCGCCTGCGGGGCCGGCGCCCGATCCGGTGGGGTTCGGCTCGCCGCCGGGGTCCGGGCGGCCGGGTGGTGTTCAGGGCTTCAGTCCCCCGTCCGGACGTCCCGGCGCGCCGCACGGCCCAGGCTCCGGCACGGTGGGCGCAAAGCCCGGCGGTTCACCGACGCAGCCTCCCGGTGGGCCGCTGGGCTTGGTTCCCGGGTCCGGTGCCGGTCACCGGACCCGCCCTCGCGTCCTGCACGCGGTCCTCGCCGGCCTGCTCGGGCTGGCGCTCGCGGGGGCCGGCGTCTGGTACGCCATGTCCCGGGAGTCGGACTCCGGCGGCACGCAGCGGCCGTATGGGGCCGCCGTGGGGCTCGGGGCACCGCTGAAGGGCGGCGACTGCGTGCTCGCCGACTGGACCGGCACGGCTGCCTTCCAGGGCACGCCCCGGCTGAGCCTCGACTCCGGTTGCGGCGAGAACGCACCCGACGGGCAGGTGATGGCGTTCGTCGCGACCGCGTCGGCGGCCGAGGCGCGGCGGGACGGGCCGGCTGCGTGCGAGGAGCGGACGCGGGAGCTGCGCGGGCGGCTCGCGGACGTGCGCAGCTTCGCCGTCGTGCCGACCGAGGCCGGGTTCGAGGCGGCCGGGCGGCGTACCGCTTGTCTCGTGCTCGGGGCGCACGGGCCGGTGTACGGGCCGCTGGGCGGGCATCGCAAGCCGGGGGCGGCGTTCGCGGACACGGCGACGATGCAGCGCCGGGACTGTCTGGACGTCCGCTCGCACCGGGACGCCCGCCTGGTGTCGTGCGCGAAGCCGCACGACGAGCAGGTGCTCGGATTCACCCGGTTGGGCGCCGACGTCACGCTGAGCGAGGCGCGCACGGAGTCGGACACGGCGTGCGCCCGCGAGGTGCCGCCGCGCGACTACGGATTCGATCCTTCCGTCTATACGGCGGGTTCCTGGACGAGCGAGGGGCCCTGGAAGAACGGCACCCATTTCGTCGTGTGCACCGTTCGGAGGCAGAACGGGGGCACCATGGAGGGGGACGAACCCTAGGAGGGTGTTGCGATGCCCGGTTCTACGGACGGTTCTACGAAGGCGATGGGAGTGCTCACCGTCGGCGGCCTAGTCGTGGTGACGGCCTACACGGTGGCGCTCGGGAGCAATGGCTGGCTGTGGTTCGGGTGGGTGGTGCTGGGGCTGATCACCCTGGGGATGGTCGCCAGCCGCGGTAGCTGAGCCTCACTGCCGGGTGAGTCGCCCGGCGGAGTGCACGCCCGGCTGGTACTTCGGCAGCCGGGCGGTCACTTTCATGCCCGCGCCCGGGGCGGTCTCGATGACGAGGCCGTAGTCGTCGCCGTAGACCTGGCGGAGCCGGTCGTCGACGTTCGACAGTCCGATGCCGCCCGACGGGCTGTCCTCGCCCGCGAGGATGCGGCGCAGCAGCGCGGGGTCCATGCCGGCGCCGTCGTCCTCGATGACGACGAGGGCCTCGGCGCCGGCGTCCTGTGCGGTGATCTGGATGTGGCACTTGTCGGCCTTGCCCTCCAGGCCGTGCTTGACCGCGTTCTCCACCAGCGGCTGGAGACACAGGAAGGGCAGGGCGACCGGCAGCACCTCCGGGGCGATCTGCAAGGTCACCGAGAGACGGTCGCCGAAGCGGGCCCGGACGAGTGCCAAGTAGTGGTCGATGGCGTGGAGTTCGTCGGCGAGGGTGGTGAAGTCGCCGTGCCTGCGGAAGGAGTAGCGGGTGAAGTCGGCGAACTCCAGGAGCAGTTCACGGGCGCGCTCGGGGTCGGTGCGCACGAAGCTGGCGATGACCGCGAGCGAGTTGAAGATGAAGTGCGGGGAGATCTGGGCCCGCAGCGCCTTGATCTCGGCCTCGATCAGCCGGGTGCGGGACCGGTCGAGGTCGGCCAGCTCCAGTTGCACGGAGACCCAGCGGGCGACCTCGCCCGCCGCCCGCACCAGGACCGCCGACTCACGGGGCGCGCAGGCGACGAGGGCGCCGTGGACGCGGTCGTCGACGGTGAGCGGGGCGACGACCGCCCAGCGCACGGGGCAGTCGGGGGCGGCGCAGGTGAGCGGGAAAGCCTCGCCGCGGCCGGACTCCAGGGGCCCGGCGAGGAGTTCCATGATCTCCGTACGGTGATGGCCGCCGACCCCGTCCCAGACCAGGACGTCCCGCTCGTCGGTCAGGCACAGCGCGTCGGTGCCGAGGAGTGAGCGCAGCCGACGGGCGGACTTGCGGGCGGTCTCCTCGGTGAGTCCCGCCCGCAGCGGGGGTGCGGCGAGGGACGCGGTGTGCAGGGTCTCGAAGGTGGCGTGCTCGACGGGGGTGCCGAGGTCGCCGAGGTTCTGGGGGCGGGCGGTGCGGCGGCCGAGCCAGAAGCCGGCGGCGAGCAACGGCAGGATCGCCACGCACAGGCCTGCGAGGAATCCGCTCATGCCTTCGCCTCCGCCCGCAGTTCCTCCGGCAGATGGAACCGGGCCAGGATCGCCGCCGTACCGGGCGGCACCCGGCCCGGGGTGGCCAGGGACACCAGGATCATCGTGAGGAAGCCCAGCGGCACCGACCAGAGCGCGGGCCAGGCGAGCAGCGCGTGGGCCGCGCCGGAGCCCGGGAAGCCGGCCATCGTCGCTGCGACGGCGAGCAGCGCGGAGCCGCCGCCGACCAGCATCCCGGCCGCGGCGCCGGGCGGGGTGAGCCGGCGCCACCAGATGCCGAGGACGAGGAGCGGGCAGAACGAGGACGCCGACACGGCGAAGGCGAGGCCCACCGCGTCGGCCACCGGCAGTCCGCCGACCAGGACGCTCGCGGCGAGCGGGACGGCCATGGCGAGGACCGTGCCGAGCCGGAAGTGGCGTACGCCGCGGGACGGGAGGACGTCCTGGGTGAGCACGCCCGCGACGGCCATGGTCAGGCCGGACGCCGTGGACAGGAACGCGGCGAAGGCGCCGCCCGCGACCAGCGCGCCGAGCAGGTCGCCGCCGAGGCCGCCGATCATGCGGTCGGGCAGCAGCAGGGCGGCCGCATCGGCGTCGCCGGTGAGGGTGAGTTCGGGGGCGTACAGGCGGCCGAGGGCGCCGTAGACCGGGGGCAGCAGGTAGAAGGCGCCGATCAGGCCGAGTACGGCGACGGTGGTGCGGCGGGCGGCGACGCCGTGCGGGCTGGTGTAGAAGCGGACGACGACGTGCGGCAGGCCCATGGTGCCGAGGAAGGTGGCGAGGATCAGTCCGTACGTGGCGTACAGCGGGCGTTCGCCGCGGCTCTCGGCCTGCGAGGGGGACAGGCCGCCACCCGCGCCGCGGTCGCGTTCGGGGACCTCGGCGCCCTTGGCGAAGGTGAGCCGGGTGCCGGCCTCGATGTGGTGGGTGCCGGCGGGGAGTTCGAGTTTCTGCTCCTCGTGGTCGCGGCCGTCGATCGTGCCGCTCACGGTGACGTCGAGCGGCCGGTCGAGCTTGAGCTTGATGCTGTCGTCGACGCGGACGACGCTTTGTTCGCGGAAGGTCGCCGGTTCGTCGAAGGCGTGCCGGGGGGCGCCGTCGCCCTGCCAGGCGAGGATCAGGAAGAGGGCGGGGACGAGCAGCGCGGTCAGTTTCAGCCAGTACTGGAAGGCCTGCACGAAGGTGATGCTGCGCATGCCGCCGGCGGCGACGATGGCGACGACGACGACCGCGACGATCAGCCCGCCGAGCGAGTCGGGGGCGCCGGTCAGCACGGTCAGCGTCAGCCCGGCGCCCTGGAGTTGGGGCAGGAGATACAGCCAGCCGGTGCCGACGACGAAGGCGCCCGCGAGCCGGCGCACGGCCTGCGAGGACAGCCGGGCCTCGGCGAAGTCGGGCAGGGTGTAGGCGCCGGAGCGGCGCAGCGGGGCGGCGACGAACAGCAGCAGGACGAGGTATCCGGCGGTGTAGCCGACCGGGTACCAGAGCATGTCGGGGCCCTGGACCAGCAGGAGGCCCGCGATGCCGAGGAAGGACGCGGCGGAGAGGTACTCGCCGCTGATGGCGGCCGCGTTGAGGCGGGGGCCGACGGTGCGGGAGGCGACGTAGAAGTCGGAGGTGGTGCGGGATATGCGCAGGCCGAAGGCGCCGACGAGGATGGTCGCCAGGACCACCAGGGCGACGGCGGGGACGGCGTAGCTGGAGTTCACGGCCGGGTCCGTTCCTCGGGCTCGAGCGGTCTGGGAGGTCGGGCAGAGTCCGATCCGGTGGGGCAGCGCCCCCGAGGGGGCGCGGGGCTGTGTTCTATGTGCGGCTGCCGCCGCGTGGGCGCGACCGGCCACGACGGCGCGGCGGACGATCGACGGGGCATCGCGGCACCTCCAGCGGAGCGCTCAGCGGTCTTCGACGAGGCGCACGAAGTCCCGCTCGTTGCGTTCGGCCCGCCGCACGTACCAGCAGGCGAGGAGGACCATCGGGGCGTAGAGGCAGAAGCCGAGGACGAGCCACTCCAGGCCGCGGGCGTCCGGCATGGCGGCGAACAGCAGCGGCAGCGGGCCGATGAGCAGGCCGAGGACCGCGAACACGGTCAGGCCGGCGCGGAGCTGGGTGCGCATCAGCGACCGTACGTAGGTGTGGCCCAGCGTCGTCTGCTCGTCGATCTCGGTGCGGGGGCGGTAGTAGCCGGAGGCGGGGCGGCTGCGGCGGGGCGGGCCGGTGACGACGACGCGGCGCTCGGCGGGGTCCTGGTTGGGCACGGCTACGACCTCCTCATCAGCAGGTCCCGCAGCTCGCGCGCGTGGCGCCTGCTGACCTGGAGTTCCTCGGCGCCGACCATGACGCTGACGGTGCCCGCGTCCAGGCGGAGTTCGCCGATGTGGCGCAGGGCGACGAGGTGGCGGCGGTGGATGCGGACGAAGCCGCGGGAGCGCCAGCGCTCCTCCAGGGTCGACAGGGGGATGCGGACGAGGTGGCTGCCCTTGTCGGTGTGCAGGCGGGCGTAGTCGCCCTGAGCCTCGACATGGGTGATGTCCTCGACGGCGACGAAGCGGGTGACGCCGCCCAGCTCGACCGGGATGTGGTCGGGGTCGGGTTCGCTCACGGGTATTCGGGGAGCGGCGTCGCGGAGCTCGGCGGCGCGGCGTACGGCTTCCGCGAGGCGTTCCTTGCGCACCGGCTTGAGGACGTAGTCGACGGCCTTGAGATCGAAGGCCTGGACGGCGAAGTCCTCGTGGGCGGTGACGAACACGACGAGCGGCGGCTTGGCGAGACCGGTGAGCAGGCGGGCCAGGTCGAGGCCGTCCAGTCCGGGCATGTTGATGTCGAGGAAGACGACGTCGATCGACTCCGGGCCGTGCGGCCCCGACTCCAGGGCGCGGTTGATCCGCCGCAGCGCCTCGGTCGCGTCGCCGGCGCCTTCCGCGCTGCCGATGCGCGGGTCCGCGTTCAGGAGGTACAGCAGCTCCTCCAGCGAGGGGCGTTCGTCGTCGACAGCCAGGGCGCGCAGCATGACGGGAGTGTAAGAGCTGTGGGCACACCTGGACATGCGCCCTGCGTGGACGTCTCCGCTGGGTGCCGTGCCGCTTACAGTGCCCTCATGAACAGCGGCGCGGCCTCCTTCGACGAACTCGACCGGAAGATCATCACCGCTCTGATGGCGAACGCCAGGACGAGTTTCGCGGAGATCGGTTCGAGCGTCGGGCTGTCGGCGACGGCGGTCAAACGGCGCGTGGACCGACTGCGCGAGACCGGCGTGATCACCGGCTTCACGGCCACGGTCAAGCCGTCGGCGCTCGGCTGGCGTACGGAGGCGTACGTCGAGGTGTACTGCGAGGGCGCGGCGCCGCCGCGGCGGCTCGCGGAGGTGGTCCGCAACCATCCGGAGATCACCGCGGCGATGACGGTGACCGGGGGCGCGGACGCGCTGCTGCATGTGCGGGCGCGGGACGTGGAGCACTTCGAGGAGGTGCTGGAGCGCATTCGTGTCGAGCCGTTCATCCGCAAGACGATCAGCGTGATGGTGCTGTCGCACCTGATCCCGGACAGTCCGGAGGCGGGCGCCACCCAGGCCGTCCCGCCGGAGGACACCGGTCCGGCGAATCACGCAGCAGACGTGCGCTGAAGCCGCAGAATTCGCAGCATTCCTGCGTGAACACGCAATTCTTGTTTCTTGTCGGGCGTCGGCGTGTCTTCCTACCTTGGTCTCAATCCTCATCGACACCGTAGGAAGCGGAGGAACCCCTCTGTGCCCGAAACCCGTGTGCCGCGCCGGCGGCGCTTCCTGGTCTGCGAACCGAGACATTTCGCCGTGCAGTACGCGATCAACCCCTGGATGCAACCCGACGTCCAGGTCGACGTCGACCTGGCGCGGGATCAGTGGCAGTCGCTGATCCGCGCCTACCGTGCCCACGGTCACGCGGTCGACACGCTGGAGCCGGTCGCCGGTCTGCCCGACATGGTGTTCGCCGCGAACTCGGCGGTCGTCGTCGGCGGCCGGGTCTTCGGCTCCTTCTTCCACGCGCCCGAGCGCCGTCCGGAGTCCACGCACTACGAGACGTGGTTCAAGACGGCGGGCTTCGACGTGTACCGGCCGGAGTCCGTGTGCGAGGGCGAGGGCGATCTGGTGTGGACCGGCCGCTACGTGCTCGCCGGCACCGGTTTCCGCACCACCCGTGAGGCGCACCGGGAGGCGCAGGAGTTCTTCGGCCACCCCGTGGTCAGCCTGACGCTGGTGGATCCGTACTTCTACCACCTGGACACGGCGCTGTTCGTGCTCGACGACGACAACATCGCCTACTACCCGGAGGCCTTCTCGCCGGGCAGCCGTGAGGTGCTCGCGAAGCTGTACCCGGACGCGGTGCTCGCGACCCGCGACGACGCCTCGGCCTTCGGCCTGAACTCCGTGTCCGACGGCCGGCACGTCTTCATCGCGCCCCAGGCCGAGGCGCTCGCCGCCCAACTGGACGAGCGTGGCTATGTCCCCGTCTCCGTCGACCTTTCGGAGTTCCGCAAGGCCGGCGGTGGCATCAAGTGCTGCACTCAGGAGATCCGCTCATGACCGCGCCCGCGCAGACCCGTTCGTCAGCCGATCTGATCCGCGCCGAGGAACCGGTCCTGGCGCACAACTACCATCCGCTGCCGGTGGTCGTCTCCCGCGCCGAGGGCACCTGGGTGGAGGACGTCGAGGGCCGCCGCTACCTCGACATGCTGGCGGGTTACTCGGCGCTGAACTTCGGCCACCGCCATCCGGCGCTGATCGAGGCGGCGCACGCCCAGCTCGACCGGCTGACGCTGACGTCCCGGGCCTTCCACAACGACCGGCTGGCCGAGTTCGCCGAGCGGCTGGCGGCGCTGACCGGCCTGGACATGGTGCTGCCGATGAACACGGGCGCCGAGGCCGTGGAGAGCGGCATCAAGGTGGCCCGCAAGTGGGCGTACGAGGTGAAGGGCGTCCCGGCCGATCAGGCGACGATCGTGGTGGCCGCGGACAACTTCCACGGCCGTACGACGACGATCGTGTCGTTCTCCACGGACGAGACCGCGCGTCAGGGCTTCGGCCCCTTCACACCGGGCTTCCGGGTCGTGCCGTACAACGACCTGGCGGCGCTGGAGGCCGCGGTCGACGAGACGACGGCGGCGGTGCTGCTGGAGCCCATCCAGGGCGAGGCGGGTGTGCTGATCCCGGACAACGGCTACCTCGCCGGCGTGCGCGAGCTGACCGGCCGCAAGGGCTGCCTCTTCATCGCGGACGAGATCCAGTCGGGCCTCGGCCGCACGGGCCGTACGCTCGCCGTCGAGCACGAGTCGGTCGTGCCTGACGTGCTGCTGCTGGGCAAGGCCTTGGGCGGCGGCATCGTGCCGGTGTCGGCGGTGGTGGCACGCCGGGAGGTGCTCGGTGTGCTGCGGCCGGGCGAGCACGGCTCGACGTTCGGCGGCAACCCGCTGGCCGCCGCGGTCGGCACGGCCGTGGTCGAGTTGCTGGAGACGGGCGAGTTCCAGCGCCGGGCCACCGAGCTGGGCGTCGTGCTGCGCGGCGGTCTGTCGGCGCTGCTCGGCAAGGGCGTCGTCGGCTTCCGGGCGCGCGGCCTGTGGGCCGGCGTCGACATCGACCCGGCGGTCGGCACGGGCCGCGAGATCGGCGAGCGCCTGATGCGCGAGGGCGTCCTGGTGAAGGACACCCACGGCTCCACGATCCGCCTCGCTCCCCCGCTGACGATCACCGCGCAGGAGCTGACGGAGGCGCTGGGGGCGCTGGAGAGCGTGCTCGGCTAGGGGACCACCGCCCGGCAGCCCGGTTCTCCGAGCGGAGGCCGGGCTGTCGGCACTCCACCCCGCCCCACCGCCCCCACCCCACTCCCCCGCACACTCCCGGCCCTCGCAGAGAGGCAGGTGTGAGCTGAAGGGTGAAGATGGGGACAAGAGGTGGTAGACCGCTCTCAGCGACAGAGAGGTCGGCCGTGGGCACATACGAGGAGCAGGACGTTGCCCGGCAGTGGTTCGGCGTGGCTGACGCCGCGGCTGTGCTGCTCGATGCGCAGGGGCGGGTGACGGGCTGGACCAGGGACGCGCAGAGGCTGCTGAAGTACTCCGCCGCCGAGGTGGTCGGCACGAAGGCCGGGATGCTGCTGTCGGCCGAGGACGCCCTGCGCGTGCCCGACCTCGGGCGCCAGTGCCGCAGGGACGGCGGCTGGTCGGGGCTGCTGGCCGCGGTGCGCAGGGGCGGGGAGCAGGTCAGGGTGATGGTGCGGGTGACCTCGGCCCAGGAGGCGCCCGGCCCGTCGCGCTGGCTGGTGCTGCTGTCCGAGATGGGTGACGCCCCGGGGTGGGCGATGAGCCGGACCGTGCTGGAGCAGATGGTCACCGGGTCCCCCGTCGGGATAGCGATCGTGGACACCGATCTGCGGTACGTCTGGTCGAACGCCGCCCTGGAGCAGTTCGGCGGCGGCCCGGCGCGGACCCGGCTGGGGCGGCGGCTCGCCAGCGTCCAGCCGGGTCTGAACTCCCGGTCGATCGAGGCGCAGATGCGCCGTGTGCTGGAGACCGGCGAGCCGGTGGTGGGCTACGAGCACGTGGGTCTGGTCCGGTCCGCACCGCACCGGGAGACGGCCCACATGATGTCGTTCACCCGGCTCGAGGACGAGCACGGGCACCCGATGGGCGTCTACTACACGGTTGTCGACGTCAGCGAGCGGCATCGCGCCCGGCAGCGGCTCGCCCTGCTCGACCGGGCCGGCGAGCACATCGGTCGCAGCCTGGACATCATGCAGACCGCGCAGGAGCTGTCCGACGTGGCGGTCCCGATGTTCGCCGACTTCGTCTCGGTGGACCTGCTGGAACCGGTGCTGGCGGGCGCCGAGCTCACCGCCGGGCCGTCCGGCGACCCGGCCGGGGTTCCGCTGCGCCGCGCCGGGCAGCAGTCGGTGAACGAGAACGCGCCGGAGGCGTCCTTCGCCGTCGGTGACGTGGCCGCCTATGCCGCCGGATCCCCGCCGATGCGGGTCCTGATGACGGCCTTGCCCTGGCGTCAGGCACGTCTCGACCCGCTCGCCGAGGACTGGGCGGACGGCGGCTCCGGCGGCCGGGCGTCGACCTTCCTGGAGCTGGGGCTGCAGAGCGTGATGATCGTGCCGATCCGCGCGCGGGGAGTGACCCTCGGCGTCACCACCTTCTTCCGGCACCGCCGCCGGGACCCCTTCGACGAGGACGACCTGACCCTGGCGGAGGACCTGGTCGCGCGCGCGGCCGTCTGTGTCGACAACGCCCGCCGCTACACACGGGAGCGCGACGCCGCACTGGTCCTGCAACGCAGCCTGCTCCCCCACCAACTGCCGGAGCAGGACGCGGTGGACGTCGCCGCCTGCTACCGCCCGGCCGACGAGCTGACCGGCCTCGGCGGTGACTGGTACGACCTGATCACACTGTCCGGCGGGCGCGTCGCGCTGGTGGTGGGAGAGGTGCCCGGGCACGGCATCGACGCCGCCGCGGCGATGGGACGGCTGCGGACCGCCGTACGGACCCTCGCCGCGCTGGATCTGCCGCCGGACGAGGTGCTGGCCCATCTCGACGACCTGGTCGCACGGTCGGCCCGCGAGGAGGGCGTCGAGGCGAGCACGGAGGAGGACGCCGTCGCCCAGTCCGTGGGGTCCGGGTGCCTGTACGTCGTCTACGACCCCGTCGACGGGCAGTGCACGATGGCGGCCGCGGGGCATCCGGCTCCCGCCGTGGTGATGCCCGACGGCGAGGTCAGCTTCGTGGATCTTCCGCAGGGAGCGCCCCTCGGGGTCGGCGGCCCGCCGTTCGAGGCGGTCGAGCTGGCACTCGCGGCCGGCAGCACGCTCGTCCTGCACACCGACGGGCTGCTGGCGCGGGAGGATGACGACTGTTCCGGGGACAGCGACCGGGACCGGTTGCGGCGCGCCCTCGAGGCGCCCGCGGACTCGCTCGACCTCCGGTGCCGGACCGTGGTGGACGCCCTGGTGCCGGCCCGCCCGCACGACGACGTGGCGCTGCTGATGGCCCGCACCCGGGTGCTCGGCACCGAGCAGGTCGCCGACTGGGACCTGCCCGCGGATCCGGCGGCCGTCGCCGACGCCCGTAAGACGGCCGCCCGGCTGCTGGCGGAGTGGGGCCTGGCCGATCTGGCGTTCACCACGGAACTGGTGGTCAGCGAGCTGGTCACCAACGCGATCCGGTACGCCGTCGGCCCCATCAGGCTGCGCCTGATCAGAGAGCGCGCGCTGGTCTGCGAGGTCTTCGACGGCGGCGCGACCGCCCCGCACCTGCGCCATCCGCGCACCACGGACGAGGGTGGCCGCGGCCTGCTGCTGGTGTCCCAGTTCACCCAGCGCTGGGGCACGCGCTTCGTCCCCGAAGGGAAGATCATCTGGGCCGAGCAGCCGCTGACGGATCAACCACCTCGACCTGACGAACCGGCATAGATGTAGTACATCGATACATACGCGATATCACGTGGAAAACTGGTCAGACCCCGGTGGTGAGGCGGGAGCCATGAACGAGACGGCCGTCGACTACGAGGCGGTCTTCCAGTGCCTGCCCGGAATGGTGGCACTGCTGACCCCGGAGCTGGTCTACGTCGATGCCAACGAGGACTTCCAGCGCCTGTCCGGACGCCCCCGGGCGGAGCTGGTGGGCCGGTACCTCTTCGACGTCTTCCCAGACAACCCCAACGACACCACGGCCACCGGCATGCGCAACCTCCAGGCGTCGATGATGCGCGTGGTGACCACCGGCGAACGGGACGCCATGGCGCTGCAGCGCTACGACGTCGAGGATGCCCCCGGTGAGTGGTCGGAGCGCTACTGGAGCCCGGTCAACGCACCCGTCTTCGGCCCCGACGGAAAGGTGACCCTCGTCGTGCACCGGGTGGAGGAGGTCACCGAACTCATCCGGCTGCGCGGCGGCACGGGCAGCAACAGCCGGGCGCGGGTGCTGGAGGCCGAGCTGTACACGCGGGCACGTGAGCTCCAGGAGGTCAACGAACGGCTGCGGCAGTCCCACGCCCGCGAGCGCGAGGTGGCCCTCGCCCTCCAGGAGGCGATGCTGCCGCCGCGCCGGCAGGTACGCACCCGCCGGGCCGCCGTGCGCTACCGGCCCGCGGTCGGCGCGCTGAACGTGTGCGGCGACTGGTACGACATGGTCGACCTGGTCGGCGGCGACCGCATCGGCGTATCCGTGGGCGACGTGGTCGGGCACGGACTCGGCGCGGCCGGCGTGATGGGGCAGTTGCGCAGCGCGCTGAGCGCCGCCTCCCGGGTCGCCGACGGCCCGGCCCAGGCCCTGAACGTGCTGGGACGCTACGCCCATGTCGTCGACGGCGCCGAATCGGCCACCGCGGTCACGACGTTCATCGACTTCGACGCCTGCACCATCACCTACAGCAGCGCGGGTCATCCGCCGCCCGTGCTGGTCCATCCCGACGGCCGGGTGGAGTTCCTCGACCAGGCCACCGACCCGCCGCTGGACGCCCGCCCCGAGCCGATTCCGCGACCTCAGGCGGTCACCACCTACACGAGCGGCGCCACCCTCGTGCTGTACACGGACGGCCTGGTGGAACGCCGTCACGAGGACATCGACACCGGGCTGGGACGTCTC
The DNA here is from genome assembly GCF_055609385.1 of Streptomyces sp. NPDC036764. Classification (NCBI taxonomy): domain Bacteria; kingdom Bacillati; phylum Actinomycetota; class Actinomycetes; order Kitasatosporales; family Streptomycetaceae; genus Streptomyces; species Streptomyces sp. NPDC036764. Next base: position 560,128 of record NZ_JBVJPT010000002.1, read on the forward strand.
GCCGACTCCCTGGTCCGCCATCGCACCGCCGACCCGGAGGATCTCGCCGACGCCGTCCTGCTGGAGCTGCTGCCACCGGGCGGCGCGACCGATGACACGGCACTGATCATCGTGCGCCTGTGATGGACGGGCAGCGGCGACGGCCGCCCGCGAGGACGGACCACCTGCCGCCCCGCGATCGTGATCACGCCAAACGCGGCCATCCGGTTGCCGCGCGCCCGTCCCGGACACCAGGCTGGTCCGGCGGTCCTCCCCGCCCGCAAACGACGCCGCCCACCGACCCCCTGACACCCGGTCAGGAAAGTCGGCATGAGTCGGTATCGGTCCGAACCGGCCCGGTTCCGGCCGCTCAACCCTGCGCCTACACTGGCCTCCCCATGGCACGCTGGTTGACCTGCCAGAACGCGGCGGCCCGAGCTGATCCCCCTGAGTGAGGAGCGCCCCTTTGTTCTACTACGTACTCAAATACGTATTGTTGGGACCGCTGCTGAGACTGGTCTTCCGGCCGCGAATAGAAGGCCTTGAGCACGTACCGGCCACGGGCGCGGCCATCGTCGCCGGCAACCACCTGTCGTTCTCCGACCACTTCCTGATGCCGGCGATACTCAAGCGGCGCATCACCTTCCTGGCGAAGAAGGAGTACTTCACCGGCCCCGGCATCAGGGGCCGCCTCACCGCGGCGTTCTTCCGCAGCGCCGGCCAGATCCCGGTCGACCGCACCGGCAAGGAGGCGGGCCAGGCCGCGATCCGCGAGGGGCTCGGGGTCCTGAGCAAGGACGAGCTGCTCGGCATCTATCCCGAAGGCACCCGCTCGCACGACGGCCGCCTCTACAAGGGCAAGGTCGGCGTCGCCGTGATGGCCCTCAAGGCGGGGGTCCCGGTCGTCCCCTGCGCGATGATCGGCACGTTCGAGGCCCAGCCGCCCGGCAAGGTCATCCCCAACATCCACCCGGTGAAGATCCGCTTCGGCAAGCCCCTCGACTTCTCCCGCTACGAAGGCATGGAGAACGAGAAGGCGATCCTGCGGGCGGTGACCGACGAGATCATGTACGCGATCCTGTCGCTGTCCGAGCAGGAGTACGTCGACCAGTACGCGGCCGTCGTCAAGGCCGAGGAGGAAGCGGCGGCGAAGGCCGCCAAGGCGGACAAGGAGCGCAGGTTCCCGAGGCTGCCCATAAGCTGACGCGGCATCCGGCCGAGCGGCGCGGCGCTGCTCAGGCGAGGGCGTCGAGCGCCTCGTCGAGCAGTCCGCGCAGCCGCAGCGCGTCGGCCGCCACCGCGCTCACCAGGGCGGCGGGCCCGGCCAGGGGCAGCACCGCGGCGTTCTCTCCCAGCACCCGGGCCGCCACCGGGTTCTCACCGAACTCGGGCCGTACGACGACGAGTTGCCCGACCGCCCGGCAGCCACCGAGCCCTGCGGGCCCGTCCCAGCCACCCGGCGCTCCGGGCCCGCAGGCCAGCTCCTGGTCGAGCACCAGGCGTCCCGCCACACGCACGCGGATCCGGCTGCCGAGCCGTCCGGGCTCCTCCCCCACCCGCCCGAGCACCTGCTCCTCACGCAGCACCAGCCGCCCGGCCGCACCGACGTCGACGTGGGTCGTGACGTGCAGGTCGCTGCCCCGGGCGGAGATCAACTGCTCGGGCAGCCAGCGCAGTTCGCCGCCGTCCGCCACGGACAGCCGTACGTCGTAGCGGGCCTCGCCCTTGCCCTGGCCCGGCAGCGCGATCGTGGCGGCCGCCGACCCGACGTGCAGCCTGGCGCCGTCCTCGACGTCGGCCTCGACGGTGAAGTGGTCTCCGCCGAGCGGCCCGCTCATCGCGCCGACGAGCACGACCCGCGCCTCGGCCCCGCTGCCCCGGGTCCGTCTGAGCGCCAGCGGCCCGTCGCCGTCGAGCACCGGCAGCGACGTACCGCCCCGGCCGTCGTCCCGGGCGACGATCCGGGCGTGCGCCCGTACGCCACCGGCCGCGGTCGTCATGCGGTCCACGCCATGAGTTGGGCCCGCACCCAGGCGGCGACGTCCGTCACCCCGGGCTCGCTCCTCAGCGACTGGAAGACGACCGGCAGTTCGGCGCGCTGCGCCTTGGCGTCGGCCGCCATCCGGGCCAGGTCGGAGCCGACGTACGGCGCGAGGTCGGTCTTGTTGACGACGAGCAGGTCGGCCGTGGTGACGCCGGGTCCGCCCTTGCGGGGGATGTCGTCCCCTCCGGCCACGTCGATCACGAAGATCTGCGCGTCGACGAGCCCCTTGGAGAACGTGGCGGTGAGGTTGTCGCCACCGGACTCGACGAGGATCAGATCGAGGGGCCCGACCTCGTCCTCCAGGTCCTCCACGGCTTCCAGGTTCGCGGAGATGTCGTCCCGGATCGCGGTGTGCGGGCACGCCCCCGTCTCCACGGCGGTGATCCGCTCGGGCGGCAACACGGCCTCCCGCAGCAGGAACTCGGCGTCCTCGCGCGTGTAGATGTCATTGGTGACGACGGCGAGGGACAGCTCCTCGCGCAGCGCCCGGCAGAGCGCGGCGACGGTGGCCGTCTTCCCGGACCCAACTGGCCCGCCGAGCCCGATACGCAGCGCCCGCCGCGACCCGTCGGGCCGCCGGGCGTCAGCACTGACGGCAGAGGGACCGTCGTGGGAGTGGTCGAGATGCATGGGGCGGCTCCTTGGATGACTCGGCGGCCTTCCAGCCCGTCCGGCCTGTGAAGTCGAGGCCGTTCGGGCCGAACTTGACCGGTTCGGCGGCCCTTCCAGCCTGTCCGGGGTTTAAGGACGAGACCGTTCGGGCCGAACTTGACGGGTTCGGCGGCCCTTTCAGCCCGTCCGGCGTTTGAGGACGAGGCCGTTCAGGCCGATGCGGGGTCCGGGGCGGCAGCCCCGGTGGGGTCGAAGGGGCGGAGCCCCTTCAGGAAGGGACGGGTAGGGGCGGCGGGGGCGAGGAAATCACGACGCGAACAGCCGCACGGCCCAAGCGGCATGCACCTCCGCCCCGATCTCCAGCAACGGCCCCGAAGCCGCCGGCAACGCGTCGACCCCACCCGCGACAACGCCTCGCCCCGCCTCCACGGCCCGATCCACCACCCGGTCCATCTCCGGCGCCAACCGGGCCAGCACGGCCGTGGCGTCGAAGGGGTCCAGGCTCAGCAACCGCACCGTCGCACTCGCCGGCCCGCTCACACTCTCGTACGCCGCGCAGTACGCCGCCTCGACGGCCCCCAGCCCCGCCGCCCGAGCGGCGACCCCCAGCACGACCGGCTGATGGGCCCCCTTGGGAAACCGCCGGGCCAGCTCATCCAGCTCCGCCGAAGGCCACGTGGCCCGGGCGGCCCGCATCAACTGCCGCCCCAGCTTCCGCGCGGCGACCCGCAGGGCGGGCGACGGCGTACGGGCGTCGGCGGCGGCGTCCAGCTCCACGGCGTCGCCCCCGCACGCGGCCGCCGCCGCGAGCGCGGCCGCGACCAGCCCGGCCGTGTACAGTCGCCCCCGGCAGAAGTCCTCCAGGCTCGCGGCCCCGGTGATCCGTCCCGCCTTGACGGCCGCCTCGGCCCCGCCGGAGTGCGCGTGCCCCCCGGCGGGAAAGCGGCCGTCGGCCAGGACGAGAAGTGCTGCTCGTGTCATCGCGGTCCCGGCCGTCAGAAGAGGAAGTACCGCTGTGCCATGGGCAGTTCGGCGGCGGGTGTGGCCTCCACCAGCTCCCCGTCGATGTGCACGGCGAAACTGTCGGGGTCGATCCGTACGTCGGGCCGCGCGTCGTTCTCCCGCATGTCGGCCTTGGTGACCGCGCGCGTGGAGTCGATGGCCACGAACCGCTTGCCGAGCCGGAGCCGCTCCGGAAGCCCGTCCTCGATCGCGAGCGGGGCGACGAAGTTGACCGAGTTCGCGGCCGGTGCCCGTCCGATCGCGCCGAACATCGGCCGGGGCAGGATCGGCTGCGGCGTCGGGATGGACGCGTTGGCATCGCCCATCTGCGCGTAGGCGATCTGCCCGCCCTTGATCACGAGCTGCGGCTTCACACCGAAGAACGCCGGTTCCCACAGCACCAGGTCGGCGAGCTTGCCGGTCTCCACGGAGCCGATCTCACGAGCGAGGCCCTGCGCGAGCGCGGGGTTGATCGTGTACTTGGCCACGTATCGCCGCACCCGCTGGTTGTCGGCCCGCCCGTCCCCCGGCAGCGCACCGCGCCGCCGCTTCATCACATGGGCGGTCTGCCAGGTCCGCATGACGACCTCGCCCACGCGCCCCATGGCCTGCGAGTCCGACGAGATGATCGAGATCGCGCCCAGGTCGTGGAGTATGTCCTCGGCCCCGATGGTCGACGGCCGGATCCGCGACTCGGCGAAGGCGAGGTCCTCGGGCACGGCCGCGTTCAGGTGGTGGCACACCATCAGCATGTCGAGGTGTTCCTCGGCGGTGTTGACGGTGAACGGCCGGGTCGGGTTCGTCGAGCTCGGCAGCACGTGCGACTCGGAGACGACGCTCATGATGTCCGGCGCGTGTCCGCCGCCCGCACCCTCGGTGTGGTAGGCGTGGATGCCCCGGCCGGCGATGGCGGCGAGCGTGTCGCCGACGAAGCCGGCCTCGTTCAGGGTGTCCGTGTGGATCGCGACCTGGATGCCGGTCCGGTCGGCGACGGTCAGCGAGGCGTCGATGACGGCCGGGGTGGAGCCCCAGTCCTCGTGCAGCTTCAGGCCGAGCGCGCCGCCGCGGATCTGGGACAGCATCGCCTCGTGGGAGACGGTGTTGCCCTTGCCCAGCAGACCGAAGTTGACGGGGTGGCCCTCCATCGCCTCCAGCATCCGGGCCAGATGCCAGGGTCCGGGCGTGACGGTGGTCGCCTTGGAGCCCTCGGCGGGTCCGGTGCCGCCGCCGATGAGCGTCGTGATGCCGGAGGCCAGCGCCTCGTCGGCGATCTGGGGGCAGATGAAGTGGACGTGCGCGTCGATGGCGCCGGCGGTGACGATCCGTCCGTTGCCCGCGATGATCTCGGTCTCGGGGCCGATGACCAGGTCCGGGTGCACCCCGTCCATGGTGTCGGGGTTGCCCGCCTTGCCGATGCCGGTGATCCGGCCGTCGCGGATGCCGACGTCGGCCTTGACGATGCCCCAGTGGTCGATGATCACGACACCGGTGATGACGGTGTCCGGGGTGCCTTCGGCACGCGTGGCCCGCGACTGGCCCATGGACTCGCGGATGACCTTGCCGCCGCCGAACACGGCCTCGTCCCCGGCGAGTCCGGGACCGCCGGAACGATCCTCCTCGATCTCGACCAGCAGGTCGGTGTCCGCGAGCCGAATGCGGTCACCGGCGGTCGGGCCGAACAGGTCGGCATACGCGGCGCGGGAGATCTCAGGCATCGAGGGCACCTCCGGTCTCCCCGCGCAGTCCGGGCACCACACGGGCGCCGGCGAGCGGGACGAGTTCGACGTCGACGGGGATGCCGGGTTCGAAGCGCACGGCGGTGCCGGCGGCGATGTTCAGCCGCTTGCCGCGGGCCGCCGCGCGGTCGAAGTCCAGGCCGGGGTTGGCCTCGGCGAAGTGGTAGTGGGAGCCGACCTGGACGGGCCGGTCGGCGGCGTTGAGGACGGTGAGCCGGGTGACCGCGCGGCCTTCGTTGTAGACGATCGGCCCGTCGGCGAACAGGATCTCTCCGGGAATCATCGAGGCCCCCTCAGACGATCGGGTCGTGGACGGTGACCAGCTTGGTGCCGTCGGGGAAGGTCGCCTCGACCTGGACGTCGTGGATCATCTCGGGGATGCCCTCCATGACGTCGTCGCGGGTGAGCAGCTTGCGTCCGGAGGACATGAGCTCGGCGACCGTACGGCCGTCCCGTGCGCCCTCGAGGATGTGCGACGTGATGAGGGCGACGGCCTCGGGGTGGTTCAGCTTCAGCCCGCGGGCCCTGCGCTTGTCGGCGACATCGGCCGCCACGTGGATGAGCAGCCTCTCTTGCTCGTGCGGGGTCAGTTGCACGTCCCACCTCACAGTCCTCGCTCCGGACCGTGCGGGGTCCGGTTGCCGCGGCCACCGGGCAAAAGTGCCTGGTGGCGTGGATCGGCAGGCTAGTTGGACCGCGTTTCGGGGACGTTAACCAAGCTGTGATCCACCGGTCGTGCCGTCGTCGTCACGCATACTCGTCAGCGCCCGCAGTCCGTCCCGCAGCACCTCGACCGGGGCGGGCCCGAAGAGGGACTGCTGGGCGATGAAGCCCAGCACGGCGGCGATCATCGTGCGGGCCACGTGGTCCGGCTGCACGTCGGTCCGCATCATCCCGGCCTTCTGGTAGCCCTCGACGATCTGCGCCCAGGCCGCGCGCACCGAGAGGTAGCCCTCGCGCAGGACGGCCGCCAGGTCCTCGTTGCGCAGCGTCTCGGTCCACACCTGGACGACGAGCCGCGGGAAGGCGGGCCTGCCGTCGACGACGAGGGACTCGCGGGCGGCGAGGGTCCGGCCGAGGACCGAGGCGACGAGCTCGTCCGGTGGCGGGGGCGGGCTCTGCCGCGCCGCCTCCTCGAAGGCCTCGCGGACCGAGCCGAGCACCTCGGCGACGATCGCGCCGATCAGCTCCTCCTTGCCGCTGAAGTACCGGTACACCGCCCCCGCCGACAGGTCGACCTCCTTCAGCACGTCCTGCATGGACGTGGCGTGGAAGCCGTTGCGGGCGAAGCAGATCGCGGCGCCGTCGAGGATCTGCCGGCGGCGGGCGTCGAGGTGTTCCTGGGATACGCGGGCCATGCTCCAAAACTAAAACGAACATTCCTTCTTGACAAGGACGGGCTGCTGCGAGCACGGTGGTGACACAGAGAAAACGAACGATCATTCTTTTTAGTTTCCTCAGGGAGCCCCCATGTCCACCCGGTCCGCTACGCCACCCAGGAACGCCGCGTCCCGGCGCCTGGTCGCGGTCGTCGTCCTCGTTCCGCTCCTCGCCGCCCTCGCCCTGTGGGCCTTCGCCTGGCCGGCCGCTCGCACCGCTCCGCGCGACCTGCCGCTGGGCGTCGCGGGACCGGCCGCCGCCACCGCACAGGTGGAGCAGCAGCTCGGCCGGCACGAGGGCGCCTTCGACATCCACCGCTACGCCGACGAGGCGGCCGCCCGCGAGGCCATCGAGGACCGGACCGTATACGGCGCCGTCGTGGTGACCCCCCAGGGCCCGGAGCTGCTGACCGCGTCGGCGGCGAGCCCGGCCGTCGCCCAGCTCCTCCAGCAGGCGGTGGCCCGGCAGGCCGCCGCCGAGGGCGCCCAGGTCAAGACCGTCGACGTCGTGGCCGCGCCGGAGAACGACCCGCGCGGCGCGGCCCTGACCTCCAGCGTGCTGCCGCTCGCCCTGGCCGGCATGGCGGCGGGTGCGGCGGTGACCCTGCTCGGGCTGCGCGGCATCCGCGCCGTCGGCGCCCTGGCCGGTGTCGCCACCCTGATCGGCGTGGTCGCGGCGTCGATCGCGCACAGTTGGCTGGGGGTGCTCGCCGGGGACTGGTGGGCGGAGGCCGGGGTGTTCGCCCTGACGACGCTGGCCGTGAGCGCGGCCGTCGCGGGGCTCGCCGCCCTCGTCGGCACCGCCGGCATCGGCGTCACCGCGGCCACGATCATGCTGATCGGCAACCCGTTCTCGGGAGCCGCCTCGGCACCGCAGATGCTGCCGGAGCCGGTCGGCGCGATCGGTCAGTGGCTGCCGCCGGGGGCGGGGACGACCCTGCTGCGCTCGGTGTCCTTCTTCGACGGCGCGGCGGCGATCGGCCCGGCCATGACCCTGACCTGGTGGGCCGCGCTGGGCCTGGGCGCCGTACTGCTCGGGAGCACGCTCAAGGCGCGCGCGACGGGCAGCGTGCCCGCACCGGAGCGGGAACTGACCACCGTCGGCTGACCATCGGCCGGCGCACGAGGAACACCGCCCGCGGTCACACCGAACCGACCGTGCACCCCCGCTGTAGCGGACGGGGGTGCACGGTCTCGTCATGTCCGGAGCCGGTGGCGGCCCGTACTAGGAGGGGCTCGACCGGCGATGCTCGGCGGCGATGCCGAAGCGCTGCCGTTCGCGGGGAGCGGAAGCGACCTCGCGGACGCTGGAGACCGCGCTGATCACCTGATCCTCGGCGAGCTCCGACGGCTCCCCGAGCTTTTCCAGTCGTTCGAGGTCAGAGGCGGAGACAAGGGCAACGAGGGGCTTGCCGTGGCGCGTCACGACGACGCGCTCACCGCCGTACACCACGCGATTGATCAGATCGGCGAGCTCAGCCCTGGCTTGCGTCACCGGAATCTCGTAGGCCATGCTCCCCACATTACGTCATGTACGTCCTGTACATTTTTTACAGGCACCCCGGCAAGGGAGGCGTGAGCCATGACCCGACCGTCAGCCCGCTATGTACTGCCCGAGTTCACCGAACGCACGAGTTCCGGAGTCAGGACGCAGGATCCGTACTCGAAGCTGCTGGAGGAGCGGATCGTCTTTCTCGGCACGCCGATCGACGACACCTCGGCGAACGACGTGATGGCCCAGTTCATGTACCTGGAGCACAAGGACCCCGACCAGGACATCTCGCTGTACATCAATTCGCCCGGCGGCTCGTTCAGCTCCATGTCGGCGATCTACGACACGATGCAGTACGTCACCTGCGACGTGGAGACGATCTGCCTGGGCCAGGCCGGCGCGTCCGGCGCGGTGCTGCTCGCCGCGGGCACGCCGGGGAAGCGGTTCGCCCTGCCCGGGGCCCGGATGGTGATCCATCAGCCGGGGCTGCCCGAGCCGGTCGAGGGCCAGGCCAGCGATCTGGCCATCCAGGCCGACGAACTGACGCGGATTCGGGCCCGCCTGGAGGAGATGCTCGCCCGTCACACCGGGCGCAGTTGCGAGCAGGTGTCGAAGGACATCGAGCGGGACAAGATCCTGAACGCCCAGGAGGCGCTGGAGTACGGACTGGTGGACCGGATCATCCCCAGCCGCAGGGAAACGCTCGCTCCGCCGACAGGGAGGTGAGCGGCCGGTGCTTCCACCCGAATTGCCGCCACTGCCCGCACTGACGCGCGCGGAGGGCGAGTTGATCGACCGGTATCTCGACGTCGTGGACCTGCTCGGCCGGATCAACCCGGCGCAGGACGGTGACACCTATCGCGGACTGCGGGCCGCCCAGGCGCTCGTGAGCAGGGCGGCCGAGCTGCGGGACGCGCTGGCGCTGATGCACCAGCGGGGTGAGACGGAGCTGCACGCTCCCACGCTGGCGCGTGCGTTGCGCGTGCTGGACGGAGAGCGCCGCACGGCTCGCGTCACGCTTCCCCCGCGCTCCGACAGTTGACGCCCCCTACAGCAGGATTCCGGACGCCCCGACCCACTGACGAGGCGTCCGGAACGGAGCTGAAACGGACCAAACGGCGTACCCCCTTTCGGCGTAGTCGGCCCTCCTTTTGCGCGGCCGTCAGGGTTGCGCAACAGGCATGACCGCCAGGCGGAATCAGACGCTCCGTCCCTGGTCCGGGACTCCTCGGGCACCTGGACACCCCCTCGAACACAGGGCCACCCACCCGAACGGGTGAGTGGTGAGTAACACCACAAACCCCCGATTCCGTTGGGTATTTCGCTCATCCGTGCGTCAAGATCCCTGTCTGACGACAAGCCCCCGCCGCAGCGGCGGGGCGGTCCGGGCGGACGCCGAGTCCTGCCGCCGCCCGGATGACCGGTCGACAGGAGTGGATCGGCAGGAGTGGAGGACCCAGGCAAGACGGGTCGCCGGAGCGGACGTTCGTTCGAGCCGAGCAACCCTTGGGGTGAAGCCGTGGCAACGCGGCCGGGCAACTTCGCCAGCCCGAATCCGACAGGTCATCCTTCTCAGGCGGCTGACGAAGGGTTGCGCATGACTGCGCTCAATCGTGTCCCGTCGCTGATGGTCCGGGCCGGTACGGCTTCGGCCCTCACCATCGCCGCAGTGGGCGGCTCGATCGTGGCACCGGGCTTCACCTCAGAGGCGGAAGCCGCCACGCCGGCGTCGAAGGCACTTCAGGTCGCGGCCTCCAAGAAGGGCTCCCCGTACAGGTGGGGCGCCACCGGGCCGAACCGGTTCGACTGCTCGGGGCTCACGCTGTACTCGTACAAGAAGGCGGGCAAGAAGCTGCCCCGCACGGCTGCCCAGCAGTACAACAAGACCCGCCACATCTCCGGCAAGAACCGCAAGGCCGGAGACCTGGTGTTCTTCCACTCGGGGTCGTACGTCTACCACGTCGGCATCTACGCCGGGAAGGGAAAGATCTGGCACTCCCCGAAGACCGGGGACGTGGTCAAGTTGCAGAAGATCTGGACCAGGAGCGTCTGGTACGGCCGGGTCAAGTGACCTTCCCGGGGACGGTGGCGGCGTCCTGACGCGCCGTCACCGTTCCCGGGGCCTCAGAGAGCGAGCAGCGGTCCCGCGAGCAGGGCCGCGCCGAAGGCCGTCAGTGCCGCGCCGGTGGCGAGCGTGACCGCACGTGCGGCGAGCGGCCGGCGCAGCCACCTGCCGAGCCGGTCCACCAGCAGGGCGACCACCTGGAACCACACCAGCGCGATCGCCAGCACGATCAGGGCGAGCAGCAGCGTCCTGGGCATCGCGGGAGAGCCCGCGGGCACGAACTGCGGCAGCACGCTGAGGAACGTGAGCGACGCCTTCGGGTTGAGGGCGTTGGTCACGAAGCCCTGCCGCAGCGGTCGCGCGGCGGACTCCTCGGGCGCGTCCACCACTTCGGTGTGCCGCTGCCGCAGGGTCTGCACGCCCAGGTACAGCACATAGACACCGCCGACGACCTGCAGCGCACGGAACAGCGCCGGCATGGCGGCGAGGACCGCGGCGACCCCCACCACCGCCAGCGTCACATGCACCAGCAGCCCCGCCCCGATCCCGAGCGCGCAGGCGATACCGGCCCGGCGGGAGACGAGGGCATTGCGTACGACGACGGTGAAGTCGGCACCGGGCATGGCGACCAGGCCGGCGGAGACCCCGGTGAAGGCGATGAGCTGAGCGTCCATGGACCCAGCCTGCCGCGCGCAAGCCTTCAGCAGGTATTTCGAATATCATGGGAAGTCCTAAAGCATTGCTTAAGGCAGCCATGCGACTGAGGCGGACGGAGGGCCCGCATGTACGACCCGGTCCGGCTCGCCGCCCTGGTGGCGGTCGCGGAGGCGGGCTCGATCACCCGGGCGGCCGAACGGCTCGGGTACACCACTCCCGCGCTTTCCCAGCAGCTTTCCAAGCTGGAGCGCGAGGCGGGCACGGCCCTTCTGGTACGGCACCACCGAGGAGCGCGGCTGACGGGTGCGGGCGAGCTGCTGGTGGCCCGGGCACGGCTGGTGCTCGACGAGCTGGATCGGGCCCGGCACGAGCTGGCCCGCCTGACCGGCCTGTCCGGGGGCACCCTGCGGCTCGGCACCTTCCAGACGGCGGGCATCCATCTGCTGCCGCCGGCCCTCAGCGCCTTCCGCCGGGCGCATCCGGACGTGGAGCTGACGGTCGCCGACTACGAGCCGTCGGCCGGTGTCGCAGCGGTGGCGGCGGGCGAGGTCGATCTCGCGCTGACGCACACCTACGAGCCGGGGGAACCGACGCCGCTGCCCGCGTCCGTCGGCATCGAGCCGATCCTCGTCGAGGAGCTGGTGCTGGTGTCCGCTCCGGGCCATGTGCTCACCAGCGGCGCCACACGGCTGCCGTTGACCGAGCTCGCCGGGCAGCCGCTGATCAGCATGGCGCCGGACGCTCCGGCGCGGCGGGGTGTGGAGGCGGCGCTGACCGGGGCCGGGGCCATGCCGTCGGTGGTGGTGGCGACGCCGGGGTACCTGCTGGTGTGCGCGCTGGCCAGTGCGGGGCTCGGGGTGGCGGTCGTACCGGAGATGGTGGCGCGCACGTCGGTCGCTCCGGTGGGGGTGCGCGCGTTGGAAGGCGGGCAGTTGCGCCGTACGATCTCGGTCGCCTATCGCGGCGAGGAGGCGGCTCCCGCCGCGGACGCCTTCCGGGCTCTGTTGCGCGGCACGTTCGCCCGCTCCGGGCAGGCGCAGCCGCTGTGAAGGGCTAGGACTCCTGCGGTCCCGCGGCGGCGACCGGTGCGGCGGGCACCGTCCACGGCAGTTCGATGGAGACGGTCTTGCCGCCCTCGCGCGTGGGGCGCACTCTCAGCTTGCCGCCGCACTCCGCGGTCAGCCAGCGGATGATGACCATGCCGCGTCCGTTGTCCTGCTGCACGGCGGCCGGCAGACGCTTGGGGAAACGCGGATGGCTGTCGGTGACGCCGATGCGCAGGTGTTCGTCACGGTCGAGCACGAGGTCCACCGTGAAGGTGGGTGACTGGCCCAGGGTGTGCTGTACGGCGTTGGTGGTGAGTTCGGAGACGATCAGACGGATGGTGTCGGCGACTTCCGTGTCTGGCGGCAGGCCCCATTCCGCGAGGGTGGTGAGCACATAGACCCGGGCCGCGGAGACCGAAGCGGGATCGCTCGGCAGAGTTACGGATGCTTCCAGATGATCTGCCATGGCGAGGTCGTCCCTTTCCCAACGGGAGCGCAGTCCGACACGGAGAGGATGGTTCGAGTACGGTCCCGGACTGGTGCTTCGCCGCCAGACTGCCATTATCAGGGCCGTCAGGGTGCCGATCCACCAAGATATGCATATATCTGTCGCTCGAAGCGGTGAACTCTGCGACGGCAGACCGTATTTGGGCGACTCAGTTGGAGTAAGGAGTAGCCCATGCAGCACGGTCCCGCAGTGCGTCGCCGGAAACTGGGCGCAGAACTGCGTGCGTTACGCACCGGGGCGGGGCTCACCAGCGGTGAGGCGGCCCGGCTGGCGGGCTGGCACCAGTCCAAGGTGAGCCGGATCGAAACCGGCGCCAGCGGGGTGAAACCGGCCGATGTGCGGTTACTGCTCGACGTCTACGGCGTACGGGATGCACAACTACGGGAGTTACTGCTGGTGTTGGCGGGCTCCGACGAGGGTGGTGGCCGGCACCACTGGTGGCACGCGTACCGCGGAGTGCTGCCGCCGACGTACCGGGACTTCATCAGCCTGGAGTCCCAGGCAAGGGCGATGCGCACGCTGGAGACGTCGGTGGTGCCCGGACTGCTCCAGACGCCCGAGTACGCCCGGGCGGTGACCCGGGCCGCGGTCGGCGGGCTGGACGGCGATGCCGACGAACGCCTCGACGCGCTGGTCGCGGTGCGTCTGGCCAGGCAGGACGTGCTGCGCGCGGATCCGCCGCTGAAGCTGAGCGCGGTGCTGGACGAGGCGGTGCTGCGCCGGGAGATCGGCGGGCCCGAGGTGATGGCGCGGCAGTTGAGCCGGCTGATGGAGGCGGCGCGGCTGCCCCAAGTCCGCCTTCAGGTGCTGCCGTTCAGGGCCGGTGAGCATATCGGCCTGACTGGCCCTTTCGTTATCTTCTCATTTTCGAGCACTTCTGATCTGGATGTGGTTGTTCTCGACCACTTGACGAGTAGCCTCTATCTCGAACGGAAAGAAGACCTCCGGGCCTACACGGAGGCCTTCAACGCCCTTCGGATCCACGCCCTTTCGCCCGAGGAATCGTTGGATTACATCGCCGCGCTAGGTGGCGGCGCGTAAGGAGGCACCATGACCGCACTGCCTCGGAACGTCATGTCGAGCACCGAACTACCAGGTGAGCGATGGCTGCGCAGCAGCTACAGCACAGGAGCGAACAACTGCGTCGAGACGGCACGGCCGCACTCCGGCCCCTGGGCCGGACTGCTCGCGGTGCGCGACTCCAAGGACCCGGCCGGACCCGCGCTGCTCTTCTCCCCCGAGAGCTGGGCGGGTTTCACGGCCGCGTTCCAGTCCTGACATCCCTGACCGATCCGATCAACCCTGATCGATTCTGATCAGTTCCATCCGATGCGCGAGCAGGGCCGTGTCACGCCGACTCATGGTCGTGTCTCGCCGATCACTCGTACAGCGCGCTCGATCTCGGCCTCGGAGAGGTCCGCGCGGGCGGTCAGCCTCAGCCGTGAGATGCCGTCGGGCACGGAGGGAGGACGGAAACAGCCCACGGCGAGGCCGGCCGTACGGCACTCGGCCGCCCAGTGCACGGCCTTCTCCGGGGACGGGGCGCGCACCGAGACGACCGCGGCGTCCGGACGTACCGCCTCCAGACCCGCGGCGGTCAGGCGAGCGTGGAGTTCGCGTGCCACCGCACGCGCCCGCGCGGCCCGCTCCGGCTCACGGCGCAGCAACCCCAGCGCCGCCAGGGCCGCGCCCGCCGACGCGGGAGCGAGCCCCGTGTCGAAGATGAACGTCCGGGCGGTGTTGACCAGGTGCTCGATCACCCGGGCGGGGCCGAGAACGGCGCCGCCCTGGCTGCCGAGCGACTTGGACAGCGTGACCGTGACGACGACGTCGGCGGCGCCCGCGAGCCCCGCCGCCTGCGGGGCGCCACGGCCGCCGTCGCCCAGTACACCGAGGCCGTGGGCGTCGTCGACCAGCAGTCCCGCTCCGCGCTCCCGGCACGCCTCGGCGTACTCCGCCAGCGGGGCGGCGTCGCCGTCGACCGAGAAGACCGTGTCGGACACGACGACCGCCGTGCCCTCGTGCGTGTGCAGCGCCTTGCGCACGGCCTCCGGCTCCGAATGGGGGACGACCTGGGTGGTGCCCCGGGCCAGCCGGCAGCCGTCGATCAGCGAGGCGTGGTTGCCGGCGTCCGACACGATCAGCGAGCCGTGCGGGGCCAGTGCGGTGACCGCGGCGAGATTGGCCGCGTAGCCGGACGAGAGGACCAGCGCCGCCTCGAAGCCGCAGAAGTCGGCCAGCTCGCGCTCCAGCTCGGCGTGCAGCTCAGTCGTGCCCGTGACGAGCCGGGAGCCGGTCGCGCCGCCGCCCCAGATCCGCGCGGCCCGCGCCGCACCCTCGGTGACCTCCGAATGGCGGGCCAGGCCCAGATAGTCGTTACTCGCGAGATCGAGAAGCGGCGATTCGGCGGGCCGGGGGCGCAGGGTCCGTACGAGCCCGGCGCGGCGGCGCAGCTCCGCCTGCTCGTCGATCCAGCCGAACGCCATGGTTCCTCCGGGGCTTTGGTGAGCGGTCCGCAGACGTCGCTTTTGTAGGCAGTGGACAGACCCTAGCCGTACGGCCGCCCGCCCACGGTGTGGCAATACCCACACATCGAAACGACAGGGTTGTGCAAACTCACCTTGGCTCGAACGCCCTCCGTACGTCAGGATCAGCTTCCATGGACCTGCTGAACACGCTGGTGGACAAGGGGCTTCGGCGCGAGCTGCCGACCCGCGAGGAAGCCTTGGCCGTCCTCGCCACTTCCGACGACGACCTGCTCGATGTGGTGGCCGCGGCCGGCAAGGTGCGCCGGCACTGGTTCGGCCGACGGGTGAAACTCAACTATCTGGTCAACCTGAAGTCGGGCCTGTGCCCCGAGGACTGCTCCTACTGTTCCCAGCGCCTCGGCTCCACCACCGGCATCCTGAAGTACACCTGGCTGAAGCCGGACCAGGCGTCCCAGGCCGCGGCCGCCGGATTGGCGGGTGGCGCCAAGCGGGTGTGTCTGGTGGCGTCCGGGCGCGGCCCGACCGACCGTGACGTGGACCGGGTCTCCGAGACCATCAGGACGATCAAGGACCAGAACGAGGGCGTCGAGGTGTGCGCCTGTCTCGGTCTCCTCTCCGACGGCCAGGCCGAGCGGCTGCGCGAGGCCGGCGCCGACGCGTACAACCACAACCTCAACACGTCCGAGGAGACGTACGGGGACATCACGACCACGCACACCTACGCCGACCGCGTCGACACCGTGCAGAAGGCGCACGGGGCCGGGCTGTCCGCTTGCTCCGGCCTCATCGCCGGTATGGGTGAGAGCGACGAGGACCTGGTCGACGTCGTGTACTCGCTGCGTGAGCTGGACCCGGACTCGGTGCCGGTCAACTTCCTGATCCCGGTCGAGGGCACCCCGCTGGCCAAGGAGTGGAACCTCACCCCGCAGCGCTGCCTCAGGATCCTGGCGATGGTGCGGTTCGTCTGTCCGGACGTGGAGGTACGGATCGCCGGTGGCCGCGAGGTCCATCTGCGCACCATGCAGCCGCTCGCCCTGAACCTGGCCAACTCGATCTTCCTCGGTGACTACCTCACGACGGAGGGCCAGGCGGGCAAGGCCGACCTGGAGATGATCGCCGACGCCGGCTTCGAGGTGGAGGGCACCGACCAGGTGACGCTCCCGGAGCACCGGACGGAGGCGGCCGGGGGCGGCTGCGGTTCGCACGCGAGCGCGGGCTGCGGGTCCCACGAGGCCGCGGGCTGCGGATCCGACGAGAGCGCCGGGTGCGGGTCGCACGAAGGGGGCGGTGTGTGCGGTACGGCCGCTGCTGCCGCTCCCGCTGCCGCCCCGGCCAACGAGCCGCGCACCGACCTGGTCTCCGTACGCCGCCGGGGCGCCGGAACGGACCTCGCGCCCAATGCCTGACCCGCACGCCGCGCCCGGCCTGACCGTGCCCGAGCTGCTGGAACTCGACCGGCGGCATGTGTGGCACCCGTACGGCCCGATGCCCGGTCGCAGCGAGCCGCTGGTCGTGGAGTCGGCGAGCGGGGTGCGGCTGAGGCTCGCGGACGGCTCGGGTGAACTGGTCGACGGCATGTCGTCCTGGTGGTCGGCGATCCACGGCTACAACCACCCGGTGCTCAACGAGGCCGCGCAGCAGCAGTTGGCGCGGATGAGCCATGTGATGTTCGGCGGGCTCACCCACGAGCCCGCCGTACGCCTGGCGAAGCTCCTTGTCGATATGTCGCCGGAGGGGCTTGAGCATGTGTTCCTGGCCGACTCCGGGTCGGTGTCGGTCGAGGTCGCGGTCAAGATGTGCCTCCAGTACTGGCGTTCGCTGGGCCGCCCCGGCAAGCAGCGCCTGCTGACCTGGCGCGGCGGCTACCACGGCGACACCTGGCAGCCGATGTCGGTGTGCGACCCCGAGGGCGGCATGCACGAGCTGTGGACCGGGGTGCTCCAGCGCCAGGTGTTCGCGGACCCGCCGCCGGCCGAGTACGACGAGTCGTACGCCGGGCATCTGCACTCGCTGATCGAGCGGCACGCCGACGAACTGGCGGCGGTGATCGTGGAGCCGGTCGTGCAGGGCGCGGGCGGGATGCGGTTCCACTCCCCCGCGTATCTGCGGGTGCTGCGCGAGGCGTGCGACGCGCACGACGTGTTGCTGGTGTTCGACGAGATCGCCACCGGGTTCGGCCGCACGGGCGCGCTGTTCGCGGCGGACCACGCGGGTGTGACGCCGGACGTGATGTGCGTGGGCAAGGCGCTGACCGGCGGCTACCTGACGATGGCCGCCACGCTGTGCACCGCGCGCGTGGCCGACGGCATCTCGCGCGGCGAGGTGCCGGTGCTCGCGCACGGCCCGACCTTCATGGGCAACCCGCTGGCGGCCTCGGTGGCCTGTGCCTCGATCGAGCTGCTGCTCGGGCAGGACTGGCAGGCCGAGGTCAAGCGGATCGAGGCGGGACTGCGGGAGGGACTGGCGCCGGCGTCGGACCTTCCGGGCGTGAAGGACGTACGCGTCCTCGGCGCCATCGGGGTCGTCCAGCTCGACCACGAGGTGGACATGCGCGCGGCAGCGGCGGCCGCCGTGCGCGAGGGTGTGTGGCTGCGGCCGTTCCGCGACCTCGTCTACGCGATGCCGCCGTACGTCACGGGCGACGCGGACGTCGCACGGATCGCCCGCGCGGTGTGCGCGGCGGCACGGGAGGGCTGACATGCCGGTACTGGTGATCACGGGCACGGGCACGGAGGTCGGCAAGACCGTCACGACCGCGGCGGTCGCCGCGGCTGCGCGCGGCGCGGGCCGGTCGGTGGCCGTGCTGAAGGCCGCGCAGACGGGCGTACGACCGGACGAGGACGGCGACGCGCAGGAGGTGGCGCGCCTCGCGGGCGGGGTGAGGACCGCCGAACTCGCGCGCTATCCCGACCCGTTGGCCCCGGGCACGGCCGCGCGCCGGGCAGGCCGGGCGGCGGTGCGCCCGCACGAGATCGCGGAAGCCGCCGCCAAGCTGGCCACCGAACACGACCTGGTGCTCGTGGAGGGGGCGGGCGGTCTGCTCGTCCGTTTCGACGAGGCGGGCGGCACCCTGGCCGACGCGGCCGAGCTGATGGCGGCGCCTGTCCTGGTGGTGGCGACGGCGGGCCTGGGCACACTCAACACGACCGAGCTGACGGCACGTGAACTACGCCGCCGACGGCTGGACCTGCTCGGTGTCGTGATCGGTAGCTGGCCCGAGGCGGCCGATCTGGCGTCGCGGTGCAATGTCGCGGATCTGCCGGAGGTGGCGGGGGCGCCGCTGCTGGGTGCGGTGCCGGCGGGGGCGGGAGCGCTGGAGCCCGCCGAATTCCGTACGGCGGCGCCGGGTTGGCTGGCACCGCGGCTGTTCGGGACGTGGGACGCGGAGGGGTTTCGGGGACGGGAGACGCCCTGAGGCCGGAGTGTCGGACCCGCATGCCATGCTCAGGATCATGGTCAACGCGGACGCTGTAGAAGACTTGAACGACGACGAGGCGCCTTCCACGCCGGCGGCTCCCACGACTCCCGCCGAGTGGGACGCCCTGATCGCGGAGTGGGACGAGATCCGGCAGGGCTACTCCCTCGGCGACGCCCGGGGGACGGTCCTGGCGTGTGCGCGAAACCTGGAGGCGAGCGTGGCGGCCGACGGACCGGACACGGCGCTGTGGACCTTCGGGCTGGTGCTCATCGGCCCCTATGTGATCCACGCCGATCCGGACGCGGCGGCCGAGGCCCGCGTGCTGAAGGCGATGGCCGCCGTCGAGCGTGCTCTCGGGCAGGCGGACTGTGCGCATGAGGAGCATCCGTGCGACGAGATGCCGGAGGACGACGAGCTGGACAACCTTCTCGGCGTGCTGGAGATGCTGGCCCGTCCGGAAGGGGACGCCGGCGACCAGTCGGACAACCGGTTCGAGAGCCGGACGACACGGGAGATCTGGGCCTGCCCGCGCAATGTCGCCGGGTTCGCCCGTGAGTTCTCCCAGGTCTAGGGTGCCGCACTGGCGTTGCTCGCATCGCTCGCATCGCTCTCGGCGATGAGCCGCACCAGTTCGATGCGGGAGCGGATGCCCAGGCGGGTGAAGACGCCTCGCAGGTGGTGGTCGATCGTGCGCGGGCTGAGGGCCAGGCGGACGGCGATCTCACGGTTGGTCGCGCCCTCGGCCGCCATCCGGGCGACCAGAAGTTGCTGGGCCGTGAGGCGGGCGGTCGGTGTGTCGGGGGCGGTCCGCGCAGGGGCGGCCGGGGTGCCCAGGGCGCGCAGCTCGGTGCGGGCCTGTGTCGCGCAGTGCGGGGCGCCGAAGGAGTCGAACGCCTCCAGGGCGCTGTGCAGACGGTCGCGTGCCTCCGTACGGTGGCGCAGTCGGCGCAGGGCGCTGCCGAACAGCAGCTCCGTGCGGGCGCGTTCGAAGTCGCGGGTGCCGTGGGAGTGCAGGTCGAGCGCCGTGCGGTAGTGGTCCACCGCCTCGGCGCCGGGGGCGAGCAGGGCCCGGCAGCGGGCGCTGAGGGCCAGGTCGTCCGGGCTGCGTACGGCGGCGGCCCAGCGGTGGTAGTCGGCGTGCGCCACGCGGGCGACCCGGGTGTCGCCGGTGCGGACGGCTGCCTCGACGTAGTGCGGGGTGGCCAGGTGCCGGATGGCCCGGTGGCCGTGGCCCGGGCCGAATCCGGCGAGGGCGCGCAGCCGGGCCGCCGCCGCGGCGAACCGGCCGCTGCTCAGGTCGAGGAAGGCGAGCGCCCACTGGGCCAGGGCGGCGGGCAGGCCGAGGCCACGGGCGAGGGCGTACGACCGTGCGGTCGCGGCGCGTTCGCGGCAGACGTCGGCGTCCCCGGTGAGCGCCGCGAACATGGCGAGGGCTGCCTGGAGATGGCAGGCGCCGTTGTCCTGACCGGTGGCGTGGGCCAGCCACAGCGCATCCGTCGCGGCGGCCTCGCCGGCCCGGGGGCGTCCCGTCCAGAAGTCGGCGTACGCCCGGAACTCCATGGCCTGCGGCACGGTCACCGGCGTGCCCCGCGCGCGGGCGGAGGCTGCCGCGCGGACGGTCGCGGTGGCCGCGCGTGTGTGGTCGCCGAGGAGCAGGGCGGCGATCGCGGCGTGGATCAGGACGGTGGGGTCACCGCCGGGGCCGCAGCGCCCGGCGGCCGACTTCAGCAGGTCGCGAGCGTCCGCGTACCGCCCGTCGAACGCGGCCACGAGCCCACCCAATGTGCCGAGCGGCACGACACCGATCCGGTCGGCGACCCGCACGGCCTCACGCAGGCGACGTACGTCTCCGGTGTAGATGGCGGCCTCGGTGGCGCGGGCGAGGAGGTGCGCGGCCGGGGTATCCGGGGTTGCGCGGGCGAGGGGGTGCGCGGCCTGGGTGGCGGAGGCGGTCGGGGTGGCGGGGGCGAGGGGGCGCGCGGCCGGGGTGGGGGTGGTGGCGGGGGCCGATGCGGTCGGGGCGATGGCATCGGCGCCCGTCAGCAGGGCGTCGCACGCCTCCGCGGAGGCCGCCTCCGTGGCGCGGGCGAGGACGTGCGCGGCGGCGGAGGTCGCGGTCGGGGCCGACGCCGTCGGGGCCGTGGCGCCGGCGCCCGTCAGCAGGGCGTCGAATGCCTCCGTGGCGTTTCCCGTCCGCAGGGCGAGCACGCCGGTCAGTGCGTCGTCGGTGACGGTCGCCGCCAGTCGGCGCGCGCGGTCACCGTCGCCGGATCGCCAGGCGTAGGCGGCGGCTCGGGCCGTCAGGCGGGCCTGTTCGGAGAGGTCGGGGCACAGGGCTGCGGCCCGCTCCGCCAGCGCCCGCGCCACCGACAGGCGCCCCGTGCCGGCCGCCCTGCCCGCGGCGGCGGAGAGTTCCGCGGCCAGCCGTCCGCTGGGGCCGAGCGCGCCCGCGCCCCGGTGCCAGGAGCGCGACGGCGTCTCGCCCTCGCCGCGCAGCACGCGGGCCAGCAGACGGTGGACGTCGCGGCGGTCGACCGGGGTGCCCGTCTCGTAGGCCGCGATCCGGGTCCACGCGTCGCGGAACGCCACCCCGCCCGCGCCGGAGTGCGCGAGCCCGGCCGTCTCGGCGGCGTCCAGGCACCGCGTGTCGAGGCGGGCCGCCACGACGGCGCGCAGGAAGGCGTCGGTGGGGACCGGGTACTGGTCGGCCGCGGCGAGGAGCAGCAGGAGGCGGGTGTTGTCCGGCAACGCCTGCATCTCCGCCCGGCGTTCACGCAGCAGCATCGGGGCCAGTTCGGCCGGCTCGGTGGGAAGCGGGTCGACGCCCGTCGCCTGGCGGTCGGTGAGGCGCGGGACCAGCTCGGCGGCGGCGCGCGGATCGCCGTACACCGCACGCAGCACGCGCACCCGGACGCCCTCCGGGAGGGTGGCGGCCAGCTCTCGCCACGCGTGCGTGCGCTGCGGTGGCGAAGTGCGGTCAAGAGGTGGGGGGTTCACCGGAGTCACCACACAAATGACGTTACTGGCGGGTTACTTGAATCGTAAAGACCGGCGATTTCACCGATGCGGCGCGCGTAGACCCGGCTCGACACTCCTGACAACCCCACACGTTTCAGGAGGCATCATGCAGCGCTCCACGCGTCGCATCGCCACGGGTCTCACGGCCCTGGCCACCTCGCTCCTTCTGGCACTGTCCCTCTCCCCCACACCCGCGCAGGCCGCCACCCACAACCCCGTCGTCTTCGTGCACGGCCTGAGCAGCTCGGCGAGTAGCTGGGACGACTGGGCCGGCTACTTCGAGGCCGACGGCTACGCCGCCGCCGAGCTGGACGCCTGGTCGTACGACTGGGCCCAGTCGAACGTCACCACCGCCCAGCAGCTCGCGACCGAGATCAGAAACGTGCTCGCCCGGACCGGCGCCTCGAAGGTCGACCTGGTCGTCCACTCGATGGGCACACTCAGCGCCCGCTACTACCTCAAGAACCTCGGCGGGACGTCGTACGTCGACGACTTCGTCTCGACCGCCGGGGTGAACCACGGCACGTCCACCGCCTCATGGTGTGCGTGGCTGTACACCTCCTGCGCGGAGATGAACACCGGCAGCTCGTTCCTGACCTCGCTGAACTCCGGCGACGAGACCCCGGGCAGTGTGTCGTACGCCAGCTACTGGTCGAACTGCGACGACGCGCTCACGCCCGACACGACCGCGATCCTGAGCGGCGCGACGAACGTCGAGGTCGGGTGCGTCTCGCACACCGACATGAACAACGACCACGGCGTGTACGAGCAGGTCCGGGACTTCATCGGCTGAGCCCGGGCCGCCCGGAAGGCGGTCGGAGCGAACAGCGGGGGTGCGCGGGCCCCGTAAGTGGGGACAATCAGGGTGAGTCGTGTCCTGCCCGGGAGGTCCCCATGGCCCTGCGGTCCGCCGGTTCCGGCAAGGTGTCACGGGATGCCGTGCACCATCCGCTGTTCGCCCGTTTCTACGCCCGGATCAGCGTCAACGCCGAGACCCGGATGGGCATGGCCGACATCCGCGACCGGCTGCTGGCCGGGCTGTCCGGCCGGGTGATCGAGATCGGCGCCGGCAACGGTCTGAACTTCGCCCACTATCCGAGCTCCGTCTCGGAGGTGGTCGCCATCGAACCCGAACGCCTGCTGCGCACGATGGCCGTGGACTCCGCCCTGCGCGCCGAGGTGCCCGTGGACGTGGTGCCGGGCGCGGCGGAGGCGCTGCCGGTCAAGAGCGAGGCCTTCGACGCGGTGGTGCTGTCGCTGGTGATGTGCAGTGTCCGGGACGTACCGCGGGCGCTCGGTGAGGTACGGCGGGTGCTCAGGCCCGGGGGTGTCGTGCGGTTCTTCGAGCACGGCCGGGGCGGCGGGCGCGCGATGCACCTCACGCAGCGGGCGCTGGACCGGACGGTGTGGCCGCTGGTGAGCGGCGGCTGCCATGTGTCCCGCGACCCGGTCGCCTCGCTCAGGGAGGCCGGCTTCGAACTCGGCCCCTACCGGCGGGTGATGATGCCGGAGAACGGGCCGACGCTCCCCTCGTCGTACTGCTTCCTCGGCACGGCGTGGCGGCCGCCGGTCAGCGAGTAGTCACCGGCTCCGCCGGTCCGGTCGCCGGCCCATGGGCGTGGTCACACGCTCCACTGCCGCAGTTCCTGCGCGATGTCGTGCACCGTGGCCTCGCCGCTCTTCACCAGCCGGGCAAGGTCCCGCACCCGCTCGGCCGAGGTGACCACCTTGAGGCCGCTGGCGACGAGGTAGGCGTAGGCGACGGCCGAGGCGAACATGGCGTTGGAGCGCTCCAACGCGGGGACGTGGAGCAGCAGTTGGAGCAGGGAGGCCGCTCGGGCGTGCGGGCTGTCGTATACGGGGACGTCGAATATCCGGGCCTCATGGCGTGCGACGGCGGCGACGAGGGCTCCCCAGTCGGCGACCTGGGGGTCCCCCGGCGTCCTCTTCTCGGCGAGCATGAGCAGCCAGGCGAGGTCGATGTTCAGTTCGTTCAACGGATCAGTGGCCACCTTCGCGGGAGCCCTCGCGGTCCGCGCCGAACTCCTCGACGAACACCGACTCGTACTGCTTCATGAAATCGGCGGCGGCCTCCACGAACGTATGGCCGACCTCGCCGGTGTCCTGCTTGACGAGTTCCTCGATGTAGCGGTTGACGCTCATGCCGCGGGACAGGGCGCGCTCGCGGGCGGCGCGAGCTGTCCCCTCGTCCACTCTCACGTTCAACTGGGTCTTCGCCATACCTAGAAGCTAGCGCGGTAGTGCTAGCACCGGCAAGGGCTTCGCCACACAGCGGGAGAGCGCCCCCACGCGGGAGAGTGCCCCTTACATCGATATCGGGGGCCCGACCTGGGGCGGAGAGCGACCGGGACCTCGGAGGGATACCCGGTGTGTGGTGGATCACATTACGCTCGGCGGGGATGAGTGTCTTTGCGTGCGTTCCGTGAGGAGGCGGTCTTGTCCACAGCACCTGCCCCGTACGTCCCGGGCCCCGCGTCGGCGGACGGGGTCGCGGCCCGCGCCCGCGGCCTGACCAAGGCGTACGGCTCGGGAGAGACGACCGTGCTGGCCCTCGACTCGGTGGACGTCGACATCGCGCGCGGCCGCTTCACGGCGGTCATGGGGCCCTCGGGCTCCGGGAAGTCCACACTGATGCACTGCCTGGCGGGTCTCGACAACGTCTCCGCGGGGCAGGTCTGGCTGGGCGACACCGAGATCACCGGGCTCAAGGATCGCGAGCTGACCCGGCTGCGGCGGGACCGGATCGGGTTCATGTTCCAGTCGTTCAACCTCATCCCGACCCTGAACGCGGCAGAGAACATCACCCTGCCCATGGACATCGCGGGCAAGAAGCCCGACGAGAAGTGGCTGGACCAGGTCATCGACACCCTGGGGCTGCGGGACCGGCTGAAGCACCGGCCCTCCCAGCTCTCCGGCGGCCAGCAGCAGCGCGTCGCCTGCGCCCGCGCGCTCGCCTCCCGGCCGGAGCTGATCTTCGCGGACGAGCCGACCGGCAACCTCGACTCGCGGGCCGGTCTGGAGGTCCTCGGGTTCCTGCGCGAGGCCGTGGACCAGTTGGGGCAGACCGTCGTGATGGTCACCCATGACCCGGGCGCCGCCGCCCACTCCGACCTGGTGCTCTTCCTGGGCGACGGACGCATCGTGGACGAGATGGAGCGCCCGACGGCGGAGGCCGTACTGGAACGCATGCGCCTGTTCGCCGGCGCCAACCCCACGGCAGGCGACCAGACCCTTCCCCCAGAGCCGCCCGAGAAGGGCTGACCCGTGCTCAAGGCGACGCTCAGGAGCTTCCTCGCGCACAAGGGACGGCTGCTGCTGTCCGCCCTGGCGGTGATCCTCTCCGTGGCCTTCGTCGCGGGCAGCCTGATCTTCTCGGACACCGTCAGCCGTACCTTCGACCGGCTCTTCGCCTCGACCGCCGCCGATGTCACGGTCACCCCGAAGGAGACCTTCGACGAGACGATCCCCTCAGGACAGACGCTGACCCTGCCGGCCTCGCTCGCCGACCGCCTCGCGAGGGTCCCGGGCGTCGCTGCGGCCCGCGCGGACGTGGACGTGGAGGGCATCACCGTCGCCGACAAGGACCGCGAGTCGGTGGGCCCGACCACGGGCGCCCCCACGATCGGCACCGCCTGGAACCCGACCGAACGCAGCCCCGTCGAGCTCACCTCCGGTCATGCCCCGAAGGGCGACCGGCAGGTGATGATCGACGCGGACACCGCCGACGACAAGGACGTGCGGATCGGCGACCGGCTGACGGTCATCGGGCAGGAGGGCTCCTTCCCGGTCGAGGTCGTCGGCATCGTCACCTTCACCACCACCAACCCCGGTGCCGCGCTGGTCTTCTTCGACACCCCGACCGCGCAGACAAAGCTGATCGGCGACCCGAAGGGCGCCACCGGCATCTCGCTCGACGCGGCCGACGGCGTCACCGACGCCGAGCTCAAGCGGCGCGTGGCCGACGCGCTCGGCGGCGACAGCGGCGCCTACGAGCTGCGCACCGCCGACGAGCAGGCCGAGTCGGACGTCGAGCAGCTCGGCGGATTCCTCGACATCATCAAGTACGTCATGCTCGGCTTCGCCGGGGTCGCGGTCCTCGTCGGCGTGTTCCTGATCGTCAACACCTTCGCCATGCTGATCGCCCAGCGCACCCGTGAGCTGGGCCTGCTGCGGGCCCTCGGCGCGGACCGGCGCCAGGTGCGGCGCTCGGTGCTCACCGAGGCGCTGCTGCTCGGTCTGGTCGGCTCGACGGCGGGCCTCGCGGCCGGTATCGGGCTGGCCGTCGGACTCATCGAGCTGATGGGTCTGATGGGCATGAACATCCGGACGGACGAGATGGTCATCGGCTGGGGCACGCCGGTGACCGCGTACGTGGTCGGCCTGGGCGTCACCTTCGTGGCGGCGTACCTCCCGGCCCGGCGCGCGGCGGGCGTCTCGCCGATGGCGGCCCTCGCGGACGCGGAGATCGCCGAGATCGGGCGGCCGCTGCGGCTGCGCGCGATCCTGGGCACGGTGATCGGGGCGGCCGGCACGGCGGCCCTGGTGGGCTGTGCCGTGGCGTCGAAGACATCGTCGGCGGCGTCGCTGCTGGGCCTCGGCGTGCTGCTGACGCTGATCGCGACCGTGATCGCGGGACCGCTGCTCGTCCGGCCCGTGATCCGGGTCCTGGGCGGGTCCTTCCCCGCGCTGTTCGGCTCGATCGGCCGGATGAGCCAGCGCAACGCCCTGCGCAATCCCCGCCGCACCGGCGCCACCGCGGCCGCCCTGATGGTGGGCCTCGCGCTGGTCGGCGGAATGTCGGTGGCCAGCGCCTCGATGACCAAGTCGTTCGACCAGCAGATCGACAAGACGCTGGGCGCCGACTTCGTGGTGCAGAACGGCAACTTCGTGCCGTTCCCGCGCGAGATCACCGAACGGATCCGCGACACCGAGGGAGTGGGGCTCGTCGTCCGCTCGCAGTTCACGACGATCGCCGTACGCCTCCCGGACGGCGACCGCGTGAAGACGACCGCCGCGGCCTACGAACCGCAGCTCGACAAGGTCGCCAACATCACCTACGCGCAGGGCGACTCCGCGGCCGCGCTCGCGGACGGACGCCTCGCCATGGACAAGGACTTCGCCGAGGACCACGGCGTACGCGTCGGCAGCACCGTCCCCGTCGAGTTCCAGGGCGGTCGCACGGCCGAGCTGACGGTGGGCGCCCTCACCGACCAGGAGTCCGCCGACGGGTTCGGCAGCCAAGGCGGGATCTACTTCGGCCTGGCCACCCTCCAGAAGTACGCGCCGGGCGGGCAGGACGCGGCCGTGTACGTCAACGCCGCCTCCGGCACGAGCGCCGACGACCTGCGGGCCGGCCTGGAGAAGACGCTCGACCCGTACCCGCAGGTGCAGGTCCGCGACATCGCCGACTACAAGGACCTGGTGCACGACCAGATCGCCGTGCTGCTGTACCTCGTGTACGCCCTGCTCGGGCTCGCGATCATCATCGCGGTGCTCGGGGTCGTCAACACGCTAGCCCTGTCGGTGGTGGAGCGCACCCGGGAGATCGGGCTGCTGCGGGCCATCGGGCTGGCCCGGCGGCAGCTCCGCCGGATGATCAGGCTGGAGTCGGTCGTGATCGCGGTGTTCGGCGCGGTCCTGGGGCTCGCGCTGGGGCTGGTGTGGGGCGTGTGCACCCAGCAGGTGCTGGCGCTGCAGGGCATGACGGCGCTGGCGATCCCGTGGGGCACGCTCGTCGCGGTGGTGATCGGCTCGGCCGTCGTGGGGGTCGTGGCGGCGCTGCTGCCCGCGTTGCGTGCATCACGCATGAATGTGCTGGCTGCCATCGCGCACGAGTGATGAAATCGCGGCAGGTACTCAAGTCCCGCGCAAGTGAGGAGAGTTCATGTCGCAACCCCTGTTCGCGTCGCACCCGGTGAGCCCGCGTCCGTTCCGCTTCGGCGTCAACCTGATGACCCCCGCCCCGGCCGCCGAGTGGCGGGCCAAATGCCGCCGGGCCGAGCATCTCGGCTACGACGTCATCCTGGTCCCCGACCACCTGGGCATGCCCGCGCCGTTCCCGGCCCTGGTCGCGGCGGCGGAAGCGACCGAACGGCCGCGCCTGGGCACGTTCGTGCTCAACGCGGGCCTGTGGAACCCGGCGCTGCTCGCCCGCGAGGTGGCCACGACCGACGCCCTGACCGGCGGGCGCCTCGAACTCGGGCTGGGCGCGGGTTACGTACAGGCGGAGCACGACTCGGCGGGGCTGCCCTTCGGCACTCCCGGCGAGCGTGTGGACCATCTGCGGCGCACCGTCGAGGAGCTCGACCGGTTGCTGGGGTCCGAGTCGTTCGAGCCCCGGCCGGCGCAGCGGCCACGGGTGCCGCTGCTGGTCGGCGGCAACGGCGACCGGGTCCTGCGGCTGACCGCCGAGCACGCCGACATCGCGGCGTTCGGGGGCGCGTACCCGGACCCGAAGAGCTCGACCGGGCGGCTGGTCCCCGTCACGGCCGAGGGGCTCGACGAGCGGGTGGCCCGGTACCGCGGCTTCGCGGCGGGCCGCGCGGAGCCGGCCGAGCTGAATCTGCTCCTGCAGATGGTGACCGTGACGAACGACCGCGAGGCCGTGGTCCAGCCCCTCCTGGACCGGGTCCCGGAGCTGACCCTCGATCAGGCGCTGGCCCTGCCCATCCTCCTGATCGGCACCCTGGAGCAGATCACCGCGCAGGTGCTGGACCGGCGCGAGCGGTACGGGTTCTCGTATCTGACCGTCCTGGAGCCGTACATGGAGGCGTTCGCGCCGGTGATCGAGAGGCTGCGCGGCAAGTAGCCGTCCGCATGCCGGAATCCGGCGCCGCGACACGCCGGCCGTGATGGGATCGCGGCATGACTGATCTGCGGATACGGGCCGCGACGGCCGACGACCTCGACGCCGTGCTGGCCTTCTGGAAGACGGCAGCCGAGGGCACCAGCATCAGCGACGACAGGGACGGCGTGGAACGCCTGGTCGCCCGTGACCCCGAGGCGCTGATCCTGGCCGAGCAGGACGGTGAACTGGTCGGCACGGTGATCGCGGGCTTCGACGGCTGGCGCTGCCATCTGTACCGGCTGGCGGTGCACCCCGAGCGGCGCCGCCGGGGCATCGGTGCGGCGCTGCTCGAAGCGGCGGAGGAGCGGTTCGTACGGCTCGGCGGTCGCCGGGGCGACGCGATGGTGCTCAAGCGGAACGAGACCGCGCATCATGCCTGGCGCGCAGCCGGGTACACGCCCGAGGAACACTGGCGGCGGTGGGTGAAGCCGCTCACGGACTGACTGCTTTGCCGGTCCTTTACTATTGGTGAACCACTTCGGTCCCCCCAATGAAAGGTGTGAGCGTCCGCCCATGGGCGAGCCTCCCAGTAGCAGACATCGAGCGATCCTCCCCGCCCTGTCCGACCATGGGACGGAGGTGACCCGATGACCGAAGTGCTCCTCCTTCTGGTGGCGATCCTGCTGTCGCTCGCCTGCGGTGCCTTCGTCGCGGCCGAGTTCTCGCTGACCACCGTCGAGCGCGGCGAGCTGGAGCGGGCCGTGGAGCGCGGCGAGCGGGGTGCCGCCGGCGCCCTGAAGGCCGTACGGAATCTGACGTTCCAGCTCTCCGGCGCACAGCTCGGCATCACCGTCACCAACCTGGTCGTCGGCATGCTCGCCGAGCCGTCGATCGCCTCGCTGCTCGCGGGCCCGCTGGAGTCGATGGGGATCTCCCGCTCGACCGCGAGCTCGGTCGCGCTGGTGATCGGCACGGCCCTGTCGACCATCGTGCTGATGGTCGTCGGCGAGCTGGTGCCCAAGAACTGGGCGATCTCCTCGCCGCTGGCCGTGGCCAAGCGGGTCGGGAACGCCCAGCGCTGGTTCAGCGCGGTCTTCCGCCCCTTCATCTCGCATCTGAACAACACGGCGAACCGCATCGTGCGCCGCTTCGGCGTGGAGCCGACCGAGGAGCTGGCGGCGGCCCGCGGCCCCCAGGAGCTGGCCGCCCTCGCCCGGCACTCCGCCCGCGAGGGCGCCCTGGAGGCGGACACCGCCGAGCTCTTCGTACGGACCCTGAACCTGGCCGACCTGACCGCGGAGAACGTCATGACCCCGCGTGTCCAGGTCGTCGCCCTCGACGCCCAGGCGACCTGCGAGGACGTGGCGAACGCGACCCGGGCGACCGGTCTGTCCCGGTTCCCCGTCTACCGCGGCGGCCTCGACTCGGTGGTGGGCACCGCCCACATCAAGGACATCCTCGCGGTACCTGCCGAGCGCAGGCCCCGCGTCCCCGTCTCCGAGCTGATGCGCGAGCCGCTCCTGGTCCCCGAGACGCTCACCGTCGACCGGCTCCTCGACCGGCTGTCCGGCAAGCGCACCATGGCCGTCGTCATCGACGAGTACGGCGGCACGGCCGGTGTGGCCACCCTTGAGGACATCGTCGAGGAGGTCGTCGGCGAGGTCCGGGACGAACACGACCCGCACGAGACGCCCGACCTCGCCCCGGCGGGCAGCGACGACGAGGGCCGGGCCCTGTTCTCGGCCGACGGATCCGCCCGGGTGGACCAGCTCGCGCGCGTGGGCCTCAGAGCCCCCCATGGGCCGTACGAGACCCTGGCCGGTCTCGTCGCCAGCGAACTCGGCCGTATCCCCGCCGTGGGTGACCGGGTCGAGGTCGCCGGCTGGCGGCTTGACGTCGTGGACGCCGCCGGGCGCAGGGCCGCACGGGTGCTGCTGCACGCGCCGCTCGACGGCACGGCCGAGAGCGAGCAGAGCGAGAAGGAGGGCGGGTGGTGACCGCCGTACAGCTATTCATCGGCTTTCTGACGCTGGTCGTCAACGCCTTCTTCGTGGGCGCCGAGTTCGCGCTGATCTCCGTGCGCCGCTCGCAGATCGAGCCGTACGCCGAGCAGGGCGACCGGCGCGCCAAGAGCGTGCTGTGGGGTTTGCAGCACGTGTCCGCGCTGATGGCGGCCGCGCAGCTCGGCATCACGCTGTGCACGCTGGTCCTCGGTGTGGTCGCCGAACCGGCCATCGAGCATCTGCTGGAGCCCGTGTTCCACGCGGTGGGCCTGCCGGAGGGCGCCGGGCGCGCGATCTCCTTCGCGATCGCCCTGGCACTGGCCACCTATCTGCACATGCTGCTCGGCGAGATGGTGCCGAAGAACATCGCGCTGGCCGAGCCGGTGCGCAGCGCCCTGGCGCTCGGTCCGCCGCTGGTCACGCTGGCCCGGGCGCTACGGCCGGTGATCTTCACCATCAACGCCTTCGCCAACGCCCTGCTGAAGCTGCTGCGCGTCGAGACCAAGGACGAGGTCACGGCGACCTTCTCGGACGCCGAACTGGCACGGCTGGTGCGCGACTCCGGCGAGGCGGGCCTCATCGACGAGCGCGCGCGGGAGCGGCTGCACGACGCCCTGGAACTGGGCCGCAGGCCCGTGCGTGACGTGGTCCTCCCGCTGGAACGCGTCGTCTACGCGCGCGTGGGCGTCACACCGGAGGAACTGGAGCGGCTGTCGGCCGAGTCGGGATTCTCCCGCTTCCCGGTCGTCGACGACGGCCGCCGGATCGTCGGCTACCTGCATGTGAAGGACGCGCTGGACGCCTCCCCGCGCGACGTCCCGTTCCAGGTGGCGGACATGCGGCCCATCGCCCGGGTGCGGGAGAGCACGCCCCTGGACGACGTGCTGACCGCGATGCGCGGCAGCCGGACGCATGTGGCGGCCGTACTGGGCAGCGACGGGCTCCTGTCCGGGCTGGTGACCATGGAGGACGTGCTCCGGAAGCTGTTCGGGCAGCGGGCCTGACAGCGGGACCGAGTCGGTGGTGTTCCCGCCTCCATGCCCGACCGACCGACGGGTATGGAGCCGGGATACCATTTCTGTCGCCATGCAGACGAACCCCACATACAGCAGCCTGGTCGCGGTCGGCGACTCCTTCACCGAGGGCATGTCGGACCTGCTCCCCGACGGCTCCTACCGAGGCTGGGCCGACCTCCTCGCCGGGCGGATGGCCGCCCGCACGCCCGGCTTCCGGTACGCCAACCTCGCGGTGCGCGGGAAGCTGATCGGGCAGATCGTCGAGGAACAGGTCGACGTGGCCGCCGGGATGGGCGCCGATGTGATCACCCTCGTCGGGGGGCTCAACGACACCCTGCGGCCCAAGTGCGACATGGGGCGGGTGCGCGGCCTGCTGGAGGAGGCCGTGGAGAAGCTCGCCCCGGCGTGCCGGCAACTGGTCCTGATGCGCAGCCCGGGGCGCCAGGGCCCGGTCCTGGAGCGGTTCCGGCCGCGCATGGAGGAGCTGTTCACCTGCGTCGACGCGCTGGCCGAGCGGCACGGCGCGGTCGTCGTCGACCTGTACGGCGCCGCCTCGCTCAGCGACCCCCGCCTCTGGGACGTGGACCGGCTGCATCTGTCGGCCGAGGGCCATCGCCGGGTCGCCGAGGCCGTGTGGCAGGGGCTCGGCTACGACCCCGAGGACACCGAGTGGCGCACGCCGATGCCGGCCACGGCGCCGCCTGGCTGGGTCAGCCGGCGGGTCACTGACGCGCGGTTCGCGCGTCAGCACCTGCTGCCGTGGATAGGCCGACGGCTGACGGGACGGTCCTCCGGGGACGGACGGCCGGCGAAGCGTCCCGAGCTGCTGCCCTACGAGGGGCCGGCGGCGTAGGCCCGCTGGATACCGGACCTACGCCTGCCCGAGGGCGCCGGACCGCACGACCGCTGCGGGCCGTACTCCGGCGCCCCGTGCACTACGACTGACGGGACGCGGCCCGGCTGCGCCGGTACAGGACGGTTCCGGCGACCAGCAGCGCCCCACTGGCGGCAACGCCGCCGATGATGGTCTCGGCACCGACGCCGGTGTCGGGCATGTGGGGGTGGTGCGGCTTCCCCGGCTTGGTCGGCTTGGGCGTGGGCGAGTCGCAGCCGTAGCCATGGCCGTAGCCGCAGTCGTCGTCGTGCCCGTAGCCGTGGTCGTCGTCGTGCCCGTAGCCGTGGTCGCCCGGCTTGTCGTGGCCGTAGCCGTGGTCACGAGGCTTCTCGGAGCCGTAGCCATAGCCGTGGTCACTGGGCTTGTCGGAGCCGTAGCCGTAACCGTGGTCGCTCGGCTTCTCGCTGCCGTAGCCGTAACCGTGGTCGCCCGGCTTGTCGTGGCCGTAGCCGTGGTCACGAGGCTTCTCGGAGCCGTAGCCATAGCCGTGGTCGCTCGGCTTGTCGTGGCCGTAGCCGTGGTCACTGGGCTTGTCGCTGCCGTAGCCGTAACCGTGGTCGCTCGGCTTCTCGTAGCCGTACCCGTGGTCACGAGGCTTCTCGGAGCCGTAGCCATAGCCGTGGTCGCTCGGCTTGTCGTGGCCGTAGCCGTGGTCACTGGGCTTGTCGGAGCCGTAGCCGGTCGGCTTGTCGCTGCCGTAGCCGTAACCGTGGTCGCTCGGCTTCTCGTAGCCGTAGCCCTGGGTGCTCGGCTTCTCGTAGCCGTAGCCGGAGTTGCCATATCCCGAGGTGGTCTCGCTGGAAGTGGGCCGCGGCACATTCAGGTTGTCGAGCTTGTCCTTCACCTCCTGGACTTTCTCGTGCGCCTCGCCGAATTGCTCGTGCATCTTGCCGATTTTCTCGTCCAACTGCTCGTTCAGCCCGTCCGAGTCCCAGGGATCCGAATGGCCCGGAAGCGCGGCGGCCGAGTTCACCACGGCGCCCTGCACGCGTGGGGCCGCGGACGCGCATGTGCCGTACAGGGACAGGGCGCTTGTCGCGGCGGCGGCCACGATCAATCCCCTGGTCAGAGCCTGTCGCATTCTCGTTTTCTTTCTCTCAGGCGAAATGGGGAAGCCGACGTCGGTCATTGACGCGATGGCATCGATTGCCGGGATTGGCTAGGTCGTCGCAGGAGTCGGGATGCCGCGCGCTCAAACTCGCCACGACTTGCAGACTATGAACGAAATGTGGAGGCCCCAGGAAACCGGGACGCGTCGACGGCCGGGGAATTCACCCGATCGCCCGCGCCGATACCGTCCGTCTCGCCGACCGGCGGCAGGGCGGCACACGAAGCACCGCTGACCTGGGCCGCTCCGTCCGGCGGCGCCGACCGGGGCCCTCAGGACGCCGGGTAAACTCCGTTCACGTGACTTCTGCGCCCGCCAAGCCCCGCATCCCGAACGTCCTCGCCGGACGCTACGCCTCCACCGAGCTCGCCACGCTCTGGTCCCCCGAGGAGAAGGTGAAGCTCGAGCGCCGGCTCTGGCTCGCCGTACTGCGGGCCCAGAAGGACCTCGGCATCGAGGTGCCGGACGCGGCGATCGCCGACTACGAGCGCGTCCTTGACACCGTCGACCTGGCCTCGATCGCCGAGCGCGAGAAGGTCACGCGGCACGACGTGAAGGCGCGGATCGAGGAGTTCAACGACCTCGCCGGGCACGAGCACGTGCACAAGGGCATGACGTCCCGCGACCTCACGGAGAACGTCGAGCAGCTCCAGGTCCGGCTCTCGCTGGAGCTGGTGCGGGACCGTACGGTGGCCGTGCTGGCGCGTCTGGGCAAGCTGGCCGGTGAGTACGGCGAGCTGGTCATGGCCGGCCGCTCGCACAACGTGGCCGCGCAGGCCACGACGCTGGGCAAGCGGTTCGCGACCGCCGCCGACGAGCTGCTCGTCGCGTACGGCCGGGTCGAGGAGCTCCTTGCCCGCTACCCGCTGCGCGGCATCAAGGGCCCGGTCGGCACGGCGCAGGACATGCTCGACCTGCTCGGCGGCGACGCGGCGAAGCTGGCGGAGCTGGAGCAGCGGATCGCCGCGCACCTTGGCTTCTCGCAGGCGTTCACCTCGGTCGGCCAGGTCTACCCGCGCTCGCTGGACTACGAGGTCGTCACCGCGCTGGTGCAGCTCGCGGCGGCGCCGTCCTCGCTTGCCAAGACGATCCGGCTGATGGCCGGGCACGAGCTGGTGACCGAGGGCTTCAAGCCGGGCCAGGTCGGCTCGTCCGCGATGCCGCACAAGATGAACACCCGCTCCTGCGAGCGTGTGAACGGCCTGATGGTCATCCTGCGCGGCTACGCCTCGATGACCGGCGAGCTGGCGGGCGACCAGTGGAACGAGGGCGACGTGTCCTGCTCGGTGGTGCGCCGGGTCGCACTGCCGGACGCGTTCTTCGCGCTGGACGGCCTGCTGGAGACGTTCTTGACGGTGCTGGACGAGTTCGGTGCGTTCCCGGCGGTCGTGGCGCGTGAACTGGACCGCTACCTTCCGTTCCTCGCCACCACCAAGGTGCTGATGGGCGCGGTGCGCGCGGGCGTCGGCCGTGAGGTCGCGCACGAGGCGATCAAGGAGAACGCCGTCGCCTCGGCGCTGGCGATGCGCGAGCAGGGTGCCGAGCGCAACGAACTGCTCGACAAACTGGCCGCCGACGAGCGCATCCCGCTCGACCGTGCCGGGCTGGACGCGCTGATGGCCGACAAGCTGTCCTTCACCGGCGCCGCCGCCGACCAGGTCGGCGTCGTGGTCGCCCGGATCGAGGAGATTGTGAAGCAGCGCCCGGAGGCCGCCGGTTACACGCCCGGGGCCATCCTCTGACCTCGGTCCCCGTATGACCCGCTGCACGCCGGAGCAGTTGGCGGCCGCCCGTGACCGACTCGTCCCCGACGTCGTCACGGACGGCCTCCACGTGCTGTTCTGCGGGATCAACCCCGGTCTGATGACGGCCGCGACCGGCCATCACTTCGCCCGGCCCGGCAACCGCTTCTGGCCGGTGCTGCATCTGTCCGGCTTCACACCGAGGCTCTTGAAGCCGTCGGAGCAGGAGGAGTTGCTCTCGTACGGGCTCGGCATCACGAACGTCGTCGCGCGGGCGACCGCACGGGCCGACGAGCTGCGCGCGGACGAGTACCGGGAGGGCGGGCGGCTCCTCGCCACGAAGGTGCGGCGGCTGCGGCCGCGTTGGCTCGCCGTCGTGGGGATCACCGCTTACCGGGCGGCTTTCGACGACCGCAAGGCCCAGGTCGGGCCGCAGACGCGGACGATCGGGGACACGCGCGTATGGGTCCTGCCGAACCCGAGCGGGCTGAACGCGCATTGGACGGCGGCGACGATGGCGGAGGAGTACGGGCGGTTGCGGGCGGCGGCCGAGGCCTGAGAACGGGGCGCGGCTGAGCTGGGCCCAGGGCTCGAGTCATGAGGGCCGGTGAACCCGGCCCCACTGACAATCGGCGTGCTGTCAGGCGTCCCGGCGTCGCACGCTCCAGAGCCCAACCAGCAGGGCCGCCGCGGTCCAAAGGGCGGTCACCGTCAGGCCCGACCAGGGTCCGAGGGTGCCGTCGTGGGTCTGGTGCAGGACGATCTGGCCGGCCTTGTCGGGCAGGTAGTCGGCCACGGTGCCCGCTGCGTCGCCGACGACGAAGGACACCACGAGGATGAACGGGATCAGAACGGACAGCGTGGCCACTCCGCTGCGCAGCACGGCGGTGAGGCCGGCCGCGAACAGGGACATGAGCATGAGGTAGACCCCGCAGCCCAGGACCCCGCGCACCTGCTGGGCCGCGGTGAGTCCGCTCGCCGCCGTGCCGAGTCCCGCGCGGGCGACGACGAGCGCCGCGAGGGCGGTGACCAGTCCGACGAGCAGGGCCGGTACGGCGATGGCCGTCGCCTTGGCGGCGAACCACCGCCCGCGCTGCGGCACCGCGGCGAGCGTCAGCCGGAGCGCGCCCCCTTGGTACTCCGACGACATTGCCATCGCACCGAACGAGACGGCGGCGATCTGGCCGGGCAGCACCCCCGACAGCGAGCTGAAGAGGGGATCGAAATCGGGGTCGGAGCTCCCGTCGGCGCCGGCCAGGGCAGAGAACGCCGTGGTCACGGCGAACAGTGCCAGCAGCGCCCCCGGCAGTGAGCGGAGCGTACGGATCTTGAGCCATTCGGCGTGGAGTACGGGCGCGAATGCCATGGTTCAGGCCTCCTGGGGCTGTGCGGTGAACTCGGTCTCGGTGGCCGTCAGATCGAGGTATGCCTGCTCCAAGGTGGCTTCCTCGGCGGCGAGTTCGAGGAGCGGCACGCCCGCCTCCGAGGCGAGCCGGCCGATGTCGTCCACGCGTGCGTGACGCACGGTCCAGTGCCCGTCCTCGTGCTGGACGGCGTCGTGCCCGTGCCGGTCGAGCGCCGTCCTGAGCGCGGCGGCGTCAGCGGTGCGGACGCGGACGCGGGGCTCCACGCGTGCGTGGATGAATTCCCGCATCGGGGTGTCCGCCAGCAGGCGCCCGCGGCCGAGGACCACCAGGTGGTCGGCGAAGGACGCGGTCTCGTTCATGAGGTGGCTGGAGACCAGCACCGTGCGCCCTTCCTTCGCGAGGCGGCGCAGCAGGCCGCGGATCCAGATGATGCCCTCCGGGTCGAGGCCGTTGGACGGCTCGTCGAGCATGACGACCTCGGGATCGCCGAGGAGAGCCGCCGCGATGCCGAGCCGCTGGCGCATGCCAAGGGAGTACGTCTTCACCCGGCGACGGGCCACCGACGCCAGCCCCGTCTCCTGCAGCACCTCGTCGACCCGGCGGCCCGGGATGCGGTTGCTCGCCGCCAGGACTCGCAGATGGTCGCGGCCGGTGCGCGAGCCGTGTGCCGCCTGAGCGTCGAGCAACGCGCCCACGTGGCGCAGGGGTTCGCTCAGGGTCGCGTAGGGCCGGCCGCCGATGGTGGCGGTGCCTGCGGTCGGCCGGTCGAGGCCGAGCACGAGTCGCATGGTGGTGGACTTCCCGGCACCGTTGGGGCCGAGGAAGCCGGTGACCCGGCCGGGGAGGACGGTGAAGGAGAGGTCGTCCACGGCTCGCCGGTTGCCGTACTCCTTGGTGAGGGCTTGGACTTCGATGCTGGTCATGGCAGCAGCCTGGCCGTAGGACAGGGTCGGGGCCCTCCCCCGCCGGTGGAGATCGTCTCCCCCGTGCGGGGGAGGTCCGTTGTCAGTGGTGGCTGGCACGATGACGAAATGGTCCGCTTGCTGCGCCCGTTCGGCCGGGCGGTGACGTACACACGACTGCTGCATCTGTTCATCGGCGTCGTGTGGCCGAGCATGCTGCTGTTCATCCGGGAGGAATGGTGGACTTGGTTGGCGGCCGGTGTGCTGCTCGCCCTGGTGCCCGCGATGCGGACCGTGGAGGGGCTCCAGGCCAGGCTGCTGCTGACCGGTCACCGGCACGACGAGCGGAGCACCGACATCGTCGTCGCGCCGTCCGCCTCCTGGGGCGAGCGGGGACGGCTCGTCGTTTGGCTGGAGGCGCGGCTGGTGCTCGGCTACGCGGCCGCGACCCTCACCGCTCAACTGCTCTTCGCCATCGTGGACTTGGCGGTTGCGCCGTTCGGCGGGGACGACGCGGAGGGCGGGCTGTTCGTGCTCCACGGGCACGCCTGGTGGCACGTCCTGCTCGTGCCCGTGGCGCTGGTCGCCCTCGCGGTGACGGTGGTCGCCTCGGGCCGTCTCGTCACCGCACTCGCGCTGCGGCTGCTGGGCCCGTCCCCGGCCGAGCGCCTCGCCGCTCTGGAGGAGCGCACCGAGCAACTCCTGGAACGCACGCGTATCGCCCGCGAGCTGCACGACTCCATCGGCCATGCCCTGACCGTGGCGGTCGTACAGGCGGGCGCGGCCCGCGCGGCCGGTGATCCCGCCTTCACCGACCGGGCCCTGGGCGCCATCGAGGAGACGGGCAGGGCCGCCCTGGAGGACCTTGAGCGGGTCCTCGGCGTGCTGCGGGAGTCGGAGCGGCCGGTCAGCAGCCGGCCGACGCTCATGGACGCCGACCGTCTGCTGGAGTCCGCGCGGGCGTCCGGCACCAAGGTCGACGTCGAGATGACGGGGCCCTTGGACTCCGTGCCGGGACCGGTCTCCCGGGAGGGCTATCGCATCCTCCAGGAGTCGCTGACGAACGTGCTGCGCCACGCGGGTTCCGTCCCGGCACGCGTGTGTATCGCGGTCGCCGAAGGCACGCTCACCCTCGACGTCCGCAATGCGCTGACCGCCGACATACCCGGGCCCGGCAGGGGCAGCGGCCTGCGTGGCATACGCGAGCGCGCGGCCCTGCTGGGCGGACACGCGCTGACCGGTCCCGCCGACGGTGACTGGCAGGTACATGTGGAGCTACCCGTGAGTTGATCTAGGCTGACCGGATGCCGGTCACCGTTCTCCTCGTCGACGACGAACCCCTGGTACGCGCGGGTCTGCGGGCGGTATTGGAGGCGCAGCCCGACATCGAGGTCGTCGGGGAGGCGGCGGACGGGGCCGCGGTGATTCCACTGGTGCGGCAACTGCGGCCCGACGTCGTGGCCATGGACGTACGCATGCCGCTGCTGGACGGGATCGAGGCCACGCGCGCGGTGCTGCGGACGGTCGACGAGCCGCCGAAGATCCTCGTCGTCACCACCTTCGAGAACGACGAGTACGTGTACGAGGCGCTGCGGGCCGGTGCCGACGGGTTCCTGCTGAAGCGGGCCCGGCCGGCCGAGATCGTGCACGCGGTGCGGCTGGTCGCCGAGGGCGAGTCGCTGCTGTTCCCGTCCTCCGTGCGGCAACTCGCCGCTCGGTACGGCGACGACGGCGGGAACCGCGGGGCGCGTGCGCTGCTGGAGCGGGCCCGGCTGACCGAGCGGGAGGCCGAGGTTCTGCGGCTGATGGCGCGCGGCCTGTCGAACGCGGAGATCGCCACCCGGCTCGTGGTCGGGACGGAGACGGTGAAGTCGCATGTGAGCGGCGTCCTGGCGAAACTGGGGGCACGCGACCGCACGCAGGCGGTGATCACGGCGTACGAGTCGGGGTTCGTGGCGCCGGGGTGACCCCGACCGAGGGCGGGGCCACGGATCGGGTGGTTGCGGACGTCGGGGCCAGGTCGTTCCCGCCCACCACTCGCCGGGGTTCGCACCGGCGAGTAGCATCCGCCCAACACGCGCACGAGCTGGGAGGA
Organism: Streptomyces sp. NPDC036764; assembly: GCF_055609385.1. NCBI lineage: Bacteria > Bacillati > Actinomycetota > Actinomycetes > Kitasatosporales > Streptomycetaceae > Streptomyces > Streptomyces sp. NPDC036764. The sequence goes on from NZ_JBVJPT010000002.1 coordinate 599,509, forward strand.
CGGACGTTGGGGCAGCTATCCGGCGGGGATCCCTCGCTGCTGCGAAGGATCAACTCCGCGGTGGTGCTGCACGCGCTGCGTGCCACGGACGCCGCCACGCTGACGGAGATCACCCGGGTGACCGGACTGTCCCGGCCGACCGTCGAGGGCGTCGTCGAGGGGCTCATCGAGGCGGGGTACGTCGTCGAGAAGGCGGCGGACGAGAGTGTCGTACGGCGTCAGGGCCGGCCCGCTCGGCGGTTCCGGTTCCGGGCTGAGGCGGGTCATCTGCTGGGCGTGGAGATAGGCGCGCACCGGGTCGCCGCGCTCCTCGCCGACCTGGACGGCCGGGTTCTCGGCTCCATCGCCAAGGATGTGGACGAGACGGCTCCGGCCGACGAGCGGCTGGAGCGGGTGCGCACGGCGGTGGCCGAGCTGCTGCGCCGGGCCGGTGTCGCCCGTGGTTCGCTGCGGGCCGTGGGGGTCGCGACGCCGGGCATCGTGGACGCGGACGGCACCGTGCGGCTCGGCGCCGCGCTGCCGGAGTGGACGGGGCTGCGGCTCGGCGAGCGGCTGAGCAGGTCCTTCAAGTGCCCGGTCCTGGTGGAGAACGACGCGAACGCGGCGGCGGTCGCCGAGCACTGGAAGGGCTCCGCCACCGAGTCCGACGACGTGGTGATGGTGCTGGCCGGGCTGAGCCCGGGTGCGGGTTCCCTGATCGCCGGGCAGTTGCACCGGGGGTACGGCGGGGCGGCCGGTGAGATCGGCGCGCTGCATCTGCTGGGCCGCGAGGTGACGCCGGAGACCCTGCTGTCGACCACGGACGAACCGCTGCGCCCCCTCGACGAGCACGCCGTCGCGGAGGTCTTCGCCCAGGCCCGCAAGGGCGACCAGCAGGCCCTCGCGGCCGTCGACCGCTTCATCCAGCGCCTCGTCCACGACGTGGCCGCACTCGTCCTCGCCCTCGACCCCGAGCTGGTCGTCGTCGGCGGCTGGGCCGCCGGACTCGACGGCGTACTGGAGCCCCTGCGGCGCGAACTGTCCCGCTACTGCCTGCGCCCGCCGAACGTCGCCCTCTCCCTTCTCGGCGAGGCGGCCGTCGCGACAGGCGCACTACGGCTCGCCCTCGACCACGTGGAGGAACAGCTCTTCGCGGTAGAGGCCACGGTGACGGGCCGCCGCTGACCGGCCCACTCGGGCCATCGACGCAACCGGCGCCCCCCTCGGCCCGCTGGCGGCACAGCCCCGGCCGACCCACCCGGGCACACGGACAAGGCGGCGCAGACTTGCCCCGTGGGGGCACGCTGACGGGCCGCCGCTGACCGGCCCTCCCGGCCACGCCTACATGCGGGCGTCGCCCCGCCCCGCTCGCACACGGCCCGTCGCCGATCCAGTCCTCGCTGTGCCCGCGCTCGTAGCCATCGCATACCGGTGACAGCAACGCGCCCCGGACATGATCCGGGGCGCGCGGGACGTGCGGGTCGGTGCGGCGGTCAGGATGCGCGGCGCTCCGGGTCCTCGTGGATCTCCACGCCGCCGGAGTCGCCGAAGGTCAGCCGGCAGGTGTCAGCGCGATAAGTGGCGACGGAGAGCGCGGCGGTGCGGCCCTCGGCGATGTAGCGCGTCGTCACGACGAGGACGGGCGCCCCCGGGAGCCGGTCCAGCGCCTTGGCGTCGTCCGCACGGGCCGAGCCCAGCTCGACGGCGCTGTCCTGGCCCTCAAGCTCCAGACGGTGCAGCTCGCGCAGCACGGCACGTGCGCGTGCCGCCCCGGACGGGGCGTCGATGCCGGAGAGGTCGGGCACCGACGACTGCGGGATGTGGAGCAGCTCGGCGGCGACGGGCTGGCCGTGCGTCACGCGCGAGCGGCGCACGATGTGTACGGGCTCGTCCCGGCCGCTCTCCAGGGCGTCGGCCACCGAGGCGGGCGGCAGGACCAGCGCGCAGTCCGTGGTCTGCCAGACGTCCCCGGCCACACCCGGCCAGGCGTGCTGCTCGGTGCCGACGGCCACGCCCACGCGCGGCGGCGCGACGGTCGTACCGACACCGCGGCGGCGCTGGAGCCGGCCTTCCAGTTCGAGCTGTTCGAGGGCTTGGCGGAGCGTTGCCCGGGCGACACCGAAGCGGGCCGCCAGGTCGCGCTCGTTGGGCAGGATCTCGCCCACGGAGAACTCCGAGTCCAGTGCCTCACTGAGCACGGTCCTCAGATGCCAGTACTTCGGTTCCGGCACCGATTCCAGTTGCGTGGTCCCCACCCTGTCCTCCGCAATCGCCGTGGCCCGGCGGCGTTTTAGCGCCCTTGTTTATTAAAGGTTGTTGCACTTATCTGCGACCATAGGGCGACCCCCACCCTTGGTCAATACCAATCCTGCATCCCATGTGCACACATGCGCGTGACGCCCGGGAACGTTCACGGCACGTTCGTACAGAACGGCATTTGTTACATGACGGCAAAGCCCCCGTCGCATCGAGGGGGCTCTCCGGCCGGGCCGGCCGGTGCGCTCTAGGAGGAGGCCAACGACCGCAGCTTGTCGGGGTTGCGGATGATGTAGACGGCCTGGACACGGCCGTCCAGCACATCCAGTTGGAAGACGGAGTCGGGCTTGCCGCCGGACAGGGCCAGCACCGCGACGCCGCCGTTGATCTCCAGGAAGCGCCAGGACAGTTCGTCGGCGCCCTTGCGTGCCGCGCCCACGATGAAGCGGCCCACGTGGTCGGCCGTCTCCAGGACCCGCAGCGGCGCCTTCGCCTTGCCGCCGCTGTCGCCGACCAGCCGGACGTCCGGGGCCAGCAGCGACATGAGCCCCTCCAGGTCGCCCTCCGCGGCGGCGGCCAGGAATCGCTCGGTGAGATCGCGTCGCTGGGTGGGGTCGACCTCGTAGCGCGGGCGCCGCTCGTCGACGTGCTTGCGGGCACGTCCGGCCAGTTGACGTACCGCCGCCTCGCCGCGGTCGAGCATGACGGCGATCTCGCCGTACGGGTAGCCGAAGGCCTCCCTGAGCACGAACACCGCCCGCTCCAGCGGTGACAGCGACTCCAGGACGACGAGGACGGCGAGCGAGACGGAGTCGGCGAGGACGGCGCGCTCGGCGGTGTCCGGGACGGTGTCCCCGAAGTCGGTGACGTACGGCTCCGGCAGCCAGGGCCCGGTGTAGGTCTCGCCGCGCGCCTTGACCTGGCGCAGCCGGTCGATGGCGAGGCGGGTGGTGACGCGCACCAGATAGGCGCGCGGCTCGCGCACCTCGGACCGGTCGGCGCCGGACCAGCGCAGCCAGGCCTCCTGCACGACGTCCTCCGCGTCGGCCACGCGGCCGAGCATGCGGTAGGCGACACCCAGAAGGACGGGACGGTGCTCTTCGAAGACGTCGGTCTCGGTTCCGGTGGTCACGGCACCATCCCAGCCCACCCGACGGGCCGTGTCCAGGCGAAATCGGCGCGGCCGGCAAGGCTCGCTCCCGGGGTCTACCCGTCGGTAGCAATTGCTGACAGGCTGTCTACACGACGCCAGCCCGTGAGCCCCGCCGAGGAGCAGCATGTCCGCCACCGTCTCCTTCAAAGTCCCCACCCCGCACGGCCCGCAGAGCATGACCGTCTCCTACGCGCGCGTGGGCACCGGCGAACCGCTGCTCCTGCTGCACGGCATCGGCCACCACCGTCAGGTGTGGGACCCGGTGATACCCGTCCTCGACGGCGAGCGTGACGTGATAGCCGTTGATCTGCCCGGGTGCGGTGAGTCCCCCGCGCTGCCGGACGGCCTGGGACACGACCTCGCGTCGATGAGCGTCGTGCTCAGAGCTCTGTGCGAGGCCCTGGAGCTGGACCGGCCGCATGTCGCGGGCAACTCGCTGGGCGGACTGCTCGCCCTGGACCTGGGCCGCGCGAATCTCGCGCGCTCCGTCACGGCCCTGTCCCCGGCCGGGTTCTGGTCGCAGTGGGAGCGGCAGTACGCCTTCACCGTCCTGACGGGGATGCGGCGGACCGCCGAGCGCATGCCGCTGCCCCTCGTCGAGTGGCTGTCCCGCTCGGCGGCCGGCCGCGCCACCCTGACGAGCACCATCTACGCCCGCCCCGGCCGCCGTTCGCCCGAGTCCGTGGTCGCCGAGACGGTCGGGCTGGCCCGCGCGGAAGGCTTCTTCGAGACCCTCCGCTCCGGCAGGGAGGTGCAGTTCACCGATGACGTGTCGGGGATTCCGGTCACCGTGGCATGGGGCAGCAAGGACCGCATCCTGGTGCCCCGGCAGGGCGTCCGGGCGAAGCGGATCATCCCCCGGGCCCGGCTGGTGCGCCTGCCCGGCTGCGGCCATGTGCCGATGAGCGACGATCCGGCCCTGGTCGCCCGGGTGTTGCTCGACGGCAGCCGCTGAAGGCGGCATACCGTCACTCGGCCAGCGCTTCGAGGACCACCTTCAGGACGGTCGGGTTGTAGGGCATGGCGACGTGCGCCGTGTGGTCGTCGGGGTCGAGGTCCTGGAGGACCACGTTCCTGACGTGGCAGCGCTCGGTCTCGGCGAGCGCGCAGGAGGTGTACGGCGTGACCACGTCGTCGTGGCGCGTCGCGATCACCGTGTGCCGGACGCCCTCCGCGGTCTCGCCGAGGGCGGCGAATTCACGCTGGAAGGCGTGGTCGTGCTGGAGCTGCGGCCAGGCCGGGACGACGGCGCCCACGGCGCCCTGCTCGACGAGTTCCCTGGCGCCCGGGATCTGACGCGCGAGGTTCATCAGGCCCTGGGCGGTGACGCCGTGGTTGCTGGGGGCGATGCCGACGAAGTTGTGCACCTTGGGGGCGCCGCCGAGGGCCTTGAGGTAGTAGCGCGGCATCATGCCGCCCTGCGAGAAGCCGACGAGGTCCACCTGCGCGGCCCCGGTGCGGTGCAGTACCTCGTCGACGAACCGGCCGAGCTGCCCGGCCGATGCCCTGATGTCGCCGAGCCCGAAGAGCACGGGGTGCAGGTGCTGCCCGTAGTCGAGGCGGAAGACGCGATGTCCGGCCCGCCGCAGCAGCGCGGTGGCCTCGGTCCAGGTGTAGCCGCGGTTGCCGAACGTGCCGTGCACGAGCACCACCGGGCGCGGATGCTCCTCGGTCAGGGGCAGGTCCCAGTCGTCCTCCCCCGCCTCGACGTCGACGGTGGCGACGACGCCGGCGACGGCGGCCTGGCCGAGTCCGGCCAGCCGGTGCGGTGCCTCGGCGAGGTCGGTGGCGACGTCGTCGGTGTTGATGCCGGGGATCTCGGGTTGCGGGAAACTCACGGCGATCCGTCCTTCCTGCACGCGGACATCGTTCGTTCTCCCGCTGTTACGGTCAGGGCCCCGCCGCCCCTGATCCGCGCCGGCCGGCCGGCCGAGGCATCGGGCGGACGGTCGCGGCGCGCAGCAGCCTGACGTACCAACCCCACTGCACAGGGCACGCCACCTGCCCGGTCAGCGCGCGCTCGGCGCAGTCCAGGCTGTGCCGGAACGCCGCGTCGTGCAGCGGTCGGACGACCAGGAGCCAGACCAGCCAGCGCACGCCGCGCGGGCGCAGGACCAGGGTGTTGCGCAGCACGGTGCGCCCGTCGTCGAGGGGTTCGACGCCGAACTCGTGGAAGCCGTCGAATCCGCGCGGTCCGGTGAACCGGAAGCGCACCCAGTAGCCCGGCACATAGTGGCTCACCACATAGCGCACCGGGCCGTGGCCGCCGGACACCCCGACGGCCAGCGGTCCGTCGAAGCGCACCGGCGGCCAGTCGGGCGGCCACAGCCGGTCCTCCGCGCCGCCCAGGGTGTCGATCAGGGCGCCGACGGCTTCCAGGGGTGCGGGCAGGGCGCGTTCGTGCGCGTTCAGAACTGTGATCACGGTGCCTGGCTGCCCGGTCCCCGTGCGCGGCAACTCCCCCGAACAGGGAACCCGAGAGCACGCCCGGCGCGCGGGTCCCCCGTCGCACGCGGGGTCAGTCGTCCATGAGCCGCAGCAGTGGTCCCGTCATGGCGGTGGTTGCCAGCGCCATGACCACGAGCATGGCGAACAGCGCGGGCGACAGCAGGCCGGCCGCGAGTCCCGTGTTGAGGATGATGAGTTCGGTCAGGCCCCGGCAGTTCATCATCGCGCCGAGCTGCGCCGACTCCCGCCAGGAGAAGCGCAGCAGGCGGGCGGGCACCACCGTGCCGACGAACTTGGACGCCGCCGCCACGGCCAGAACGGCCAGGCAGATGAGCCAGCCGGTGACCCCGTGCACCGCGCCGAGGCGGGTGCTGAGGCCCACGGCCATGAAGAACGAGGGCAGCAGCATCCAGCTTGTCAGTCCCTCCACCCGCCAGGCGATCTGCTCCACCGCCTCCGTGCGCGGCATGGCGAGGCCGGCGGCCACGGCTCCGAACAGCGCGTGCACACCGATCTGTTCGGTGGCGAGCGCGCACAGCAGGACGGTCACCAGGACGATGGAGGCCGTGCGGGCCGCGGCCATCGGACCGTCGGGGCGCTGCGCGCCGAGCAGGCGCACGAGCAGCGGACGCAGCACGCACCACACGACGAGGCCGAACAGGACGACCCAGCCGACCGTGACGGCCGCGGCCGTCAGCGAACCACCGCTCGCGATCGCCAGGACAAGGGCCAGCAGGCACCAGGCCGTCACGTCGGCGACGCTCGCCGAGGCCATCGCAAGGGTGCCGAGCCGGGTGTTCAGCCTGCCCTCGTCGGCGAGCAGCCGGGCCAGCACGGGTACGGCCGTGATGCTCAGGCTCAGCCCCATGAAGAGCACGAACGGCACGGCGCCCACACCGTCGGGCCGGTAGGAGTCCGGCAGGGCCAGGGCGACGAGCACACCGGTCAGAAACGGGATGGCGATGCCGGAATGGCCGATAAGTGTCGATGCGGACAGACCGTCGCGGCGCAGCGCGGTCAGCGACAGTTCGCGTCCCACGGTGAACATGAAGAGGGTGACGCCGAGTTGGCCCAGCGTGTTGAGGAACGGGAACACCTCGGGAGGCAGCAGCCGGCGCTGGGCGTCCGGTAAGAGCGCGCCGAACACCGAGGGGCCGAGCAGCAGCGCGACGGCGATCTCCCCGACCACGCGCGGCTGTCCGATCCGCCGGGCCACGGCGCCGGCCCATGCGGCGCAGGCGGTCACCAGGGCGAGGGCGCCGAGAATCCGGTACAGGGGCACGGCGCCGGAGTCGGCGGGGGCGTGGCCGGCGGGGCCGGCGTAGCCGACCGAGGCGAGGATCAGCGCCGTCACGCCGACGGGTATCCCGACGAACACGCCGTACCCCAGGAGCATGCGGCGCGGTGCGAGGGTGGCCGGGGGTTCGGCGGGGTGGGACGTACTGGCCTTCACAGGCGGCTCCTTGTCGAGCACGGTGGCGGCTGGTCAGCGCGGGGATCTCTGCCCGCGTTCGCCGGGTTCGCGCCCCGCCGTATCCGCGTTCGAGGGTGCGAGGGCGAAGATCGGCCAAGGTCCGGGCGGTGGCGGGACGGGCGCAGGGGCGTGCCGGATCCGGGCGTAAAGAGAAGAGACAGGCGCAACCGGCACGTCGCATATGCGAGAGGAGTTCGTCATGTCCGCGAACCCGCACGGCATGTCAGCGCAGCCGCACGACGTGCGAGGCCCCCGTCCGGACGAGGGCGGTCCGCGGAGTACGGCGCCGGAGGCGTGGCGTCCGCTGCTCGCCGAGCCGTCCGTGGCAGGGCTGCTCGGGGACCGGCTGGTGGCCGGCGCCCTGCGCGAACTGCACCGGCTCGTGCCGCCGAGCACCGCCTTGCACTCGCTGCGTACGTTCCTGCTGGCGGACGCCTACGCGCAGAGCCGCGGGCTCCACTACGACCGGGCGGGGCTGTTCGTCGCCACGGCGTTCCACGACACCGGGCTGACCCGGGGTCGCGCGCCGGTGCGCGGTGGCTTCCCGGTCCGTTCGGCCGCGTTGCTCGACCGTTTCCTCGTCGGGCACGGCGTGGACGACGCGCGGCGCGCGGCGCTGACCCGGGCGGTCCGCGAGCACATGCGGCCCCGGCCGGCGCGGCACGCGGGGCCGGAGGCCCGGCTGCTGCACTTCGGGGCCTGGCTCGACGTGACCGGACGCGGTGGCCGTCGACTGCCGGGCGAGCGAGGGCGGTTGGCCGCGCTCGCGCCCACTCCCTGGTTCGCCCTGTCGTTCTCCGCCCGGGTGGCCGCCTGCGGGCTGCGCCGGGCACTGCCAGGTCCGGTTGCGGTCTGAGGGCCGCAAGGCTCCGGCCCGGCACAGCGCATTTCCCGTCGCGAAAGGACGAAGATGCAAGACGACCAGCGTGTTTTCGATGTCGCCATCGTCGGAGGCGGCATCGGAGGGACGATGCTGGCGGCGATCCTCGCCCGCCACGGCGTACGGGTGCTGCTTCTGGAGGGAAGCGGCCACCCCCGGTTCGCCATCGGAGAGTCCACCGTCCCCGAGACCACCTTCGGCCTGCGGGTCCTGGCCCGCCGCTACGACGTCCCGGAGATCGAGCACCTCGCGACCAACGGGGCACTGCGCCGCCATGTGTCGTCGAACTGCGGGGTCAAGCGCAACTTCAGCTTCGTCTACCACCGCGAATCGGAGCCCGCCCGCGCCGAGGAGTGCACCCAGTACCCCACCTGGGGGCCACCGCTGGGACCCGACTCGCACTATCTGCGGCAGGACGTCGACGCGTACATGTTCCACGTCGCGGTGTCGTACGGCGCGACCGCCCACACCCACACCGTCGTGGACGACGTGAAGTTCGACGAGGACGGGGTCACCCTGGTCACCCGGGAGAAGGGCACCTTCCAGGCGTCCTACGTCGTCGACGCCGGCGGTATGCGCGCGCTGCTGCCGGAGCGGCTGGGACTGCGGCAGGAGCCGCCGTACCGCACGCGCTCGCGCACCATCTTCACGCACATGGTGAACGTGCGCCCCTTCGACACCGTCGCGCCGCCGCGCGAACAGCACGGGATGCCCAGCCCGTTCAGCCAGGGCACGCTGCACCATCTCTTCCAGGGCGGCTGGTTCTGGGTCATCCCGTTCGACAACCACAGCGCCAGCACGAGCGAGTTGTGCAGCGTCGGCGTCAATCTCGACCTCGACCGGCACCCTCGTCCCGAGGGGGTGTCGGCGCAGGAGGAGTTCTGGCGGCATGTACGGCGGTTCCCCAGTGTGGCGCGGCAGTTCGAGGGGGCACGGGCGGTGCGGCCGTATGTGTCGACCGACCGGACGCAGTTCTCGTCGCGGACGGTGGTCGGCGACCGGTGGTGCCTGCTGCCGCACGCGAGCGATTTCATCGACCCGCTGTTCTCCAGCGGCCTGGCGGTCACGGTGATGGCGCTCAACGCGCTCAGCCACCGGATCATCGACGCGGTGCGAGCGGATGATTTCGACACCGCCCGGTTCGCGTATCTGGAGCAGTGGATCAAGCGGATGTTCCGCTTCTACGACGACCTGGTCTCGTGCAGTTATCTGTCGTTCGACGACTTCGAGTTGTGGAACGCGTGGAACCGGGTGTGGACCATCACGACGCTGTACGGGACGAACGCGCAGAACCAGGCCGCGGTGGCATTCGAGAAAACGGGTGATCCGGCGTCATTCGACGCGTTGGAGACGGCGCCTTATCGGGGCCTGCAGGGGGTCGACAATCCGTGGGTCGGGCAGCTCTTCGAGCAGGCCCGGGATGTCGTACTCGCCTACGGCAGCGGCGATCTGACGAAGGATCAGGCAGTGACACGCATCTTCGACCTGCTGCGGGAGAGCGGGCTGTGCCCCGCGGTGTGGGGCACGCTCGACCCCCAAGACCGCTGCCCGTCCGGCGTGTTCACCCTGTGGCCGCTGATGCGGATCCTGCTGTGGGGCAGGTTCCGCTCGCCCCGGCATGTCCGGGGGATGTACTTCACGGGGGGCGCGCGGCTCGTCGGCAAGGAGGCCGTACAGGCCCTCACCACCGACGTGCGGCGCGGCTCCTCCCTGGTGCAGCAGACCGTGCGGGACATGTGGGTCAACTGGAACCGCGACTGGACGCGCCGGGAGATTCCCTCCCGAAAATAAGACCGGGCGTGCGCCCGGAAAATCATTCCTGCGCATTCCGCAAGAAAGATTTACGGTTTGCCGCCCCGACACCTCGGGTAGGAAAAAATTGGGGCCCACAAATCTGAATTGGGCCACCATTCCCCCTGCTCGATCGAGAGACTACGGGCTGCACTCCATATGGCGCGAAATTCCACCTGCCCCTCGCCCGCCCAATGCTCCTGGGACGACATATCCCAGCACCGCGACCGGCTCATGCGGCTGGTCCGACGACGACTCCCGAGCCATCAGGACGCCGAGGACTGCGTGCAGGAGACGCTGACCCGGGCGGCCGCGCACTCCGCCCTGGACGGCAGCCGCCTGGGGCCCTTCCTCACCTCCGTGGCGCTGCGCCTGTGCACGGATTTCTACCGTGACCTGGAGCGACGTAGACGTCTGTTACAACGGACGGCCTTCTTGGACGACCCTGGGACGACCGAGGAGGACGTCTGCGACGAGGAGTTCGGCAAGTGGCTGCTCGACCAGGTCCAGCAGCTCAGGGGGCGTGAGCAGGAAGTCATAATCGCCCGGTCCAAGGGAATTTCCACGGCGGAATTCGCCCGAATGCACAACATCTCCCTCAAAGCAGCCGAGGCCGCTTTCACCAGAGGGCGGGCACGCCTCAGAACGGTCTGCGTGAAGGCCATGGAAGACGCCACGGGATAACCAACCGAAGGGAAACTCGCTCATGTCCAACAAGAACATGCAGGACATTCTCAAGGACCTCATGGGCAATATGGCCGACAGCGGAAAGGAGGCTTTCGACGACATTCTCAACCGGCCCGAGAAGTCGTCGTCCGCCACCGGTTCCGTCGAGGCCCTGGCCGGGCTCCCGGTGAACGTCCTGGCGGCCCTGGCCGGCGCCGCCAACCCGGCCGCACTGCTCGCGGGGGCCGCGAATCCGCTCGCGGGCAGCGCCGCCAATCCGCTGGCCGCGCTCGCCGGTGCCGCCGGCGCGGCGGGCGCCGCCAACCCGCTCGCCGCGCTCACCTCGGCGGCGGGGGGCGCGGGGGCCGCCGGTCCCCTCGCCGCGCTCACCTCACTCGCGGGTGCGGCCGGCGCGGCGAACCCCCTGGCCGCGGTCGGCGGTGCGGCGAACGCGCTCGGCGGGATCGGGCAACTGGCGGGCGGAGTCGGCCAGTTGGCGGGTGGCGTGGGACACGCCGCCGAGGGCGTGGGCGATCTGCTCTCGCTGCCGGCCCAGCTCGCCCAGCTCCTCGAACTGATCCCGAAGCTCATCCAGGCGCTTCAGGGCCAGGCCGGCAAGGCCGCCTAGGCCCGAGAGCGGCCCCCGTTCGCTCGAATCGCGGTGACCGGCTCGGCACGTACATCCGCTGGGCCGGTCACCGGACCGGTCCTCGCGACCCGCTCTATCTGAGGAGATCACGCACGATGGCGTCTGTCGTCGGGGATCGGCTGCGGCTGGTGGTCAAGGTGCTGGGGAACCTCGTCGCGGACGAGGTAGGGCAGGCCACGCGGCTGCGCAGACGTACGAGACAGGGGCAGGCGGGAGCGGCCGAGGCCGCCGCGGGCTCCGCCGGGGCCGACGAACGGCGGGCCAAGGCCGTGCGGCAGGCCCTGGAGAGTCTCGGCCCCTTCTATGTGAAGCTCGGTCAGATCCTGTCCACCCGGCCCGACATGGTGCCGCAGTCCATCCGCGACGAGCTCCAGAACCTGCACGACCAGGTGGACGTCCAGCCGTTCTCGGTGTTCGAACCCATGCTGGCCGGCGATCTGGGCCCGGACTGGAAGCTGCGGTTCGACGACATCGACACCGTCGCCCCGCTCGGTGCCGCCTCCCTCGCCCAGGTCTACCGGGTGACGCTGCCCGGCGGCCGCCCGGCCGTGGTCAAGATCCAGCGCCCCGGCATCCGTGAGGGCGTGCTCGCGGACATGGCGCTGATGCGCCGGGCCTCCCGGATCGTGGCCCGGGTCGCGCCCCGCTTCAACGAGGTCATCGACATCGAGGCGATGCTCGGCTCCGTCTTCGACGCGATGGAACCGGAGCTGGACTTCACCGGCGAGGCCCGCAACATGGACGAGGCCCGGCAGTACGTACGGTCCTTCCGCACGCTGGAGGTGCCCAGGGTGCTGCACGCGAGCCCCCGGGTGCTGGTCCAGTCGCTGGCCCCGGGTAAGTCGGTGCGGCACATCGACCGCGCCCACTTCAGCGACGACGAGCGCATCGAGATCGGCAAGGACCTGCTGCGCTTCATGTACCACGGGTACTTCGTGCACCGCGTCTTCCATGCCGACCCGCACGCGGGGAACGTCTTCGCCGTGCCCGGGGGACCCGCGACGCTCATCGACTGGGGCATGGTGGGCCGGCTGGACCGCCGTACGAGTCTGCAACTGCTGCCGCTGTTCATGACCTTGGCGCAGAACGACGGCGCCGGGCTCGCGCACCACTGGGCCGAGATGGGGCGGGTGACGTCGTGGTCCAACATGCCCGCGTTCGCCGCCGACATGGCGGCCTTCGTGCCCAAGGTCTCCCATCTTTCCCTGGAGGACCTGAACTTCGGGGTGTCCCTCACGACCGTGCTCGCGAAGGCGACCAAGCGGGGCATCGGCTCACCGCCGGCGGTCTCGCTGCTCGGCAAGTCCTTCGCCAACCTCGACGGCTCGGTGCGCTGCCTCGCCCCCGAGATCACGCTCCCGGAGGTGTTCCAGGGCGAGGTGACGAAGATCCTCTTCGCGCTGGGCCGTGAGTTCCTCGGGCGGCATCAGTTCGCCCGCAACTCCATGGAGCTGCTGCTCGCCGCCGTCACCAGCCCCGAGCAGATGCGCGGGGTGCTCGGTGACATCGCCAACCGCCAGTTCGCGTTGCAGGTCCACGAGCCGCGTACCACCGCCGCTATGGGCGGCCAACGCCCCGTGCGCCCCTCCGGCGGCCTCGTCGCCCTGGGCGCGCTGGCCTACCTGCTCGCCCGGCGCCGCACCCCCTGACGCGCCGGACCCGCCCGCCGTGCCCACCGACCATACGGAGGTTCTCCTTGCCCGAGACCGCACGCCCGCAGCCCGCGCCGGTGCCGGAGGGCACCCTTGCCGAGGGCATCTCACCGTCGTACGGCCTCCCGCGCGTCGCGCTGTGGACGGCCGCCGCGCACGCCGCCGAGTGCGGCCGGGACACGCCGTACGTGCTCGACCCCTGGGCCGCGGACTTCCTGCACGCGGCCCGGTTCGGCGGCGGGCCACCCGGGGACGGCCCGTTGCAACGCCTGCTGCCCGACTGGGCCGTGGTGCGCACCCGCTTCTTCGACGAGCACCTGGTGACCGCGTCCCGCTCGGGGTGCCGCCAGGTGGTGCTGCTCGGCGCCGGTCTCGACACCCGGGCCTTCCGGCTGCACTGGCCGGCCGGGGTGCACGTCTTCGAGGTCGAGGCCCCCGCCGTACTGGAGTTCAAGGACCGCGTGCTCAACGGGACCGGCCCCACCTGCGGACGGCGCAGCACGGTCGGCGTCGACCCGGCCGGGTCCTGGGCCGAGGACCTGCTCGCGGCGGGCTTCGATCCGCGCAGGCCCACGGCGTGGCTGGCCGAGACGCTGCTGTACCACCTCCGGCCGGACGCCGTGATGTCCGTCGTCGGCGCGATGACGGAACTCTCCGCGCCCGGCAGCACGTTCGGCGCCGAGTGCGTGAACGCAGAGGCGGCCTCCACCGCGTTCGTGGCGCCGTTCCTGGAGGCCCTGTCCACGACCGGTATCGCCTGGCACTGGCAGCTCGCCGACCCCGAGGGCTGGTGGGCGGAGCAGGGCTGGGAGGCCGGCGTCGCCGATCTCTTCACGCTGCCGTATGTGATCCAGCGGCTCTCCCCCTATCTGCCGCTGCTCACCGAGGCCGCCGCCAAGTGCGCGTTCCTGACGACGGGCACGCTGACGAAGTGACCGACGCGATGGAGGAGCCCCGGGCGATACGGCCCGGGGCTCCTGCGCTGCGGCTCCTGCCCGGCGGGCGCGTCAGGCCCGCTCCAGTTCCAGCAGCGCCGCCAGCCAGAGGTCCGGGAGTTCGTCGGCGGTGGCCAGCGTGGCGTCGTGCACGACCGTGAGGCAGGAGGTGTCGTGCTGGCTCGTCAGCGTGGTCAGGCAGCGGATCCCGGCCGCGACGCCCGCGAAGACCGCGGCGCTGCGGGACGCGGCCCCCTGGTGGACGAGGGCGGTTCCGAAGTTGACGCTGCTGGCCGGTGCTGCGACGACATCGCCGTTGACCATGCGTGTGCCGACGCGGGCGCCCAGGGCCCGGGGCGTGGCCGCCAGCAGCAGCCGGACGGCGTCGCGGCGCCGGCTCGCGCGCAAGCGGGCCGTGGCAGCGATCACGCGGGCGAGGGCCCGGTGCGCTGACGGCTCGTCACAGGGCAGCAGAAGCCGGGCGGTGACCATCCGGTTGCCGGGGGCGCACTCCTCGCCCGGCATCCGCACCGACATGGGGACCGCGACGGGCAGCGGCGGATGGGGCGTTCCGGTCGCCTTCATGTGCCAGGTGTGGACGGCGTGGGAGAGGGCGGCGAGGTAGACGTCGTTGACGGTGCCGCCGTGTGCGCGGCCGATGGCCCGCAGCCTGGCCAGCGGGGTGTGCGCCCGGCACAGCGTGGTGCGGTCGCTGCTCGTCCCGTCGAAGGCCGGTTTCGGGGTGGGCGCGCGGAAGCCGCCCACGGCGTCGCCCAGGGCGTCGGCCAGACCTGCGCCGGTCGGCCATGCGGGCCGATGGGCCGAAGGGCCGTCCTGGGGGTGGTCGTCGAGCAGGTCCCGGGCGGTGTGGGCCGCGCCGACGCCGTCCTGCACGGCGTGGTCGGAGCGGTAGCACAGGCTGTAGCCGCCGGTGGGGCCGTGGACCAGCCACACGTCCCACGGCGGCCGTGTGCCCGTGTTCATGGGCCGCGTCAGCATCAGCCGCGCGGCCTCCGCCTCGTCGGCGTCCTCGGGCAGCCACACCTCGTGCACATGCCGCTCCACGGCGATCCCGTCGACGCGCCGGAACACCGGACGCTCCCGTGCGATGCGGTAGCGCAACGACGGGATGCGGTGGGCGCGTTCGGCCACGCGCGCGCGTACGGCGTCCAGGGTCGGTGCCCGGCCGCCGAACGCGAACACGAAGGCGACCGGCAACGGTCTGCCGCGCATGGCCAGGTGGTAGGCGACGTCCGCGGTGCCCATCCGGAGCGTCGGCGGCAGGCAGCCATCGCCGGAGAGGGGGCGTCGGGTCATGGAACGACCTCCGTGTCGTTGGGACGTGTCGACGGGACGGGAGTCAGCAGGTGCGCCGCGTGGAGCGGCCGAGGGCGTCCAGGTAGGTCCGCAGCAGGGGGCGGGCGGGTCCGCGCACGGGCATGCGCGGGGCGGCGGACCGGTGCCAGGGCAGCGGGTCCCCGGGGCCCGGATCGCCCAGGAGGGCCCCTGCGACATGGGCTCCGTGGGCCACGGACATCGCCAGGCCGTGTCCGCAGCAGCCGCCGATGTACCAGACGCCGGGCAGGCCCTGGACGGGGCCGACCACCGGCAGCCCGTCGCCGGTCATGCCGACGCGGCCGGACCAGCGATGCGTGACCGGCAGGTGGGCCAGCTCGGGATGCAGGGACCGCACCCAGCGGCCCAGCCACGCCCAGGCCCGCTCCCGGGCGGCGCGCAGCCGGGGTCCGCCTAGTCCGCTGGGCAGGGTGACCGTGCCGCCGCCGGCCACCAGTCCGCCGTCGGGAAGCGGCCGGAAGTACGGGGCCATGGGCAGCGCGTCGACGACGGCGTACCCCTCGTACCCGCCCAGCTCCTCGTACATCGCGTCGCTCACGGGCGCGGTGGCGACGGCGTACACCTCCAGCGGCAGGATCGTGCCGACCGGTAACCCGAGGGACGGCGCCGCGGAGTTGACGGCCAGTACCGCCTGACCGGCGCGGAGCCGGCCGTGCGGGAAGACCAGCTCGCAGCCGCCCCGCTCCCCCGCGCGCACCGACAGCAGCGGGCTGCGTCCGTGGAAGCGCACGCCCTTGGCGGCGCAGGCGCGGGCGAGGGCACTGGTGAGGGAGGCCGGGTCGAGGGTGGCGGCGGTGCGGTGCAGCAGGCCCGCGGTGTACGGGACGCCCACGCGCGCGCATACCTGGGCGCCGGACAGCTCCGGGACATCCAGACCCAGGGCACGGTAGGCCCCGGCCTGCCGGCCGAGCGACGCCAGGCCGGCCGGTGCGCGGGTCGCCATGATCTGCGCGCCGGGCCGCAGCCCGCACGGCACGTCGAGCCGTCCGCACAGGTCGAGGACGTCCTGCACGGCCCGTACGCTCGCCAGGTGCATCCGGCGCGCGGCCCAGGGCCCGTGACGGCGTACGGCACGGTCGATCGCGGGCCCGGCGCGCGGCCCCAGCAGACCCGTGCCCCGGCCGCTGGCACCGGCCGCGGGGCCCTCGGCGTCGATCACCGCGATGTCGCGTCCGGGGGCGCGTTCGGCGAGGTGGTAGGCGCATGCCAGGCCCGCCAGACCGGCGCCGACCACCGCAACGTCCGCGGTGACGGTGCCGTGCAGCGGGGGTTGTGCGGGCAGGTCCGGCAGCTCCCAGGCCGGGGTTCCGCAGCCGGACGGCGTCATCCGGTGCCCTCCGGCACGAGGTCGCACAGCGAGCGGAACCGACGGTCGTGCCACAGCAGCGGGCGCCCGCCGCCCACGTGCACGGCGGCGACCTGCCCGACGACCAGGTGGTGGTCGCCGTACCGGCGTACGTCCGCCACCAGGCACACCGACCAGGCCAGCGCGCCCGCGATCACCGGGACGCCGAGGACCTGCCGGGTCCGCGTGCCCGCGAACCGTTCGGCGGCGGACGTCGTCGGGCTCGCGAACCGGCCTGCCAGGTCGTGCTGTTCCTCGCGCAGCAGGTGCACCGCGAACGCGCCGTGGGCCCGGACCGCGTCGAGGGTGCGGGAGCCGTCGCGCAGACACGCCAGGAGCAGCGGTGGCCGGGCCGAGAGCGAGGTCACGGCGGAGACCGTCATCCCGAGCGGCCCACTCTCGCCGCGAGACGTCACGACGCTGACGCCGGCGGCCAGTTTGGCGTAGAGGCCGAGGCAGCGGGCGGCGCCGGGGCCGGGGTCGTCGTGCAGGGGGTCGTAGTACGTGGAGGAGTCAGCCGTGAGCGGTGGCGGCGCACTCATCGATCACCTCCGCGCCCACCAGGCCCGCCAGGATACGGGCGATGTTGGTCCGCAGGGTGGACTCGGCGACCGGGTCGAGGATCTCCGCGAGGGTCGGGATGCCGAGGTCGAAGGAGGCGGAGAACACGACGAGCGTGCCGCCGTCGCGCGGCTCGCAGCGCCAACTCCCCTCGAAGGTCTGGAAGTCGCCGCTGAGCTGCTCGAAGGTGAGCGTGAGCGTGTCCGGTGCGAACGTGTCGCGTTCCCGCCAGCGCATCAGTCCGCCGCGGAAGGAGACGGTCCAGTCCGACACCACCGACCCGTCCGGGTGCGCGTCGACGCGGACCTCGCGCACGGTGTCGGTGAGTTCGGGGTAGCGGCGGAAGTCGGTGATGCGGTGGTAGACGGCGGCCGGTTCCGAGCCGTCGGCGATCGCGTGCAGGACCACTTGACGCATGGGGGGTTCGGTTCCTCTCCGGGACTGGGCTTCTCTGATCAACCGGCCATACGGGCAGCCGTGGTGTGCAGGGCCTCGGCGAGCGTCGTGAAGAACAGATCGAGCGCGTCGTCCTCCACCACGGCGGGCGGGGTCAGGCGCAGCACGCGGGTGGAGTTGAGGGAGTGGTTGACGAGGACGCCGCGCGTGATGAGTTCCAGCAGGAGTTCGCCGACCGCCCGCTCCTCGGTGAACTCGATGCCGATCAGCAGCCCGCGTCCGCGCACGTCCCGGACGAGGATCTCGCGGTACGGCGCACAGGTGTCCCGTACACCGGCGAGGATGCGCGCGCCGAGGCTCGCCGCGCGGGCCACGGTGTCCTCGCGCTCCATGGTCTCGACGGCGGCGAGGGCGGCGGCGCAGGCGATCGGGGAGGCGCCGAAGGTGGAGGTGTGCAGATAGGGATCGCGGCTGAAGGGGGCGTACGCCTCGGCGGTGGCGACCATCGCGGCGACCGGTACGACACCGCCGCTGAGCCCCTTGCCGGCCAGCAGCATGTCCGGGCGGACGCCCTCCGCGTCCACGCCCCACCAGGTGCCAAGCCGGCCCATCCCGGTCTGGATCTCGTCCACCACGAGCAGCGCCCCGAACTCCTGGCACAGGGCGGCGACTTCGGTGAGGTAGCCGGGTTCCGGGATGTGCACGCCGCCCTCGCCCTGCACCGGTTCGACGATGACGCACGCCCGGTCCCGGCGGGCGGCCAGCGCCTGCTTGAGGTCGCCGGCGTCCCCGTAGCCGACCTGGGTGGTGTCGGGCAGCAACGGCCGGAAGGGCGTCTGGTAGGTGGCGTTGGCGGTGACGCTGAGGGCGCCGAGCGTCTTGCCGTGGAAGCCCTTGCGGGTGGTGACGATGGCGTTGCGGCCGTGCGCGCGGGCCAGTTTGAGGGCGGCTTCCGTGGCCTCGGCACCGGAGTTGACGAAGTGGACGTAGTCCAGGCCGGGCGGGGTACGGGCGGCCAGCGCCTGGGCGGCGCGCGCGGCGACCGGTTCCAGGAAGACCCGGCTGGCCAGCGGGTGTGCGTCGATCTGCCGGTGCACGGCCGCAACGACGGCCGGGTGCCGGTGACCGAGGAGGAAGACGCCGTAGCCACCGAAGTCGAGGAGCCTGCAGCCGTCGTCGGTATGGATCCAGGGACCCTCGGAACGCACCTCGGCCATACCACCGAGCACCCGGCCCATGACGGCGCGGCCGGAGCCGATGTGGCGCAGGTAGAGGTCGAGGAGGTCGGTGGGGTCGGTGGGGTCGGTGGCCTGGGCCGGTACAGCCGCCGTCGCCGCCTCCTCGACCCGTGCGGCCGCGGTCGCCGGCGCGGCCTCCTGCGCCCGTGCGGCCGTCGTCGGCGTCGCCGCTTCCTGCGCCCGTACGGCCGTCGTGTCCGGTGAGCGTGTCATGAGGCCACCTCGGTCGGGGTCGCGGCGGTGCGGGCGGTGCGGTGGCGGGTGAGGAGGGCGGGGCGGTCGTCGGCCCAGCTCTCCAGGTTGCGTACGAGCGCCGCGCGGATGTCGGCGTGGCTGAGACGGGTGCCGCAGTGCGGCCCGCCGAGCGAGGTGTCGAAGGGGAGCTCGCGCTGGAACACCAGCAGGAGCTCCGCGTAGTGCTGGAACCTGCGGCGCGTGGCCTCGGGCAGGGCGGTGCCCTCCAGCATGGGCAGCAGCAGCCGGTGCACCGCTTCGACGGGGATGAGCCGGGGCCGCTGCGGCGCGGGCAGGCCGCGGCGGACGGCGAACTCCGCGCAGGCGTCGGCGATCTCCCTGATCCGGGGTGCCTCCTTGCCGGCGGTGAGCCAGAACTCGCCGCTGCCCACCCCGCCGCGGACGAGGTCGCCGATCGCCCGGGTGACGTAGTCCTGCGGGACCATGTCGACGCGGGCCTCGGGCGCGCCGGGCAGCACCGGCACCTGCCCGAGGACCATGGAGCCGAGGGTCTTGGTCAGGCCCTGCTGGCCGGCGATCCGACCGGTGCGGGAGTCGCCCATGACGACGGACGGGCGCACGATGGCGCCGGGCAGGCGGGCTTCGCGGACCATTTGTTCGGCCCTGGTCTTGGAGGCGAGATAGGCGGCGGCCCCCGGGAACCGCCGCGCGTCCTCCTCGCTCGGGGCGCTGGCCACGAACGCGGTGCTCACCAGGTACAGGGGCGCGTCGGCGCGGGCGGCCAGGTCGAGCGCGACCTCGGTGCCGTGGATGTTGGTCCGCTCGATGTCGGCCGGCCGCATGCGCCAGTTGGTCTCGGCGGCGGAGTGCAGGACGACATCGACGTCGAGGGCGAGTTCGTGCCAGGCGAGCGGGGTCAGGCCGAAGCGCGGGGCGAGGAGGTCGCCGCGCAGCTCACGCACCCGCGGGTCGCCCAAGGGGCGCTTGCGGACCAGGCAGAGCAGGTCGTGGTCGGCGGCCAGCTCGTCGATGAGGGCCCGTCCGAGGACGCCGCTGCCTCCGGTGAGCAGCAGGGTGGGGCGGTCGCGTGCGCTGGTCCTGGGTGCGGGCAGGGCGGTGGGACGCGGGAGGTGTCGCGGCATGGGTGGGCTCCCCCAACAGGTCTCGGCCGGCACAGGGCGATGGGTGGCGGCGCCGGTCAGGCGACGGCGAGCGGCCGGTCGGCCAGATAGGCGGCGAATGGGCCGGTCATCCTGGCCCGGGACGGTGGGTGCAGGGAGAGTCCGTTGGCGCAGGCGGCGAGGTGGCCGACCTCGTCGGACGTCATGAAGCTGAGCCCGCCGAGCAGTTCGACCGCGCGTGGGGCGACGCGGGAGATGACGTCCTGGACGCCGTAGCGGACGTACAGCGCCTGGGCGAGCGCGGATTCGCCGAGGTCGCCGGCGTCGACTCGACGGGCGAGTCCCTCGGCGGCGGCTGCCGCCGCCTCGGTCTCCACGAAGAGCCGTACCCGTTCGTGCTCGGGGATCCGGTCGTTCAGCAGCACCCGTTCGACCAGG
Source organism: Streptomyces sp. NPDC036764 (assembly GCF_055609385.1). Classification (NCBI taxonomy): domain Bacteria; kingdom Bacillati; phylum Actinomycetota; class Actinomycetes; order Kitasatosporales; family Streptomycetaceae; genus Streptomyces; species Streptomyces sp. NPDC036764. The sequence continues at coordinate 620,042 of NZ_JBVJPT010000002.1, forward strand.
GCGGAGGCCGCGCCGAGATAGCTGCCCGTCATCAGGAGCTGGAACCAGATCAGCCCGGCCGTCTGGAGCTCGTCGATCCCCCCGTCGGCGGTGGCCGCGGTCCGCAGCAGCAACTCCGGCGGTACGACGACGTCGTTGAGCGTCACCTGCTCGCTCTCGGCGCCGGCCAGGAAGGCGCTGGACCAGAAGGCGCTGACGCTGACGCCCTCGCTCTCGGCGGGCACCAGGGCCACCGCGAGTTCGTCCCCCTGTCCGTCCTCGCGCGGCACCAGGACACTGGCGGTGAGCACGTCCATGGAGCGGGCCAGGCTGCAGGGCCGTTTGACGCCGCTGATCCGTACGCCGTCCTCGGTGACCTTGGCGGTCATCGTCGGATCCAGGATGCCGGCGCCGCGGCGTCCTTCGGCGAAACCGGAGGCGATGATGCGGTTGTCGGCCGCCACTCCTTCGATCAGCAGCCACTCCAGTCCCTGTCCCTCGCCCCGGTCGCCCAGACCGACGAGCGTGGCCATCGAGAAGTGGTGCATCGTGGTCGCCACGGCCAGCGAAGGCGAGCGGCTGCCGATGGCCCGCTGCACGCCCAGCGCGTCCAACGCCGTGGCCCCCCGGCCCTGATGGCTCTCCGGGACCAGCAGCCCCGGCCCGCCGCTGTCCCGGAAGAACCGGATGCCGGGGCTGTCCGGCCGCTCCAGCTCCATGAGCGGTGTCTCGCGCAGGGCAGGGTCCAGGTCGGGCAGCAGCTTGGCCAGGATGGTGCGTTCACGCTCGAGGAATCTCATGCGGATGTGGTCCTCCTGGGTGGGGGTGGTCTCGAGCTTGCGCCGGGACGGGCGGGCTCCTGACGGGTGGGTCGCACGGCTCCGTCCGCTGGGCGGTACGCCGTACGACCGCGCGCCCGCCGGGCCGGACGGCGTCAGACGGCGTTGGTGGCGCGCAGCAGTTGCCACACGGCGGGCAGGCGCGGCTTGCCCAGGAAGGCGATGTACTCCGGGAGGACCGCGTGCGGGGCCCACTTCTCCTTGTATTCGAGCTGGGAGAGGGCGGGGTAGACCGCCTTGCCGCGCTCGGCGAGCAGCCGGGCGAACCGGGCGAACATCCGGCTGTGACCGGGCACTTCGTGCTCCAGATCCAGCCCGGTGAACGGGGTGAAGCCGAAGTGCAGCCAGGCGGCCCCGTCGGCGACGAGGTGTTCCATGACGGTGGCGTTGAGCGCCTCCATCACACCGGGCGGCGCGTCGGGCCTGCGCCGGCTGAGGTCGTGCAGCCAGCCGGGGCGGCTGCCGTAGACGGGTGAGTAGTTGATGTAGCCGACCGCTTCGCCGTCGACGCGGCCGACGAAGAGCCGGCGGTGGCGTTGCAGCGGCCCGGTCCGCTGGCCGACGAGGAACTGCAGCTCCTTGACGTGCCGGCCCTTCTCCCGCAGCCAGGGTTCGTCCACCCGGTCCAGTTCCGTGCAGTCGTCGCCGGGCTGGACCTCGGCCACTTCGAGACCCGCGCGCCTGGCCCGCGAGATCTTGTTCCGCAGCCGTACGAACCGGGAGCCGCGCAGGGTGAACCGGTCCAGGTCGACCGCGTACGACGCCCCGATCTGGTTCACCGTGAAGCCGTGTCCCGCGTACAACTCGGCGTCCTCGCGCTGGAGTTGCACGGCGACCAGCCGGCGTCCGGCGTGGGTCACGAAGGATTCCAGTAGCCGCGCCCGGTGTTCCGGGGCGGTGAAGGGGCCGCCGAATTGCAGGACATGGCGTCCGGAGCGGCGATAGGCGCACACGCCGTCGATCGACCCGTCGCGGAAATACTCGTTGCCGCTGTTCAGGGCGAGAAAGGAACTGGGGTTGTCGCTGTGTTCGGTGAGGGTGTCAAGCACGGACGGCATGCGCGCCCTCCTCCTGGCGCCTGGCCTCTTCGGCGACGGCGGTCCGGTACCGCTGCTCGAAGAGGCGATAGGCGGGATGGGTTTCCGGTTCGAATGCGACGCCGAAGGGTTTGAACGAGTTCCCGAACAGGGCTCGGTCGCCGAGGAGATGGACGGGCAGGGCGATAAGGGCCCATTCCGGTCCGGCGAACAAGGCCCACGCCCCGGCGATGACACCTGCCGTGACCAGGCTGTGCATCACGTTGTAGGCCACGTAGTAGCCACGTGCGATCCGCTTGTCCGGGCTGCGCCGATAGGCGATCGCGCCGGGAATGTAGCCGATGACGTCGATCACCGCGAAGAGCGCCGCGAACACGCCCCAGCGGATCTCCGAATGGTGCCGGAAGGCGAGCACGAGGGAAATGACCAGAAGGGCCATCCATTCCATTCTGGAGAATGCGAAGGTGGTCTTCGTCTCGAATCGGTTCTTGGCGTCCACGGGGCTCCAGGAATGCGCGTGCGATACGAGGGCCGGGCCGATCCGGCTCCTTCCCTGCGGGCTTTCATACCTGTTTACGCGCTGGCAGAGGCAACCCCTCGTATCGCGGGGGCGAGGGGCGCGTACGGCATCCCAGGGCTACTCCGGCGCCGACCAGCGCGCTGCCGACCGCCTGCGGAACGCCGTAGGAGCCGGTGCCGACGAGCGGAGCGGTGCAGGCGGCGGCCACGGGGATGAGTCCGGAGAACAGCGTGGCCCGTTCGGCGCCGATGCGCTGCATGCCCATGTACCAGCACACGAAGCCGATGACGGTGACGACGGCCGCCTGCCACAGCAGGGCCGCGGTCTCGGTGGCGTCAGGCCGGCGCAGCCAGCCGGCGCCGTCGAGCGCGACCCCGGCCACCGCGGACTCGGCGGCCGCGACGCCGCACACGGTGGCGGACAGCAGCCGCGGGCCGAGCGGCCGCAGCACGGGCACGGCGAGCACCGCGAACCCCACCTCGCCGGCCAGCGCGCACGCCGAGAAGGCGATGCCGGTGCCGTCCGTGCGCCCCCAGCCCTGGACGGCGCAGGCACCGGCGACGACGAGCGACGCGCCGCTCAGAACGACGCGTTGGGGCCTGCGCCCCTCCAGCAGGGGCACCAGCACGGCCACGACGACGGGTGCGCAGCCGACGAAGACGCCGGGCACGGCCGGCTCGGCGGTGCGTTCGGCGGCGATGACGGCGAGGTTGAAGCCGACCATGCCGAGGGCCGCGAGGAGCGCGAGGCGGGCCCACTGCCGGGGCGTGAGCGCGCGGAGCCGGTCCCCGGCGCCCGGCCCGACGATCGGCAGGAGCAGCAGGCACGCGAGCCCGTAGCGCAGGAACTGGCCGCCCGCGTACGGGTAGTCGCCGAGCAGGCTGTTGGCGGTGAAGGACCCTCCGACGAGGACACAGGCGAGCGCGGCGAGAAGGGCTCCGCGCGTGGTGGTGGCGTTCATGGCTGCGACGCTAGGAAGCGCGGCGGTCCGCATTAAGGTCCAGTTTCATGACGGCATCGGAGACCAATCCGGACCTGGACGCCGGGTCCCCCGCCTGGGAGCTGCTGCTGCCGGCGGCCTCGGCGCCCGCACGCGCGCGTGGGCGTTCGCTCCAGGCGGCACTGCGCGAGGCGGTGCGCTCGGGGCAACTGGTGCCGGGCACGCGGCTGCCGTCGACCCGGGATCTGGCCGCCGATCTCCGGGTGTCGCGCGGGCTGATCACCGAGGCGTACGAGCAGTTGACGGCGGAGGGCTATCTGCGCAGCGGCCGGGGTGCCGGGACGTGGGTGGGCGACGCGGTCCGGGCCGCCCGGCCACGCGCGCGTGACCTCGCGCCGCGTTCCACCGGCGCCCGGGCCGACTTCGTCCCCGGGACGCCGGACGTGTCGCTGTTCCCGCGGGCCGCGTGGGCCGCGGCGCAGCGCGGGGTGCTGGCCGAGCTGCCGCACCACGAGCTCGGCTATCCCGACCCGCGCGGGCTGCCCCGGCTGCGCACGGCGCTCGCGGAGCTGCTGGCGCGCCGCCGGGGCGTGGTCGCGGACCCCGAGCGCCTCGTGATCGTCTCCGGGGTGTCGCAGGCGACGGCGGTGCTCGGCTTCGTGCTGCACGCGCGCGGGATGCGCGAGGTGGGCGTGGAGAACCCCGGAAGCCCGCAGCACGACGCCCTCTACGCCGCGGCGGGCGTCGCCACGGTGCCGGTGCCCATGGACGACGAGGGGCTCGCCATCGGCCCGCTGCGGGAGTCGGGCGTACGGTCGGTCGTCACGACGCCGGCCCACCAGTTCCCCACCGGCATCGCCTATTCCGCGCGCCGTCGGGCCGAACTCCTGGACTGGGCGCGGTCCGTCGACGGGTTCGTCCTGGAGGACGACTACGACGGCGACTTCCGCTACGACCGTGCTCCCGTGGGCGCCCTCCAGGGGCTCGACCCGGAGCGCGTCGCGTACGCGGGGTCGGTCAGCAAGTCCCTCGCGCCGGGGCTGCGGCTCGGCTGGCTGCTCGTACCGGAGGCGCTCGCCGAGGACGTCGTCGAGCGCAAGCGGACCATGGACCTCGGTCATCCCACCCTGGACCAGGCGCTGTTCGCCCGGTTCGTGGAGCGCGGCGACTACGACCGCCAGTTGCGCCGCTGCCAGCGCGCGTACCGGGAGCGCCGCGACACCCTCGTCGCCGCACTGGAGGATCACTTCCCGGGCGCGGAGGTCACCGGCATCGCCGCGGGGCTGCACGTCATCGCCGCGCTGCCGGAGCGTTACGGCCCCGAGGAGCGGTTCCTCACGCGGGTCGCGGCGGCCGGTGTGGCGGTGCGGCCCCTGACGGACTACGCACACGCGCGTGCCGCGAAGGAGGGCGAGTACGGGGACGGGAGCGGTGACGGCGGGCGGCGGGGTGTGCGGCTGGTGCTGGGATACGCCCATCTGTCGCCCGCGCGGATCCGGGACGGCGTACGGCTGATGGCCCGGGCGGTCGCCGCGGGGCGGGACTGACGCTGCCGCGCGCTCGCCGAGGCTAAGGGCTGGTGATCGCGGCGCCACGTCGGCGCGTCTGCGGCATGACGTGCCGGTTCCTTTGCACAGGCGATCAGTTGTTCACTTGTGGTTTCCGTGTGCGCTGCGGCGCACCAGTAGTTGTGGCTCTGCACACTGGCCGGATCCCGCCCCTGGAGGCCCCCTATGTCACACCGTCCGTTCGGCCGCCGCAGCGTCCTGCGCGGCTCGCTCGCCGCGTCGGCGGCCCTGACCCTGCCCACGGCGCTCGGCTCGGCCCCGGCGTTCGCCCTCTCCGGCCGTCCCAAGGCCGCCTGGGGCGTGCAGACGGGCGACGTGACCTGCGACTCGGGTCTGGTGTGGGTGCGCTCCGACCGTCCGGCCCGGATGATCGTCGAGACGTCCGCGACCGAGTCGTTCCGCAACCCGCGCAGATGGCACGGTCCGCTGCTCGGCGCCGACACCGACTTCACCGGCACGACCCGGCTGCGCGGCCTGCCGTCCGGCGAGCAGATCCACTACCGCGTACGGCTCGCCGACCCGGACGACCCGCGCCGCACCGGCGAGCCCGTCACCGGTACGTTCCGCACCGCGTCCGCGCGGCGGCGCGACGGCGTCAAGTTCGTCTGGTCGGGCGACCTGGCCGGGCAGGGCTGGGGCATCAACCCGGACTTCGGCGGCTACACCATCTACAACGCGATGGGCGCGCTGGACCCGGACTTCTTCCTGTGCAGCGGCGACAACATCTACGCCGACGGGCCGATCACGTCGTCCGTCGCGCTGCCCGACGGCAGCACCTGGCGGAACATCACCACCGAGGAGAAGTCCAAGGTCGCCGAGACCCTGGCCGAGTTCCGCGGCAACTTCCGGTACAACCTGCTCGACGACAACCTCAAGCGGTTCAACGCCCAGGTCCCCTCGATCATCCAGTGGGACGACCACGAGGTGACAAACAACTGGTACCCCGGCGAGATCCTCGGCGACTCCCGCTACACGGAGAAGAGCGTCGACGTCCTCGCCTCGCGCGCACGGCAGGCGTTCTCGGAGTACTTCCCCATCTCGACCCTGCGCCGCCCCGACGGCCGCGTGTACCGGACGATCCACCACGGGCCGCTGCTGGACGTGTTCGTGCTGGACATGCGCACCTACCGCAACGCCAACTCCACGGACGACCAGACCACCGACGCGCAGGGCATCCTCGGCGCCGAGCAGTTGAGGTGGCTCAAGGGTGAGCTGTCCCGCTCGCGGGCGGTGTGGAAGGTGATCGCCTCGGACATGCCGCTGGGCCTGGTCGTGCCGGACACCGGCGACGGCAAGCCGAACATCGAGGCCGTCGCGCAGGGCGACCCGGGCAACCCGCTCGGCCGTGAGCTCCAGATCGCCGAGCTGCTGCGGTTCATCAAGCACCGGCGGATCACCGGCACGGTGTGGCTGACGGCCGACGTCCACCACACGTCCGCCCAGCACTACCAGCCGTCGCGGGCGGCCTTCACGGACTTCGAGCCGTTCTGGGAGTTCGTGTCGGGCCCGCTCAACGCGGGTGCCTTCCCGGCCAGCGCCCTCGACAACACCTTCGGCCCGGAGCGGGTGTTCGTGAAGGCGCCGACCACCGCGAACGTCTCCCCCGCCGGCGGCTACCAGTTCTTCGGCGAGGTCGACATCGACGGACACAGCGGTGAGCTGACGGTGCGGCTGCGCGAGCAGGACGGCACGGTGCTGTTCACCCAGGTGCTCCAGCCGGGACGCGTCGGCCAGTAGGTCCCGTACGCTTCAGACAGTGCCGCGCACCTGAGTCATCCCCTGGTGCGCGGCACTCGTGCGTCGGGGACCGGGGTACGCCAATCAGCCCTTCCCGCAAGGCGTTTTCGCAGGTCAGAGTCGATTGTCAGTGGTCGCCTCTACGGTTTTTCCATGACGCGATCTTTGCAGGCCGTGGCTTATCGGCGACCGTCCGTGCTGGAGTCCGCAGCGGGCGGACAGTTGCTCGGGCTGGAGACTTCCCGGGGTGCGACACCCACGGGAGTGACGGACCATCCGCAGTTCTTCGCGGGCTTCCTGACGTCCCCTCAGGTGGCCTCGGCGGCACTGCTCGCGGTGGCCGACGTGGCGGCGGCCCGGTACTACCAGCAGCAGTTGCGGGCCTCCCTCGACCCGGTGGTGACGGGCAACGGCGACCGGCTGCGCTTCGAGTCGTTCTCCGGCTGCTGCGGGGTGTACGCCCGCCTGGACGTGCTGGAGCCGGGCCTGGACGGCGGCGAGGTGGGGCACGGCACGACGAACGTCGACGTCAACAACCCGCTGCGGGAGGCCCTTTCCAGGATCGGCTCGGACGATCCGCTGCATCTGCGGGTCGGCCCCGAGGAGCTGGCGTTGACCACGCTGGACGGGCCGGTCGTGGAGAAGAAGGTGCCGCTGCCGGACCGCTGGCTGCGGGGCTTCGCAGAGGCACAGGTGACAGCGGCCGGCTTCGATCTGCGGGCCGAGCTGCCATCGGCCGATGCGGTGCGGTTCCTGCGGGCGTTGCCGCGCGGCGGGGCGCGCGCCGCCTCGGCCGGCCCGCGGTGGGTGGTGCCGTCGGGGAACACGCTGCGGCCGACGACGCGGGCGGTGCCCGGCGCGGTGTGCCTGCCGGGTCCGGAGCGGCTGGTCGCGCTCCAGCGGGTGCTGCGGCATGCCACGGCCCTGCGGGTGTACGGCCCCGCGGTCACCGGCGGCGCGGCGGCCACGGCGAGTGCCTGGGAGGTGGTCCTGCCCGGAATGCGGCTGACGCTGACGCTGTCTCCCGACGCCTCACGCGGCTTCTCCGGCGAGGGCGGCGTCCTCGACGCGCTCGCCACCGACGAGGCCGCCGAGGACGCGGAACTGATCTCGGTGCTGCTCGCGTGGGAGCCCCGCGTCGACGTCGCCGACCTGGCGTCGGGCTCGGGTCTCACGCCCGAGCGGGTCCGGGCGGCCCTGACCCGCCTCGGCACGTCGGGCCGGGTCGGGTACGACACGGCGGAGGCGGCCTACTTCCACCGGGAGCTGCCGTACGACGCCGAGCGGGTGGAGCGCCACAACCCCCGGTTGCGCTCGGCGCAGGCGCTGGTGGCGGCGGGCGCGGTCGCGCTGGACGGCGCACTGGGCACGGTGACGGCCGAGGACGGACATGTGCACCGAGTGCGCGACGAGGCCGGGGTGCTCAGTTGCAGTTGCCTGTGGTGGGCGAAGTACCGGGGCGGGCGCGGGCCGTGCAAGCACGCGCTGGCGGTACGGATGGTGCGGCGGGGCGTCGCCGCGGCGGAGCGGGACATGGCACGAGTCGAGGTGGACGCGCGATGACTTCACTGATGGACGCGGTACGAGCGGGGCGGACGGCCGAGGTGGTGAGCCTCCTGGACGGGATGACGGACGCCGAACGGCGGGCGTTCTTCCCCGAGTTGAGGGCGCTGCGCAAGGAGCTGAGGGCGGATCAGTGGACCTCCGAGGCCCACCGCGCCTACCCCGCCCTGCACGCGGCGGGGGCCGCCTGCCAGACCGGTGCCGCCGGTGTGGCGAGCTGGCTCGCGGCCGCCGACATGCGCTGGTGGCCTGCGTCGCCGGGCGTGCTGATCGACGTCCTGGGCGACCGGGCGCCGGCCTGGCTCGGCGACGTGGCGCACCGGATCGCCGAGCGGCCGCCGACCGCGCGAGTGCCGTACGAGCTGATGGCGGGCCTGGTCCGGCTCTCCGGCTGCCAGGTTCCGACGACGGAGGCCTACGTCCACGGCTGGGTGGAGCACATCGGCCATGTCTGGCAGCTCGGCGACACGGTCCTGGCCCGGCTGCGCAAGGACCCGCACCTCGCCCGGCTCACGGCGGCGCTCTTCGAGACGAACGACATCGGCAGCCGTCTGGCATGGACCGCCGGCGAGGGTCCGAACAGTTGGAACGAGGCGATCGCCCAGCTCACCGCCGACGGTGTGCTGGACCGGAAGGCGACGGTGGACGCGTGTCTGGCGCGGCTGCTGCGGGGTGGCCGGGCCGCCGACCACCGGGTGTTCCTGCGCATGCTCCAGGCGCTCGACCTGACCGTTCAGGAGCGGCGCGAGCACATCGCCGACTGGCTGGCGCTGGCAGCGGACGCCGCGTCCGTCGTGGCGGCGCACGCGCAGTCGGTGCTCGCGTCGCTTGCCCTGGACGGTGAGGTGACGGTGCGTCAGCTCGTCGAGATGTCGGGCGCGGTCCTGTTCCGCACCGAGAAGAAGCTCGTGCGCGCCCAGCTCGTGCTGCTCGGCAAGGTGATCACCCGCGATCCGTCCACCGCCGGGGAGCTGCTGCCCGCCGTCGCCCAAGCCTTCGGGCACGAGGACGCGGAGGTGCAGGAGCGGGCGCTGAAGCTGGTGGAGCGGCATGCCGGGAGGGCGGGCACCGTCGAGGTGCGGGAGGAACTCGCCATCGCCGCCGACCAGTTGATCCCGACGCTGCGCAAGCGGGCGGCCCAGACCCTGGGCGCCTCGCCCGTGCCGTCGCAGCCGGTGACGTACGAGGAGGTGCTGCCGCCCGCGCCGGAGCCGGTGCGGCTGGCGCCCGCGCCCGCATCGGCGGCGGAACTCGCCGAAGAGGTGGGGGCGCTGCTGGTCTCCGGCGGCGACGTCGCGGAGTTCGAGCGGGCGCTGGACGGGCTCGTGCGTCATGCCTACGGCGACCAGGACGCTCTGCTGGAGGCGCTGCAGCCCGTCATCGCGCAACGCTGGTGGGCGCAGCAGGAGCCGCAGTACGCGTCGACCGCGGACGACTACTTCACCCGCTACCACGGCCTGATCAGCCCGGCCCACGGTCTTGAGCTCCTGCTGGCGGCGCTGCGGGGGAAGTTGCTCACCGACACGCTCCGCCGTGCCCTCCAGCGCGGGCCCGTCGCCGGCGAGTGCGGCCACAGCCCGCTCACCCGGGCCTTCGAGACCCGCCTGTGGGAGGTGGCGTACCGGATCCGCACCGAGCCCCTGCCGTTCCTGCTATCCACACCCACCTGGGGAACGGGACTGCTGGAGCCGGACGAACTTCTCGCACGTCTCGCCGAGTACCGGCGCCTCGGGGCGCGGGTGTCGGCGGCCGACTTCGCGCAGGCGCTGCTGCGGGTCCGCCGCGTGCAGGGTGCGCCGGCCGAGGCTGCCGCGGAGCGTGCGGCGGCGCTCGGCACGGCGGAGGGGACGCGCCTCGCCGAGTGGCTGCGCGCCGGCGGTTGCGCGGCGCCGGCGTTGCGGCGGCGGGCTTCAGGGGACCGCATACTCGTCGAGTCCGGGGAGATCGCCGAGCTCCAGGCGGACCTCCCGCCCGGCCTGCGCTCGTTGGGCCAGGCCGTGAGCGTCTTCGGGGACCGCCGGCGGTGCTACCACTGGAGCGAGGGCATGCGGCCGCACTGGCTGGCCCTGCTGCCGGAACAGCGCGAACTGGTGGCGGTCAGAATGGTGGGCGATCTCTCGACGGTCGCCGTCGACGACTCACGAGGAGAAGCGGCGATACTTCCCCAACTGGCCGAATCGGGCGGCGAGGCGGGCGAGGCGGTGCACCTGTGCGTGGCGTACGGGCTCGGCGCTCGGCATCCGGAGGACCGGCTCGCCGCCGTGGACGCGCTGTTGGTGCTGGCGGCGCGGGGGCAGCTCGACGCCGACCGACTGGGCGCTGATCTGGGGCAGTTGGTGCGACGCGGCGCGGTGAAGCCGTCACGGCTGGTGGAGTCGGTGCGGACGGCGGCGGCCACGGGGGCGAACGCCACCGTGTGGTCGCTGCTCCGGCACACGCTGCCCATCCTGCTCGCGGACCTCGCGACCGGTGAGACGGCCGCTCCGGCGCGCGGGCTCGCGGATCTCCTGGCCGTCGCCGCGGAATGCGCGGAGCGAACGGGGGCACGCGAGGAGCTGCCGCATCTGGCGGGGACGGCGGGGCGCCGTGGCTCGTCACGGCTGGTGGCGCAGGCACGGCGGCTGCACAGCGCGCTGGCGGAGGACCTGGCGGCCTGACGGCGGGGCGGGCGGCCCGACGGTGGAGCGGGCCGCCGTAGAAGTCGTCGCATCCCACACAGTTGAATATGCCATAAAACCGGCATAGCGGAGCTTTACCGCCCGGTCACAATGCGTTCGTGATCACGCAACACCGTTCCTTCACAGTGGGTGTATGAGTCGAGACATATCTGATGTGACACGTGCGAAACACGGACGTCCGGTACACCACTGGCGGCGGAACGCCGTCGAACTCGCCGCGGTCCTGACGGCGGTGGCGGTGGCCGAGGCCGCGGCGAACCTCGACGGGTCCGGGCCCGACGGACCGGCGCTGCTGCTGGCCGTGGCGGCCCTGCTGGTCGCCGGCTCGGGGTTCCGCGCATGGAGGGCACGCCGCCACGGTCACGCCCCTCCGACGAGCGATACCGATGCCCGACCGCGCTCCGAGGAGCGGGCCGGGCGGCCGGACCAGCCGCGGGATACGGCCTCGACGGTGTCCCGGGAAGGCACGCTGTGGCGGATGCGGACGACGGTGAAGGACGAACCGGGCTCGCTGGCCGCGTTGTGCGCGGCGCTCGCCGGCCTGCGGGTCGACATCCTGAGCCTCCAGACGCATCCGCTGGCCGAGGGCACGGTGGACGAGTTCCTGCTCCGCGCGCCCGGCGCTCTCGGGGCGGACGAGATCAGCGACGCGGTCTCGGCGGCCGGCGGTGCCGGCACCTGGATCGAGCGGGCCGACGCCCACGACCTGGTGGACGCGCCGACCCGGGTGCTGGGCCTGGCCACGCGTACGGCCCTTGACGCGGCGGAACTGCCTCTGGCGTTGCGGCAGTTGCTGGGCCGCTGCACGATCCGGTCGCTGCCCGCGGTGCCCGCCGTGGGCAGTCGGCGACCGGAGCCGGTGCCGGTGGAAGGGGCTCTCGAGGACACCGTGATGCGGCTGCGGGCGCCGGAAGGTGGAGTGATCACTGTGGAGCGGCCGTATCTGCCGTTCACGCCGACCGAGTTCGCGCGGGCGCGGGCCCTGGTGGAGCTGGACGCCCGGCTCGGGCCGCGTGTGCCGCGCAGTCAGGACGTGCTGACGCTGCCCAAGGGCAACGACATCACCGTGCGCCGGGCGGACGTCGGCGACCTGGAGGCCGCGAAGGAGATGCACGAGCGGTGCTCGGCCCGCACGCTCGCGATGCGCTACCACGGCCCGGTCGGGGACGCGGACCGCTATCTGAATCACCTGCTCAGCCCTCGCTTCGGCCGCACGCTCTCCGTGCGGACCGCGTCGGGGCGCATCGTCGGCCTCGGTCACCTGCTGTGGGACGGTGACGAGACGGAGGTCGCACTGCTCGTCGAGGACGCGTGGCAGCGCTGCGGCATCGGCGCGGAGCTGCTCCGCAGGTTGGTCTCGATGGCGATCGAGGCCGGGTGCGCCAGTGTGTACGCGGTGACGCAGGCCTCCAACACCGGGATGGTCGCCGCGATGCGCGGCCTGGGCCTCCCCCTCGACTATCAGATCGAGGAGGGGACCCTGGTCATCACGGCTCGGCTGGACGGTCCGCGGGAGGAGCCGGTTGCGGAGCGGCTCGCGAGTGGGGGTGAGTGGGGGAAGGCCTGAGCGAGGGAAGGGTCAGTGCCCGATGGCGGCTGCGGGTGTGTTGTGGCTGGTCGCGCAGTTTCCCGCGCCCCTGAAGGGCCGCGGCAGCGCCCCCAGTGCCTGATCCAGGTCCGCCCACAGGTCGTCCACGTCCTCCAGGCCCACCGACATCCGCAGCAGCCGGTCGCTGACCCCGGCGCCGCGTCGGTCGTCCGCGTCCACGATGCGGTGGCTGATGGACGCCGGGTGCTGGATGAGGGTGTCGACGCTGCCGAGGCTGACGGCGGGGGTGATCAGACGGACGCCGGCGATGACCTCGTGCGGGTCGCCGTTCACCTCGAAGGCGATCATGGCGCCTCCGATACGCGGATAGTGGACCCGGGCCACCCGCGGGTCGGCGGCGAGGCGGCCGGCGAGTTCGGCGGCGTTCGCCGAGGCGGCGCGCACCCGGACGGGCAGGGTGGAAAGGCCGCGCAGCAGCAGATAGCCGGCCAGCGGATGCAGGACGCCACCCGTGGCGAACCGCACCTGCCGCAGTCGTCCGGCGAACTCCTCGTCGCAGGCCACCACACCCGCCATCACGTCGCCGTGCCCGCCGAGGTATTTGGTGGCGCTGTGCAGCACCAGCCGGGCGCCTTGTTCGGCGGGGCGCTGGAGCACGGGCGTGGCGAAGGTGTTGTCCGCGAGCAGCGGGACAGAGCCACAGGCGTGGGCCACGGCCCGCAGGTCGAGTTCGGCGAGGGTCGGGTTCGCCGGGGACTCCACCATCACCAGGCCGGTGTCCGGGCGCAGCGCGTCCGCGATGCCGGCCGGGTCGGTCCAGGTCACCTCGGAGCCCAGCAGCCCGGCGGTGAGCAGATGGTCGCTGCACCCGTACAGCGGGCGTACGGCGACGACATGGCGCAGGCCCATCGAGGCCCGTACGAGAAGAACCGCGCTCAGGGCGGCCATCCCGCTGGCGAAGGCGACCGCGGCCTCGGTGCCCTCCAGCCGGGCGAGGGCGGTCTCGAAGCGGGCGACGGTCGGGTTGCCCAGGCGGCCGTACACCGGCGGGCCGTCCGGCTCGGCGCCGGTGGTGGCGAAGGCGTCGATGCGGGCGGCCTCGCCACGGCTGTCGTAGGAGGGATACGTGGTCGACAGGTCGATCGGCGGGGCGTGCAGGCCCTGCCGGGCGAGGTCGTCACGGCCGGCGTGCACGGCCTCGGTGGCGAGTGCTCTCGGTGCGGTGCGTGCGTCGTCGTAGCCGGGCATGCGGTCGTTCGCCTCCCTGATCGCGGGGTCCATGGGCGGAAGAGTGAACAGTGACCGGGATCAGGTGTGCGAATCCCGTGTTACGTTCGGCCAATGGCCGAATCTGTCGTACTGGATCCGGTCGATCTGCATCTGCTGCGGCTGTTGCAGAACGACGCCCGGACCACCTATCGCGACCTCGCCGCCCAGGTCGGGGTCGCGCCGTCGACGTGCCTGGACCGGGTGACGCGGCTGCGCCGCTCCGGCGTGATTCTCGGCCACCGGCTCAGGCTGGACCCGGCGAAGCTGGGCAGAGGGCTTCAGGCGCTGCTGTCGGTGCAGGTCAGACCGCATCGGCGGGAGCTGGTGGGGCCGTTCGTGGAGCGGATCCGGGCGCTGCCTGAGTCGTTGACCGTCTTCCATCTCACCGGGCCGGACGACTATCTCGTCCATGTCGCGGTGGCGGACATGGCCGATCTTCAGCGGCTGGTGCTGGACGAGTTCACCTCCCGGCGGGAGGTGGCCCGCGTCGAGACGCGGCTGATCTTCCAGGAGTGGGACTGCGGGCCGCTGCTGCCGGCCGACGCAGCGGGAAACACGCCCTCAGCGAAATCCGGCTGACTTGGGACAAGGTCCGGTGGCACCGGGCTGACGCGGCAGTGGTCGCCGTATGAGGATGGACCGCATGTCTGAGACCAACAGCCCGCTCCCCCGCGAGGTCGCCGACGCGTATGTCGACGAGCTCATCGCCCTCGACCCGGTCACCGGTACCTATCTTGGTGTGAAGGAGAGCTCGGGCAAGCTCCCCGACCTCTCACCCGCGGGCCAGGAGGCGCTCGCGCAGCTCGGGCGGGACACGCTCGCCCGGTTGGACGAGGCCGAACGCCGGCCCGGCGCGGACAGTGACATCGAGCGCCGGTGCGCGCGCCTGCTGCGCGAGCGGCTGACCGCCGAACTGGCCGTGCACGACGCCGACGAGGGCCTGCGCGCGGTCGGCAACATGGCGACGCCCGCGCACTCGGTACGCGAGATCTTCACGGTCACGCCGAGCCAGACCGACGAGGACTGGGCGGCGATCGCCGAGCGGCTGCGCGCGGTGCCGACCGCGTACGCGGGCTACCGCGAGGCCCTCGAACTGGGTCTGGAGCGCAAGCTGTACGCGGCTCCGCGCCCGACCGCCACCTTCGTCGAGCAGCTCACCGAGTGGTCGGACACGGGTGAGGGGCGCGGCTGGTTCGAGGACTTCGCCTCGGCCGGCCCCGAGGCGCTGCGCGCCGAGCTGGACGAGGCCGCCCGCGCGGCGACGGCCGCCGTGGTGGAGCTGCGCGACTGGATGCGCGACGTGTACGCGCCCGCGATCGAGGGTGCCGCGAACACAGTGGGCCGGGAGCGCTACGCCCGCTGGGCGCGCTACTTCAACGGCATCGACCTGGACCTGGACGAGGCGTACGCGTACGGCTGGGCCGAGTACCACCGCCTGCTGGGCGAGATGAAGAAGGAGGCAGAGAAGATCCTCCTGGGCGCCGCGACGCCGTGGGTTGCGCTGGCGCACCTCGACGAGCACGGCAAGCACATCGAGGGCGTCGACGAGGTCCGCGAGTGGCTCCAGGGCCTGATGGACGAGGCGATCGAGAAGCTGGACGGCACGCACTTCGAACTCGCCGAGCCGGTGCGGAAGGTGGAGTCGCGCATCGCCCCGCCCGGCGGCGCCGCGGCCCCGTACTACACCGCCCCGTCGGAGGACTTCGCGCGCCCCGGCCGCACCTGGCTGCCGACGATGGGCCAGACCCGTTTCCCGGTCTACGACCTGGTCTCGACCTGGTACCACGAGGGCGTGCCGGGCCATCACCTCCAGCTCGCGCAGTGGACGTACGTCGCCGGGAACCTCTCCCGCTACCAGGCCACCATCGGCGGGGTCAGCGCCAACGCCGAGGGCTGGGCGCTGTACGCGGAGCGGCTCATGGACGAACTCGGCTTCCTGACCGACCCGGAGCACCGGCTCGGCTACCTCGACGCGCAGATGATGCGGGCCGCCCGGGTCATCGTCGACATCGGCATGCACCTGGAGCTGGAGATCCCGGCCGACTCCCCGTTCCATCCGGGCGAGCGCTGGACTCCGGAGCTGGCGCAGGAGTTCTTCGGGTCGCACAGCAGCCGTCCGGCGGACTTCGTGGAGAGCGAGCTGACCCGGTATCTGACGATTCCGGGCCAGGCCATCGGCTACAAGCTCGGCGAGCGGGCCTGGCTGCTGGGCCGGGAGAAGGCACGCGAGCGGCACGGCGACGCCTTCGACCTCAAGGCGTGGCACATGGCGGCCCTGTCGCAGGGGTCGCTGGGCCTGGACGACCTGGTGGACGAGCTGTCCGCGCTCTGACGGTCCGCCTTGTGATCAGCGTCTGAATCCACCCTCGGAGTCGATGACCTGACCGGTGATCCAGCCCGCCTCGTCAGTCGCCAGCCAGGCGATGAGGCGGGCGGGGTCGTCGGGCATCCCCCACCGGCCGGCGGGCAAGCGTTCCGCGACTGCCTCGTACGCCTCGCCGGTCAGGTAACCCGTGTCCACGGGCCCGGGATTGACGGTGTTCACCGTGATCCCCCGTTCCGCGAGCGTGGTCGACAGGGAGCGGGTGATGGAGGCGAGGGCGCCCTTCTGGAGCGCGTAGGCGATCTCGCCGGGCATTCCGCCGGCGATGTCCTGGCCGGAGGTCATCATCACCACGCGGCCGCCGGGACCGGCGGGCCTCAGCCGGGCATGAGCCTGTACCAGCAGCAGCACCGCACGCGTGTCGACCGCCCAGTGCGTGTCGAGCATGGCGGCGTCGATCTCGTCGAGGGTGCCGTCGGAGCCGCTGACCGCGTGGTTGGCGATCAGGATGTCGAGCCGTCCGCCGAGCGCGGAGGCGGCCGTGGCGATCAGTTCGGCGGGCGCGGCCGGGTCGGAGAGGTCACCGGGACCGGCGAGGACTTGAGCCCCGGGATCGCCGAGCGCCTCCCGCACGGAGGCAACGACCTCCTCGGGCCGGTCGGCTCCCCACGGCATGCCCGCGTCGTGCGGCACATGGTGGTGCAGATAGACGCTCGCGCCGTACGCGGCCAGCCGCCGGGCCACGGCATGTCCGATGCCGGCGCGTCTGCTGGCCCCCGTGACCAGAGCGGTCCGGCCACGCAGGGGCAGGGGTTCGCGGCGCAGGTCTTCGGGGGCGGGGTGCGGAAGAGGCGGCATGGCAGATCATGATGGTGAACGGCCGGTTCCGGCGCACCCGGTTATTCCCGGCGGTCCGCTGTTCCCGCGGGTCAGTGCGGCAGCCGGCGAAGCTGAACGAGACCCAGCCAGGTCTCGGGGCCGGGCTGCACCTGGGCGGCCCGGACCGCGTACGCTCCCGGCTCCAGGGCCACCCGCAGATGCTCGGTGCGTTCCGTGTCCCGTCCCGGCCAGACCGAGTCGAACAGCACCACCGTGCCCGGCACCCTCCAGCGCACCTCGTGTCCCCAGTCCGCGATGGCGAGCGCGGCCGGGACGCGGGCGAGCAGTTCCGCCTCGGAGTCGGCCGCGCACCACCGTACGAAGGTGGCGTGGTCGGGAAGATAGGAGGTCGAGGCGGGCTCGTCACCGAAGACCAGTGCCGCGCTGTCCCCCACCGGCAGCAGTCCCACGAACCCGTCGACCTCGCAGGCCCGGTCGTAGTCCGAGGCCGTCTCGTCGCCGTCGGCACCCGCCCAGAACGGCAGCACCGTCTCCGGCACGGCTATCAGGGGGCCGCCGCCCGACTCGATCCACTCCACCGTGCCCGGATCCGCGTATCTCACCATGGCAGCAGAACCTACACGCACAGCGGACCCACGGGCCCACCGTGTCCAACTGGCCCCTCAGCAGCCGCAGTTGTCCGCATCGACCGGCGCCGTCAGCGGGTCGGGCACACGTCGCTCACGCCCCTGCCACGTCTCGATCTCAAAGCCCTCACGCGCCCAGTACTCGAATCCGCCGAGCATCTCCTTGACCCGGTAGCCGAGTTCGGCGAGGGCGAGGGCGGCACGGGTCGCGCCGTTGCAGCCGGGGCCCCAGCAGTACGTCACCACGGGCACGGACTTGTCGAGGAGCTGCTCGGCCTGCTCGGGGATGAGGGCGGTGGGCAGGTGGACCGCGCCCGGGATGTGGCCCTGGTCCCACGACTCGGTGGACCGGGAGTCCACGACGACGAACCCGGGGTCGCCACCGGCGCCGAGCGCGGCGGCGACGTCGGACACGTCGGCGTGGAAGGCGAGGCTCGCACGGAAGTGGGCGGCGGCCTCGGCGGGGGAGGCGGGAGCGACGCGCAGGACGGCGTTGGCGGCAGTGGCGGTGGCGGTGGCGTTCGTCATGCCCACAAAACTATGGTCAGCGCCCCTCTCCCTGAAGTGGCAATCCCCGGCCTTCCTCTTGTCCAGCCGGTGATTCCCCTGCTATCTCTCACTCATGACCACGTTTTCCCCGGACGCCACCGACTGGCGCATCCTCGACGTCCTCCAGCGCGAGGGCCGCGCCAGCTTCGCCGAGCTGGCCCGTGCCGTGTCCATGTCCCCGAGCGCGGTGACGGAGCGGGTGCGGCGGCTGGAGGAGGCGGGCGTCATCCAGGGCTACGCCGCCGTGGTCGACCCGGACCGGCTCGGCCTGCCGATCCTGGCCTTCGTGCGCCTGCGCTACCCGAACGGCAACTACAAGCCCTTCCACGACCTGGTCGCCACCACGCCCGAGATCCTGGAGGCCCACCACGTCACGGGCGACGACTGCTTCGTCATCAAGGTCGCGGCCCGCTCGATGCGGCACCTGGAGGAGGTGTCCGGCAAGATCGGCACGCTGGGCTCGGTGACGACGAGCGTCGTGTACTCATCACCGCTGCCCCGCCGCCCTCTCGGTCAGTGACCCGGCCGTAAGCCCGTCAGTGACCACGCTGCCGCAGCACCGACCCCGACCTCCCCTTCACAACCTCCAACTGCGCATGGATCCGGCGCCGCAGGTCGGGGACATGGCTGACGATGCCGACGCTGCGGTCGCGCTCGCGCAGTGAGTCGAGGACGTCGAGTACCTCGTCGAGGGTCTGGTCGTCGAGGCTGCCGAAGCCCTCGTCGATGAAGAGGGTGTCGAGACGGACGCCGCCGGCCTCGTCGGTGACGACGTCCGCGAGGCCGAGCGCGAGGGCGAGGGAGGCGAAGAAGGTCTCGCCGCCGGAGAGGGTGGCGGTGTCGCGCTCGCGGCCGGTCCAGGCGTCGACGACGTGCAGCCCGAGGCCGCTTCGGCCGCGGCCGGTGCGGTCGTCGGAGTGGACGAGGGTGTAGCGGCCGGACGACATGCGGTGCAGGCGTACGGTCGCGGCGGCGGCGACCTGTTCCAGGCGCGCCGCGAGCACGTACGACTCCAGGCGCATCTTGCGTTCGTTGTCCGCCGAGGTGCCCGCGGTGAGCGCTGCGAGGCGGGCCACGCGGTCGTACTCCGTGCGCAGCGGGGCGAGTTGGCGTACGGCGGTGGCCGCGCGGGCGGACAGCCGGTCGAGTTCGGTGCAGCGACGGGCGGCCGCGTCGCGCGCGGAGGCGGCGTCGCGGGTCCGCCGGGCGGCGGCCGAGGCGGCGCTCTCGGCACTCATGAGGTCGGCGGGCGGCTGCTGGGCGGCGTCCGCCGTGTCTGCCTCCGCGAGCACCGCGCGCACGGCGACCTCCTCGGACTGCCAGGCGTCCAGCCGTCGTTGCAGGTCACGGTGCGCGGCGTCGTCGAGAAGCGCGGCGGCCGCGGCGTGCGGGGTGTCGAAGCCCGCGCGGAAGGCGGCGTCGGCGAGGCGCGCGTCGGCGTCCTTCAGGCGCTGCGCGGTGTCCTCGGCGGCGCGGGCGGTGTCGGCGGCCTCGGTGAGCAGGGCGACCTGCCGCTCCAGTTGCGTGGCGCGCGCTGCGACGCTGTCGGCGGTGCCACGTGCCTGGGCCAACTCGGCTTCCAGGGCGGACTTCTCGCGGTCCAGCCGCTCGCGGTGGCCGACGCGGGCGGCGGCCCGGACCTCCGCCTGCTGATGGGCGGCGGTGCGCTGCTCGTGTTCCGCCTCGGCCCGCCGCAGCTCCTCGTGCGCGGAGTGCAGCAAGGAGGCGTCCCTGCGGGCCTGCGTGTACCGCTGCTCCAACTCGTCGGCCGCCTGGGCAAGTCGACTTGTCGGCATGTCACCGGCTTCCGCGGTGGCCGCGGCCAGGGCTTCCCGTACGACGCCCAGGCGCCGTTCGGCCTCGGCGTGCCGTTCCTCCGCCTGCTGGTAGGCGGCCTGTGCGCGCTCCTCCGCTTCCCGGTCGACGTGGCCGGCGTCCTTGCGGGCGGGTGCGGGGTGGTCGACGGCCCCGCAGACGGCGCAGGGTTCGCCGTCCTGGAGCTGCGCGGCGAGTTCGGCGGCGATGCCGTTCAGGCGCTGTTCCTTGATGTCCAGCCAGTGCGCCTTCGTTCTGAGCGTCTGCTCCTGGGTGTCGGTCGCGTGCCGGGCGGCCGTGTCCGTGTCGCCGGCCAACTGGTCGCGCATCCGCGCGGCGGCCAGCCGCTGCCGCGCGGGCTCGCGCTGTACGGCCAGTTGGTCGGCGCGGTTCGCGGCGTCCTGCGCGGACTCGATGCGCGCCTGGAGCCCGGCCCGGGTCTCCTCCCACCCGGCGAGCCAGGCCTCCGCGTCCAGCCGTACGTCGTCGTCGGCCCGCTCTTGGCGGTCCAACTGCGTGCGCTCGTCGATGAGTTCGGCCAGCCGTCGTTCGCCGCGACGGGCCGATTCGAGCCCGCCCAGCTCCTCGGCGACCCGGCGCGCGGCCGCGGCGAGCCCGGCGGCACCGGCTTCGGCCGGCGATCCGGCGGTCTCTGCGCCCCCGCCCGGCAGAACGTCCCCGAAGGCTCCCGGCAGCAGCGCACGCGCGCGTGAGTGTGCCGTGGCCGCCTGCCGGTGCTCGGCGTCGGCCGCCTCCCGCAGCTCCAGTGCGGGTGCCACCATCTCGGCCTTGCGGGACCGCTCCATGCGGGCCTGCGCCTCGCGGTACGCGTCGGCCCGCTCGTCCAGCAGTTGTGCCCGCTCCCGCGCCTCGGCGAACCGCCGCTGCAACCTGGCCACTTCGCGTACGTCGCTCAGGGCACGGTCGGCGGCGGCCTGGGCGGACTCGGCGGCCAGGAGGCCGCAATGGGCGACGGTGAGCTGCTCGCGGGCGGTGCTGCGGGCGACGGCCGCGGCGCCCAGAACGGCCTCGGCGAGGCCCGGCTCGCCCGGCGCGAGGTCGGGCAGCCGCATCGCGTCGCCCGCCGCCTGCTGCATGCGGTGCGCGTCGGCCAGGAGTGCGGAGTCGCCGTCGCGCACCTGGGCCTCGGCGGCCCGCCGGCGCTCGGCGAGACGCTTCTCGACCTCGGCGAACCGGTGCGTGTCGAAGAGGCGGCCCAGCAGCTTGCCCCGGGCCTCGGCGTCGGCGCGCAGGAAGCGGGCGAAGTCGCCCTGGGGCAGCAGCACGACCTGGCAGAACTGCTCGCGGCTCATGCCCAGTAGCTGGGTGATCTCCTCGCCGATCTCCTGGTGCGAGCGGCTGAGGTCCTTCCAGGACCCGGCCTGTGCGTCGTACTCGCGCAGCCAGGTCTGCGCCTTGTCGAGCGTGGTGCCCGAGCCGCGCTTCTTCGGGCGCTCCCAGGGCGGCTGCCGGGTGACCTCCAACCGGCGTCCGGCGACGGTCAGTTCGAGGCGGACCTCGGTGCGGGTACCGGCCGCGGCGTGGTCGCTGCGCAGGGTCATGCCCTGGCCGCTCTGCCGGGCGCCCGGTACGGAGCCGTAGAGCGCGTAGCAGACGGCGTCCAGGACGGAGGTCTTGCCGGCGCCGGTGGGGCCGTGGAGCAGGAACAGGCCGGCCAACGACAGCGCGTCGAAGTCGACGGTCTGGGAGCCGCCGAACGGCCCGAACGCCGTCATGTCGAGGCGGTGCAGCCTCATCGCGCCACCTCCCGTACGGCCTCGTCCGCCCGCACCGCGTCGAACGCGTCCCGCAGGACGCCCTGTTCGTGCTCGTCGGGCCCGGCACCGCGCACATGCGCCACGAAGTCCTGCGCGATCTCCTGGTCGCTGCGGTCGGCGAGCCGCTGCGCGTAGGACACATCGGGGTCCTCCGGCGCCCGCTCGGGGGCGAAGGCGAGGCTGAGCGTGTGCGGGAAGCGCTCGGCGAGGCGGGCCATGGGGTCCGCCGGGCGCACCGCGTCCGTGAGCGTCGCCTCGATCCACGCCTCCTCGTGCCGGGTGAGCCGGGGATCGGCGAGCAGTTCCTCCAGCGTCCCGCGGATCCGGGCCAGCGCGCGCGGCACCGGGCAGTCGACGCGCTCGGCGGTGACCGCGCCGTCGGCGTCCAGATCGACCAGCCACATGCTCTTGCGGTGGTCAGCCTCCGAGAAGGAGTACGGCAGCGGCGAGCCCGAGTAGCGGACGCGCTCGGTGATGGTCTGGCAGCCGTGCAGGTGGCCCAGCGCCGCGTAGTCGACGCCGTCGAAGACCCCGGCGGGCACCGCGGCCACCCCGCCGACGGTGATGTCGCGCTCGCTGTCGCTGGCCTCGCCGCCGGTGACGAAGGCGTGCGCGAGGACGACCGACCGTGTGCCACGCGCGCGGGTGGCGAGGTCGGCGCGCACCCGGTCCATGGCGGCGGCGAGGACCGTCTCGTGCCCGGGCCTGTCGACGCCGAACTCGTCCTTCACCAGGGCCGGTTCGAGATAGGGCAGGCCGTAGAAGGCCACGTCGCCGAAGTCGTCACGGAGTACGACCGGTGTGCCGCACGCGGAGGGCTCGGTCCGCAGATGGATGCCCGCACGGTCGATCAGGCCGGCCCCCACGCCGAGCCGGCGCGCCGAGTCGTGGTTGCCGGAGATCATCACCGTCGGCACTCCGAGGCCGGCGAGCCGGTGCAGGGCGTCGTCGAACAGCTCGACCGCGGCGAGCGGCGGCACCGCCCGGTCGTACACGTCTCCCGACACGACCACCGCGTCGACGCCGCGCTCGCGGACGGTCGTGACGAGGTGACCGATGAACCCGTCCTGGGCACCGAGCATGTTCACCCGGTGGAACGCCCGGCCGAGATGCCAGTCGGAAGTGTGCAGCAGCCTCATGATCCCCGAGACTAACGGCCGGGTCTGACAGCACGGACGGTTACTCCCGTATCGCCCCGTCATGACGGGTCAGACATACGCCCGTTACGGACATTTCACCCCGGCCGACCCGGTCCTGCCCGCAGTTCGTCCCCTCACGCGTCCCCGTACGCCTCTCCCCCGAGCTCGAACCCGGCCGACCCCGCCGTCACGTCCGCGAGCCACGCACGGAACGCCTCCACGTCGGCGTCCGGCAGGCCGATCTCGATGGTGACCTCCTCCGCGTAGCGCACGTCCCGCACCTCGCGACCGGTCGAGCGCAGGTCGTTCTGCACCTTGCCGGCGCGCTGGTGGTCGACGGTCACGGTGGCCAGCCGGAAACGGCGCCGGGTGATCGTGCCGAGGGTGTCCAGCGCCTCGCCGACCGCTCCGCCGTAGGCCCGGATCAGTCCGCCCGCACCGAGCTTGACGCCGCCGTAGTAGCGGGTGACGACGGCGACGACGTACCGCATGTCGCGACGCAGCAGCATCTGGAGCATGGGGACACCGGCCGTGCCGCCCGGTTCACCGTCGTCACTGGCCTTCTGGATCGCGGCGTCGGCGCCGATGACGTAGGCCCAGCAGTTGTGGGTGGCGTCCGCGTGGTCCTTGCGGACAGCGGCGAGGAAGTCCTGGGCCTCCTGTTCGGTGGCCGCCGGGGCGAGCGCACAGATGAAGCGTGAGCGGTTGACCTCGGTCTCGTGCACGCCCGCCTGGGCGACTGTGCGGTACTCGTCCTGCATCCGGCCAGCCTATGCGCAGCGTCCGCGGCCGCCCGAGCGGGAGGGGCGAGCGCGGGCCGCCCCGGGCGCCGCGCGCCGGACCGCGGGCACACGCGCGTGCCCGGCGCCGGGTCACTCCTTCTTGCCCCGGGCCACCATCACGCCCGTCAGCAGTGCCGTGCCGGGCGCGAGGGCCCGCCAGGTGGTGCCGTGCCAGGCGAGGACGGCGATCGCCGACGTGGGGAACTTGGTGCGGACCTCGTCCAGGGTGTCGTCGAGGCCGTCACCGGCGAGTTCGAGGACGAGGTCCTCCAGGCCGGGGTTGTGCCCGATCAGGAGCAGCGTCCCGACCTCGGGCGGCGCCTCGTGCACGACCTCCAGCAGCTCGGACACGTCCGCGGCGTACACGCGCGGATCGTGGCGTACCGGGGGCGGTGTGCCCCATTCGGCGGAGGCCAGCTCCCAGGTCTGCCGGGTGCGCACGGCGGTGGAGCACAGGGCGAGGTCCGGCAGACAGTCGGCGTCGGCGATCATCCGGCCCGCGACGGGGGCGTCCCGGCGGCCGCGCGGCGCGAGCGGCCGTTCGTGGTCGGCGACACCGTCCGGCCAGGCGGACTTGGCGTGCCGCAGGACGACCAGACGGCGCAACGGGCCCGCTCCGAAGTGTGCGGTCACTGCAGGGCTCCCAGGTCGTGGGTGAGGTCGAGGCCGAGGAGGCGGTCGGCGTAGGCGTAGGTCTCGAAGCGGGCGCCGTCCGGCAGGTCCGGCGCGCTCTCGACCCAGCGCAGCACCCCGAGCACCCCGGGCAGGTCGAGGTCGTCCTCCCAGGCGGTGCGCAGCTCCGTCCGCACCTCGTCGGGGATGGGCCGCGACGGCTGCCGGGCCCAGGCGGCGACGGACCGGCGCCAGCGTACGAGGGTGTCCTGGGCTTCGGCGAGAGCGGCCGCGTCGAGCTGTACGGGCACGCTTCTGCGCCGGGACAGCAGGGCGAGGCGCAGGGCGGCGGGGTCGGCGTCCCCGGAGGGCGCCTCCGAGTGCGCCGGCGCGACCGCGAGCCTTACGCCGTCGGGTTCCGCGCCGCCCTCCCGTACGACGTGGATGACCTGTGCCTCGCCCAGGCCCGAGGTGGCGTCCCGGCCGTCCTCGAAGGGCCGGATGCCGAGTGCCGCGGCGCCGGTCCTGAGCTCCGCCTGCTCCCGCTCGGCGTCCAGCAGCGCCCAGACCGGGGTGCCGCCGAGTTCCAGGGCGCGCACGAGGAGGTCCGCGGCCAGCAGCACCCGTAGGGCAGTGATGTCGAAGCCTTCGGGATGCACCTCGATGCGGGTCAGACCGCGGCGGGCGGGCGCGGCGTCGACGGGTACGCCGGTTCGGGCGTCGATGATGCGCAGCACGGAGCGAGCGTAGGCGCACGCGCGGTCGTCCGCAGCCATCCGGCCTGCTTTCCGTGCAGCGTGGCGGGAGTAGGTTCGGTCGGGAGTTCGCTGGTCGTCCGTGTCGTACCCGGGCATCGCCACCCCCTGCGGTGCGCACTGCCCGAACGGTACTGCGCACCGGCCCGACCGGACAGCAGTTCGGTCCGCGGACGCGCAGAAAGGCCGGGGAGGGCCGAGAGGGGCCGGGGAAGATCGCTGCGCCGCATGCGCCGGGAATCCTCGTGGACCGTCGTCCGTTGTGGCTCACGAGAACGTACGGCCGTGGCTCACGAGAGCAGACGGCCGAGAACGGACGACGGCGGTTCCACGAAGCACGAGGAGGCCAGTGGTGTACGGCGACGAGGCGGCGGTTCGCAAGATCCTCACCGAGCTGGGCGACACCTGGGCGATCGTGGGCCTGTCGTCGAACCAGCGGCGGGCGGCCTACGGGGTCGCCGACGTACTCCAGCGCTACGGCAAGCGCATCGTGCCGGTCCACCCGAAGGCGGAGACGGTCCACGGTGAGCAGGGCTACGCCTCTTTGGCGGACATCCCGTTCGACGTGGACGTGGTCGACGTCTTCGTGAACAGCGACCTCGCGGGGCCGGTCGCCGACGAGGCGGTCGCCAAGGGCGCCAAGGCGGTCTGGTTCCAGTTGGACGTCATCGACGAGGCGGCCTACGACCGCACGCGCGCGGCGGGCCTGGAGATGGTCATGGACCGCTGCCCGGCGATCGAGATACCCCGTCTGGGCTAGCCGGGCCGGGCCCGCCCGCCCGGCCCCGGAACCCTCCCCGGCCGGGTCGGGCGCCCGCATAATGCTCGGGTGACTTCCACCTCCCCCCACCACAACTCCAGCCCCGCGCAGCGCTTTCCGGTAGTCGTCGTGGGCGCCGGACCGGCCGGCCTCACCATCGGCAACATCCTGCGGGCGGCGTCCGTCGACTGTCTGGTGCTGGAGACCGAGACGCGCGAGTTCATCGAGCAGCGGCCACGCGCCGGGGTGCTCGAGGAGAGTGCCGTACGCGGACTCCAGCGGCGCGGCCTCGCCGACAACCTGCTGGCGCGGGCACAGCGGCACACCGAGTGCGAGTTCCGGTTCGCGGGCGAGCGCTATCGGTTCGGTTACGCCGAGCTGACGGGGATTCACCACTGGGTCTATCCACAGCAGTTGCTGGTGACGGACCTGGTGCGCGAGTACGCGGACGTGCGTGGCGGCGCCATACGCTTCGGCGTTCAGGACGTGGAGCTGCACGGCCTCGACACCGACCGCCCCTCGGTGTCGTACACCTGCCCCGACACGGGTCAGCGGCAGGTCGTGGACTGCGACTTCGTCGCGGGCTGCGACGGTGCGCGCGGTGTCACGCGCGCGGCACTGCCCGCCGGTCGTGCCCGCATCGCCCGCAGCGACTACGGAATCGGCTGGCTGGCGCTGCTCGCCCAGGCCCCGCCGTCCTCCGACTGCGTCCTGTTCGGCCTGCATTCTCGCGGGTTCGCCGGTCACATGCCGCGCAGCGCCGAGGTGACCCGCTACTACCTCGAGTGCCCGCCCGGCGACGACCCGGAGAACTGGTCGGACGACCGGGTGTGGACGGAGTTGCAGCAGCGGCTCGGCGTGAACGGCGTGCCGCCGCTGACCGAGGGGCCGCTGATCGAGAAGCGCGTCCTGGACATGCACAACTACGTGGTCGAGCCGATGATGTTCGGCCGCCTGTTCCTGGCAGGCGACGCCGCCCATCTGACCGCCCCCATCGCCGCCAAGGGCATGAACCTGGCCCTGCACGACGCCTTCCTGCTGGGCGACGGACTCGTCGCCCAGCTCACGAAGGGCGACGGCACCGGTCTGGACGGCTACTCGACGGCCTGTCTGAACCGGGTGTGGGACTGCCAGGAGTTCTCCCACTGGCTCTCCGAGGTCTACCACGGCACGTCCTCGGGCGACCCGTACCGCGCGGGTACCACGCTCGCCCGGCTCCGCCGCATCTTCGACTCCCCGAAGGCCGCCGCGGCCTTCGCGGAGCAGTACCTGGGCAGGCACCCGGAGGGCTGAACCCCACGGCCGGACATCGAGGGCCGGGCACCGGATGCCGAGTGCGACCCCCGCTGATCAATCGTGCAGGGGCCGGTCGGTCAGCCGGTGGTCCGCCACGTTCAGCGCCTCGTCGACTAGCCGGCGCAGATGGCCGTCGCCGAGGGAGTAGATCACCCGGCGGCCCTCCTTACGTGTGTTCACCAGGCCCGCGAGCCGCAGCCGGGCCAGATGCTGGCTGACGGCGGGACGGGCCGCGCCGCACGCCTCCGTGAGCGTCGTGACGTCGGCCTCGCCCGCCGTCAGGGCGTGCAGCAGGGTGAGGCGGGTGCGGTCGCCGAGCAGGGCGAGGAGTTCCGCGGCGAGCGCGAACTGTTCCTCGCCCGGGCTGCGCGGATGCGCATCGTGCGCAGGTGATAGGTGCATGCGTGCGCTCATACGCACATAATGGCGTCGTGGGCGGTCCGCGTCCACTCCCGCACACCGGAAGGGGACCGCCGTGAGCGACCGGCACGAGCACGAGCATCGCCATGGGCACGCGCACGACGGGGAACACCCGCACGGACACCCTCACCACACGCCCGGCCACTCCCACCACCCTCACCACACGCCCGGCCACTCCCACCACGCTCACCACCCGCCCGGCCACTCCCACCACCCTCACCACCCGCCCGGCCACCCTCACCATCCCCACGCTCACCCCCACTCCCCCACCGGCGCGGGACTCCGCCACCGCCTCACGCATCTCCTCAAGCCGCACTCCCACGAGACGGCCGACAAGCTCGACTCCGCCCTGGAGTCCTCGGCCCGTGGCATGCGGGCCCTTTGGGTGTCGCTGGCGGTGCTCGGTGTGACCGCGCTCGTGCAGGCGGTCGTGGTGGTCGCCTCGGGGTCGGTGGCGCTGCTCGGCGACACGGTGCACAACGCGGCGGACGCGCTGACCGCCGTACCGCTCGGAATCGCCTTCGTGCTGGGGCGGCGGGCGGCGACGCGCCGCTTCACCTATGGGTACGGGCGGGCCGAGGACCTCGCCGGCATCGCCATCGTGCTGACGATCGCCGCGTCCGCGGCCTTCGCGGCGTGGACGGCGTTCGACCGGCTGCTCGACCCGCGGCCCATGCAGCAGATCCCGGCGGTGGCAGTGGCGGCGCTCGTGGGGTTCGCGGGGAACGAGTGGGTGGCCCGGTACCGGATCCGGGTGGGCAGGGCCATCGGCTCGGCGGCCCTGGTCGCGGACGGTCTGCACGCCCGTACGGACGGATTCACCTCACTGGCGGTCCTGTTGAGCGCCGCTGGTGCGGCACTGGGCTGGCAACTGGCGGACCCGATCGTCGGGTTGGCGATCACGGCCGCCATCGCGCTGGTGCTGCGGGACGCGGCGCGCGAGGTGTTCCGGCGCGTGATGGACGCCGTGGACCCGGCGCTGGTGGACGAGGCCGAGCGGGCGTTGCGGGAGGTCGCGGGTGTGCGCGAGGTGGGCGAGCTGCGGTTGCGCTGGATCGGGCACCGGCTGCGCGCGGAGGTGGCGGTCGTCGTGGACGGCGAGGCGACGGTACGCCAGGCACACGCCATCGCCGTCGAGGCCGAACACGCCCTGCTGCACGCCGTACCCCGGCTCACCGCGGCCCTGGTGCACGCGGACCCGGCGCCGGTGCCGGGCGAGGCGGATCCGCATCTGGCCCTCGCCCACCACACCGCGGCCTGAGCCCGGTTACTCAGGCGACCCCGAGGCCCTCCAGTACGACCGCCCCCGGCAGCTCGGCGAACGCCTTCCCCGGCACCAGCAGCTTGCCGCGCCGGCGCCCGCTGCCGACCAGGACGTAGGGCAGGTCGACGACGGCCGAGTCCACCAGCACCGGCCAGCCGCCGGGCAGTCCGAGCGGGGTGATGCCGCCGTACTCCATGCCGGTCTCGCCGGTCGCCGTGTCCATGGAGGCGAACGACGCCTTGCGGGCGCCGAGTTGGCGGCGCACGACGCCGTTCACGTCGACCCGGGTGGTGGACAGCACCACGCAGGCGGCCAGTGTCGTCTCGCCGCCGCGCTTGCCGGCGACGACCACGCAGTTCGCGGACTGTTCGAGCAGTTCCCGTCCGTAGTGCTCGACGAAGACAGCGGTGTCGGCCCACTGCGGATCGGTCTCGACGTACACGATCTGGTCGGCGGGGACGCTGCCGTGCCAGTGACGTACGGCTTCGGCGACCGGGGTGACGAGCTCGTCGAGGCAGTCGGGGGCGGGGGTGGCGCTGTCGAAGTTTCCGATGGGGGCGTCCATGGGCGCACGCTAACAGGACCGCCGACGCCGTCGGGGCGATGTCTCAGCGGGC
This sequence comes from Streptomyces sp. NPDC036764, assembly GCF_055609385.1. Classification (NCBI taxonomy): domain Bacteria; kingdom Bacillati; phylum Actinomycetota; class Actinomycetes; order Kitasatosporales; family Streptomycetaceae; genus Streptomyces; species Streptomyces sp. NPDC036764. Next base: position 649,297 of record NZ_JBVJPT010000002.1, read on the forward strand.
GGGCGGGACCGAGACGGCGAGCATCCACTCCGTGGGGACGTCGCCCCGATTGCCGTACGTGTGCGGGGCGTCGGCCTCGAAGGTGGCGCTCGCGCCGGCCGGGACGAGGTAGTCCGTGCCGTCGAGGGTGAGGGTCAGTTCGCCGGCCGTGACGTGGACGATCTCGACGGTGCCGACGGGGTGCGGATCCGAGGCGCTGCTCTCGCCCGGCATCACCCGCCAGTGCCACATCTCCAGCGGACCGGGCGCCTCGGTCCCGGCGAGGAGCCGGCTGTGGCTGCCCGCGTCGGTGTGCCACAGCCGCACGACCTGGTCGGCCGGGACGATCCGCACCTTCGGCCCCTGCTCGTAGTCGAGCAGGGTGGTGATGCTGATCCCGAGCGCGTCACCGATCTTGATGACCGTGCCGAGGCTGGGGTTGGTGCGGGCCTGCTCGATCTGGATGAGCATGCCGCGGCTGACACCCGCCCGGGCGGCGAGCACGTCGAGCGTGAAGCCGCGCACCGCGCGCCAGTGTTTGACGTTGCGCGCCAGGGACTGGGTCAGCAGGTCGAGGTCCGACACATTCCGTCCAACGTTGCGGAGTCCAATATTCTGGATGACAGGGTTTACCCGACTGCACTACGGTGGGGTGCACCCGATCGTGCACCGAACTGTACTGCGAGGCGACCCGTGACAGCACTCTTCGCCCTGGCCACGAGCCTGCTGTGGGGCCTGGCCGACTTCGGCGGCGGACTGCTGACCCGGCGCACCCCGGCGCTGACGGTGGTGGTCGTCTCGCAGGGAATCGCGGCGGTGGTGCTCGGCGTGATCGTGGTGTTCACGGGTGCCTGGAGCGAGGCCGGCGACCAGCTCTGGTTCGCGGCCGCCGCCGGTGTGGTGGGCCCGGTCGCCCTGATCTGCTTCTACAAGGCGCTCGCGCTGGGCCCGATGGGCGTCGTCTCCCCGCTCGGCACCGTCGGCGTGGCCGTCCCGGTCGGCGTGGGCCTCGTCCTCGGCGAGCGGCCCGGGCTCATGCAGGTCGCGGGCATCGTGGTCGCCGTGCTCGGGGTCGTGCTGGCGGGCGGGCCGCAGCTTCGGGGCGCGCCCGTGCAGCGGCAGGCGATCCTGCTCACGCTCGTCGCGGCCTTCGGCTTCGGCACGGTGTTCGCGCTTATCGCGGAGGCGTCGACCACCGTCACCGGTCTGTTCCTCGCGCTCTTCGTCCAGCGCGTGGTGAACGTGGGCGCGGGCGGCCTCGCCCTGTACGCCTCCTCGCGGCGGGGCGCCGCCGCCCTCCCCGAAGGCGGCTTCCCCTGGCGGTCGCTGCCTGCACTGGGCTTCGTCGGTCTCGCCGATGTCGCGGCGAACGGCACCTATGTGATCGCCGCCCATCACGGCCCGGTGACCGTGGCCGCCGTACTCGCCTCGCTCTACCCGGTCGTGACCGCCCTGGCCGCACGCGGCATCCTGCGCGAGCGGCTGCGCGCGGTCCAGGCGGCGGGTGCCGGGCTCGCACTGGTCGGCACCCTGCTACTGGCGACCGGTTGACCGTAGCGGTGTGCCGACGCCCGGCTCACACCCGCCGGCACCCCACCACCGGCGACCGACAGACTCAGGACTCCGCGTCCACCTCGGCGAGCCGGCCGGCCGCGGGTTCGTCCAGCCCTGCGAGCTTCGTCGCCGCCTTCTCGTCCAGTTCCGCCAGCTTCGCCGCCGTCTCCTCGTCCAGCTCCGCCAGCGCCTGGAGCTGTTCGGGGGTGACCCCGTCGGGTATCGGCACCGGGGCCGGGGTGCGCAGCGGCGGCTGCCAGCCGTCGTCGGGCGTCCATCGCCGAACGACGCGGGCGGGCGCGCCGGCCACCACGGCGTGGTCGGGCACCGCGCCCCGCACCACCGCGCCGGCCGCCACGACGACGTTCCGCCCGATCCGCGCGCCCGGCAGGATCACGGCCCCGGTGCCGATCCAGCACCCCGGGCCGATCTCGACGGGCTCCATGCGCGGCCACTGCTTGCCGATGGGCTCGTGCGGATCGTCGTAGGAGTGGTTCGTGGACGTGACGTAGACGTACGGCCCGAAGTAGCAGTCGCTGCCGATGGTGACCGTCGTGTCGGCGATGACATGGCTGCCGCGTCCCAGCACGACGCCGTTCCCGATGCGCAGGATCGGCTCAGGGCCGAGGTCGAGGTCGGGCATCAGACCGGCCGTCAGCGTCACCTGCTCGCCGACGATGCAGTGGGAGCCGAGGTGGATCCAGGGTTCACCGAAGACCGTGCCCAGCGGGAAGGCCAGCCGGGTGGCCTCGCCGATCGAGCCGAAGCGGAAGCGCCCGGGGTGCTCGGCCGTCACCGATCCCGTGCGCTGCACCCAGGCCCAGCCCGCGTGGACGGCGCGCTGCGCCAGTCGGCGTCGCCAGGATGAGAACGTGTTCTTGCGCTTGGGCACGGCCTCACCGTACTGAGCGCGCGGCGGCCTGATGACCTCGAGGGGCTGTGATCTTCGCCCCAACGGGTGGCGTACGGTTCGTCTACCACGTCGGTGACAGGAGAGGGCGATGACGCAGAGCGCGCTGGTCATGGGTATCGGAGGCCGGGAACCGAAGATCGACGAGGCCGCTTTCGTGGCGCCCACCTCTTCGGTGATCGGGGATGTGACGCTGGAGGCGGGGGCGAGCGTCTGGTACGGCGCGGTGGTGCGGGGTGACGTGGAGCGGATCTCCGTGGGCGCCCAGTCGAACATCCAGGACAACTGCACGCTCCATGCCGACCCGGGCTTTCCCGTGAGCATCGGGGAGCGGGTGTCGGTCGGTCACAACGCCGTGGTGCACGGGGCGACCGTCGGGGACGACTGTCTGATCGGCATGGGCGCGACCGTGCTGAACGGTGCGGTGATCGGGGCCGGTTCCTTGATCGCCGCTCAGGCTTTGGTGCCGCAGGGGATGCAGGTCCCGCCGGGGTCGCTGGTGGCGGGCGTGCCGGCGAAGGTGAAGCGGGAGCTGACCGAGGAGGAGCGTCAGGGTGTGACGCTCAACGGGACTCTGTACGCGGAGTTGGCCAAGGCTCACCGGGAAGAGCACGGGGCATAAGGTCGCGCTTCAGTCCCCGGCGCCGACCGGTTCCGGCTCCTGGTGGGCCGCCTGGGCCTTCTTCGCCTTGCGCTTCAGGATCAGCATCGATGTCAGGCCGATCAGGACCGCCGCCACCAGGCCCAGCCACGAGAAGCGCTTCAGCCAGGACTCGGCGACCACACCGACGTAGTAGATGACCGCCGTCGTACCGCCCGCCCAGACGATGCCGCCGAGGACGTTGGCGGTCAGGAACTTCCAGTACGGCATCCGCAGCACGCCCGCGAGCGGGCCGGCGAAGATGCGCAGGAGGGCGACGAAGCGGCCGAAGAAGACGGCCCACATGCCCCACTTCTGGAAGGAGCGCTCGGCCGTCGCGATGTGGGCCTCGCCGAAGTGCCTGGGGAACTTTCCGCCCAGCCAGGCCAGCAGTGGGCGGCCGCCCTTGCGGCCGATGGCGTAACCGATGGAGTCGCCGATGATCGCGCCCGCGCTGGCGCAGGCGCCGAGCACGAAGGGGTTGATCTCACCGTGCTGCGAGGCGAGCAGCGCCGAGGAGACCAGGATGATCTCGCCGGGCAGCGGGATGCCCAGGCTCTCCAGGCCGATGACCAGGCCGACCAGCAGATAGATCGCCAGCGGTGGCACCGTTTCGAGCCATTCCTGGACGTGCAACGCCGCTTCCTCTCGTGTGCTGGACCCTGTGGTTCCCGGCGCACGCTCCGCTGTGAGCGTGCGCCGGGGCAGCCTACCCGTTCTGTGTGACGGTCTCGGCGTCCCACAGGTTGCACCGATGCTCACGATGCGTTGTGACGCTCGGCTCGTTGCCGCCGGCGGAAGCGGTGCGCAGGGCCAGCACCGCGCCGGACCCGGCCGGCATCGCCGGCTGTCCCGCGGCGCGCGGCACCCCGTCGCGCACGAAGGAGCCCCAGTACTGGACCATCTGCCGGGCCAGCGCACCCTGCTCGGCGTTCAGCGGGGTCCGAAGGCCGAAGTGCTTGAAGAGGTACTGCACCTCGTTGACGTGGGTGGCGCCGAAGTCGAAGTCGGTGCCGAGATTGCGCAGCGAGGCGAAGGGCGGGGACGTGCGGTCGGCGAACTCGTACCCGTAGACCTTGCCGCGCCCGGCGAGCGCGCTGTCGAGGCGGAGCGCCGGGCAGGCGAAGAGCTGGTCGCCCTGGGCCGTGGCGTAGGCGATCGTCGGCGAGGGGTAGGCCGACAGGGGGTAGGCCGCGAGGGCCTCGTCGCCGTAGTCGGCGCGCATCACGGCCGGGTACTGGTCGGCGGTGAGCGGGGTGCCGTTCAGGTCGAACCGGCCGAAGGCGAACAGCCGCCCCTCGTCCTGGTTGGCCCCGTTCATGACCGGCACGCCGGCTGCGGCTCCGCGCGCGAACGCCTCCTTCGGCTGCCGGGGCAGGAACGCGCCGCCGGCGACCGGCGCCCAGTCGAAGCGGCCCTGCGCGGCCAGGACCTCGGCGGCCGGCTTGGCGCGCAGGCACGCCAGGTCGGCGCAGCCGAGCTCTTGCGCGAAGGCGGCGCCCTCGGCCACGGCCGTCCCGTGGGTGCGGGCATCGCAGTCGCCGTAGGCCCCGCTCTGGATGATCCCGGCGCGGAACAGGCCCTTCGCGGTCGGTGAGGCGAGCTGGGTGCAGACCGAGCGGCCGCCCGCCGACTCGCCCGCGATGGTCACGCGCCCCGGGTCGCCGCCGAAGCGTGCGACGTTGGCCCGCACCCAGCGCAGGGCGGCCTGCTGGTCGAGCATGCCGAAGTTGCCGGAGACCCCGTCGCGGGCCTCGCCGTCGAGGCCGTCCGTGGCGAGGAAGCCCATGGCGCCCAGGCGGTAGTTGACGGTCACGACGACGGTGCCGGTCTGCCGCGCGAAGGTGTCGGGGACGACGTCCTGACCTGCCCCGGCCGTGAGCCCGCCGCCGTGGAACCAGACCAGGACCGCGCGCCTTCCGGCACCCTCGGGGACGTACACATTGAGGTCGAGACAGTCCTCGGTGTGGCTCGGCTGCTCATAGCCGGGGTCCCAACTCGCGCCCTGTACGCACTTGTTGCCGAAGTCTCCGGCGCCGCGTACGCCTTGCCAGGGCCGCACCGGACGCGGCTCCCGCCAGCGGAGCCCTCCGACGGGCGGCTGCGCGTAGGGGATTCCGAGGAACTGCCGTCCCTCCGCGGTGCTTTCGCCCCGCACCCAGCCGGCGTCGGTGCGGACGACGGGTGGGTCGGCGGCCTGCGCCGGCACGGGCGTGACGAGCGCGGCCGCCAGGGCCATCAGTGCGACGGACATACGACGTATCACCGGTCCACCTCCGCTTGGTGAGCATGGGACTGCACTGGCGCGGCGGGAAAACTATGGACCCTGGTGACTCGTGTCAATCATGTGAACGAGAAACGGCCGAATGCCGTCAGGAAACGAACGGGGCCACCCCGGTGGAGTGGCCCCTGGTGGTGCCTGCGCCCGACTACTGGAGAGCGGAGCCGAGCGTCGTCGTGGCGGTGCCGACGACCGTGGACACCGTGTCCGCCACCTGGGCGGGGAGCGCCGCGACGGTGTCGACGGGGGCGTCGGACGCGGCCTTGTCGCCGGAGTCGGCCTGGACGTACCGCGTCTCGTACCGCGACGGCGGGGGCTCGGCCGGCCGGTCCGGCCCGTCCTGCGTGGGCTCGGCGCCGCGCGGCTCGGGGATTGCGTCGCGCGGGGACCCGCGGTCGGGCTCGGCGGGCGCGGCGTCCTTCTTCTTCTCCCGGCCTCGCTCCTCTTCGCCGCCCTTTTGGAGCCCCTTGTCCCGTGACTCCTGCCCGCCGACGTCCGCCACGCCGCCGTCGAGCATCCAGCGCTGGGCCTGCGAGCCGTCGCGTTCGGCGACGACCACGCTGCCGCCCTTGCCGCGCGCGACCGCCAGCCGCTCGGCCCGGCGCAGCAGCAGCTCGCCGTGGATCGTCAGGTCGTAGCGCGTCTCGCCGGCATGGGCGAGGCAGTTCGCCAGGACGACCGCACCCCCGTCGGGGTCGGAGTCGAGGCAGAGGGCTGGATCGACGGCGCTGCGCAGTACGCCGTTGTCCCGGTACGACCACTGCTGGGAGGCGGCGGACGAGCACTCCGCCAGTTCGGCCCGGGCTCCGGTGCGGACCTGGCCGGCGCGGAGGTCGAGGCAGAGTCCGCCGTCGAGGTTGCGCAGCCGGCCCTGGGCGATCTCGACGGGGTCCTCGGCCGAGGCGGCGGACGGTGTGCCGCCGGACGACGGCTCGGTCGCCGCGCTCGGATGGACGCTGTTGCCGCTGGCCACGCCCCAGGTGGCGTGCGCGTCGGGCACGCCGCTCTCGTCGGACCAGCCCTTGGCGGTGAGCACGGTCACGAGCAGGGCGAGGGAGGTCAGGGTGACGCCCACGGCGAGGGCCTTGCCGTGGGTGCGCGCTGGAGCGAGTCGTTCCGGGCGGTGGCGTCCGCCCCGTCTGCGGTGGCCGTACGCCGCCGGCGACGAGCCGCCGCGCCCGGGCCGGGAGTCGAGATAGCGGCGGGCGCCCCAGCCCAGCACGGTCTCGGCGAGCAGCACCTCGAGGCCGCCCTCGAAATGGCTGAGCTGTTCGGCGGCGTGCCTGCAGTAACGGCACTCCATCAGATGGTGCTGGACATCGGGCAGCAGGGCGCCGCCGCGGCGAATGGGGACGTCGAGGAGACGGTTGTAGTAACGGCATTCCCGGCTGGGTGCGAGTTCGCCGTGGGCGCGGACACAACCCCTGCGGAATTGCTCGCGCACTCCCTCCAGCGCGGCCGACGCGGTGGATGTGTCGACCCCCAGCAGACCGGCGGGTATGGTTATCGGTTCTGCCTCGACCTCGGTGTGCCAGAGGAGGCATTGCGAAGCGCCCGAAAGGGCCTGGAACGCACGCTCGGCGATTTGCCGCCTTTCGGGCGTCGTGGGCCGCGCGGCACGCAGCCCACGACCGCCGGTCGGTTTGCCGAGTTCCGGGAGCAGGGCGGAAATTTCGTCGTCGGCCGCCCACTCCTTCACCATGTCCCGCACGGCGACGAGGAGCTGGGGGCGCAGCGCGCCGGAGGCCGGTCGGCACAGCACGCGGTGCATGGCCGCGGCGGCCACCATGGAGGCCGAACTCTCCGTGCCGGCCAGGCAGATGGCCGCGTAGTCGTGGGTCGCACGCCAATGCCGCGCCATGAGCAGCGCAACGGCTCGGGAGTCCGCACCGTCCTTGCCCGGGTTCGCGACGAGATCGCGGTCGGACTCACCGGGGCTCGCCCCGGGCCGTGGGGGGTACGGCGGTCGTGGGGGGTAGGGGGATTGCACTGAGCCATTTCCTTTCCAGCCGCAGGACGGTGCGGGGAATGCACGTCCTTCGGAAAAGCAGGCGCCTGATTGGTGCATACCTGAGCCGTGTCACCAGTGGACCGGCTATCGGGCCGCTCACTTTCGCACAAGCGGCGCACACGAAACAAGAAGTTCGAGTGACCGATGTTCAAAGAGCCCGAAATTGAAATGAGTTACCGCCGGTATCAGCACCGGTTTTCGGAGTCGTAACCGGACTGGACGTCAAGTTGTGTACGCCCAAAGAACATCAATCCACGGAATCTTCAACTCCGCATACCGCACGGCGAGCTCCGAGGTTCTCCCGGCGATGGTCACCCGGCTGAAGGGGTTCGTGGCGGGCTTTGCGGACACAGGGGCCGGGTGAGGGCGGCTCGCGGCATGAGGGGTCGGCCCCGGACCAAAAGGAAAGGGGCCCCCACGGGGGCCCCTGTTCGCTGCCGTACTGCCGGAACTCAGCTATTCGGACGCAGGGTCCATACGACCGTCATCTCGCCGGTGACGGCGCCGTCCGCACGCTGGATCTCGATCGTCACCGGGAACTCCGGGCGCTCCCCCGCGTCCAGTTCCGCGACGACCTCGGCGGCCGGGCGGCCCAGCGTCGCGGTGGCGGTGACGGCTCCCATGGCGAGCTTCTTGTAGGCGATCTCGGCGCTGACGGCGAGCGGCACGGCGCGCGAGAGCTGGTCGCCGAACGCGGCCAGCACGATCGCACCGCTGGCGGACTCGCCGAGCGTGAACATCGCGCCGGCGTGCGGGCCGCCCACGTGGTTGTGGTACTCGCTCTGGTCCGGCAGAGCCACCACGGCCTTGTCCGGCGTGGTCTCCAGGAACTGGAGGTTCAGGGTCCGGGCCATGGGCACGGTGGCGGCGAGCATCTCGCCGATGGACATCTGGTCTGCGCTCATGACGGTCATGTTACCCATGAGTAGGAATTTGGGAACAGGCTGCGCACGATGTGACCGGCGGCACGAGCGGGAGTGGGCCTCATCGGGCCCGTGACCTGCAATCCGCTTGGCAAATCGAGGCCGCGGCGGGGATAGTCTGCCGGTGACCTCCCCCGTCGATCTCCGCCGCCGTTCCCGCCGCCCCGCCTGGGCGGGCCGCAACTACAGCCTGCTGACCGCCGCCGCGTTCGTCACGAACCTCGGCAGTCACGGCGCGCTGATCGCCGCGGCGTTCGCGGTGCTGGAGGCCGGCGGCGACGGCGGCGACGTGGGCCTGGTGGCCGCCGCCCGCACCCTGCCGCTGGTGCTGTTCCTGCTGATCGGCGGTGCCGTCGCGGACCGCCTCCCCCGGCACCGGGTGATGGTCGCGGCCAACGCCCTCAACTGCCTCTCGCAGGCCGCTTTCGCCGTGCTGGTCCTGTCCGGGGAGGCCGAGCTGTGGCAGATGATGCTGCTGACCGCGCTCGGCGGCACCGGCCAGGCGTTCTTCAGCCCGGCGGCCGAGGGCATGCTGCTGTCGTCGGTCCGGGGAGAGCAGGCGAGCCGGGCGTTCGCCGTGTTCCGGATGGCGATGCAGGGCGCGGCGGTGGGCGGGGCGGCGCTCGGCGGTGCCATGGTGGCCGTGGTCGGGCCCGGCTGGGTGCTGGCGGCGGACGCGGCGGCCTTCGCGGTCGCCGGGTCGATGCGGGCGCTCCTCGACGTCGGTCACATACCGCAGCGGGTGCCGGGCGGCGGCATGCTCGCCGATCTGCGCGAGGGCTGGCGGGAGTTCGCCGGACGGCCGTGGCTGTGGGGCATCGTCGTCCAGTTCTCCATCGCGAACGCCGTCGTGGGCGCGGCCGACGCCGTCTACGGCCCCCTGGTCGCCCGGGACCATCTGGGCGGGGCCGGTCCATGGGGCCTCGCCCTGGGCTTCTTCGGGGCGGGCACGGTCGCGGGCGCCCTGCTGATGACCCGCTGGAAGCCACGCCGCCTCCTGCTCGCCGGCACCTTGTGCGTCTTCCCGCTCGCCCTGCCCTCCGCCGCGCTGGCCGTACCGGTGCCGATCGCCGTGCTCTGTGCGGTGATGTTCCTGACCGGCGTGACGCTGGAGGTGTTCGGCGTCTCCTGGATGACCGCGCTCCATCAGGAGATACCGGAGGACAAGCTCTCCCGGGTCGCCGCCTACGACTGGTTCGGCTCGGTCGCCCTGGTCCCGCTGGCCACGGCCCTGGCCGGCCCGGCGGAGACGGCGTTCGGGCGCACGTCGGCGCTGTGGGGCTGCGCCGCGCTGGTGGTCGTCGTCACGGCCGCGGTGCTGTGCGTGCCGGACGTGCGCAACCTGCGGCGCCGTACCAAGCGGGTGACCGCGAGCGAACCGGTCGGCTCAGCCGATGCTGAAAGCCCCGTCGGGGGGCTCGGGTGAGGGCACCGCATCCTCGTCCCGCACGGGCCGCGCCCCACCGATGAACTCCCGCAGGGCGGCCCCGTGTTCGACGCGGGCCGGGAAGGTGTCCGCGGCGGTGCGCCGGGCCAGGGCGGCCGTGTCGAGGGGCCGGTGTGCGGCCACCAGCACCGCGTTCCCGAACCGCCGCCCGCGCAGCACGCCAGGTTCCGCGATCAGTGCCAGCTCCTCGAACACCGTCGCGCAGGTGGCGAGTTGCGAGCGCAGGAAGGCGAAGGGAGCGGCGTCGGCCAGGTTGGCCAGATAGACACCGCCGCCGCGCAGCACCCGCCCCGCCTCACGGACGTACGCGACCGACGTCAGATGCGCCGGCACCCGTGAGCCGCCGAAGACGTCCGCGACAAGCACGTCGGCCGAGTCGTCCGGTGCCGCCTCCAGCCAGGCGCGCGCGTCCCGGCCGTGCAGCCGGACGCCGTCCCCTTCCGGAACCGGCAGATGTTCGACGACCAGTTCCATCAGCCCGCGGTCGGCCTCGACGACATCCTGCCGCGAGCCGGGCCGGGTCGCGGCCACGTACCGGGGCAGCGTGAGCGCTCCGCCCCCGAGATGCAGCACGTCCAGCGGCCGGCCGGCGTCCGCGACGGTGTCGAGTACGTGCCCGAGCCGCCGGGCGTACTCGAACTCCAGATACTCCGGCTCGTCGAGATCGACGTACGACTGCGGAGCCCCGTCCACGGTCAGCAGCCACGCCCGCTTCCGGTCGACGTCGGGCATCAGCTTGGCGACGCCGTAGTCGACGGCTCGGGTGACGGGTATGGGATCGCTCACCTTCTCATTGTGCCCGGGTGAAGCGCCCCAAAGGTGAGCGGGGGACTACGCGACCGGCCACGACGGCCCCACAGTCCCCCGCTCACCTGCACCGCCCCTATGAGACGGCCGTCACGGTCCCCGCCCCCACGGTCCGGCCGCCCTCACGGATGGCGAATCCGAGCCCCGGCTCCAGCGGCACCTCACGCCCCAGCTCGACGGTCATCGTGACCGTCTCCCCGGGCCGCGCGACTCCCGCCTCGCCGAGGTCGATGTCACCCACCACGTCCGCCGTACGGATGTAGAACTGCGGCCGGTACCCGCTGACGACAGCGGTCGTACGACCGCCCTCACGGGCCGAGAGCACATACACCTGCGCGGTGAACCGGCTGCGCGGCGCGACGCTCCCCGGCGCCGCGACCACGTGCCCCCGCCTGACGGCGTCCCGCGGGACGCCGCGCAGCAACAGCGCCACGTTGTCTCCCGCCTGCGCCTCGTCCATCGGCCTGCCGAAGGTCTCCAGGCCGGTGACCACGCTCTCCAGCCCGGCGCCGAGCACTTCGACCCGGTCGCCCACCCGCACGGTGCCCCGCTCGACGGCCCCGGTGACCACGGTTCCCCGGCCGGTGATCGTGAGCACGTTCTCGACGGACAACAGGAACGGCGCGTCCACATACCGCTCCGGCATCGGAACGTAGGTGTCCACCGCGTCGAGCAGCGCCTCGATGGACGCCGTCCACTGGGGGTCGCCCTCCAGCGCCTTCAGCCCCGAGACCCGTACGACGGGCGCGGCGTCGCCGCCGTAGCCGTGCTGCGAGAGCAGGTCGCGGACCTCCAGCTCGACGAGGTCGATGAGCTCCTCGTCCCCCGCGTCGGCCTTGTTGAGGGCGACGACGATGTGGTCGACGCCCACCTGCCGGGCGAGCAGGACGTGTTCGGCGGTCTGCGGCATGATCCCGTCGAGCGCGGACACGACGAGGATCGCCCCGTCGAGCTGCGCGGCGCCGGTGACCATGTTCTTGACGTAGTCGGCGTGGCCCGGCATGTCGACATGCGCGTAGTGACGGGTGTCGGTCTCGTACTCGACGTGCGCGATGTTGATGGTGATGCCGCGCGCGGCCTCCTCCGGCGCCCGGTCGATGCGGTCGAAGGGCACGAAGGTGCCGGACCCGCGCTCGGCGAGGACCTTGGTGATGGCGGCGGTCAGGGTGGTCTTGCCGTGGTCGACATGGCCCATGGTGCCGATGTTCAGATGCGGTTTGGTGCGCACGTATGCCGTCTTGGACATGGCTGTACCTCGAAGTCTCTGCAGAAGTCTCTGCGAAGCAGATGGGGACCCCAAGGACTTGCCGACCCTCCCCCTGCGGGGTCCGCCGGACTATCCGGAGAGGGTCAGCTTCGGGCGCCGTCGGCTGCGGCCAGGAAGACCGGAACGGCAGCCTTCGGAGCATCCGCGACTGCGGATGCTGCGAGGACGAAGGCGTGCCGGAACATGAGGTCGATCATCGTCGACGCGATGCCCGACGTCGAATGGTTTTCCGCGGATGGGGAGTTCGCGCCCTACGCCCCGATGTTCTTCAGCGCCTCGCGCACCGACAGCGGCGCGAACCGGCCGCGTTCGCGTGCCAGGAACTCCCGTACGGCCTCAGGGTCGGTCTTGGCGTACTCCCGCAGGCACCAGCCGATGGCCTTGCGGATGAAGAAGTCGCTGTGGCCGGACTGGCGCAGGCAGTACGCGAAGAGGCGTTCGCTGTCGGTGCGCTCCTTGTAGCGGAGCTGGTGGAGCAGGGCCGTACGGGCGACCCACAGGTCGTCGTCCGCGATCCAGGCGTCCATGTCCGCGGTGAGCTTCGGGTCGGCGGCGACGAGTCCGCCGACGACATGGGCGGCGAGCAGGTCGACGGTGTCCCACCAGGAGACGGTGGCGATCAGATGCCGGGCCACCGGCAGGAGACCGGAGGAGCAGCGCCCCACGTGCCGGCGCAGATAGTCGACGGCGAAATAGTGGTACTCGCGCTCGGGCAGCTCCCAGCAGCGCAGGGCGACGGCGATGCAGTCGGCCTCGTCGGGACGGGGTGTGCCCTGGAGAACGGTGCGGGTCAGGGCGCGGCGCGCCGGGGTCGTGAGGCCCAGGAAGGGGGCGACGTCCTTCATGTACGACCGCATGGCCACGGCACGTTCCGGGTCGGCCGCTTCGGCGTAGGCGGGGACGAGCCGCGCCAGCACCGTGTCGGCCAGGGCACTGCGCGGAACTTCCAGTGTTCCCGTACCTGTGACGCCCATGAGACGAACCATACGGCGATCACACATCTTCGTCGGTTACTGTCGCCGAATGCTCGACGATGCCACCACCCGCTCTGGGGGCACCGCCATCGCCTCGCCGCAGGGCGCCGCCAACGAACTCGCCGTCACCGCGCCCGTACCGGCGCCCCTACCCACGGGCTTCGCCGCGCGCTGCGGCAGAGCTCTGCTCTCGCCGTGGTCGCGGCTGTCCCTGCTGCTGGTGCTGCTCGCGGGCGCCGCCGCGTCCGTGCTGCTCTTCGAGCCGCACAAGCTCCTCGCGCACGGCTGGCCGCCCCAGGTCGGCGGCCCGGTCGCGGTGGTGCTGTTCGCCGTGGGGTACGGACTCATCACGGTGGCGTTCGTGCCGCGGCCGCTGCTGAACCTCGCGGCGGGCGCGCTCTTCGGCTCCGCGCTGGGCATGGGCGCCGCCATGGCCGGAACCGTGATCGGCGCCGGGATCTCCTTCGCGCTCGGCCGGATGCTCGGCCAGGACGCGCTGCGCCCACTGCTGCGCGGCCGGCTTCTGAAGGCGGCGGACAAGCAGTTCAGCCGGCACGGCTTCCGGTCGATGCTGGCGGTGCGGCTGTTCCCCGGTGTGCCGTTCTGGGCCGCGAACTACGCCGCCGCCGTCTCCCGGATGGGCTACGTCTCCTTCCTGCTGGCCACGGCGCTCGGTTCGATCCCCAACATCGCCGCGTACGTCGTCGCCGGAGCCCGGGCCTCGCAGCCGACGTCCCCGGTGTTCCTGATCGCGGTGGCCGCCATCGCGCTGCCCGCGCTCGCGGGCGCGGTGGTGGCCTGGCGCAAGCGCCACCACCTGCGCCGCCGCTGACGGGGGCGGTCCGCCAGGGGCGAAGCGGCTCTCGGGCCGCTCCCCCGACCGCCTCTCGCCCTGGCCGTCAGACCGACTCGACGATCATGGCGTTGGCGAGCCCGCCCGCCTCGCACATCGTCTGAAGCGCGTAGCGGGCGCCGCGCTCGCGCATCGCGTGGACCAGGGTCGTCGTCAGACGGGTGCCGCTCGCGCCGAGCGGATGGCCGAGGGCGATCGCGCCACCGTGCACGTTGACCTTGTCGAGGTCGGCGCCCGTCTCCTGCTGCCAGGCCAGCACGACGCTGGAGAACGCCTCGTTGACCTCGAACAGGTCGATGTCGCCGAGGGACAGGGACGCCCTGCGCAGGACCTTCTCGGTCGCCGGGATGACTCCCGTGAGCATCAGCAGCGGGTCGGAACCGGTGACGGCGAAGCTGTGCAGCCGGGCGAGGGGGCGCAGACCCAGTCGGGCCGCCGTCTCGCTGGAGGTGATGAGGACGGCGGAGGCGCCGTCGTTGATGGGGCTGGCGTTGCCCGCGGTGACGTTCCACTCGATCTGCGGGAAGCGCTCGGCGAACGCCGGGTCGTGGTAGGCGGGCTTGAGACTGCCGAGGATCTCGGTGGTGCTGCCGGGCCGTACGCACTCGTCGCGCGAGACGCCCTCCAGGGGTGCGACCTCGGCGTCGAACAGGCCCTGCTCCCAGGCGGCGGCCGCCTTGAAGTGCGAGGAGACGGCGAACTCGTCCATCTGCTCACGGCCGATCGACCACTTCGCGGAGATCAGCTCGGCGCTGATGCCCTGCGGGACGAGACCCTCCGGGTAGCGCTCGGCGATGCCGGGGCCGAAGGGGTCCTTGCCGGGCGGCACGTTCGACCACATCGGCACCCGGCTCATCGACTCGACGCCGCACGCGACGACCATGTCGTACGCCCCCGAGATCACGCCCTGCGCGGCGAAGTGCACGGCCTGCTGGGACGAGCCGCACTGGCGGTCCACGGTGGTCGCCGGGACGGTCTCCGGGAAGCCCGCGGACAGGGCGGCGTAGCGGGTGGTGTTCATGGCCTGCTCGCCGACCTGGTCGACGGTGCCGCCGATGACGTCGTCGATCAGCGCCGGGTCGACGCCCGAGCGCTCGACGAGGGTGCGCAGGGTGTGGGCGAGGAGCTGGACGGGGTGGACGTGCGCGAGGGAGCCGTTCGGCTTGCCCTTGCCTATAGGAGTGCGTACGGCTTCGACGATGACTGCGTCACGCATGGTGCGGGCCTCCTTGGCCGCCGGGCGGTGATCTGCGCGTGGGCCGGTGTGGTGACCGGCGCGATTACCGGTGAGTAGGAAATCCGAACTCACCATAACCCTCAGGGTTGGAAAATCAAACCCACCAGGTTGGAAAGCCGAACCCGCCCCTTAGACTGAGCGGCATGGCCGCCACCAAAGATCCGCGCCCCTGTTCCATCGCAGACGCGCTGGCCCTCGTCGGCGAGAAGTACTCCCTGCTCGTGCTGCGCGAGGTGTGCCTGGGCAACGGCCGCTTCGACCAGCTCGTGCGCAACATCGGCGCCCCGCGCGACATCCTGGCCACCCGGCTGCGCCGCCTCGTCGACGCCGGGATCCTCACGAAGCGGGCCTACAGCGAGCGCCCGCAGCGGTTCGAGTACCGGCCCACGCAGGCCGGGCTGGAGCTGGAGCCGGTCCTGATGACCCTCATGGCGTGGGGCGACCGCCATCTGCGCCATGACGACGACCGCCCCATGGTGATCGAGCACGTCTGCGGCAACGAACTGGTCCCGGTCGTCACCTGCCGGGCCTGCGGCGACCCGGTGCGCCACGAGGACCTCACGGCCCATCCGCAGGTGCCGGGATGGACGACGGCGGGGCCTTCGGCGGCGTGAGATAGGACCGGGGTGTCCATGAGCTCCCCGATACTCACCAGGGATGCGTCCGAAGGTACTTGGCGATCTCCTCGCGCTCCCACATCCCGTCGGCCACGACGACCCGATAGCGACGGGTGAGGGTGTCGCCGGGCGCCAGTTCCAGCTCGTCGTGGAACGCCCAGGACGGGGCCACACCCGCGAAGGGCTCGTCGCGTACGAACCAGTGGGCGGGGTGGGCGCCCCGGTCGCCGGCGTGGTCGTTCCCGGGGGCGTGCGCGAAGACCAGGGTCGCGTGACCGTCGGTGCCGTCGTGCTCGCCGCAGTACGCGAGCCACGGCGCCTGTTCGCCCATCAGGCCGGGGCCCTCGCCGTCAGGCGCGATGATCCGGCCGCCCTGGAAGGCGCGCGGGCCGCGCCAGAACAGACCCGTGTAACCGGCCATCTCCCGCCCGGCGGTCGTGGGGCTGCCGAACCGCAGCGGCTGCTCACGCCGGTTCGTCACCGCGGTCGTCCAGGTCAGGGCCCATGAGCCGGACTCCGGCTCGACGTCGTGCACCTCGATCCGGCGCCGCTCGTCGGCCCACAGCTCGCCGCTGTGGGGGTGCCAGGTCAGACGCTCGGCGATGACGACCCGGCCGTCCGCCGAGGAGACCTCGTCGAATCCGGCGTGGGCCATCGACCCGACGCGCTCGGGGAGTTGGAGGTACCCCTGCCCGTGGACGTAGCTGTTGCCGCCCCACAGGTTCGCCCCCGACAGATGCGATGCCGTCAGCGACAGGCCCTTGTGCCAGCGGTGGTCGTTGGGCCGGTAGTCGGTGACGACGTCGCCGGCCAGGGTCCGCAGCGGGTGGACGTACGGCTTCGGCGCCTCCCAGGCGGCCTCCGCGCGGTAGACGTAGGCGAGCAGTTCGACGCCGGTGACCGGCTCGGTCACGGTGATGCGGTCGCCGTAGGAGTGGACGATGCGCAGCCCGGTCACGCCGCGGTCTCCTCGTCGGCGTCGGGCCGGCCGCCCGGGGAGGGCGGCGCCCAGCCCGGCGCACCCCCGTGCATCGCCGCATGGAACGGATCGCCGGGGCCGATCTCCCCCGCCCGCACCGTCGCGTCCGTGAACGCCGACTTGTACAGCGCGGCGATCAGCTCCAGGCTCGTGCGCCCGTCCGCGCCGCTGCTGCGCGGCCGCTGCCCGGCGCGCATGCTCGCGACCAGTTCCCGGAGCTGCTCCAGATGCGAACTGGGCACATCCGCGCCGAAGTCCTGCCAGGTGGCGGCCTCGGCGGCCGGTACGTCGCGGGCCGGGGTGATGCGCCAGTCGGCGTTGCGGTGGCCGTACAGGTGGGTGAGCTCCACGGTGGCGCGCTCGCAGTCGACGCGGATGCGGCTGACCTCGTCGGGGCTCAGCACACTGTTCACCACGGTCGCCATCGCACCGTTCACGAAGCGCACGAGGGCCGTCGACACGTCCTCCGTCTCCACGTCGTGCACCAGCCGGCCGGCCATGGCGCGCACCTCGCTCCACGGTCCGAGCAGGTCGAGCAGCAGATCCATCTGATGGATGCCGTGCCCCATCGCGGGACCCCCGCCCTCGGTCCCCCAGCGGCCGCGCCAGGGCACGGCGTAGTACGCGGTGTCGCGGTACCAGGTGGTCTGGCAGTGCGCGACCAGCGGGCGGCCCATGGCCCGCTCGGCCAGCAGGCGCCGTACGTGCCGGGTGCCGGATCCGAAGCGGTGCTGGAAGACGATCGAGGCGTAGGGCCCTCCCTCGGCGCCCTCCTCGGCCTCGACGGCGTCGAAGTCGGCGAGAGTCGGCACGGGAGGCTTCTCGCACCACACCCAGGCGCCGGCGCGCAGGGCGGCCACGGTCTGGTCCCGGTGGAGCGTGGGCGGGGTGCAGATGACGACCAGGTCGGGGCGCTGTTCCTTGAGCATCAGGTCGAGATCGGTGTAGCCGTGGACGTCTCCGCCCGCGACGGCACGGAACGACTCGACCGACGCCGCGTCGATGTCCACGGCGGCGACGAGCTCCGTCTCGCCCTCCTCGGCGAGCCTGGCGAGCGCGGGCAGGTGCGAGTCACTCGCGATGGCGCCGGTGCCGATCACGGCGACCCTGACGCGGCGGCCGGCGAGCGGAGCGGGGCGGGGCCGGTGCGCGCCGGAACCGGAAGGGGCCTCGGATGTTGCCATGGGCGTGATCAGACTCCTCCGGGACGGCGAACGACGGGTGACCGGCTTCGAGTGCAGCAAGCTGACCGGCTTCGAGTGCAGCAAGCGCTTTCCGCTCGCTGCAACGTAAGCGGCGGCCCCGCAGCAGGTCAACACCGGTTTACGCGCGGTCGGCCGGCGGCCGCCCAGGACCCTGTGCCGGAGCCGTCATCGCGGGACGCTACGCTGCCCCTCGACACTCGCGATCACTGCGCCGCCGACGCGTGTCCCCCATCACCCCTTGCCACGATCAGCACTTGGACTCCGTAACTTCATGTCTTGGTTTGAATCACTCATCCTCGGACTCGTCCAGGGGCTGACCGAGTTCCTCCCCGTGTCGTCCAGCGCGCACCTGCGGCTGACCGCGGCGTTCTCGGGCTGGGAGGACCCCGGTGCGGCCTTCACCGCGATCACTCAGATCGGCACGGAGGCCGCGGTGCTGATCTACTTCCGCAAGGACATCGGGCGGATCATCTCGGCGTGGCTGCGGTCGCTGACGAACAAGGAGATGCGCCAGGACCACGACGCCCAGATGGGCTGGCTGGTGATCGTCGGCTCGATTCCGATCGGGGTGCTCGGCCTGACGCTCAAGGACCAGATCGAGGGTCCGTTCCGCGACCTGCGGATCACCGCGACGATGCTGATCGTCGTCGGCATCGTCATCGGCGTCGCCGACCGGCTGGCGGCCCGCGACGAGACGGGTGGGCGGCACCGCGCCGCCAAGCAGCGCAAGTCGCTGGAGAGCCTGAACGTGAAGGACGGCCTGATCTTCGGCCTGTGCCAGTCCGCGGCGCTCATCCCCGGCGTCTCCCGCTCCGGCGCGACCATCAGCGGCGGCCTGTTCATGGGCTACCAGCGCGAGGCCGCGGCCCGCTACTCCTTCCTCCTCGCGATCCCGGCGGTGCTGGCCTCCGGCCTCTTCGAGCTCAAGGACGCGATGGAGAGCGACCACGTCTCGTGGGGCCCGACGATCTTCGCCACGGTCATCGCCTTCGCGACCGGCTACGCGGTGATCGCCTGGTTCATGAAGTACATCTCGACCAAGAGCTTCATGCCGTTCGTCTGGTACCGCATCGTGCTCGGCATCGTCATCATCGTCCTGGTGACGGCGGGCGTCCTGAGCCCGCACGCGGCGGAGTCGGCGGGCTGACGAGCCCCGCATCACCATGGCCCTGACCCAGCAGTTCGCCCGTGTCGCCCCGGAGTACCTGGAGCGGTGCCGCGCATCGGCGGCCGAGTCGCCCGGGGCGGCACCCGGCTGGAACCCGCCACCCGAGGACCTCCTCGACACGGACTGGGCGATCTGGGGCCTCATCCGCCACTGCCGCGCGACAGCCGCCGGCGCGGACCTGATCGCACTCCTCGACCGGGCCGTCTCCGGGGACCCCGGCGGGGACATCGGCTTCCTCGATCATGCCGAGGTGTACGACGGCTTCGACGGCCCGCCGCAGCTCCTCGCCTCCGCCGCCGTCGCGGACATCGCCCGCGCCCTGGGCTGCGTCGACCTCGACGGCGTCCTCGCGGATCTGCCGCCCACCACCGAAGAGGCGGCCGCCGCCTGCGGGTTCGGCCGTGGCTTCAACGGTGACGTACGGGTCTACCTCACCCACCACTTCGCAGCGATGCGGGAGTTCTACGGCGGGGCAGCGCGGCGCGGGCACTGCGTAATCGTCTGGACGGACTGAGCCCCGGGTTCACGGCCCCGGCCACGGGTGCGGGCCGCGTTCCGAGCCGCGGATTCGCTGACGCGCCGGTCAGTATGCGGGGCCCGCCCGAAATCCGTGACCAATCACATACGTTGCGCGTAGCCGTCCGGTAGCGCACCGTCAGTTCTTGCCCCTAGGCTTGTCGGCATGTCCCCCGATTCCTTAGGCCCTGGTTCCGTGCGGTCTGCCACCGAGGTGAACGAGGCGATTCGCGCCCTGTGGATGCGCGCGGGCGGCTCGCTGTCGCCTCAGGAGCGCGCGGAGTACGAACTGCTGGTGGTCGAGTGGGCCGCCGCCATCCGCGGCGAGGTCATCAAGGCCGCTTGAAGAGGGAGTCCTGGGAAGAACAGCCCCAGTTGACACCGGGCAAGCCCCGACGGCCCTTCCCGAGGCCACGCCGCCGCCCCTAAGCCCGCAGGTGCGCGAGGACGTCGTCCTCAACCGGATACGGCCGCTCCCGCGGCAACAGCTCGGCCGCACGCTCCAGTTCCCCCGCCCGCACCCGCGCATGGATCTCCGTGGCGAGCGGCGTCACGTCCTCGATGCCGACGATCCACTCGTCGGCGTACCGAGCGGTCGCCTCACCGGCGAGCCCCAGTTGCAGCGAACGGTACGGCAGCGGGTTGAGGCGCAGATCGCGTTCCGGATCCCACTGCACACGCGCGGGCGCCGCCCTCAACTGCCGCTTCCAGGCGTCCTGGTCGCCGTGCAGCACGGGCACATGGTGCGAGAGGCACGCGTGACGCAGCGCCCAGACGAAGCCTTCGCGGGTGATCTCGACCGCGAGGACGGTCTCCTGGTTCTCCTTCGTGGCCCAGCCGCAGCGGTACATCATCCACAGGAACGAAGGCTTGATCCACGTCATGCGCTCACGGCTCCACGACGACGGAAACCGGCCGTTGCGAGCCGCGGCCAGGCCGATCTTCGGGCGGTAGGCCTGGTAGACGGTGACCGTCGACTCGGTGTGGTGTGCCCGTATGCGGAACCTGGGCTCCTGCGGGGCGGACTGGACGAGGTCGACCGGCTGGTCGTTCTGATCGTTCACAGGAACAAGCCTCACCCGCACCTCCACCCCACATCCACCGAATATCGCCGTCCGCCCTCTTGGAACCGTCCACCTCATGCCCAACACTGAGCCGATGACGCAGCGTGTGGAAGTCGCCACCCTCAGGGACCGGTTGGCGGTCGACGAAGTGATCACCGACTACGCGGTGGCCGTGGACGACGGCGACTGGTCGTTGTACCGGAGCCTGTTCACCGCCGACGGACGCGCGGACTACCGCTCGGCCGGTGGCATCGAGGGGGACGCCCGCAGCATCGCCGCGTGGCTCGCGGAAAGTCTGCGGCTGTTCTCGATGCGCCAGCACCTCATCGTCAACCGCCGAGTGCGCTTCGGGGTCCTGGAGCAGGACACCGGCGACACGGCCGGCGTCCAGGCCGACTACGTCAATCCGATGCGGTTCGCGGCGGACGGCGAGGGTTCCTCGGCCCCCGACTTCGTGTGCGGCGGGCGGTACACCTTCGGGCTGCTGCGCACCTACGACGGCTGGCGGCTGCGCGAGGTCGTCGTCCAGGAGAAATGGCGCCGGCTGCCCGAGCGGACCGCGTCGGCCGTGATCGACTGAGCGGACGCCCACTGTCCCACTGTCAGTGCCTGTGAGCACACTGGAAGTACCACGAGGTGGGTAGGGAGGCCGCATGAAGACGATCAGCGACTGGCTCGCCTCACCCTGGCGGCGCTCCACCGCCGCCGTCCTCGCCGGTGCGCTGCCCGTACTCGCCTTCCCGCAGCCGTCCCTGTGGTGGTTCGCCTACGTCGCCCTGGTCCCGTGGATCGCCCTGATCCGCACGGCGCCGACCGGCAGGCAGGCGTTGCACGACGGCTGGTGGGGCGGCTTCGGCTTCATGCTGGCGATGCACCACTGGCTGATTCCCAACCTGCATGTCTTCACGTTCGTCATCGCCGGCCTGCTCGGCGCCCTGTGGGCTCCCTGGGCCTGGCTGGTGCGCCGCTTCCTGGGCGCGCCCACCCCCTCCCCCGGCCGGGTGGCCGCGGCGCTCGCCGTCCTGCCGTCCGGATGGCTGATGATCGAGCTCGTCCGTTCCTGGCAGGGCCTCGGCGGCCCGTGGGGCGTGCTGGGCTCCAGCCAGTGGCAGGTGGAGCCCGCGTTGCGGCTCGCCTCCGTCGGCGGGGTATGGCTGATCAGCTTCCTGGTGGTGACCGTGAACGTCGCGGTCGCCGTGCTGGTGACGGTGCGCGCATCCCGGGTCCCCGCGGTGGCCGGTCTCACCGCCACGGCCGTGGCCACCTCGGCCGCCTGGGCGTGGTCCCCGCGCCCCGACGTCCGGGACCGGGTCCGGATAGCCGTCGTACAGCCCGGGGTCATCCAGGGCGGCCCGGACGGTCCGGACCGGCGTTTCGAACGCGAGGAGCAGCTCACCCGTGAGCTGGCAGGCCAGGACGTCGACCTGATCGTGTGGGGCGAGAGCAGCGTCGGCTTCGACCTCGGCGAGCGGCCCGACCTCGCCCGCCGGCTCGCGGCGCTCTCCCGCGAGACCGGGGTGAACATCCTGGTCAACGTGGACGCGCGGCGCTCCGACAAGCCCGGCATCTACAAGAGCTCCATCCTCGTCGGCCCGGACGGCCCGACCGGCGCCCGCTACGACAAGATGCGGCTGGTCCCCTTCGGGGAGTACATACCGATGCGCTCGATGCTGGGCTGGGCCACGTCCGTGGGCAAGGCGGCCGGCGAGGACCGCAGGCGCGGCACGCGGCAGGTCGTGATGGACGCCGGGCACGGGCTGCGGATCGGTCCGATGGTCTGCTTCGAGTCCGCGTTCTCCGACATGAGCCGCAATCTCGCGGACCACGGCGCCGAGGTGCTGATCGCCCAGTCGGCGACGTCGACGTTCCAGCAGAGCTGGGCCCCGGAACAGCATGCCTCGCTGGCCGCGCTGCGCGCCGCCGAGACCGGCCGGCCGATGGTGCACGCGACGCTGACCGGCGTCTCCGCCGTGTACGGCCCGAGCGGGCAGCGCATAGGGCCCTGGCTGGGGACCAGCGCGAGCACGAGCGCGGTCTACGAGGTGCCGCTGTCCGGCGGTGTCACGCCCTACGTCCGCTTCGGCGACTGGCCGGTGCACGTGGCGCTGCTGATCATGGCCGCCTGGTGCGTGAGCGAGGGTATGCGGACGCCGCGGCCCCGGTTCAGGCGGTCCGCTCCTGAACCGCATGTACGACCCGCTCGCACAGCTCATGGGTCGCCAGCGCGTCCCGGGCACTGAGCACCTTGCCCGCGCGCACGGCGTCGAGGAAGGCGAGCGTCACCTGCTCGATGCCGCGCTGCCGGGCCACCGGCACCCAGTCGCCGCGCCGCCGCAGCGTCGGCTGCCCCTTGTGGTCGACGACCTCGGCGAGGTTGACGACCTGACGCTTGGTGTCCTGCCCGGACACCTCCAGGATCTCCTCGGCCGAGCCGCTGAGCCGGTTCATCACACCGAGCGCGGTGAAGCCGTCCCCGGCGAGCTGGAGCACGACGTGGTGCAGCAGCCCGTCCACCACGCGGGCGCGCACGGTCACGTCGTCGACCGGGCCGGGCGCCAGGAAGCGCAAGGTGTCCACGACGTGGATGAAGTCGTCCAGGATCATCGTGCGCGGCTCTTCCGGCAGCCCGATCCGGTTCTTCTGCATCAGGATCAACTCGCGCGGATGGTCGGCGCACTGCGCGTAGCCCGGGGCGTAGCGCCGGTTGAAGCCGACGGCGAGGCTGACGTTGCGCTGCTCGGCGAGCGCCACCAGCCGCTCGGAGTCGGCGAGCCGGTAGGCGAGCGGCTTGTCGACATACGTCGCCACGCCCGCCTCCAGCAGCCGGGTCACGATCTCCGGATGGGCGCCGGTGGGCGCGTGCACGAACGCGGCGTCGAGGTCCTGGGCGAGCAGCGAGTCGAGGTCCTCGTGGCGCTGCCCGGCGGGAAGGTGAAGGCCGTCGGCGACCCGGGCGAGCGTCGCCGGCGTACGGGTCTGAAGATGCAGTTCGACCCCGGGCCGGCCGCCGAGCACCGGCAGGTATGCCTTCTGCGCGATGTCACCGAGTCCGATGCAGCCGACCTTCACAGGCTTGTCTCCTCTAGTGGTTGCCGGCCGGTCCAGCGGTTGCCTGCCGGGTCCTCCCGGCAGCATACGGCGCCTGCGGCGGCCGCCAGTCGGCGATGCCCTCGAAGCCCCGCAGGAACAGCAGCGGCGCGGCCTTGGACACCGCGGCCAGCGCCGTGTTCCGTAGAGCGATCCCGGCGCGGCCGGTCATCATGTTCAGCCTGCCGATGCGCACGGCCTGGCGTGCGATGGCGGTCGTACGCGGCAGGCGGGCCGCGGTGTAGTCGGCGAGGTCGTCGCAGTGGTGGGCCAGGACGACGGCGTCCTCGATGGCCTGGTTGCCGCCCTGCCCCAGCGTCGGCGGCATCGCGTGCGCGGCGTCCCCGATCAGGGCGACCCGGCCGTGGTGGTACGCGGGCAGCGGGTCGGCGATGTGGTGGACGTCGTGGCGCAGGACGTCCTCGGGGCGGGCGGCGGCGAGGATCGCGGGGATCGGGTCGTGCCAGTCGCCGTAGCGGCGCAGCAGTTCGGCCTTCTCGTCGTCGGGGGCGCGCTGCACGGCGGGTGTGACGGCCGCGGCGTAGGCGTAGACCCGGCCGTCCTTGAGCGGGTGCGAGCCCCAGATGCGGCCCCGCCCCCAGGTCTCGTGGGAGGCGAACTCTGCGCCGGGCACGGGGATGACGACCCGCCAGGTGGTGAACCCGGAGTAGACGGGCCCGGGGTGGTGCGGGAACAGCGCCCGCCGTACGGCGGACTGGATGCCGTCGGCGGCCACCACCAGGTCGGCCTCCAGGTCGCCGTCCGGTGTGCTCACGCGCGCCGGCCGGCCGGCGTCGCCGGGGCCGGCGAGGCTCGCGGCGACCCCGGTGCGGACGGCCTCGGACGGGAGCCGTGCGGCGAGGCTGGTGATGAGGGTGGCCCGGTGCAGCAGGACGAGGGGGCCGCCGAAGCGGGCGGCCACGGCGTCGGCGTCCGTGCGGGAGAGCCAGCGCCCGGACGGGGTGCGCAGTCCTCCGTCGCCCTGCCAGGCCGCGAGGTCGCGGATCTCCTCGCCGACCCCGATGACGTCCAGCGCCCGCAGCGAGTTGGGCGCGAGGGAGATGGCCGCGCCGACCGGCTCCAGCGACGGGGCCCGCTCCAGCACGGTCACGTCCCAGCCGCCGATGCGCAGAGCGACCGCCGCGGTCAGGCCCCCGATGCCGCCGCCGATGACTACGGCCCGCCTCGACTGTGCCATGGCTCCTCCTGAGCTGACTACAGGTGTAGTACCTCCAGGCGCCGACTGTACTACAGACGTAGTGAGAGGGGTAGGTTGATCTCCATGTCCGAACGCACCACGGGCGCCTCGCGCGCCGATCTCGTCGCCGACACCGCCCTCGCGCTGCTCGCCGAGCGTGGGATGCGCGGGCTCACGCACCGGGCGGTCGACGAGGCGGCCGGGCTGCCGCAGGGTTCCACCTCGAATGTGGCGCGCACCCGGCAGGCGCTGCTGGAGCTGACGGTGCGCCGCCTCGCGGACCGCGAGGCGAAGGTCCTGGCGCTGGAGGAGCTGCCGGACCCGCGCGGCGGTCTCGACTCGCTGGTCGACGGTCTGGCGCTGGCCACACACCGCGCCCTGACCCGCAACCGCGAACTCACCCTCGCCCGCTACGAACTGGCCCTGGAGGCCACGCGCCGCCCCGAGCTGCGCGCCTACTTCGACGCGACCGGCGCCCGCTTCCGCGACCAGCTCGCCGCCCTGGTGACCGCGCTGGGCTCGACGACCCCGGCCCGGCACGTGCTGTCGCTGGTCGCTTGGGCGGACGGGCTGATGTTCAGTTGTGTGGCCGGCTCCTTCAGCACGGAGGTGCCGAGCCTTGAGGAGGTGCGGGCGGGGCTGCGCGAGCTGCTCGGCGGGATGTTCGGCGAGCCGCACCACGGTGCGCCCGCGCCCGGCAAAACCCCTGGTGGGCCCGGGTGAGTTGAGCGACGATGCGGGCATGACGACAGAACGCAACGAGCCTGCCTTCACCGCCGACGAGCGCCCGATGCTGGAGGGCTGGCTGGACTACCACCGCCAGACCCTCGCGTGGAAGTGCCAGGGCCTGACCGACGCCCAGCTCAGAACCGCCTCCCTGGAGCCGTCCGAGCTGTCCCTGATGGGACTGGTACGGCATATGGCGGAGGTGGAGCGGGGCTGGTTCCGTCAGGTGCTCATGGACGACGACGCCGGGCCGATCTACGGCTCCGAGGAGGACCCGGACGGCGAATTCCACCTCACCGAGGCGGACACCTGGCAGGAGGCGTACACGACCTGGCAGGCCGAGATAGCCGTCGCCCGGCGCAACACGGCCGGACTGGACATGGCCCACCTCTCCAAGGGCCGCAGCCGGCGCACCGGCGAGCAGTTCAACCTGCGTTGGATCTACACGCACATGATCGAGGAGTACGCCCGGCACAACGGGCATGCCGACCTGCTGCGCGAGCACATCGACGGCGCGACCGGCGACTGACGTCAGCCGGGGCGGCCCGGCTCCCCCCGTACGGGGCCGGAGATCACCCGTGTGGACCAACCTCTGCTCGTCCGCTGTCCCAACGGGCGGACCACCCAGCAGAGTTGCGCGCGTGCATCGAACGACGACCACCGCAACGCTCCTGGTCACCGTGGCCGTCTCGGCCCTCGGCGGCTGCACGACGGTCCATCACCCGCCGGTCTCCGGGGCGCCGACGGCACCGTCCCGGCCGCCGGTCCCCGGGCCGGGGGTCCATACCGACCCCAAGGTCGTGCAGGCGCCGGCCCGTGAAGCCCTGACGCTCGTCGACCCGTCCCGGAGCCCCGAGCCCTCGCCGTCCGCCGCACACACGGCGCCCCCCACGCCCCCGTCACCGGAACGGCCGACGCCCCCGGCCCGGCGCTCGCACGCTCAGGAAGATCACCGGGAGCACGGGGAACCCGGCCGCCCGCACCCCGGCTCCCACGGCCCGCGACAGCCGGCCGTCCCGGTCCCGGACGTGTCGCAGTCGCTGCCCAAGGAGGTCCAGGGCAACGGTGACGTCTGCGCACTGGGCAGGAAATACGGCGGCTGGAGGCCGGACAGCCCCGAGTCGCAGATCTGCGACCGGACGTACGGACGCTGAGGGCGACCCCGCGCGCCGGCGGCCCGGCCCCCTAGACGCCCTCCCCCAGCCGTCCCTCCAGCCGCAGAATCTGCGCTCGCACTCCGTCTCCGTAGCTGTCGTCCCCCAGCACGTCCGCCGCGCCCCGTGCCCGTCGCAGATGGGCGATGGCCGCCTCGGTGCGGTCGAGCTTCACGTAGTCGGCCGCCAGGCTCAGGTGCAGCGAGGGGTACAGCGCGCGTACGGCGACCTCGCCGCCGGCCCCCTCCGCCGCCTTCAACGCCCGCAGATCCCACGCCAGTTCGTCCGTGGGGTCGTCCTGGGTGTCGGCCAGGTAGTGGGCCAGCGTGCACCGGTGCAGCGGGGCGGCGTCCTCGCCGAGCTCCGCCCACAGATCCAGCAGGCGGCGCCGGGCCTCCTCGCGGTCCCCGGCGTGATGGAGCATCACGACCTGCCCGATCCGCGTCAGCACGGCGTCCGGCGCCGTCTGCCCCTGTCGCTCCGCCACCGCGTCCTCCGGCCCCTCGTCGGCTGGTCCCACCCGACGCTAGCCGCCCCCACCGGCATTCCCGGTCAGGCGGCTCCGTACGGCACCGGGCCGGCGGGACGCCGGTCAGCCGAGGTTCGGGATGCGCCAGTCGATCGGCTCGTGTCCCTGCTGGGCAACCGCCTCGTCGATCTGGGTGAACGGGCGGGACCCGAAGAACTTCTTCGCCGACAGCGGCGAGGGGTGCGCCCCCTTGACCACCACATGCCGGGTCTCGTCGATGAGCGGGAGCTTCTTCTGCGCGTAGTTGCCCCACAGCACGAACACCGCGGGGTCGGGCCGCCCGGCGACGGCCTTGATCACGGCGTCGGTGAACTTCTCCCAGCCCTTGCCCTTGTGCGAGTTCGCCTCGCCGGCGCGGACCGTCAGCACCGCGTTGAGCAGCAGGACGCCCTGCTCGGCCCAGGGCATCAGATAGCCGTTGTCCGGGACGGGGTGGCCGAGCTCCTGCTGCATCTCCTTGTAGATGTTCCGCAGCGAAGGCGGGGTCTTGACCCCGGGACGGACCGAGAAGCACAAGCCGTGGCCCTGGCCCTCGCCGTGGTAGGGGTCCTGGCCGAGGATCAGGACCTTCACCTTGTCGTACGGTGTCGCCTCCAGCGCGGCGAAGACCTCCTCGCGCGGCGGGTAGACAGGACCCTGCGCCCGCTCCTCCTCGACGAACTCCGTCAGCTCCTTGAAGTAGGGCTGCTGAAGCTCGTCGCCCAGAATCCCGCGCCAGGACTCGGGCAGCATGGAGATGTCGGTCACGTCAACTTCCTCACGATGTACGGCAGACGATGTGCGGTCCACGACCAGTGGTCGCGTCCAGGCATCAGAACCTACAGGCGGCCACTGACAATCGCCCCGTGGACCGCACATCCCGGTCTGCCACTCGCCGGAAGGGGCTGCCCTACCAGCTCGTCTTGCGGTAGAGCTCGCCCATCATCATGATCGTCGACGGGTCCAGCGCCCGCTCCGCGCCGGAGACCTCGGCGCTCGCGGCCACGTACTGCCGGCCCTGCCACAGCGGCAGCAGCCGCGCGTCGTCGACGAGGATGCGCTGGGCGTCCTCGAAGTCCTTCACGACGTTGGCCCGGTCGCTCTGGGCGCGGGAGTTGGGCAGCAGGTCCTCGGTGATCCTGGGCGTCACATAGGGCGTGCCGAGCGCGTTCTGCTCGCCGACGAACGGCGCGATGAAGTTGTCCGCGTCCGGGAAGTCAGGGAACCAGCCACGCCCGAACACCGGGTACTCGCCGTTCTGGTAGCCCTGGACGTAGTCCTTCCAGGGGCGGCTCTTGAGGGTGATCTCGAACAGGCCGGACCCCTCGAGCTGGCTCTTCAGCTCCTCGAACTCCGCCTTGGTGGCGGAGCCGTAGCGGTCGCTGGTGTACCAGAGGTTGAGCTTGACGGGGGCGGAGATGCCCGCCTCGGTGAGGATCTTGCGGGCCTTGGAAGTGCTCGGGTCGCCGTAGTCGTCGAAGAAGCCCGTGGTGTGTCCCGTCAGGCCCTTGGGGACCATCGAGTACAGCGGCTCGACGGTGTCCTTGTAGACCTTGTGGGCGATGGCCGGGCGGTCGACGACCTGGGCGATGGCCTTGCGGACCGCGGCCTTGCCGGCCATGGGGTCCTTCGGGTTGAACACCAGGTAGTTGATCTCGGTGCCGGAGCCCTCGATCATCTGGAGCTCGTCATCGTCGTCGGCCTGGATGTCGACGATGTCGTCGGCGGCGAGACCACGGAAGGCGACGTCGAGCTTCTTGTCGCGCAGCGCGCCCACCATGGTGGGCGAGTCCTGGTAGTAGCGGATCGTCACGGCGCTGTTCTTGCGCTCGGCGAGGCCGTTGTAGCTGTCGTTCTTGACGAGCTCGGCCGTCTTGCCGTCGTCGTACGAGGACAGGGTGTACGGCCCGGAGCCGACGATCGTGCCGTCCTCGCGGAGCTTGTCCGCGGGGTAGTCCTCGGGGTCGACGATCGACATCGCGGGGGTGGCCAGCACGAACGGGAAGGTCGCGTCGGCCTTGTTGAGGTGGAAGACGACCTCGCGGTCGTTCAGCACCTGGACCCGTTCGAGGCTGCCCAGCAGACCGGCGGGACCGCCGTTGACGTTGATCTTCCGGATCCGGTCGATCGAGTACTTGACCGCCTTGGCGTCCAGCGTGTGACCGTCGGAGAAGGTCAGGCCCTCGCGCAGCTCGCACTGGTACTTCATGTTCGAGGTGTCGGTGAACCGGCAGCTCTCGGCGGCATCCGGCTCGGGAGCGCTGGCGCCCGAGGGATAGCTCAGCAGTGTCTGATAAATGTTGCGGAACAGTTCCCAGGAGCTGTCCCACGACGCGGCGGGATCAAGGGTGCTGGGGGCGGCCGTCGTCCCCACCATGATCGGTCCCTGCTCCTCCGTCGAATCGGACGAGAGGACGCCACACCCTGCCACCAGGGACGATATGGACGCGATGGCCGCCACCTGCCGCAGGCGTCGGATCCGGTTGAACACGCGCACGCTCCTCGATCTGCCATACCAAGGGTCGGCAGACGATACCGCAGTGTTCCGGCCGTGGGACCTCCTGTCTCGTAGAGCACTTGTCCGTTCTTCCGGTGACTACGTTGTCAATGTTTAGTGATCTTCCGAAACGTCGACGCGGGCGCCGCTGATGTCCAGCGGCGCCCGCGTCGAGTGGTGTCGGTGTCGTGCCCCGTGGGTCAGCCGACGCCCGCGTTGAGGAAGATGCCTCCGTCGACGACGAGCGTCTGCCCGGTGACCCAGTCGGACTGCTCCGAGGTGAGGAACGCGGCGGCGCCGCCGATGTCCGAGGGCACCCCGAGCCGGGCCAGCGGATAGGCCGCGGCGGCCTCCTCCTCCCGGCCCTCGTACAGGGCCTGCGCGAACTTGGTCTTCACCACGGCCGGGGCGATGGCGTTGACCCGCACCTTGGGCGCGAACTCGTGCGCCATCTGCTGGGTGAGGTTGATCATCGCGGCCTTGCTGACACCGTAGGCGGCGATGAACGGCGAGGGCGCGATGCCCGCGACGGAGGCGATGTTGACGATCGCGCCGCCGTTGTCCTTCTGCCAGGCGCGCCAGGTCTTCTGCGCGAAGCCGAGCGCCGAGATCACGTTGGTCTCGAACACCTTGCGGGCGACGCCGAGGTCGAGATCGGCGAGGGGCCCGAACACCGGGTTGGTCCCGGCGTTGTTGACCAGGTAGTCGACCCGGCCGAAGGCCTCCATGGCGCGTTCGACGGCGACGGCCTGGTGGGCCTCGTCGTGCGCCTTGCCGGCCACGTAGACGGCGCGCTCGGCGCCGAGCTGCTCGACGGCCTCCTTGAGCGAGTCCTCGGTGCGGCCGGTGATGACGACGCGGTCGCCGCGCGCGACGAGCGCCTCGGCGATGCCGTAGCCGATGCCGCGGCTGGCGCCCGTGACGAGGGCGACCTTGCCGGAAAGTGCGGGCAGTTCAGTCATGTCGATGTCTCCTGTGGCCCTAGTCGAGCGGTCCGCCGGCGACGTACAGCACCTGGCCGGATACAAACCCGGCCGCCTCGCCCGTGAAGAAGGCGATGGCGTTGGCGATGTCGTCGGGCTCACCGACGCGAGCCACCGGGATCTGGGTGGCGGCGGCGGCCTTGAAGTCCTCGAAGCCCATGCCGACGCGGTCGGCGGTGGCCTTGGTCATCTCGGTGGCGATGAAGCCGGGGGCGACGGAGTTGGCGGTGACGCCGAACTTGCCGAGCTCCTTGGCGAGGGTCTTGGTGAAGCCCTGGAGACCGGCCTTGGCGGCGGAGTAGTTGACCTGGCCGCGGTTGCCGAGCGCGGAGGACGAGGACAGGTTGACGATCCGGCCGAAGCCCGCGTCCACCATGTGCTTCTGACAGGCCTTGGACATCAGGAAGGCGCCGCGCAGGTGGACGTTCATGACCGTGTCCCAGTCGGAGACGCTCATCTTGAACAGCAGGTTGTCCCGCAGCACGCCCGCGTTGTTGACCAGGATCGTCGGAGCACCGAGCTCCTCGGCGATCCGCGCGACGGCGGCCTCGACCTGCGCCTCGTCGGAGACGTCGCAGCCGACCGCGATGGCCTTGCCGCCGGCCGCGGTGATCTTCTCCACGGTGTCCTTGCAGGCGGCCTCGTCGAGGTCGATCACGGCGACCGCGCGGCCCTCGGCGGCCAGTCGTACGGCGGTGGCGGCGCCGATGCCGCGCGCTGCGCCGGTGACCACGGCGACCCGCTGCTCAGTGGTGGACATGAGTGACTCTCCTCGGATGAGCGACCGCTTAGTACCTTCGATGGACGTGACGCTAGAAGTCCTGGCACGCGGTGTCAACGGTGGCCGCGCGCATGTGATCCATTACCTGCTCCGTCACCTCACCAACAGCTCCAGCAGCCGCTCGGCCTCGGCCGCCGGATCGGAGGTGAGCCCGGTGTGCACGGGCCCGGGCTGGACGACCGTCGAGCGGGGCGCGATCAGCCAGCGAAAGCGCCGCCCGGCGTCGTCGCCGGCCGCCTGCCCCGCCGCCTCGCTGCCGCCGCAGACGCGCTCGACCGCCCCGAGGGCGGCCCGGATGCCGGCCACGTCCGCGTCCGGGTCGAGGGCGAGCAGCCGCGCCTCGTCGAGGTGGGTGCGCGCACCGACGTAGCCCTGGGGCCGGCAGTACACCAGCACGCCCGCGTTGATGCACTCGCCGCGTTCGACGCGGGGTACGACGCGCAGGAGGACGTACTCGAAGACGTCCCGGTCGTTCGACTCGCTGCCCCGGATGATGTGGCGTTCGACCACATGGCCGGCCATGTGAATGTGGCGCTCGCTCACTTGCTCTCCTCGATTCCGGTCACGCGCTGGTGGATGCCGGCAGCCCGGGCCAGCAGCGGTCTCGCGTAGGCACGCCGGAGGTCGTCCGGGGTGTCGAAGCCGGGCTCGTCGGCCAGCCAGGCGTCCGGGATCTCGGCGGTCACCTCGGTGAGCAGTTCCTCGGTGACGAGCGGCGCCAACTCGGCGGCGGCGCCGCGCACATCGGGCGCGAAGGAGGCCAGGGCGTGGTCGGAGGCGTCGTACGCGCGCTCCGCCGAGGCCTGTGCCCCGGGCCAGTTGTGGTGCCAGATCATGGTCGCCCCGTGGTCGATGAGCCACAGATCGCCGTGCCACCGCAGCAGGTTGGGGTTGCGCCAGGACCGGTCGACGTTGTTCACCAGCGCGTCGAACCAGACGATCCGGCCGGCTTCCTCGGCGCTCACCTCGAAGGCCAGCGGGTCGAAGCCGAGCGCGCCGGAGAGGAAGTCCATCCCGAGGTTGGTGCCGCCGCTGGACCTGAGCAGCTCCTGCACCTGCTGGTCGGGCTCGCCGAGCCCGAGCACCGGGTCGAGCTCGACGGTCACCAGGCGGGGCACCCTGAACCCCAGCCTGCGGGCGAGTTCCCCGCAGACGACCTCGGCGACGAGCGTCTTGCGGCCCTGTCCGGCGCCGGTGAACTTCAGGACGTACGTCCCGAAGTCGTCGGCCTCGACGAGTCCCGGCAGCGAACCGCCCTCACGCAGGGGCGCGATGTAGCGGGTCGCGATGACCTCTTTCAGCATTTACCTGGGCCATCCGTCTCTTCAACCATGCAATCTGGGGATGAGCTGAGCATAGTTACCGAGGGTGATCGCGCGCGAGGCGAGCCCCGCCCCTCGCCCTTCCCGCAGTGCGGCTACACCTCGATCTGCGAGCCCATGATGACCGTGCGGTGGCGGGGAAGGCCGAAGTATTCGGCCGCGTCGGCGGTGATGTAGGAGGTGGCGATGAACAGGCGCTTGCGCCAGGGCGCCATCGTCCGTGCCTTCCCGCGCCGGAGCTCGATCTTCGACAGGAAGTAGGACGCCTCGTCGAGGCGCAGCGGCCCTTCGGTTTCGGCCGGGTCGAGCATCGCCAGTGCGCCGGGCACGTCCGGTGTCTCCATGTAGCCGAAGCGGGCGGTGACGTGGATGATCCCGTCGTCGGCGTACCCGAGGCCGTCGACGACGATCCGGCGGTCGGCCGGGACACGGGGCACGGGTTCGGTCCCGATGGACATGATCACGACCTGGTCGTGCCGTACGTGGTTGTGTTCGACGTTGGCCCGCATGGCCAGGGGCGCGGTCTCCCTGCCGCGGTTCAGGAAGACCGCCGTACCGGGCGCCCGGACCGTCGGCACCTCCCCGCTGCGCAGGTGGTCGACGAATTCGGGCAGCGGGCCTTCCTGGCGTACTCGTTCCGCGGTGACGAGCAGTCGGCCGCGCTGCCAGGTCGTCATGACCGTGAACGCGGTGAGGCCGATCAGCAGCGGCAGCCAGGCGCCGTGCACGAGCTTGGTCATGTTGGCCGCCACGAACAGCAGGTCCACGAAGAGGAGCAGGCCCCCGCCGATGGCGAGCAGCCACTTGGGCGTTCCCCACTTGGCGCGGGCGATGTAGAGGAACAGCAGCGTGGTGATGGTGATGGTGCCGGTGACCGCCATGCCGAACGCGTAGGCCAGCTCCGCGGAGGAGCGGAAGGCGAAGACCAGGGTGAGGACCGAGACCATCAGCAGCCAGTTGATCCAGGGGACGTAGATCTGTCCGATGGTCGACTCGGAGGTGTGAGCGATGCGCAGCCGCGGCAGGTAGCCGAGCTGGGCCGCCTGGGAGGCGACCGAGTACGCGCCGGTGATCACCGCCTGGGAGGCGATCACGGTCGCCGCCGTCGCCAGCAGCACCATCGGCCAGCGCCCCCAGTCCGGCACGAGCAGGAAGAACGGGCTGCTGATGTTGTCCGGATCGTCGAGGATCAGCGCGCCCTGCCCCATGTAGCTCAGGACGCAGGCGGGCAGGACGAGGAACAGCCAGCCCCGGGTGATCGCCCGGCGGCCGAAGTGTCCCATGTCCGCGTACAGCGCTTCGGCGCCGGTGACCGCGAGGACGATCGCGGCCAGGGCGAAGAAGGCGGTACCCCAATGGCCGAACAGGAAGCCCAACGCGTACGTCGGCGACAGCGCCTTGAGGATGTCCGGGTGGTCGGTGATGCCGACGATGCCGCACGCGCCGATGGCCACGAACCAGGCGATCATGACGGGGCCGAAGACCTTTCCCACGGCCGCGGTTCCCCGGCGCTGCACCAGGAACAGCAGCACGATGATCACCGCGGTGATGGGGACGACCGCGTCCTCGAAGGACGGCTCGACGACCTTGAGCCCCTCGACCGCGGACAGCACCGAGATCGCCGGGGTGATCATGCTGTCGCCGAAGAAGAGCGACGCGCCGAAGATGCCGAGTGCGGCCAGGACGACGGCGGCCCTGCGGCCGCGCTGTGCGTTCCACCGTCGCAGCAGGGTGATGAGCGCCATGATGCCGCCCTCGCCGTCGTTGTCGGCGCGCATCGCGAGCAGGATATAGGTGACGGTCACGATGATCATGACCGACCAGAACACCAGTGACACCACCCCGTACACGTTGTCCGTGCTGACCGGGACGGGGTGCGGGTCATCGGGGTTGAACACCGTCTGGAGGGTGTAGATCGGGCTGGTCCCGATGTCGCCGAAGACCACTCCGAGAGCGCCGATGATCACCGCGAGGCGCACTGAGTCGTGCGCGCTCCCCCGACGGTCCTGCGGCGTCTGCGAAGCGGATCCGTCGTCCGACGCGGTTCCCGGCAGGCGATCGGCCATGGTGCTCCTCCTCCGTACCGGCCGCTCAACCGCGGCCGAGGGGCATCGGTGCGGACGATACCGACCCCATGGCACAACCGCCGGTAGGGGCGCCCCTTCGTCGCGAGCGGCGCCTCCCACACGCCCTATTGAGCGTCGCCCCGGTTCACGGACGTGCGGATGGGCGCTGGAGCAGGCCACGACTGACGGGTCGACAGCAGATCGACAGCCGTCGACAGGGGACCGACAGCTCCGCTTTACCCACCCCGTCGGGCCGACGGGCCAGGATTTCGGCATCTCCTGAACAGCCGGTCCCCAGGGGCCGTACCTCACGGCAGATCACGAATGACGGGAAGGAACGTCAGCATGAGCAGCGAATCAGTTCAGCCGGTGTCGGGCCCGAGCCGCCGTACCGTTGTGGCGGCGGTCGGCGCGGCGGGGCTCGCCGTTGCGCTGACCGCGTGCGGATCGGGCGACGAGGCGTCCGGCTCGTCCACCGAACAGGGTGCCGCCGGCGGTGGCGCGACCACCGAGCCGGGCGGCGGCTCGTCGGCCGACGCCGGCGCGGGTGGCGCGGCGCTCGCGAAGACCGCCGACATCCCGGAGGGCTCGGGCAAGGTCTTCAGCGACGAGAAGGTGGTCGTGTCGCAGCCCGCGGCGGGCGACTTCAAGGCCTTCTCGACGATCTGCACCCACCAGAACTGCCCGATGACGGACCTCAAGGAGGACACCCTGTCCTGCGCGTGTCACGGCAGTCAGTTCTCCGTCCTCGACGGCAGCGTGAAGAAGGGGCCCGCGACCCAGCCGCTGGCCGCCAAGCAGATCAGCGTGTCGGGCGACTCGATCAAGCTCGCCTGACCGTCGGCGTCGGGCAGGCTCAGGCCCGACCCGCGTCGCGGGGACGCTTGAAACAGCCCAGCACCTCGTCCGTGGTCGCGACCGTGGCGACCAATGCGAGGGTGTGGCTGATCATCGCGGGAGTGTAGTCGGAGGGCACTCCCGCTATCGCGTCCGTGGGCACGACCGCCGTGTAGCCGCGGTTGACGGCGTCGAACACGGCGTTGGGGATGGCCACGTTGGCCGAGACTCCGGTGATCACGAGTGTGCGGCAGCCCAGGTTGCGCAGCAGCGCGTCGACATCGGTGCCCTGGATCGGCGACAGTCCGTGCAGCCGCCGTACGACAAGGTCCTCATCGGCGACCTCGATCGGTGCCGCCACGCGGACCGCGTCGGTCCCGGAGAGCTGTCGGACCGGGAGCCGCTCGGCGGCGCGGAAGAGGCGGGCGTTGTGGTTGGCGCCGCGGCCGTCGGGGCGGCGTTCGGCGATCGCGTGGATCACCTGGACGCCGCTCTCGCGGGCCGCGGCCACCAGCCGGGCGATGTTGGTGAGGGCGCCGGAATCCCGTGCCTCCTTGGCGAGTTCGGGCAGCGCGCTGTCCGGGCCGACGACGCCCTGCTGGCATTCGACGGTGAGCAGGGCGGTGGTCGCGGGATCGAGTAGCTCGCTGAGTCGTGCGGACGACGGCATGGGTCCCCCTGTGACCGACGGCGGCGTGGGCCGGTGACAGTAGCCACCATTGCGTGTGGGCGGAAGACGACTCATCCTTTTCTGACGTGATGTCAGAGGATCTCTCCTCTGGCACGACGTGAGAGAAGAGGGGGATGTATGACCGTCACTCAGCGCCGGGGCCGGAAGATCATGATGACGCCCGGTGAGCTGGACGAGTTCCTCACCGAGCAGCGCACCTGCCGGGTCGCCACGGTGTCAGCCGACGGCTTTCCGCATGTCAGCGCCCTGTGGTTCGCCTGGGACGGCAACTCGCTGTGGCTGTACTCGGTCGTCCGCAGCAAGCGGTGGACCGATCTGCGGCGCGATCCGCGGGTCGCGATAGTGATCGACACGGGTGAGGAGTACGAGCAGCTTCGCGGCGTCGAGCTGTCCGGCACCGTCGAGTTCGTGGGCGAGAGCCCGCGCGTCGGCGAGCTGCGCGCCGAACTCGACGTGCCCGAGACGCTGTTCGCCCGCAAGAACTTCGGCCTCGACGAGATGCCGCACGACGGGCGGCACGCTTGGATGCGGCTGACTCCCGAGAAGATCGTGTCCTGGGACTTCCGGAAGCTGGGGTCGGTGTGACCGGGGGCTGGAGGTCGCCGTAGCGGGGTCGGGCTCGGCGGGGTGGGGCTTCGGCCCGGCACGATCCGGCGCGGTCGGGCTCGGCTCAGCGGGGGGAAGGGTCGGATTCAGCCGACCTTCTCGGCCGCCGTGCGCAGTGCCTGAACCGCCGCCCGGATCGACGGGCGGCGGTCGGCGTCCGCGCGCCACACCGCGTAGATGTAGCGGTGGACACGGTTGCGCACGGGCACGGCCCGCACACCCATCGGCATCGGGTCACGGCCCAGCCGGGGTGCCACACATACGCCCAACCCTGCCGCGACCAACGCCAGTTGGGTGTGGTGCTCCTCGGCGCGATGGGCGATACGAGGCTCGATCCCCTTGGTCCGCAGGGTGTAGAGCAGCCACTCGTGGCAGAACTCGCCCTCGGGCCAGGCGACCCACTCGTCGCTCGCGAAGTCCGCCAGGTCGACCTCGCTCCGGTCGGCGAGCGGGTGCCCCTCGGGCATGGCGATCTCCACGCGGTCGTCGAGGATCGGCGCCTTGGCGAGCCCCTCCGGCATGGGCAGCGGCTTGTTGTACCAGTCGAGGACGACGGCCAGGTCGGCGTCGCCCCGCAGCACGGCGGCGACCCCGTCCTCGGGTTCCAGCTCGCGCGACGTCAGGCGCAACGCCGGGTGGTCGAGGCGCAGCGCCCTGAGCGCGGCGGGGAACAGTCCCCGCAGGGCGGTGGGGAACGCGACCAGCCGCAGCTCGCCGACCACCTGCCCGCGCTGCGCCTCCAGATCGGCCTGGGCGAGCTCGACCTGCGACAGGATGCGGGCCGCGTGATCGGCGAGCAGCCGGCCGGCATCGGTGAGCCGTACGCCCCGGCCGTTCTTGGCCAGGAGCTGTTGGCCGACCTCCCGCTCCAGCTTGGACATCTGCTGCGAGACGGCCGACGTCGTGATGTGCAGCCCCTCGGCGGCGGCGCTGACCGAGCCGTGCCGGGCGAGGGCGTCGAGGGTGCGCAGGCGCTCCAGGTTCAACATGTAAGCAATGCTACGAGATACCGGGCGCGAATTCTCGATTGTGCTACGAGGTGGAGGGCGGCATGGTTGCTGCCATGAGCACCGTCACCGCCTCACGCGACGCGGCCGGGGCCGCATCCGCGTCCTCCGTCCGACCTCGCCCCCGCGGCCGCCTCGACTGGCGTCTGCGGTTCGCCGTCCTCTCTCTGATCTGGGGTTTCAGTTTCCTGCTCATCAAGGTCGGCACAGACGGCTACGCCCCCTTCCAGGTCACGCTGGGCCGGCTGGTGTTCGGTACGGCGGTGCTGGCGGCCGCGATGGCGGTGAAGCGGGAGAAGCTGCCCCGCGGGGTGCGCACGTGGGGGCATCTGACGGTGGCCGCGTTCCTGCTGAACGCGCTGCCGTTCTCCTTGTTCGCGTACTCCGAGCTGACGATCCCGTCCACGCTGGCGGGCATCTGCAACGCGACCTCGCCGCTGTGGGGCATGGCCCTGTCGATGGTGGCCCTGTCGGAGGACCGGCCGACGCGGGTGCGGGTGGCCGGGCTCGGCATCGGGTTCCTCGGCGTGCTGACGGTGCTCGGGGCATGGCAGGGCTTTCACGGGCTGGACGCCACGGGTACGGCGATGGCGCTGCTGGCCTCCTTGAGTTATCCGATCGGCTGGATCTACGTCCGCCGGACGCTGGCCGGGTCCGGGGAATCGCATCTGTCGCTGACCGGGGCGCAGTTGTTGCTGGCTACGGTTCAACTGGCCGTCATAACCCCTCTGTTCACCTCGCTGCCGACGACGTTCTCACTTGTGCCGTTGCTGGCGATCGTGGCACTGGGTGCCCTCGGGACGGGGCTCGCCGTACTGCTTCAGTACGGGTTGGTCGCCGAAGTGGGGCCGACCACGGCTCAGATGGTCACCTACTTCATTCCGGTCATCGCCACGGCCGCGGGCGTTGCCGTGCTCGGCGAGTCCCTGACCTGGTCGACACCTGTGGGGGCCGTGGTCGTGCTGGCGGGTGCGGCGCTCACCCAAGTGAGGCGGAGCGCCTGACGGGAGGGGCGCCGGGACCGTGCGCGACTGCGGGTCGTGAGTGGCTTGTCGCGCAGTTCCCCGCGCCCCTTGGGGGCTGGCTGTCGTCCCCGGCGTTCAGACGTAGCTCCTTGCCGGGCCCGGGCCCACCGCCGCTGCCACCGCGTTCGCCAGCGGGCCGACCTCCTGCTCGGTGAGCGTCGACGTGGTGACGCGGATTCCGGGCGGTGAGCCGGTGCGGAAGCGGGCTCCGGGGGCGACCGCCCAGCCGGCGTGCAGCAGGCGGGCCACGGCGCCCGTCTCGTCGGGGACCGGGATCCAGACGTTGAGGCCGCTGCGGCCGTGCGCCTCGACCCCGCGCTCGGCCAGCGCCCCGATCAGCAGTTCCCGGCGTTCGGCGTAGGTCGCCGCCACCGCCACCGGGTCCACGGCTCCGTCGCTCCACAACCGCACCACGGCCCGCTGCACCAGCCGGCTGACCCAGCCTGCGCCGAGCCGCTGGCGCCCGCGCACGCGGTCCACCGTGACCTCGTCCCCGGTCAGTACGGCGAGCCGCAGGTCGGGGCCGTACGCCTTGGCGACCGAGCGGACGAAGGCCCAGTGGCGGGTGATGCCGGCCAGGGGGTGCACGGGGATGTCGACGATGCCGTAGCCGTGGTCGTCCTCGATCAGCAGGACCTCCGGGTGCTCGCGCAGCACCGAGCGCAGAGCACGCGCGCGCGGGGCGCTCACCACGGCTCCGGTGGGGTTCTGTACGCGGTCGGTCACGATCAGGGCGCGCGCCCCGGAGTCGAGGGCCCGGCGGACGTCGTCGGGCAGCGGCCCCTCGTCGTCGACCCCGACGGGGACCGTGCGCAGGCCGAGTGCCGGGATCAGGTCCAGCAGGCTGCCCCAGCCGGGGTCCTCGACGGCGACGGTGTCCCCGGGCTTGAGCTGGGCCGTGAGGACGCGCTCGATGGCGTCGAGCGAGCCCGAGGCGACGGCCAGCGGCCCTTCCGGCACCCCGTCGGCGTCCAGGCGGGCCCGTGCGATGCGCGCCAGCTCCGGTTCCACGGGGTCGTCGCCGTACAGCACCGGTTCCCGGTCGGCCAGCTCGGCCGCGGCCGCGAAAGCCTTCGCCAGCGACGGCAGCAGCACGGGGTCCGGGTTGCCGCTCGCCGCATCGCGGACGCCTTCGGGCACGTCCACCCGGACGAACTCGCGCCCGGTCGTGGCGGGCTTCGGCCGCACCCGGCTCCCCCGGCGGCCCGCGGTCTCGATCACTCCACGCTCGCGCAGGACGCGATAGGCGGCGGCGACCGTATTGGGGTTCACGCCCAGATCCGTCGCCAACTCCCGCATGGACGGCAGCAGTTGGCCCGGCTCCAGCTCACCCGAGCCGACCGCGCCCTCGACGCTCGCCGCGATCTCGGCTGCGCGACGCCCTTCGATCCGATATCCTTCTAGCACAAACAACATTATGCACTAGTGCAATGGAGAGGGCAATGCAGGGAACCGAGGAACCGACGTCGCAAGCCGCCGCCTACACGCCGACCGACCGCACCGTCCCCACCCGCTCCGCGGAGCGTGCGGCGTACGACAAGGAACTGGTGCACGCGATACTCGACCAGGCCTACGTCTGCCACCTCGGCTTCGTCCGGGACGGCGCGCCGGTGGTGCTGCCCACGTTGTTCGGCCGCGTCGGCGAGACGCTCTACGTCCACGGCTCCACGGGCTCGCGCCCGCTGCGCATGACCGGCCAGGCGGACCCCGGGCTGCCGGTGTGCCTGACGGTGACGCATGTCGACGCGCTGATCCTGGCCCGCTCCGCCTTCCACCACTCGATCAACTACCGCTCCGTGGTGGTGCACGGCACCGCGTACGACGTGACGGACCCGCAGGAGAAGCGGATCGCCCTCGACGCGCTCGTCGACCACGTGGTGGCGGGCCGGTCCCGTGACTCCCGGCCCGCCAACAAGAAGGAGCTCGCCGCCACCGCCGTGATCCGCCTCGACCTGAACGAGGTCTCCGCCAAGCTGCGCACCGGCGGCGTCAACGACGAGCCGGAGGACCTCGCCCTCCCCCACTGGGCAGGCGTCGTCCCGCTGCGCAAGGGCTACGACGCCCCGGTCGGCGACCCCGACCTGGCCCCCGGCACCGAGCTTCCCGACTACCTCACGGCCCTGTGATGCTGATCCACCCCTGGGACGCACCCCACGACGACACCGAGTGGCAGCGGTGGCTGGACGTCCACGACTTCGGCCAGCTCGTGGTCAACGGCCTGGACGGCGAGCCACCGCACGTCCAGCCTCTGCACTTCGCGTACGACGCCGACCGCGGCGAGGTCGTCACGCATCTGGCCCGGCCCAACCCGATGTGGCCGGCACTCCTTGCCAACCCCGAGGTCGTGCTGAGCGTGGTCGACGACTACGTGTACGTACCGGGCCCCTGGCAGGCGGGACCGGAGCAGCCGGCCGAGCACGGCGAACCGACCAGCTTCTACGCGGCGGTCCAGCTCCGGTGCCGGACGCGTGTCGTGGACGACCCGGCCGAGAAGGCCGAGCTGCTCAACCGCCAGGTCGGCCACTTCCAGCCGGAAGGCGGTTCGGCGGAGGTGGCGGTCGGCCAGGCGCCGTACGGCAGGCTGCTGTCGGGCATCCGCGGGCTGCGGCTGGAGGTGACCGGTGTGCGCGCGAAGTTCAAGTTCGGGGGCCGGCGGACGGCGGAGGTCCAGGACCGGATCGCGGGCAACCTGGCCGGCCGCGGCGGTCCGCGTGACGCGGCGGCCCGCGAGCACATGCTCCGGCGCCGCCCCGCCTGAGCGGAGCGGCCGGAGCCGAGGAATGGGGGGGTCGGGGGATCGGGGGTCCCGCGCCAGTGCGGTGCGGGACCCCTCGGTGTCACGCCGGCATCGGTTCGCGCTCCCGGTCCCGCTCCCGCCGCGCCCCACGGGTCTCCGTCACCGCGAGGCCCGCGACGGACCCGAGCATCAGCAGGGTGCCGACGAGGGTCGGGGCGGTCAGGTGCTCACCGAGCAGGACGACGGCCAGCACCGCCGCGCTGACCGGCTCCAGCAGCATGATCACGGAGACGGTGGCCGACCGTACGGCGGCGGCGCCGGCGAAGTAGAGGGCGTACGCCAGCGCCGTGGGGACGGCCGCGATGTACACCAGCAGCCAGCCGAGCCGGAGCGGATCGGCGGTGTGCGGCAGGAGCCCCTCGACGAGGGCGAGCGGCAGCAGGCACAGGCTGGTGACCGCGAAGGCCCACACGGACGTGTCGGCGGCGTCGGCCCCGCCGTCGCGGCCCCACTTGCGGGTCAGCAGCGTCATCACGCAGTACCCGGCGGCGGACACCAGCGCGAGCAGCACGCCCCACGGCCGTACGGTCGCGCCCTCGCCGCCGAGCGCGAGCACCGCGAGGCCGGTGAGCGCGCCGGCCACCGCCGCGACGCCGCCGCGGCCGAGCCGCTCCCCCAGCGTCAGCCGGGCGCCGAGCGCGATGAACACGGGCCCTGCGCCGAGGGTGACGACCGTGCCCACGGCGAGTCCGGTGGCCTCCACGGCCGCGAAGTAGGCCGTCTGGAACACGGCGAGCCCGATGCCCGTGGCCCCGGCCCGCAGCGCCTTGCGGGCGAGGGGCTCGGACACGGTGCGCCGAGGACGGGGACGCAGCAGGCGCACGGCGAGCAGCAGCACGAAGCCGACCGCGCAGCGCCAGAAGGAGAGGGCGATCGGCCCCATGTCACTGGTCCGGTAGACCAGGGAGGCGGCGGCGCCCGCGGTGCCCCATGCGGCACCGGCGATGATCAGGTAGATGAGGCCTCGCCCGATGGGCAGGCCAAAGACAGGTGTGTTCGACACGAGTGGTTCTCCGCAGACATGCAGAAGTGCTGGGAGGAGCCCGGTTCAGCGGGGTCCATGGACTTCGTCTGCGGGCAGCACCGTTGGGCCGTGCGGTGCGCGGGGTTCAGTTCCCGTCAGGCACCGAGGCTCGGCTTCCGGAGGCCCGCCTCAGGCGGCCGGAGGCGGGAGAACGAGTGTCGAAGGCATGATCACGCAGCCTAGGCGACGTTTCCGCGGGCGGACAACTCACGTTCGGGTCCTCCGCCGGCCACCGGTTCGGCGGACGTCTTGGCGGGCGCGGACGACTGCGCGATGAACGCCCCGGCGAGGACGACCGCGCCGCCGACGATCTGCGGCGCCGACAGGTGCTCGCCGAGCAGGAACCAGGCCAGCACGGTCGCTATCACCGCTTCGAGGCATGCCACGACACCGGCGACCTGCGGCGACAGCCGCCGTACCGAGACCACGCCGGTGACGTACGCGACGACCGTGGCGATGAGCACGATCCAGGCCAGCAGCAGGGCCGCCGCGACCGGGGTGCCGTTCATGCGGGCGGTGCCGGTGAGAACCGTCCAGTCCATGGTCCAGGGGCGGGCCACGACAGTCAGGACGGCGGCGCCGACCAGCAGGCCGTACGCGATGACGCCGAGCGGGTCGGGAGCCCGCTCGCCGGAGTCGCTGCCCCGGTCGGCGAGGACGAAGTAGCCGACCTGGCAGCAGGCGGCACCGAGCGCGAGGAGCAGGCCGAGGGCGTCGAAGCTCAGGCCGGCCCAGACCTCGACGACGCAGGCGAGACCGCCGACCGCGAGGACCACGCCGACGGCGGCCGCACGTGTCACCGGCCGCCGCTGCACGAACCGCACCCAGCCGAGGACCAGGGCGGGTGCCAGGTACTCGACGAGCAGGGCGACGCCGACCGGGATGCGGGAGATCGAGGCGAAGTAGAACGCCTGCACACCGGCCACACCGAACAGGCCGAACCCGGCGAGCAGGGCGGGACGGTCACGCAGCAGCGCGCGGTGGCGCACGGCGAGCGGCAGCATCACCAGCGCGGCGCCGGCCACGCGCAGCCACACCACGTGGAGCGGGTCGAGCCCCGCCTCGATCAGCGGCTTGGCCGCGACCCCGGAACCTCCGAAGGCGATCGCGGATCCGACCGCCAGACCGAGCCCGACACCCTTGCCGCGGCCCACCCGACCGCTCTCAGACTTACGCACCGGCACATGATGACAGGCGATGACAGCAGCGTCACCCCCATTGACACCTGTCTCGCGCTGTGGACGGTCGACGGGGCGGAACGGAGTGGAGAAGGGCACGGCTCACCCCGGTTCCGGAACCTGGGGGCAGGGGTCGCGCTAGTGGGCGGTCTCGCCGCCGCCGACGTACTCGTCGCGGTGTCCGTCGATGCGGTCGCGTACGGCGGTCGCGTCGATGCCGGCGCGGTCGAGCACCTCGACGGCGCGGGCCTGGGGGTCGACGACGATCGCGGCGAGCAGGTCGATGCCGCGGGCCTGGGTGTCACCGCGCAGGGTGGCGCGTCGGCAGGCGTCCTCCATCGCGCCCGCGGCCAGCGGGGAGAACCCCTCGCCGTGCATCACCACGGGGACGGCGCCGGAGTCCTCG
Source organism: Streptomyces sp. NPDC036764 (assembly GCF_055609385.1). Classification (NCBI taxonomy): domain Bacteria; kingdom Bacillati; phylum Actinomycetota; class Actinomycetes; order Kitasatosporales; family Streptomycetaceae; genus Streptomyces; species Streptomyces sp. NPDC036764. The sequence continues at coordinate 693,622 of NZ_JBVJPT010000002.1, forward strand.
ACGGCACCCTGCCAGCGCAGGCCGTAGCCGATGCTGCGCTGCACGAGATAGCCGAGCAGACGGGCGATCTGGGGCCCCTCGCCGAAGACGGCGTACACATCCCGGTCGTGCTCCAGGAGTGAGTGCAGCAGATGGGCCGTGTCGATCTGCCGGTCCCCGTCCCTGAGCGCCCGGCGACGGGCACCGGAGACCACCGCTGCCAGTTCGTCACTGAGCCTGGCACCGTCCGCCGGGGTGTCCGGGCGCCGACAGTCCTGTTCCTGGGCCGACTGCCGGGGGATACGGGGTTGCACATCCCCCACCCCATCAGCCACAGCGAGCCGAGTCATCGGCGCGGGGAAGCATTTTCGCGTCCCACACAGAGTGGAGTCCGCAGGCCGAAATCTCCTCCTTACGGATGAGATCACGCCGAAAGCCCAGCAGGGGCGCGTGCCGCCTTGCAGTGCGCCCCGTACGCAACCGAGGGCGCCGCACAGCACGTCCCACAGGGGCATGGAGAGGTGCTGGCTGGTGGCGCTGCCCGCCGTCGACGGCAGGCAGTACGTCTACCGGGTGTACGCACCGGAGGACGCCCTGCTCGCCGACCTGTTCTGGGAGGCGTGGCACTGCCACGACGAGAGCGCGTTACCGCGGGCGTGGGACCTGTTCGACGCGGCGGTGATACGGCTCGTGGACTGAGCCCGCGGAGCGGATCCCAGGAGCAGGCCGCGCCTCCACAATTCCTGACGGTTCATCAGTATTGAATGTTCCGGCCCCTACGGCTACGTTCCGCGACACCGTAGCCCGAGACGAAGGGGTGGTCGCATGGCCGAAGTCAGCGCGGAGGCACGCATCGAGGCACCGGCCGAGAAGGTCTGGGCAGAGCTGACGGACTGGTCGGCGTACGGCCAGTGGAACGCGACCCACACCAGCTTCCCGAGCGGCGGCCCCGCCGTGCTCGAAGTGGGCGGGACCTTCCAGGAGAACATGAAGCTGATGGGCTTCCCGGCCGAGGTCGAGTGGACCATCGAGGAGCTGCAGCCGGCACGGGTGCTCGCGATCCGCGGCAAGGGCCCGATGGCCGTGACCGTGGCCACGCGGTACACCCTCACCCCGGACGGCGACACCGCGACGGCGGTGCGCATCGACGGGGAGTTCACGGGCGCGGCGGTGTCGCTGATGGCAGGCAAGCTGAAGGACTCGGCGACGGCGGCGCTGAACGAGTCGCTGCGCAAGCTGGCGGGACTGGTGACCTGAGTGGCCTTCGCCGTACGGACGAAGGCGCCCCGCGGATCGCTCCGCGGGGCGCCTTCACTCATGGCGGGGAGGCCGCCGGCGCTTCTCAGTCCTCGTCGGCGAGGATCAGGTACAGCTTCTTGCGGGCGTCGTTGATGACGGCCAGCGCCTTGTCGCGCTGATCCTTGCTGCCCGTCTTCCAGACCTGCCCGAAGGCCTCCATCAGACCGAATCCGGCCTGCCGGATCTCACCGAGGGCCTCCCAGTCGACACCGCGGGAGGCTTCCTCCCAGGGCGCCTCGGGACCGGCCTCGGCCGCCTCAGCGCCCGCCTCGGTGAGCGAGAACAGCTTCTTGCCGCCCTCGCTCTCGCTGGTGATCAGGCCCTCGTCCTCCAGCAGTTGGAGGGTGGGGTACACCGAGCCGGGGCTGGGCTTCCACGCCCCGCCGCTGCGCTCGGCGATCTCCTGGATCATCTCGTATCCGTGCATGGGGCGGTCCTTCAGCAGGGCGAGGATCGATGCCCGTACGTCACCGCGCCGCGCCCTCCCTCGAGGCCCTCCTCGCCCCCTCGGCCCCCAGGGGCCGGGCCCGAATCCGGGTCCGCCGAAACCGGGGCCGCCGCCGGGGCCGAAGGGCCCGAAGGCGCCGCGAAGCTGCTCGAAGCCACCTCGGCCGTGATGACCGTGTCCACCATGCCCACGCTCGAATCCATGGGAACGCATCGCAATCACTCCATTCCATCGTTGATCTGTCGCGATGCGTCAACGATATATCGGAACTGTTCGGATGACAACAGACCCACCACTGATCGAGTACGGGGCGTGCCGGATCGGTCCAGCACCCCCGAATTGGCCTTGGCCGTGGCCTGCGTGCACCCCCTACGGTCGGCGTCATGCGGATTCGAATCGTCGACGCCTTCTCCGACCGTCCCTTCGCCGGCAACCCGGCCGGGGTCCTGCTTCTCGACTCGTTCCCGGAGGACGACTGGCTCCAGAACGTGGCCATGGAGGTCAATCACGCCGAGACGGCGTTCGCGCACCCGTTGCCCGAGGGCGGGGAGGCCGACTGGGCGTTGCGGTGGTTCACGCCGCTCACCGAGGTGACGATGTGCGGGCACGCCACGCTCGCCACGGCCCACGTGCTGCACAGCACCGGCGTCCACGAGGGGCCCGTGCGGTTCGACACCCTCAGTGGCGTGCTCGTCGCCACGCCCGGGGACGACGGGTCGATCACGCTGGACTTCCCGACCGCCCTGCTCACCGCGGTCGAGGCCCCGGAGGGTGTCGCCGAGGCGCTCGGCGCCGAGCCGCTCGCCACCTTCGACACCGGCCCGAACATCGGCGACCTGCTCCTGGAACTCGCCGACGAGAAGACGGTCCTCGCGCTGAGGCCGGACCACAGGGCACTCGGCGCCTACTCGTCGCGCGGCATCATCGCCACCGCCCGCGCCGAGGACCCCGCCCGCGGCTACGACTTCGTCTCCCGTTGCTTCTTCCCGAACGTCGGCATCGACGAGGACCCGGTCACCGGCAGCGCTCACACAGCCCTCGCCCCCTACTGGTCCGAGCGCCTCGGCCGGACCGGGCTCACCGGCCTCCAGGCGTCCCGCCGCCCCGGCCGCGTGCGCACCGACGTGCGCGGCGACCGCACACTGCTGACCGGACGGGCCGTGACCGTGATCGAGGGGGAGCTGATCGCGTAGTACCGCGGCTCAGCACGGCGAAGGGGGCGTACGACTGTCTCGTACGCCCCCTTCGGCCGCCCCGCAGGCCCCTTCGGGGTCGGTCACGCCGTCGGCAGCCAGTCCACCTTCCCGGCCAGCAGCGCATAACCGACGAACGCCCCTATGTCCAGCAGGGAATGCGCCACGACCAGCGGCCCCACCCGGCCCCACCGCCGGTACAGATAGACGAACACCACGCCCATCGCCATGTTGCCGAGGAAGCCGCCGATGCCCTGGTAGAGGTGGTACGAGCCGCGCAGTACGGAACTGGCCACCAGCGCGGTGCCGGGGGTCCAGCCCAACTGGCCCAGGCGGCGCAGCAGATAGCCGACGACGATGACCTCTTCCAGGATCGCGTTCTGCAGCGCGGAGAGGATCAGTACGGGGTACTTCCACCACACGTCGGGAAGCGCCTCGGGGACGACGGTGAGGTTGAAGCCGAGCCCGCGGGCAGCCAGGTAGAAGGCGATTCCGGTGCTGCCGATCACCGCGGCGATGGCCGCCCCGCGACCGAGGTCGGGCCAGGGGCGGGTGCGGTCGAAGCCGAGGGTGCGCAGGCTCTGACCCTCGCGCATGAGGAAGTGGGCGACCAGGGCGACGGGCACCAGCGCGGTGGTGATCCCGAAGAGCTGCCAGGCGAGATCCAGCCAGGGACGCCCGGGCGCGGCCGAGGCGTTGAGGGTGGCGGCCTGGTCCTTGAGGCCGCCCGGTTTGGTGACGGAGCCGACAAAACTGATCAGGGCGGACACACCGCTCGCACCGAGCGAAAGCCCCAGAACGAGCAGCGTCTCGTCCCGGAAAATCCGTCGCGAGAGCCGCTCATGAGGAAAAGAATCGGCCACGGGGCCTGCCTCGCCCTGCACTCCTGCCTCCAGTTGTGTAATCCCGCCTCATCCTCATCGCCGCCCCGCTAGGGTCTCGAAAGCAGTTACGAAGACCGTGCGCGACAGGCCGTTGGGGGGACGGGCGCCGTACGGGGCGTACCGCCCCCTCTGCCTGCCATACGGCCGGACTCCGGCGCGTGGTTCAGCAGGGCAACAGGGAGGGGCACGACCCACATGGGACGTCACAGCTTGCCCGATCAGTATGGGGCGGGCGGCAGCGACCCCCGTCGACGCGCAAGACGCCGCACGGTGGCCATCGCCACGGCCCTCGTCCTCGCCGTCGCCGGCGGTACGGCCGCCGCCGTCAAAGGCGGACTGCTCTCCTTCGGCTCCTCCTGCCAGGACGACCCGGTGCGGCTGACCGTGGCCGCCTCCCCCGACCTGGCCCCCGCCCTGGAGACCGCCGCCGAACAGGCGCGCGACGACGACCTCACCTCCGACGGGCGGTGCGTCGCCGTCACGGTCAGCGCACGCGAGTCGTACAAGGTCGCCGACGCCCTCCTCGCGGGCGAGGACCCCGGCGCCGAGGTGTGGGTGCCGGACTCGGAGGTGTGGCTGGAGCGGCTCAGCACGGACGGCGACACGGCCGACGTCTCCACGGTCGGCCACGTCGCCTCCAGTCCGGTGGGCGTGGCGATGGTGCCGACGGCCGCGAAGTCGCTGGGGTGGCCGAAGAAGTCGTACGGCTGGCTGGAGCTGGCCGGTGCCGCCCTGCGCGACGACTCGCTGCGGCTCGGCGCGGCCGATCCCGCGCGCAGCGCGACCGGGCTGCTCGCGCTCACCCGGCTGAGCGCGGCCTCCGCCGGGATCGAGGGCGGGGACACGCAGACCGCGGCGATGATGAAGGCGCTCTCGCAGCGCGTCTCCGACGGTGACGGCCAGGTCCTGGACACACTGCCGCGGGACTCCTCCGGCGCCGAGCAGGGCAACCCGAAGCGCAATCAGGCGCTCGTCGTCAGCGAGCAGACGGCTCACATGTACAACTCCGCGGTGGACGGCGCGGGCGGCGGCCTGGACTTCTTCTACCCGAAGGACGGTTCGCCCCGGCTGGACTACCCGTACACGCTGCTCACCCAGACCGGGCTGACGACCGACGAGAGCCGGGCCGCGATCCGGTTCATGAGCTATCTGCGTGACGCACGGCAACTGCGGCTGCTGGAGCGGCACGGCTTCCGGACGTCCGACGAGGCGGTGCCGGACGCGCTGGTGACCCGGGCCGGCGGCAGCAGCCCGCAACCGTACGCGAAGCCCGCGGCCCGGCCGGCCTCGGCGGTGGCGCTCCAGCAGACTCTCGGGGTGTGGACGATCACCGTGCAGAGCGCGCGGATCACCACGGTCGTGGACGCCTCCGCCTCCATGTCCGAGACGGTCCCGGGCACCGGGCGGTCACGGATGGACGTGACCAAGGCGTCGCTGCTCCAGGCTCTGACCACCTTCACGGCCGAGGACGAGGTCGGGCTGTGGGACTTCGCCACCGAGCTGGACGGCGAGAAGGACTACCGCGTCCGCGTGCCGACCCGGCGGCTCGGCGACCGCGAGGGCGCGGGAAGCCAGCGCGACCGGCTGTCGGCGGCGTTCGGCGACCTGGCGCCGGTGCCGGACGGCGCGACCGGCCTGTACGACACCACGCTCGCCGCGTACCGTGCCGCGACGGACTCCTACGCCGAGGGCAAGTTCAACGCCCTGGTCATCCTCACCGACGGGGTGAACGAGGACCCGGGCAGCGTCTCGCGCGCCGAACTCATCGCCAAGCTGGAGCGCCTGGCCGACCCCGAGCGCCATGTGCCCCTCATCATGATCGCCGTCGGCCCCGACGCCGACCGCGGCGAGGCCAACCGCATCGCCGAGGCCACGGGCGGGTCGGGCCACGAGGTGACGGACCCGGCACAGATCCACACGGTGATCCTCAAGGCGATCGTGGACGCGGCGTCACCGGACCGGCGGGGCTGACGGGCACGCCTCGCACCTCCACGACGGGGAGCTCCCGCACCGCTCCACGCGGCGCGGGGACCTCCCGCACCGCTCCACGCGGCCCTCACCCCAGCGGCACCGGCTCCAGCAGCCCCACCGGCCAGGTGTGCACCGGATCGCCGCGGTGCATCAGCTCGCGGTAGCGGCGTGTCGTGGCGGCCAGCGCCGCGTCCCGGGTCATGCCCGACTCCAGTGCGCGGTGGAAGGTGGCCGCCTGCCAGGACGCGCCGTTCATGCGCCTGCGGCAGCGCTCCTCGATGACGCCGAGATAGAGGTCCCGGTCGGCCCGCTCGACCCCCCACGCGTCGAGGCCGGCCTCGGCGAGCGGCAGGAGTTCGTCGCGTACCAGGCTCACCGCGTCGACCTCGGCCGTCCCGCCGTACCGTCCGCGCCGGGGCCAGTTCAGCCGGGCATCGATGCCATGCTCGCACGCCGCGTCGAAGTTGGCGGCCGCCGCCTCGAAGGGCATCCGGGTCCACACCGGCCGCGACTCCTCGGCGAGGGCGCGGACGACGCCGTAGTAGAAGGCCGCGTTGGCGATGACGTCGGTGACGGTCGGCCCGGCGGGCAGCACGCGGTTCTCCACGCGCAGGTGCGGGACGCCGTCGGCGATGCCGTAGACCGGCCGGTTCCAGCGGTACACGGTGCCGTTGTGCAGGACGAGTTCGGCGAGTTTCGGGACACCGCCGGAGTCGAGGACGTCGAGCGGGTCCTCGTCGTCGCAGATCGGCAGCAGGGCCGGGAAGTAGCGCAGGTTCTCCTCGAAGAGGTCGTACGCCGAGCTGACCCACCGTTCCCCGAACCAGGTGCGCGGCCGCACGCCCTGGGCCTGGAGCTCGGGCGGGCGGGTGTCGGTGGACTGCTGGAACAGCGGCGGGCGCGACTCGCGCCACAGCTCACGCCCGAACAGGAAGGGCGAGTTGGCGCCGATGGCGACCTGCACGGCGGCGACCGCCTGGGCCGCGTTCCAGACGTCGGCGAAGCGGCCCGGCGTGACCTGGAGATGCAGTTGCACGGAGGTGCAGGCGGCCTCCGGGGCGATGGACTTCGACGTGCACGTCAGACGCTCCACGCCGTCGATGTCGAGCATGAAGTCCTCGCCGCGGGCCGCCACGATCTGATCGTTGAGCAGGGCGTAGCGATCCACGTCGGAGAGGTTCGAGGAGACCAGGTCGTCCCGGTCGAGCGTCGGCAGAATGCCGATCATCACGATTCCCGCGTCGACCTCGCCCGCTTTTCGATCGGCATATGCCAGCGACGTGCGGAGTTCCTCGGCGAGCTGATCGAATACCCGCCCCTGCAATCGGTGTGGAGCTATGTTCACTTCCAGATTGAACATGGCGAGTTCTGTTTGGAAATCGCGGCTCGCGATCCTCTCCAGTACCTGCGCATTCAACATTCGCGGCATGCCGTCGGCGCCAGCGAGGTTCAATTCGATCTCCAGCCCCATGAGGTTCTTGGGGCGGTCGAACCGCTTCTCCGCCAGCAGCCGCTCCAGGCCCGTCAGACACTGCCGCAGCTTCTCGCGGTAGCGCTGGCGATCGGACAGATCGAACCGACCTGCCACGACCTTCTCCCCCATCGAAGCTTCCCTCCTCGGATGGGCGGGCCGCAGATCCGGCCGCCGGTCTCCCGGGTCAGGTGGGATGATGCCCAGCCGAAGCGATCGATAACGTCCCGCGCGAACCCTGTGCCCGCTACTCTGTCGGATGTGACCGGTGGCACATTCAGCGGGCATGGTGCACTGTGCAGTTTCCGGCGGCTCACGAACTCGTGAAAAACGCCGACGAGAATTGGCCGTCCGCACGTATGGCATTTTTCGAGGTCACCGCCCGGACAGCGGTCGGGAATCGGGATGATTCCCGCATATCAGCGGCTGATTGACTCCTTGCCGGGTGCACCGAAACCGGTTAGACGAAACACCGTCTGAACACTCTTCGTATAAACTCCGCAATCAAGGCAGAGGGTTGGCGCCCGCGGTCCCGGTCCTGCCGTCCAGGTGACGTGCGGCAGGCCTCACCCATCCCCCTTGGCTCCCAGACCCCGGCCCCCGCCTCTCTGACCTCGTGAGCTGACAGCGCCGTCCGCCCCGCCACGCCCTCGCGCCACCGTGCCTGTCGAATGAGAGGCGACCCACCATGCCGCTGCATGTCCCCCCGGCTCCCGCGCCCGCACTTCGCTCCGTCCTCACCGCACTCGGCTCACCCACCGCCGTCAGCGAGGCCCGAACACCCTCGCTGCGCGCCGCCCAGGGGCCCGCCACTCCCGAACTGCCGTTGCCCGTCCATGTCCTGGACGAGATCACCCCGGCGGGCGTGTCCGCGACACGGCTGGCCGGCTGGCGCTTCCTGATCCGGTGCGGGGAGCGCGCGGTGGCGGCGGCCGAGACGCGGCTGACCCCCGACGGCTGGACCTTCTCGCACTTCTTCGAGGGCCCCTACATCGCCTCGACCGAGCGGGCACTGCGCCAGGCGGAGACGATCGCGCAGCCCTGCCAGCCGCGCCTGCTGTCGATCCCGAGCCTCTACATGCTCGCCCTCTGGCTGCACGGCGACTGCGCGGCGGACGGCGCCACGGGCCATCCGCACGCCACGGACATCCTCGTGCCGCTGGCCCCGGCGCCGCCCGGCATCGCGGCCCATGTGCCGCACCGGGTCGCCGAACTGCTCCCGGTGCTCACCCTTCGCGCGACCCCGGCCCCGCTGCCACCACTGCCACCACTGCTCGGCTCCCCCGCCTGACGGCACCCCCGCGCGAGCGCCCGTGTACCCCGCCGCCCATTCCGGGTGGCGGGGTACACGTCTTTCCTGAGGTGGGATTAGGCTCGTATCGGACAACAGGAATCACGAATCACGCGCGTATGAGCCATGAATAACTCGTACGAGCAAGAAAGCGCTCGAATGAGCCCCTCGGGCGCTCCGGCCCGTACGGACTAGCCCCATCCGACCACTGCGAACCACCCGAAGTGACAGTGCAGTTGGGATGAACCATCCGCGCGGGTGAAGCGTCATCAACCTGTGAGAAAGCGGTGCTGCGAAATCCCTGCGGATTGACGCTCGTGGGGCAACACTGGGTTCCGACCGACTTATCACAACGGGGGAGCGGCCATGAACGAAGCTTCACGCCGCGAGACAGACAAAACGTCCATCTCACAGATCACAACAGACCGAGAGATCCCATCCATGTGCCAGCACCAGCCACCGTGCCCCTCAGCCGACTCCGCCGACCGGGAATCCGCCCGTCTCGTGGCGCACCACCCGGAGCAGGGATGGAGCCTGCTGTGCAACGGCGTTCTGCTCTTCGAGGACACCGGTGAGCTCCTGCCCGACGGCCAGATCATCGCCCCGCACCGTCCAGTGGGCACCGGCAAGGTGATGACCGCCGCGTAGCACCCCCGCCGGCGGGCCACGCCGGTGAGGACCCGCACCACCGGGCGGCACGACGGACGCCCGGCGTACTCCCAGGGGCCGGTCGCAGACCCTGACTGCGAGCCGGCCCCGATGTGTGTCCGGGGGCGATCACGCACGGTAGTGCGCCGTGTGTCCCGGGCGACCCTCGTACGGACGCCCGGGACACGACGGCAGCGGTGGCTACCTCAGCGCCTGACGCAGCGCGAAGTAGGCGGGCTTCGGCCGCAGTTCCTCGTCCCAGGGCAGGGCCGCGCCCTCGCCCGGGAAGAACGCCGGGATCCAGGAGTACTTGTCCGTGTAGTCCCAGACCGTGATCCCCACACATCGGCGCACCGCCAGGCACGCCTCGGTCATGTCGCGGTACCAGTCGGCCTGCTGGGCCAGCTTCTCCTCGGTGGCGGGCAACTGCATCCGTACGTCGACCTCGGTGAGCGCCGTGTCCAGGCCGAGCCGGGCGAAGCGGCGGAGGTTGTCCTCCAACGTGGCCGGATAGCCGTACTGCAGCGCCAGATGGGTCTGGAGGCCGAAGCCGTGCAGCGGGACGCCCTGCGCCTTCAGCTCCTTGGCCAGATTGTGGTAGGCGTCGCTCTTCGGGCCGGTGGCCTCGACGTTGTAGTCGTTGAGGTACAGCTTGGCCCTGGGGTCGGCCTGGTGGGCCCAGCGCAGGGCGTCGGCGATGTAGCCGGGGCCGAGCGTCTTGTAGAAGATCGTCTCCCGGTACGTGCCGTCCTCGTTGAACGCCTCGTTGACGACGTCCCAGGCGTAGATCTTGCCGCGGTAGTGCCGCACCTCGGTCTGGATGTGCTTCTTCAGCACGGCCCGCAGCTCGGGTGCCGTCCATTCACGGCCGGTCAGCCAGTCCGGCAACTGGCTGTGCCAGACGAGCGTGTGGCCGCGCACCTTCTGGTGGTTGGCGCGGGCGAGGGCCACGATCTCGTCGCCCGCGGTGAAGTCGAAGACGCCCTGCTGGGGTTCGGTGGCGTACCACTTCATGCCGTTGCCGGGCGTGATCTGGTCGAACTCGCTGCCGAGGAGTGCCGTGTACGGCTCGTCGACGAGTTCGGGGTTGTCGGTCGCGCTGCCGAAGTAGCGGCCGTGGCGCTCGGCGAGGTCGGCGAGGGTGGGCGGCCGCGTGTCGTGGGCCTGTGCGGCCGGGACGGTCGCTGCGACCAGGACGGCGGCGAGGGCGCCGACGAGTCTGAGACGGTTCTTGCGCATGGTGCGACTCCTCACGTTGCGGATGTGTGGGTAGCCGTACGTCCGTCCGGGCGCGTCACCCCTTGGTCGCGCCGGCGGTGAGGCCGCCGACGAGCTGGCGTTCGGCGACCGAGTAGAAGGCGAGGGCGGGGACCATGGCCAGCACCAGGTAGGCGAAGACGCGGGCGTAGTCCGCGGAGTACTGGCCCTGGTACTGCTGGACGCCGATGGGGATGGTCCACCACGTGGAGTCGGTGAACACCAGCAGCGGCAGGAAGAAGTTGTTCCAGCTCGTGACCACGGCGAGGACCGAGACAGTGCCCAGCGCCGGCCGTGCCATGGGCAGCAGCACCCGCCAGAAGAACCCGAAGGAACTGCATCCGTCGAGCGTGGCCGCCTCTTCCAGCTCGCCGGGGATCTCCCGGAAGAAGCCGCGCAGGATGATGATGGTCATCGGCAGCCCGAACGCGGCCTGCGGGAGGATCACACCGAGCGGGTTGTCCAGCAGGCCCAGGGAGCGCAGCAGCAGGAACAGGGGCAGGGCGGCCACCGCGAAGGGGAACATCAGCCCCATGGTGAACACGGTGAACAGCGCCTCCCGCCCGCGGAAGGCGAAGCGCGCGAAGGAGAACGCCGACAGCGCGGAGACGGCCACGACCAGGACGGTCGTACCGATGGCGATCAGGGTGCTGTTTCCGATCAGCCGCCAGAAGTCCCAGGAGCCGAGGATCTCCGTGTAGTTGCCGGTCACCCAGGACTCCGGCAGTCCGACCGGGTTGCGGGAGAGCTCGTCGGTGGACTTGAAGCCTGACAGCACGGCGTACAGCAGCGGCACCACCATCACCGCGCCTACCACCAGGAGGATGACGTGCAGCGGCAGGCTCTTGCCCTTCGCGCTGCCGGACCTGGCCGTCACTTGGCGCCTCCCCGCATCGTCGTGGTGGCTCCTTGGAGATCGCGGCGGAGCACGAACCGCTGGTAGGCGAGGGCGAAGACGAGGCTGATGCCGAACATGGCCACGCTGATCGCGCTGGCATAGCCGACCTGGTAGCGCTTGAAGCCGTACTGGAACATGGTCACGGCCATCGTCTCGGAGTGGTGGTCGGGGCCACCCGCGGTGGTCACCCAGACCAGGTCGAAGAGCTGGATCGCCCCGATCACGGACAGGAACACGCTGATCCTGAGGGTGGGCGCGAGCAGCGGCAGGGTGACACTGCGGAAGCGCTGCCAGGCGTTCGCACCGTCGATCAGCGCGGCCTCGGTCAACTCCCGGGGGATGGACTGGAGTCCGGCCAGGTACAGCATCATGTGGAAGCCGAAGTACTTCCAGATCATGACCAGGAAGAGGGTGGCCATGACGTTCGACGGGTCGGCGAACCACTCGCCGCCGAGCCCGTCGAGGCCGATGCCGCCGAGGATCTGGTCGGCGAGGCCGTCGTCGGGGGCGAAGATCATGCCGAACAGGACACCGGTGATGGCCTCGGACAGGACGTACGGCCCGAAGAAGAGCATCCGGTAGAAGGCCCGCCCGCGCAGCCTCTGGTTGAGCAGGACGGCCATGGCGAGCGCGAACGGCAACTGGATCGCGAGCGACAGCAGGACGAGGACCAGACAGCGCCACAGGTCCCCGAGGAAGACGGGGTCCTCGAAGAGGCGGGTGAAGTTGTCGCCGCCGATGTACTCGGACGGCATCCCGAAGCCGCCCCAGCGGAAGAACGCCGCGTACAGCGCGAACAGCATCGGCAGCAGCACCAGGACGAGGAACAGCACGAGGGCGGGCACCTGGAAGCCGACCGCGGTGAACCACTGCGTCATGCGCCGCCGGGCCCGCCCCCGGGCCGCGCCGGTGGACGGGGGCGGGGGTTCGACGCCGGGGCCGGTGCGCTTGTCCGGCAGGAACGTGGAGGTCATCGCCGGCTACTGCTCTTCCTTCGAGGTCTTCGTGATCGACTCGGCGACCTGCTGCGGGGACTTGGACCCGGCGATGAGCGCGCCGACGCTGTCGTTGACCTCCTGGCCGACGGCGGGGGCGTACGCCTGGTCGAGATAGAGCTGGAAGCCGGTGGCGGCCTTCAACTGTGCCTGTACGGCCTTGATGTTGGGGTCGGTCATGGCGCTCTCGGCGGCCGGGACGACCGGGATGGCGCTGGTCTTCTTGACCAGCTCCACGTCCGTCGCCTCGGAGGCGAAGAACTTCAGGAAGTCGACGGCGGCCTGCGGGGCTCCGCTGCGCAGGGCGTGTCCGCCGCCTCCGCCGAACACCTCGGTGATCACGCCCTTGCCGCCCTCGACCGCGGGGAACGGGAAGAAGCCGAGGTCCTTGCCGAGGCCCTTGCCGGCGTCGGCCTGGACGACCGGGGCCCACTGGCCCATGAGCTCCATCGCCGCCTTGCCGTTGCCGACGGCCGCGGCCTGGCCGGTGGGGCTGGAGTAGGCGGCGCCGAGGTAGCCCTTCTGGAACGGCTGGAGATCGACGAGCTCCTGGAGGTGCTGTCCGGCCTGGACGAACGGGTCGCCGGTGAAGTCCTTGTCGTCGTACGCCTTCTGGAGGGCGGAGGCGCCGGCGGTGCGCATCGAGAGGTAGGCCCAGTAGTACATGCCGGGCCACTTCTCCTTGCCCGCGAGGGCGAGCGGGGTGATGTTCTTGGCCTTCAGCTTCCGTACGGCGTCGAGGAAGCCGCTCCAGGTGGTCGGCGGCTCGGTGATGCCCGCGTCCTTGAAGAGCGCCTTGTTGTACCAGAAGCCGATCATGCCGATGTCGAACGGTATGCCGTACGACTTCTCGTCGATGAGGTACGGCTCCCTCGCGACCGGCAGCAGGCCCTCGGCGAAGTCCTTGGTGCGGTCGGTGAGGTCCTCGACGAGACCGGCGTCGACCTGCTGCTTCAGGACGCCGCCGCCCCAGGTGTGGAAGATGTCGGGGAGCTTCCCGGAGGCGGTCAGTGCCGTCATCTTCGACTTGTAGGCGTCGTTCTCGAGCTGGACGATCTTCACCTTGACCTTGGGGTTCTGAGCCTCGAACTTCTTGGCCAGCGCCGCCCAGACGCTCTTGGTCGGCTCGGTGGTGGAGATGTTCCACCACTCGATGGTGGTCGTGCCGTCCGACGACCCTCCGTCCGAGTCGCCGCCGCAACCGCTCAGTGCCGTCATGCCCACACCGGCCGCGGCGGAGGCCGCGAGGAAGCCGCGGCGGGACAGTCCCGGGTCGCCCATGATGCGCTCCTTGGGTACGGGACGGTCCGTCCATGACCGTCCGCTGGATCGAAAGTTTCGGAACCAATCCAGAAAGCTTCGTTGTTGCCGCACCCTAGAGACAGCTTCCAAACGGTGGCAACCCCTTGTACGCAGTGAATCTGCCGCCAATCGTCGCGGCGGGGGCGCCTCTTGAAGGGTCGGGAACCCGCGCCCGGCCAATCACCCGCCTCCGACGCGGACTCCGATCGACCGCTCGCCGCTCACCGGGAAGGGAGGGAGCGAAGGTCGAAACATTCGGCTCAGGAGGCGAACATTACGAAGTGGACTGGTGGAGGATGCCCCGGGCAGGTCGGCCGGCGTGAGCGCGGTTGCGGACGTGGGCGGCGCCACTGAAGCCCGCCATCACGCTGCCGTTGCTGTTGACGTTCGAGGCGGGTGCGTACCAGCGGTACGGGGACATGACTTGGACACCTCCGGGCGAGGGCCGGGCCGGGTGGCTCGCCCGGAGGTGGATCGGGGAGGGAACGGGGATACGGGGCCGGTTACAGGCCCACGTCTCGGCTGCGGATGTCGTCCAGGGACTCGCGGCGGACCAGGAGCCGGGCGTGGCCGTCGTCCACGGCGACCACGGGCGGGCGGCCGACCATGTTGTAGCCGGAGGCCATGGACACGTGGTAGGCGCCGGCCGCCGGGATGGCGAGGAGGTCTCCGGGACGGATGTCGTCGGGGAGTTCGACGTCGGTGGCGAGGATGTCGCCCGCCTCGCAGTGCCGGCCCACCACGGTCACCGGGGCCGGCGCGGCGGTGCTGTGCCGGCCCACCAGGCGCGGCGCGTAGCGCACCCCGTACAGCGCGGGCCGCGGGTTGTCGCTCATGCCGCCGTCCACGGCGACGTAGGTGTGCGCGCCGGTCCGCTTGACGGAGAGGACGTGGTAGAGCGCGACTCCGGCGGGGCCCGCGATGGCCCGACCCGGCTCGATGATGAGGCGGGGCACGGTGAGCCCGGCCGCCGCGCAGGCCTCGACCAGCTCGGCACGTACCTTGCGGGCGAGCGTCGTGAGGTCGAGGGCGGGTTCGCCGGGCCGGTAGGCGATGCCGTGCCCGCCGCCCAGGTCGAGTTCGCGCAGCACCAGGCCGTGCTGCTCGTTCAGCCGGGCCATGAGGCCGACCATGCGGCGTACGGCGCAGAGGTAGGGCTTGACGCTGGTGATCTGCGAGCCCAGGTGGCAGTGCAGGCCGGTCAGTTCGAGCTGCGGCTGGTCCAGTATCCGGGCGATGGCGTGCTGGGCGTAGCCGTCGGAGATGGACAGGCCGAACTTCTGGTCCTCGGTGCCCGTGCGGATCTTCTCGTGGCCTCCGGCGCTGATGCCGGGCACGACGCGGACCATCACCTTCTGATGTCCGTCGGGGCCGACCGCGGCGGCGAGCCGGGCGATCTCCGAGGGGCTGTCGATGACGATACGGCCGACCCCGAGGCGCAGCGCGCTGTCGAGGTCGCGCGGGGACTTGGCGTTGCCGTGCAGCACGATCCGGTCCGGCGGGAAGCCGGTGGTGACCGCGAGCTCCAGCTCGCCGGCCGAGCAGACGTCCAGGCCGAGGCCCTCCTCGTCCACCCAGTGGATCATCGCCCGGCACAGGAACGCCTTGGCCGCGTACAGGACTTCGGCCTCGGGGAAGGCGTGCCGGTAGGTGCGGCAGCGCTCGCGGACCTCGTCCTCGTCGATGACGTAGACGGGCGTGCCGAAACGGTCGGCGACCTCGGCGAGCGGGACACCGCCGACGGTGATCTCGCCCTCGCGCGGCTCGACGGCCGAGGCCGGCCACACCGAGAGGGCGTCGGCCGGACCCGCGGTGGTGACGGCGGGTTCGTGAATGGTGGTCATCGTGCCTCCCCCTCAGCCGATCCACATGGTCAACGCGGAGATGAGCGCGGCGGCGCCGGTCACGCGCAGCGCTCCGACCGCCTGGGGATCCCAGGCGCTTTCACGGAACCGGGGACCTGAGTGCCGGGCGTGCTCCCGGGCGTGCTCCTGGGCCGACGACGCGGCCGCGGTCGGGGCCGGGGCGCAGAACTGGGGATCGACGGTGACGGTGGTGACGCCGAGCGGAGCCGTCAGGGAGCGCAGGGCGGGCTCGGCGAGCCGGATCCACGGCTGGTCGGGACCGAGGGTCGCGGCCAGTTTCCGCTGCGAGGTGAACCCAACGGCCGTGCGGTCACCGATGGGTGTACGGAAGAGGCGGGCCGCGAAGGCGGCCTGTCCCGGCCGGACCGGAACGTACAGAGGGCCGGCCGGGAACCGATCAGAAGGCTCCGGGTCTTCGTCGTACAGGATGTCTGCCATGAGGTGCCTCCGGGTGGAACCGACGTGGGTCGGTCGGGTTGCCTGACGCCCCGGACGCGGGGAGGCGGACCGGGGCTTGCCAGTGACGCTATGCCCGGCAAACCCGGGTTTCGGACCGCTCATGACGCGATGCTGACGTGATTCGGTCGGACGCTGACGGGATGCTGACACCGGGCCCGGCGGTCGGGCACGAGCGCCGTCAGAGGTGCGCCAAGAGGCGCCGTTCGGGCTGGCTGTGGGGCTGTGACAGGAGTGTCATGGGAGGACAGGTCAGGTTTTCCCGCACGAGACGGAAAATCCTGGTCGTCGGCGCGGCCGCCGCAGCCCCTGGCACCGTGCCTGCCGCCGCTCGGTCACCCGCTCCTGCCTCGCCCACGCCTCCTGCCCGGTCCTCGCCGTACCGCCCTCCCCGCTGGAGTCGGAGCTGGCGTCCGTACATCGCCGCAACGCCTGGCGACTGCGCCTGGACGCCGGGGATCTGGCGGAGGAGCGGCCGGTGCCCGGGGAGCAGCGCCCACGCGCGGGGTGACTTGGCCCCGGCCCACACCTCCCCCGTGGCTGGCGGGTACAGCCTCTGACCCGGCCCGTCGGCATCCCTCGCGCGGACCGAATCGCCGGGAATCGACTGCCGACGACGACTTCGGCCGTACCGCCAAGAACACCGCCGACGACGACTTCGGCCGCACCGCCAAGAAACCACCGCCGCCGACGACTTCGGCCGCACCGCCACGAAACCACCGCCGCCGACGACTTCGGCCGCACCGCTAGAAAACGACCCCCGCCGGCACCTCCGGCTCCCCCGGCCTGCGCCCCGGTGCCATCCGCAGGCTCAGCACCATGGTCAGGCCGCCCCCTGGCGTGTCCTCGGCCGTGATCGTGCCACCCATGGCCTCGGCGAAGCCGCGTGCGACGGCTAGGCCGAGCCCGACCCCGGCACCGCGCGGGGCGTCGCCGTAGCGCTGGAAGGGGGCGAAGATGCGTTCCTTGGCCTCGTCGGGGACGCCCCGCCCGCGGTCGACCACGCGAACCTCGACGCGGTCGCTGATGGCGCTCGCGGAGACCAGTACGGGCCCGTCCCCGGGGCTGTACTTGACGGCGTTCTCGACGACGTTGGCGACGACCCGCTCCAGCAGGCCCTTGTCCACGCTGACCATGGGCAGTGTCTCCGGGATGTCCAGCTCCACGCTGCCCTCCGGCACCCCGCCGAGCGCCATCGGCACCACCTCGTCCAAGTCGACCTCCCGGATCAGCGGCGCGACCGTGCCGGTCTGAAGGCGCGACATGTCGAGCAGGTTGCCGACGAGGAGGCCGAGCCGGTCGGCGCCCTCCTCGATCGCCTGGAGGAGTTCGGCCTCGTCCTCCTCGGACCAGGCCACGTCGTCGGACCGCAGCGAGGAGACGGATGCCTTGATACCGGCGAGCGGGGTACGAAGGTCGTGGCTGACGGCGGCCAGCAGTGCCGTACGGATGCGGTTGGCCTCGGCGAGTTCCTTGGCCTGGTCCGCATCGCGCCGCAGCCGCTGGCGGTCCAGGACGACCGCGGACTGCGCGGCGAACGCGGCCAGGACCCGGCGGTCCTCGGCGGGCAGCACCCGGCCGGTCAGCGCGAGCGCCATGTGGTCGCCTACCGGTACGTCGACGTCGGCGTCGTCGGGGTCCTGGCAGGGCCGGGAGCCCACGCTGCCCGCGCAGGTCCACGGGTCGACGTCGCTCGCCCGCTCCAGCAGCGCCACGGACTCCATGGCGAAGGTCTCGCGGACGCGTTCCAGCAGAGCCTCCAGGCTGGTCTCCCCGCGCAGCACGTTCCCGGCGAGGAAGGACAGGATCTCCGACTCGGCCCGCAGGCGGTTGGCCTGGTGGGTGCGGCGGGCCGCGAGGTCGACCACGGAGGCCACGGACACCGCCACGCCGACGAAGATCGCGATGGCGACGATGTTCTTCGGGTCGGCGATGGTCAGCGTGTGCACGGGCGGGGTGAAGAACCAGTTCAGCAGGAGCGAGCCCACCACCGCGGAGGCCAGCGCCGGCAGCAGTCCGCCGAGGAGTGCCGAGGCGACCGTCAGCGACAGGTACAGCAACATGTCGTTGGCGAGGCCGACTTCGGGGGCCACGTGCGTCAGCAGCACGGTGAGGACGGCCGGGCCGAGCACACAGACCAGCCAGCCCCAGATGATCCGCGACCGGCCGAGGCGCGCGCTGCGGGGCACCGGAAGTCCGCGCCCCTTGCCCGCCTCGTCGTGCGTGATCAGGTGGACGTCGAGGTCGGGACCCGAGTCCCGGGCCACCGTGGCGCCGACGCCGGGCCCGAAGACGTACTGCCAGCTCTTGCGGCGTGAGACGCCGAGCACGATCTGGGTGGCGTTCACTCCACGTGCGAAGTCCAGCAGCGCCGCCGGGATGTCGTCGCCCACGACGTGGTGGAAGGTGCCGCCGAGGTCCTCCACCAGCCCGCGCTGCACGGCCAGTTCCTTCGGCGAGGCGGACGTCAACCCGTCGCTGCGGGCGATGTAGACGGCGAGCACCTCACCGCCGGCGCCCTTCTCCGCCAGCCGCGCGGCCCGGCGGATCAGCGTCCGTCCCTCCGGCCCGCCGGTCAGCCCGACGACGATCCGCTCGCGCGAACCCCAGATGGCGGAGACCTCGTGCTCGCTGCGGTAGGCGTTGAGGTACTCGTCGACCCGGTCGGCCACCCACAGCAGCGCCAGCTCCCGCAGGGCGGTCAGGTTGCCGGGCCGGAAGTAGTTGGACAGGGCCGCGTCGACCTTGTCCGACTTGTAGATGTTGCCGTGCGCCATCCGCCGCCGCAGCGCCTGCGGCGACATGTCGACAAGTTCCACCTGGTCGGCGCGGCGTACGACCTCGTCGGGGACGGTCTCCTGCTGCCGTACCCCGGTGATGGACTCCACGACATCGCCCAGCGACTCCAGGTGCTGGATGTTGACGGTCGATATGACGTCGATGCCCGCCGCCAGGAGTTCCTCGACGTCCTGCCAGCGCTTGGCGTTGCGGGAGCCGGGGATGTTGGTGTGGGCCAGCTCGTCCACCAGCGCCACCTTGGGACGACGGGCCAGGACGGCGTCGATGTCCATCTCCGTGAAGGTGGTGCCCCGGTACTCCAGGTCCTTGCGCTGGATCTGGGTCAGGCCGTGCAGCATCACCTCGGTGCGCGGCCGGTCGTGGTGCTCCACGAACGCGACCACGCAGTCGGTGCCGCGTTCCACCCGCCGGTGCGCCTCGGAGAGCATCGCGTACGTCTTGCCGACGCCGGGTGCCGCACCGAGGTAGATCCGAAGTTTGCCGCGTGCCATGTTCACCCTTCGAAGCGGTAACCCATACCGGGTTCGGTGATGAGATAACGGGGGTGCGAGGGGTCGGCTTCCAGTTTCCGGCGCAACTGGGCCATGTAGACCCGCAGGTAGTTGGTCTTGCTGCTCTGGGACACCCCCCAGACCTCCTGGAGCAGGTACTTCTGTGTGACGAGCCGGCCCGGGTTGGTGACCAGGAGTTCCAGCAGATGCCACTCCGTGGGAGTGAGGCGCACGTCGTGGCTGCCTCGGGCGGCCTTCTTGGCGCGCAGGTCGATGACGAACTCGTCCGTCTCCACGACCGTCGTCTCCGGGGCGAGCGGGGAGTCCTCGGTACGGCGGACCGCGGCCCGCAGCCTGGCCATCAGCTCGTCCATGCTGAAGGGCTTGGTGACGTAGTCGTCCGCGCCCGCGTCCAGCGCGGCGACCTTCTCCCCGGACGCCTGCCGGGCCGACAGCACCAGGATCGGCACCCGGGTCCAGCCGCGCAGCGCCTTGATGACGTCGACACCGTCCATGTCGGGCAGTCCGAGGTCCAGCAGGACCACGTCCGGCCGGCGGGCGGCGGCCAGTCTGAGGGCGGTCGCCCCGTCGGACGCCGGGTCCACTCCGAAGCGGCGTGCCTGCATGTTGATCACCAGCGCCCGCACCAACTGCGGGTCGTCCTCCACCACCAACACCCTGGTCATGGGTGTACGCCTTCCTGTCCTGCGCGTAGGCAACGGGCCTTACGGCGACGGGAGTCGGCGCAACCGGATGCCCCCGGCCGCCGACTCCCGCACGATCGCGCAACGCCATCAGCTCTTGGCCACGAGGTCCTTGAGCGCGATGTTGAGTTCGAGGACGTTCACTCGGGGCTCCCCCATGAAGCCGAGCGTGCGGCCCTCGGTGTGCTCGTCGACCAGCTTCTGCACCCGGGCGACGGACAGGCCGTTCTTCTCGGCGACGCGGTGCACCTGGATGTCCGCGTACTGCGGGGAGATGGCCGGGTCCAGGCCGGAGCCGGAGGACGTCACCGCGTCGGCGGGCACCTCGGCCGGCTTGACCTTGTAGTCCGGCGTCGAGTTGTCCTTGACGACGGCGGCTTTGGCGTCCTTCACCCACTGGATGAGCTCTTCGTTGTCGCCGGACCGGTTGGTCGCGCCGGACAGGATGAGCTTGTACCGGGTGTTGACGCTGTTGGTACCGAGGCCGTTCTGCGGGCGGCCCTGGAACCACTTCAGGTCGGGCGCCGGAGTCTCCTCGCCCTTCTTCAGCGGCAGGTTGTAGGCCTGCCCGATCAGGGAGGACCCGACGACCTTGCCGTCCGCCTTGATCTCGGAGCCGTTCGCCCTGTTGTTGAACAGCCCCTGCGCGATGCCGGTGACGACCAGCGGGTAGATGACACCGGTCACCAGGGTCAGCACGAGGAGGGCACGCAGGCCCGCCCCGAGCAACCGGGCCGTGTTCGATACGGAGTTGTTCATGGCGGTCAGCCGATCCCGGGGATGAGGGAGATGAGCAGGTCGATGATCTTGATGCCGACGAAGGGCGCGACCAGGCCGCCCAGACCGTAGACGGTCAGGTTGCGGCGCAGCATCCTGTCGGCGCTGACCGGCCGGTACCGCACGCCCTTCAGGGACAGCGGCACCAGCGCGATGATGATCAGGGCGTTGAAGATGACCGCGGACAGGATCGCGGAGTCGGGCGAGGACAGGCCCATGACGTTGAGCTTGTCCAGGCCCGGGTAGACGGCCGCGAACAGCGCCGGGATGATCGCGAAGTACTTCGCGACGTCGTTGGCGATGGAGAACGTGGTCAGTGCGCCGCGGGTGATCAGCAACTGCTTGCCGATCTCGACGATCTCGATCAGCTTGGTCGGGTTGGAGTCGAGGTCGACCATGTTGCCGGCCTCCTTGGCGGCCGACGTACCGGTGTTCATGGCCACGCCGACGTCGGCCTGCGCGAGCGCGGGCGCGTCGTTGGTGCCGTCACCCGTCATCGCGACCAGTTGGCCGCCGGCCTGCTCCCGTTTGATGAGCGCCATCTTGTCCTCGGGAGTCGCCTCCGCGAGGAAGTCGTCGACGCCCGCCTCCTGGGCGATGGCCTTGGCGGTCAGCGGGTTGTCACCCGTGATCATGACGGTCTTGATGCCCATGCGGCGCAGTTCCTCGAACCGCTCCCGCATGCCGTCCTTGACGACGTCCTTGAGGTGGATGACGCCCAGCACCCGTGCCCCGTCGGCGTCCTCGACCGCGACCAGCAGTGGAGTACCGCCCGCCTCGGAGATCCGGTTGGCGATCGTGTCGGCGTCCTCGGCGATGGTGCCGCCCTGCTCCCGCACCCAGGCGATGACCGAACCGGCGGCGCCCTTACGGATCTTGCGGCCGTCGACGTCCACACCCGACATCCGGGTCTGGGCGGTGAAGGCGATCCACTCGGCGCCGACCAGCTCGCCCTGGTGGCGCTCGCGCAGCCCGTACTTCTCCTTCGCCAGTACGACGATGGAGCGGCCCTCGGGCGTCTCGTCGGCCAGCGACGAAAGCTGGGCGGCGTCCGCGACCTCGGCCTCGGTGGCGCCCGCGACCGGGGCGAACTCGGCGGCCTGGCGGTTGCCGAGCGTGATGGTGCCGGTCTTGTCGAGCAGCAGCGTGGAGACGTCACCGGCGGCCTCGACCGCACGGCCGGACATCGCCAGGACGTTGCGCTGGACCAGACGGTCCATGCCCGCGATGCCGATCGCGGAGAGCAGGGCGCCGATCGTGGTCGGGATCAGACAGACCAGCAGGGCGACCAGCACGACCATCGTCAGGTGCGTGCCCGCGTAGTCCGCCAGCGGCGGCAGCGTGGCGCAGGCCAGCAGGAAGACGATCGTCAGCGAGGCCAGCAGGATGTTCAGCGCGATCTCGTTCGGCGTCTTCTGCCGGGCCGCGCCCTCGACCAGGTTGATCATCCGGTCGATGAAGGTCTCGCCGGGCTTCGTCGTGATCTTGATGACGATGCGGTCGGAGAGGACCTTCGTGCCGCCGGTGACCGCGGAACGGTCGCCGCCGGACTCACGGATGACCGGGGCCGACTCACCGGTGATGGCCGACTCGTCGACGGAGGCCACGCCCTCGATGACGTCGCCGTCACCGGGGATGATGTCGCCGGCCTCGCAGACCACCAGGTCGCCGATCCTCAGCTCGGTGCCCGGCACACGCTCCTCGGCCGAACCGTCGAGCCTGCGGGCGACGGTGTCGGTCTTGGCCTTGCGCAGAGTGTCGGCCTGCGCCTTGCCGCGGCCCTCGGCCACGGCCTCCGCCAGGTTGGCGAAGAGCACCGTGAGCCACAGCCAGGCGCTGATCGTCCAGCCGAACCAGTCGCCCGGGTCCTTGAAGGAGAAGGCGGTGGTCAGGATGGAGCCGATCCACACCACGAACATCACGGGGGACTTGACCATCACCCGCGGGTCGAGCTTGCGGAACGCCTCCGGCAGCGACTTGAGAAGCTGCTTGGGATCGAAGAGCCCCGCGCCGACACGGCCTTCGGGGGACTTGTGCCCGGTGGGTACGTCGCTGTGCGGCGCCCGGGTCGGGGTGGCTGTGGACATGGAGTCCTCTTGCTTCTCTGTGCGGGTGTTCATCACGCGAGCCCCTCGGCCAGCGGCCCGAGCGCCAGGGCCGGGAAGTACGTCAGACCGGTGATGATGATGATCGTGCCGACGAGCAGACCCGTGTACAGGGGCTTGTCGGTCCGCAGGGTGCCGGCGGTCTCCGGGACCGGCTTCTGCTCGGCGAGCGAGCCGGCCAGGGCCAGCACGAAGATCATCGGCACGAAGCGGCCGAGCAGCATGCACAGGCCGAGCGTGGTGTTGAACCACTGCGTGTCCGCGTTCAGACCGGCGAAGGCCGAGCCGTTGTTGTTGGAGGCGGACGTGTAGGCGTACAGGATCTCGGAGAATCCGTGCGCCCCGCTGTTGGTCATCGAGTTGCCCGGGGTGGGCAGGGCCATCGCGAAGGCGGTGAAGACGAGCACCAGTGCCGGGGTGACCAGGATGTAGCAGGCCGCCAGCTTGATCTCGCGGGAGCCGATCTTCTTGCCCAGGTACTCGGGTGTGCGGCCGACCATCAGACCGGCGATGAACACCGCGATGATCGCCATGATCAGCATGCCGTAGAGACCGGAACCGGTACCACCGGGCGCGATCTCGCCCAGCATCATGCCGAGCATGGTGATGCCGCCGCCGAGGCCGGTGAAGGACGAGTGGAAGGAGTCCACCGCACCGGTCGAGGTGAGCGTGGTCGCCGTCGCGAAGATCGACGAGGCGCCGACGCCGAAGCGGACCTCCTTGCCCTCGTACGCCCCGCCCGCGATGTCGAACGCCGGGCCGTGGTGGGCGAACTCGGTCCACATCATCAGGGCGGTGAAGCCGAGCCAGATGGTGGCCATCGTCGCGAGGATCGCGTAGCCCTGCTTGACCGAGCCGACCATGAGGCCGAAGGTGCGGGTCAGCGCGAACGGGATGACGAGGATCAGGAAGATCTCGAAGAGGTTCGAGAACGGGGTGGGGTTCTCGAAGGGGTGGGCGCTGTTGGCGTTGAAGTAACCGCCACCGTTGGTGCCCAGCTCCTTGATGGCCTCCTGCGAGGCGACCGCGCCGCCGTTCCACTGCTGCTGCCCGCCCATGAACTGGCCGACCTCGTGGATGCCGGAGAAGTTCTGGATGGCGCCGCACGCGACCAGGACGACCGCGGCGACGGCCGCGATCGGGACCAGGATGCGGATGGTGCCGCGCACCAGGTCGGCCCAGAAGTTGCCCAGCTCACCGGTGCGCGAGCGCGAGAATCCGCGTACCAGCGCCACGGCGACGGCGATGCCGACGGCCGCGGAGACGAAGTTCTGCACGGCCAGACCGGCGGTCTGCACGACGTGGCCCATGGCCTGCTCGCCGTAGTACGACTGCCAGTTGGTGTTGGTCACGAACGACACGGCGGTGTTGAACGCCTGGTCCGGGTCGATCGCGGAGAAGCCGAGCGAACCGGGCAGCACGCCCTGGATCCGCTGGAGCAGATAGAGGAACAGGACGCCGACGGCGGAGAAGGCGAGGACGCCGCGCAGGTACGCGGTCCAGCGCATCTCGGTGTCGGGGTTGGCACCGATGCCCTTGTAGATCCACTTCTCGACACGCCAGTGCTTGTCGGAGGAGTAGACCTTGGCCATGTAGTTGCCAAGGGGGATGTAGGCGAGCGCCAGTGCTGCGATCAGGGCGAGCAACTGGAGTACGCCGGCAAGAACGGGACCCATCTCTTGTCTCAGAACCTCTCCGGGAAGATCAGGGCGAGGACGAGATAGCCCAGCAGGGCGACGGCCACGACGAGGCCGACGATGTTCTCGGCGGTCACAGCTTCGTCACCCCCTTGGCTACGAGAGCCACCAGTGCGAAGCACGCGATCGTGGTGACGACGAAGGCCAGATCGGCCATCGTGAACTCCTGGAGTGAGGTTCGATCGGACAGGGACGATTCGAGGAAACAGCCTTCGTGGCCGGATTCGAGCGCCGTTGACGGCTCCCATACGGCCCGCTGCACGCCTTTGACGGTTCTCTTACGGCGACACGATCACCGCAGGTCGCAGGGGCGCCGAGGTCAGAACAAGCGGAACCGCAACCGGCAGATCACCGCGTCGGTCTCCTTGCGCACGGCGTGCGCGACGACCGCGCCCCGCTGGTTCTGAAGGAGCCGCTGCCACAGCCGCTCCGGCTCCGTCTCCGGGATCAGGACGGTCACCCGGGTGGCCGGCTCCGATGCCATGACGTCACGGACGTACGCGGCGATGGGGCGGCCCAGGGAGCGCCGCTCGCTGTTGAGCCGGACCAGGGGGACACCGGGGTCCCACTCGGTCCACGAGAGCTCCAGGGCGTACAGCGCGGCCCTGTCCTCGGGGTCGGGGTGGCAGACGGTGACCGCGCGGACCTCGTCGCCCAGCGAGGCGGCCGCGGTGAGGGCCTCACAGGTGAGCCGGGAGAGCGAGGAGACGGGCACGATCACGACCGAGCGGTCGCGGTGCGGGTGCTCGGGGATGCGGCCGAGGCCGAGGCGCTCGCCGATGCGGCTGTAGGCGCGGTGGACGGTCTCGAAGGCCATGACCAGCACGGGCAGGGCGATCACGATCAGCCAGGCGCCCTCCTCGAACTTGCTCGCGGTGACGACGACGGCAGAGACCCCGGTCAGCAGTCCGCCGAAGCCGTTCAGCAGCGCCTTGCCGCGCCGGCCCGGCCCGCGCTCGATGAGCCAGTGCCGGACCATGCCGATCTGCGCGATGGTGAAGCCGACGAAGACGCCGATGGCGAAGAGCGGCACGAGGGTGTTGGTGTCGCCGCCGGAGAACACGATCAGCGCGGTGGAGACGGCCGCCAGCGCCAGCACGCCGTGCCGGTGCACCTGCCGGTCGGCCTTCAGTGCGAACACGTGCGGCAGGTAGTTGTCGCGGGCGAGCAGCTTCAGCAGCACCGGCAGGCCGCCGAAGGAGGTGTTCGCGGACAGCGCCAGCAGGATCATCGTGGCGAACTGGATGACGTAGAACGCCCAGTTGTGGCCGAGCGAGGCGTCCGCGAGCTGGGCGAGGACGGTGACGCCCTCGACCGGCTGGAGATGGAAGCGGGAGATCAGCACCGACAGGCCGATCAGCATCACGCCGAGCACGGCGCCGAGGGCGATCTCCGCGCGCTGGGCGCGCCCCACGCGCGGGACGCGGAAGGAGGGGACGGCGTTGGCGATGGCCTCGACGCCGGTCAGGGCCGAGCACCCGGAGGCGAAGGCTTTCAGCAGGAGCAGGGCGCCCACGGTGGTGGCGTTGTCGGAGAGCACCGAGGCATGCCCGGCGGCCGTCGCCGTACTGACCGGCTCGGAGCGGAACAACCCGACGACGATGAGCACGAGGATCGAGCCGACGAACACGACCGTCGGCACGATGAACGCCTTCGCCGACTCCACGATCCCGCGCAGATTCACTGCCGTGATCAGCGCGAGCACGGCCAGGCACAGCCACAGCCGGTCGTCGTAGAGGGCGGGGAAGGCGGAGGTCAGGGCGGCCACGCCGGCCGTGACGGCGACCGCGACGTTCAGGACATAGTCCAGGACCAGCGAGGCCGCCGCGACCAGGCTCGTCCGCCTGCCCAGGTGCGTCCTGGCCACGGCATAGGATCCGCCGCCGTCCGGGAAGGCCGCGATGACCTGCCGGTACGAGGCGACCAGCACCGCCAGCAGCGCGGCGATGGCGAGGGTGACCGGGAGCGTGAAGCCGAGGCCGTGGGCGCCGGCCGCGGTCAGCACCAGCACGATCGCCTCGGGCCCGTAGGCCACGGACGCCATGGCGTCGAGGGACAGGGCGGCCAGGCCCGTGACGGCGGTGAGCCGGTGCCGCTCGCCGGTATCCGGCGGTTCCTCGTCGGCGGGGGTCGCGCC
The DNA here is from genome assembly GCF_055609385.1 of Streptomyces sp. NPDC036764. Classification (NCBI taxonomy): domain Bacteria; kingdom Bacillati; phylum Actinomycetota; class Actinomycetes; order Kitasatosporales; family Streptomycetaceae; genus Streptomyces; species Streptomyces sp. NPDC036764. Next base: position 720,289 of record NZ_JBVJPT010000002.1, read on the forward strand.
CGGCGCGGTGGTCAGGACGGACATGGGATACGTGCTCCTTCGTACGGACGAGCCGTCACGCGCGAGGGGCGCTCGTGACCGACCAAGGTTCTGTCCGCATCACGTCGTTCCCGACCGCTCCTTGCGCTTTCTTCGCGCTGAACCGGTCGTCCTTGACGCCACCTTGACGGGTATGTGACACGCGCGACCAGCCGCACTGAACCGGCACCGGCCACCCGCCACTCACCCTCACGACGCCGCCGCGCCCACCGCATCCCCCACCAGCGGCAACGAAACCACCATCGTCAGCCCACCCCCCGGCGTGTCCTCCGGAAGCACCGTGCCGTTCATCGCCTCGGTCAGCCCCCGAGCCAGGGCGAGCCCCAACCCCAGCCCGGTCGTGTTGTCGGTGTCCCCCAGCCGCTGAAACGGCTCGAAGAGCCGCTCCCGCCCCGTCGCCGGAAGCCCCGGCCCCCGGTCGACGACCCGGAGTTCGGCCCGCCCCGCCAACGCACTGGCGGTGACCAACACCTTGGTCCCCGGCGGACTGTGCCGCGCCGCGTTGGCGGCCAGGTTGGCGATCACCCTTTCCAGCAGCGGCGGATCGACAAGCACCGACGGCAACTCCTCCACGTCCCCGACCTCGACGCCGGGTATGTCGGCCAGCGCCGCCGGCAGCACCTCCTCCAGGGCGGTGGGCCGCAGGTTCAGCTTCAGCACGCCCGCCTCCAGGCGGCTGAGGTCGAGCAGGTTCTCCACCAGGCGGTTCAGCTTGGCCATGGACTCGTCGGCGGTGGCGAGGAGTTCGTCGCGGTCCTCGGCGGAGAAGTCGACGTCCCGGCTGCGCAGGGACGTTACGGCGGCCCAGCCCGCGGCGAGCGGAGTGCGCAGATCGTGGCCGACGGCCCGCAGCAGCGCCGTACGCATCCGGTCGGCGGCCTTCACCGGCTCGATCTCGGCGGCGGCCTCGGCGAGCCGGGCCCGCTCCACCGCGGACCCCACATGCGCGGCGAACGCGGCCAGCACCCGCCGCTCGGACGGGGACAGGTCGCGGCCGATCAGCGCCAGGCAGGCGCCGGGGCCCGCAGGTACGACGGTGACGCCCGCGGTGTCGGGCGGCTCGTCGACCAGTTCGGCGGACTCCATGCCGAAGGTCTCCCGGGTGCGTTCCAGCAGGGCCGGGATCGTCTGGCCGCCGCGCACGATGCTGCCCGCGAGGGAGGACATGGTCTCCGCCTCGGCAGTGGCACGGGCGGCTCTTCGGGACAGGCGCAGGGAGCGGTCGACGACGGCCGCCACCGTGGCGGCCACCAGCGCGAAGACCGCGAGTGCCAGCAGGGCGTTCGGATCGTCGAGCGTGAAGGCGCCGATGGGCGGGATGAACCAGTAGTTGAGCAGCAGTGACGCGGTGACGGAGGCGATCACCGCGGACGTGACACCGCCTATGCAGGCCACGCCCACCACCGCGAGCAGGAACAGCAGGGCCTCGCTGGTCAGGTTCAGGGTGCCGCGGAGTTGCGCGAGGACGAGGGTGAGCAGCACCGGCAGCACGAGCCCGGCAACCGGTCCCGCGATCATGCGGGACGTCGAGAGCGTACGGCGGCGGGACGGCAGCAGGGTGCCGCGGCCGGCCCGTTCGTGGGTGACCCGGTGGACGTCGATGTCGCCCGAGAGCGCGACGACCGTCTCCCCCGTCCCGAGCCCCGTCACGAACCTTTCCAGGCGTCCGCGCCTGCCGGCTCCGAGGACGAGCTGGGTGGCGTTCTCGGCGCGGGCGAACTCCACGAGCGCGCTCGCGACGTCGTCGCCGACCACCTGGTGGTAGCTGCCGCCGAGGTCCTCCACGAGCCGGCGCTGGCGGGCGAGCGAGGCGTGCGAGGCGCCGGAGGCCAGGCCGTCGCTGCGGGTCACGTGCACTGCGAGCAGGTCCCCGCCGGCCGACCGGGCGGCGATCCGGGCGGCGCGGCGGATGATCGTGTCGCCCTCCGGCCCCCCGGTCAGCGCGACGACGACCCGTTCCCGGGTCTCCCAGACCCGGCCGATCGCGTGCTCGGCGCGGTAGGTGTTGAGCGCCTCGTCGACCCGGTCGGCCGTCCACAGCAGCGCGAGCTGCCGCAGCGCGGTCAGGTTCCCGGGCCGGAAGTAGTTGGCGAGGGCCGCGTCGACCTTCTCCGGCGCGTGGATGTTGCCGTGCGCCATGCGGCGGCGCAGCCCCTCGGGCGGGATGTCGACGAGCTCGACCTGCTGGGCGCGGCGTACGACCTCGTCCGGCACGGTCTCGTGCTGCGGCACCCCGGTGATCTTCTCGACCACGTCCTTGAGGGACTCCAGGTGCTGGACGTTGACGGCCGTGATGACGTCGATGCCCGCCACGAGCAGTTCCTCGATGTCCTGCCAGCGCTTGGCGTTGCGCCCGCCGCCGGGGACGTTGCTGTGGGCGAACTCGTCGACGATCGCGACCTGCGGCCGGCGGTCGAGCACCGCGGCGAGGTTCATCTCCTCGAACTGCCCGCCCCGGTAGTGGCACTGGACACGCGGCACGGCCTCCAGGCCGTCGAGCATCGCCTCGGTCCTGGGGCGTCCGTGGCACTCGGCGAACGCCACCACCACATCGGCCCCGCGGCCTGCCCTGCGCCGCCCCTCATCGAGCATGCGGTACGTCTTGCCCACCCCTGGGGCCGCCCCGAGGTAGACCTTCAACCGTCCGCGCGGTACATCGTTCATCAGGTCTCAGAGAACCGCGCCCGGAGCCCCTGGGCGGAAATCTTGACGCATCCCTGGCGCCCCCGACGTGGACGTTGACACTGTCTTGACAAGGCGGCGGACGGACAGGTTGAAGGCGGTGTGCCGTCCATGACGCGGCCGGCGGCCCCGCCTCCCGGGAGCGGCCCAGCGCGTGAACGCCGCGTGCCGGGGAGGACCGAGGGACGATGATGACGCTGAGTGTCCGTCCTCGCTTGTCCCGTTCGCAGCCCCCCGTACAGCGCAACAACGGACGAACAGGTGCCGGAGCTCACATCTTGATGTGCCGCCGATGCCGACAAGGCCAGTCTTAACGGAAGCTTGACGCCCGCAGCCCCTTGATCCGTGGGCCCATACGTCACTCTCTGCTTACGCTGGTGCCGCCGTCCCGCGTGATGGCCGGAATCGCATGCCGACCCGCACGTCAGGAGCAGGCCGATGGCCACGACCGAACACCCTCCTCCCAGTCGCCTGCGCGCCTGGATGCTGGAGGGCCTGTCCGACATGGGCAAGGGCCATGCCCCCAAGGGTGCGCAGACGCAGAAGGCACCCGTTGACGAGGGCCAGCCCTGGTACCGGGTCATGTGCCTCACCGGCGTCGACTACTTCTCCACCCTCGGCTATCAGCCGGGCATCGCGGCCCTCGCAGCCGGTCTGCTCTCCCCCATCGCCACCATCGTGCTCGTGATCGTCACGCTGGCGGGTGCCCTCCCCGTCTACCGTCGGGTGGCCGAGGAGAGCCCGCACGGCCAGGGCTCGATCGCGATGCTGGAGCGGCTGCTGACCTTCTGGAAGGGCAAGCTGTTCGTCCTGACGCTGCTGGGCTTCGCGGCCACGGACTTCCTGATCACCATCACCCTGTCGGCGGCCGACGCCTCGACTCACCTGATCGAGAACCCGCACCTGGAAAGCACCCTGCACGACAAGCAGATGGTGATCACCCTGATCCTGGTGGCGCTGCTGGGCGCGGTGTTCCTCAAGGGCTTCCTGGAGGCGATCGGCGTCGCGGTCGTCCTGGTGGGTATCTACCTCGCGCTCAACGCCGTCGTCGTGGTCTCCGGCCTGTACCACGTCGTCACCGAGGGACATGTGGTCACCGACTGGACCAGCGCCCTCACCGCCGAGCACGGCAACGTCTTCGTCATGATCGGCGTGGCCCTGATCGTCTTCCCCAAGCTCGCGCTCGGCCTGTCCGGCTTCGAGACCGGCGTCGCGGTGATGCCGCACGTCAAGGGCGACCCGGGCGAGACCGAGGAGAGCCCCAAGGGGCGGATCCGGGACACCAAGAAGCTGCTCACCACCGCCGCCGTGATCATGAGCTGCTTCCTGATCACGACGAGCTTCATCACCACCCTGCTGATCCCGGAGAAGGAGTTCGAGCCGGGCGGCGACGCCAACGGCCGCGCCCTCGCCTACCTCGCGCACGAATACCTCGGCAACGCCTTCGGCACGGTCTACGACGTCTCGACGATCGCCATCCTGTGGTTCGCCGGCGCCTCCGCCATGGCCGGCCTGCTCAACCTGATGCCGCGCTATCTGCCCCGGTACGGCATGGCCCCGCACTGGGCGCGCGCGGTGCGCCCGATGGTCATCGTCTTCACCCTGGTCGCCTTCCTGGTGACCTGGATCTTCGACGCCGACGTCGACGCCCAGGGCGGCGCGTACGCCACCGGCGTGCTGGTTCTCATCAGCTCCGCCGCCATCGCCGTGACCATCGCCGCCCGCAAGGCCGGTCAGCGCAAGTGGTTCATCGGCTTCGCGGTCATCTCGGCGGTGTTCCTCTACACGACCGTCGTGAACGTCATCGAGCGCCCCGACGGCGTGAAGATCGGCGCCTGCTTCATCGCCGGCATCATCCTGATCTCCCTGCTGTCCCGGCTGATGCGCGCCTTCGAGCTCCGTGTCACCAGCGTGACGCTCGACGACATGGCCGAACGATTCATCCGGGACATCGCCAGCCGCAAGATCCGGTTCATCGCCAACGAGCCCGACAGCCGGGACAAGGCCGAGTACCGCGACAAGATCGAGCAGATCCGCAAAGACAACGACATGCCCGAGCAGGAGGACTTCGTCTTCGTCGAGGTCACGGTCACCGACCCGTCCGAGTTCGAGGCCGGCCTGATCGTGCGCGGCCAGGTCATGCACAACCGCTACCGCGTCCTGACCCTGGAGTCCTCCTCCATCCCCAACGCCCTGGCCGCCCTGCTCCTGCACGTGCGCGACACCACCGGCTGCATCCCGCACATCTACTTCGAGTGGACCGAGGGCACCCCCTTCGCCAACTTCCTGCGCTTCTTCCTCTTCGGCCAGGGCGAGGTCGCCCCGGTCACCCGAGAGGTGCTGCGCGAGGCCGAGCCGGACCGGGAACGCAGGCCGCGCGTCCACACCGGCTGACGCGCGCACCGGGCCGATCCAGCCGCGGCCACATCAGGATCGCGTCAACGATGAGCCGTAAGGCGTCAGAGCACTGTCAGCCCCGTTCGCTCCTGCGCCGGCGGCCCCTACCGTCAACACTGTGGACGGAAGCAGACCGCGCCCGGCCCCGACCGGTGACCGTCACTGGCAGAACAGTGCCCGGTTCGCCGCGGGCTGCGCCGCGGCCTTCTTCGGCATGACCCTGCTGGTCGACTGGGACGCCCACACCCTGACTCCGCCGCGCACCCTGCTGTGGCTGGTCATGACCTCCCTGCTGTTCACGATCCTGCTCCCCGAGCGCGTGACCGCCGGCCCCGGATGGCTCGCGGTGCACGGCCTCGTACGACGTCAGGCGGTGCGCACGGACGAGCTGGTGACCGTACGACAGCACGGCGACGTCTCCACCCATCTCACCCTGCGCGACGCGGACGGCCGACGCCTCGAACTGGACCCACGCGTCCTCCTCGCCAACCCGCTGCTGTGGCACGAGCTGGACACCGGGGTACGCCGCTCACGCGCGAGCGGAACCCTGCTGGAGGGCATCGACGTACTGGAGCGGCTGCGGCACCAGATCGACGACGCGGAGGCACGCGCGGTGCTCAGGGCGTCCGGGATCTCCTGAAGACGGAGCGGGGCGGCGGCTAAAGGGTGTTGCACAACGGCGTGACCGCTAGATTCCCGCCATGATCCGGCCTGCCAGACTCTTCGCTTTGTCCGGTTTCCTGCCGACTGGCAGCGCACATTGATCTTGCTTGCGAGCTGCTGCCCGATCTTCCCGGCCCTTGTGCAACACCCTTTAGGGTGCGAACCGCATCTCCCTGGCCACCTCTCCCATCGAGGACGACCCGCACCTGCACAACCGCCTCCCGGGCACGATCACCGGCATCGCCACGGGCGGCGCGATGACGTCGGTGAAGATCGCGGTCGAGGGCGGCGCGGTGACCGCCGCCGTCACCAGGGATGCCGCCAGGGACCTCGACCTGTCCCCCGGCGTCCCCGTCGTCGCGCTGGTCGAGGCCACGGAGGTCGCCCTGACGACCACATGACGGCGGCACGCGAAAGGGCTCCCCTCCGGCCGTGCGCAGCCGGAGGGGAGCCCTTCCCTTCATACGTCCGTGCGTCGTCCGCGTGGACGCCGCCCGAGCGCGGCTCAGTCCTCGTAGGCGTCCAGCGGCGGGCAGGAGCAGACGAGGTTCCGGTCGCCGAAGGCCTGGTCGATGCGGCGCACCGGCGGCCAGTACTTGTCGGCGGCCGACACCCCGGCCGGGAACACGGCCTCCTCACGGCTGTACGCGTGCTCCCACGTGCCGCCCAGCGCGCCGGCGGTGTGCGGGGCGTTGCGCAGCGGGTTGTCCTCGGCGGGCCACTGCTCCGACCCGACCTTCTCGATCTCCGCGCGGATGGCGATCATCGCCTCGCAGAACCGGTCGAGCTCGGCCAGGTCCTCGGACTCGGTCGGCTCGATCATCAGCGTCCCGGCCACCGGGAACGACATCGTCGGCGCGTGGAAGCCGTAGTCGATGAGCCGCTTGGCGACATCGTCGACGCTCACTCCGGTCGCCTTGGTCAGCGGCCGCAGATCGATGATGCACTCGTGCGCGACGAGCCCGCCCGGCCCGGTGTACAGCACCGGGTAGTGCGGCTCCAGCCGCTTGGCGACGTAGTTCGCGGACAGTACGGCCACCTGTGTGGCCCGCTTCAGCCCCTCACCGCCCATGAGGCGGACGTACGCCCAGGAGATGGGCAGGATCCCCGCGGAACCCCACGGCGCGGCCGAGATCGGGCCGACGCCCGTCTCCGGACCGGCGGCCGGCTGGAGCGGGTGGTTCGGCAGGTACGGCGCCAGGTGCGAGCGCACGCCGACCGGCCCGACGCCGGGACCGCCGCCGCCGTGCGGGATGCAGAAGGTCTTGTGCAGGTTCAGGTGCGAGACGTCGCCGCCGAAGTGGCCCGGCTTGGCCAGCCCCACCAGCGCGTTGAGGTTCGCGCCGTCGACGTACACCTGCCCGCCGGCCTCGTGCACCTGCGCGCAGATGTCGGCGACGTGCTCCTCGAACACACCGTGCGTCGACGGGTACGTGATCATCAGCACGGACAGCTCGTCCCGGTGCTTCTCGATCTTGGCCCGCAGGTCCTCGACGTCGATCTCGCCGTCCTCGGCGGTCTTCACGACGACGACCTTCATGCCGGCCATCACGGCGCTGGCGGCGTTCGTGCCGTGCGCCGAGGACGGGATGAGGCAGACGGTCCGCTGCTCGTCGCCGTTGGCCCGGTGGTACCCGCGCACGGCGAGCAGTCCGGCCAGCTCACCCTGCGAGCCGGCGTTGGGCTGGAGGGACACCTTGTCGTAGCCGGTGACCTCGGCGAGACGTTCCTCCAGCTCACGGATGAGCGTCAGATAGCCCTGCGCCTGCTCGGCGGGCGCGAAGGGGTGCAGTTGCCCGAACTCCGGCCAGGTGACCGGCTCCATCTCGGTGGTCGCGTTGAGCTTCATCGTGCAGGAGCCCAGCGGAATCATGCCGCGGTCGAGCGCGTAGTCCCGGTCGGCCAGCCGGCGCAGGTAGCGCAGCATCGCCGTCTCGGAGCGGTACTGGTGGAAGACCGGGTGCGTGAGGAAGTCGTCGGTGCGCAGCAGCCCGTCCGTGAGCGCGTCCGCGGCGCTCGTGTCCAGGGCCTCGATGTCGCCCTCGACCCCGAACGCCGTCCATACGGCGCCCAGTTGGGCCCGCAGGGTGGTCTCGTCGCAGGCGACGGAGACGTGGTCGGCGTCGACGAGACGCAGGTTGACGCCGTTCTGCCGGGCGGCGGCGACGACCTCGGCGGCCTTCGCGGGCACCCGCACGGTCAGCGTGTCGAAGTAGGAACCGTGCACGACCTCGATACCGCCGGCCGCGAGCCCCGCGGCGAGGATCGAGGCGTACCGGTGGGTCCGCCGCGCGATGCTCCTGAGCCCCTCGGGCCCGTGGTACACGGCGTACATCCCGGCCATCACGGCGAGCAGCACCTGAGCCGTACAGATGTTGCTGGTCGCCTTCTCCCGGCGGATGTGCTGCTCACGCGTCTGGAGCGCCAGCCGGTAGGCCTTGTTCCCGTCGGCGTCCACGGACACACCCACGAGCCGCCCCGGCAGGCTGCGCGCGAACTTCTCGTGCACGGCCATGTAGCCGGCGTGCGGCCCGCCGAAGCCCATCGGCACACCGAACCGCTGCGTCGTGCCGATCGCGATGTCCGCCCCGAGCTCACCCGGCGACTTCAGCAGCGTGAGCGCGAGCAGGTCGGCGGCGACGGTGACGAGGGCACCGAGCCCGTGCGCCTGGTCGATGACCGGCTTGATGTCCCGTACGACGCCGGAGGCGCCGGGGTACTGCAGCAGCACGCCGGTGATCTCACGCGAGGCGATCTCGGCCGGAATCCCGTCGCTGAGGTCGGCGACGACAACCTCCACGCCGGTCGGCTCGGCACGGGTCTCGATCACGGCGATGGTCTGCGGAAGCACATCCGCGTCGACCAGGAACAGCCCCTTCTTGTTCTTGCCCATGCGCCGGGACAGGGCCATGGCCTCGGCGGCGGCGGTCCCCTCGTCGAGCAGGGAGGCACCGGACGTCGGCAGCCCGGTGAGCTCGGCGACCATCGTCTGGAAGTTCAGCAGGGCCTCGAGACGCCCCTGCGAGATCTCGGGCTGGTACGGCGTGTAGGCCGTGTACCAGGCGGGGTTCTCCATGACGTTCCGCAGGATGACCGGCGGGGTGAAGGTCCCGTAGTACCCGAGCCCGATCATCGAGTCCAGCACCTGGTTGCGGTCGGCGAGCGACCGCAGCTCGGCCAGCACCTCGGCCTCGGTGCGGGCCCCCGGCAGGTCCAGCGAGTCGGCGTTCTTGATCACATCCGGCACCGCGGCGGCCGTGAGCTCGTCGAGGGAGCCGTACCCGACCTGGGCGAGCATCTTGGCCCGGGCCTCATGATCAGGGCCGATATGACGCTGCTCGAAAGGGATTCCCTGCTCGAGCTCGGAGAGCGGAGTGCGATGGGCGGTCATTACGGAGGCCTCCTGGTCTGACACGACCTTCGAGGGGCACCACGGCGCGGGTACCCGGACGGCCTCCCCCTCTGTCATCTCAACCTGAGAGCTTCACCGGACCGCCCGAAGGCCGTCGGCTTTCACCGTCGGTGAGAGCGGAAGCCGTAGACACCCGCCCTGCTTTCCAGAGTGACCTCGTCCGTGCGGTACGTGAGCCTGAGAGATTCCGGGGAGGATTTGCTCCTTCGGCGCCTCCGATGTTGTCCGGAGGACTCTCCCGCACGGGGTCAGCAGCCGTTATGAAGCCTACCAGCGAGGTCGACGCACGGACCTTCGAGTGGCCGCTCTCACCAATCTGCCTTTTCGTAGTGCTTACGGATGAGTTGCGACCAAGTGGAGGGCCCGTGCAGACCGACATCGATCCGCGCAATCTGATCGGCCGCAAGGCCTTCGACCGCAACGGCACCAAGATCGGCACCATCGACGAGGTCTATCTCGACGACGCGACCGGAGTGCCGGAATGGGCGGCGATACGCACCGGCCTGTTCTCCCGGGACGCCTTCGTCCCCCTGGAGCCCAGCGAGCTGGTGGAGGGCACCCTCCACATCCCCTTCGACCGCGCCCTGATCAAGGACGCCCCCGACTTCGGAGTGGGCCGCCACCTCTCCCCCGAACAGGAACTCCAGCTCTACCACCACTACGGCCTCGACGTAGCCGCCTCACCCCCACCCCCCGACCGAGACTTCGGCAACCTGGCCTCCACAGAACCCCCCAACAACAACGACCCCCAAACCCCCCACCCCTAACCAGCCCCGCCCCCACCCACTCCCCCCAACAGCCCGCAGCCGCCAGCGCACGAACACGCCCCGCCGACCCCGCCGAGCTCGCGAAACAACACCCTGCGCTGCCCCGCTCCCGCATCCAACGGCCGACCGCCCCCTGACCACGGCCACCCACTGCGCACAGCCACGCCCCACCCAGCCGCGAGCACTCGCGACAGATCGCCGACTCCCCGCACCACGACCACCCACCCCACCTAGCTGCGGGCAGTCGTGCCGCTGGGGCGGCACGGGTGGGCGCAGCGGCACCCCGCCAGCGCGGGCAAGCGTCCCCCCACCCCTACCGCACCGCAGACGCAGAGCAAGCAGACACGAACCGCACAGCCACTCACCCCCTCACCGCGCCCGGACTACCCCGACACCGCAGCCGCACCATCCCCACCAACCACAAACCCCCCAGCCCTCTCAGCCGTCTCAGACCCCCCATTGCCCCCGCTTCCCCCACGCCCCCGGGGCCGATCCACCAACGGCAACGGCTCCACCGCCTCCAACCCAAGATCGTCCACCCGAAACGTCCGCACCCGCCCCGGCTCCGACCCCGGCGTCTCGAACCGCACAGTCACCCGCCCAAGCCCACTCCCCTGCACCCACCCATGCCCGTACTCGGCATGCCGCACATCGTGGCCCGCGAGCCATCTCCGCTCCCCCGGCCCTTCCTCCCCCCGCGCCACGGCCACCGTCTCCGCGCTCTCCTCACCCCCCTCCACAGGCTGCTCCCCACGCTTCCCCTGCTCCCCACGCTCCCCCGCCGCCTGAGCGAACAGATCCTCCTGCGTGTAGTCGGCCAGCCCGCTGACCCCGACCCCCAGCAGCCGCACCCCACCCGTCGTATCCACGGAATCCAGCAGCCGAGCAGCAGCCTCCCGCACCACACCCGGATCATCCGTCGGCCCCCGCAACGTCTCGGACCGAGTCAAGGTCGAAAAGTCGTACCGCCGCACCTTCAGCACGATGGTCCGCCCCGACAACCCGGCCCCCCGCAACCGCCGAACACAGCGATCGGCCAGCCGCTGCACCTCAAGCCCCACCCGCACCCGGTCGTGGATGTCCACGTCATACGTGTCCTCGACCGACACGGACTTGGTCTCCCGCTCGGCCACCACAGGCCGCTCGTCATGCGCCAGTGCCATCGCGTACAGCCCATGCCCATGGGCCTTGCCCAGCAGCCGCACGAGCTCGTCCTCACCGGCCTCGGCGATCTCCCCGACCGTATGGATCCCGGCCCGCCGCAGATGGTCCCCCGTCGCCGGCCCCACCCCCGGCAGGGTCCGCACCGACATCGGCTCGAGCAGCGCCCGCTCGGTCCCCGGCTCGATCAGTACGAGCCCATCGGGCTTGGCCTGCTCCGAGGCGATCTTCGCGAGCATCTTGGACGCGGCAAGCCCCACGGACCCAGAGAGCCCCGTGGCGGCCCGTATGTCGCCGCGCAGCCTCGTCCCCACCAGCCGCGCCGACGCGGCGTCCCAGGCGGCCCCCGCGGCCTCCAGATCCACGAACGCCTCATCCAGGCTCAACGGCTCCACCAGCGGCGACAGCTCCCGCAGCAGCCCCATGACGTGCTCGCTGACGTCGCGGTAGACCCCGAACCGCGGCACGAGATACGCGGCGTTCGGCGCCAGCCTCCGCGCCTGGGCCATGGGCATCGCCGAGTGCACCCCGAACGCCCGGGCCTCATAGGAGGCGGTGGCGACGACTCCGCGAGGACCGAGCCCGCCCACGATCACGGCTTTCCCGCGCAGGCTCGGCTTGGATGCCTGCTCCACCGAGGCGTAGAAGGCATCCATGTCGAGATGCAGAATCGTGGGCGCGTTTCTCACATCTCCGATGCTGCCTCACGCCACTGACAATGCCCCGCCGGACCGCACGTTTGCGGCCGGCAGCCGTCCGAAAAGTGGCCCCGCCCGACCATCACCAGGTGGCCGCGGTCAGGAGAAGTCCGCGCCGGCTCAGACCGCCCGGTTACGCCGCCGGGCCAGCTCGTCCGCCGCGTTGTGCCCGATGAGCGTCTCCCCGGTGTCGATCCGCTCCCCGTGAAGCTGCGACAACGCGCTCTCGACGTCCCGCCACACCACACCCACGGCGATCCCGAAGATCCCCTGCCCACCCTGCAGCAGCGCGTGCACCTCGTCCGGCGAGCTGCACTCGTACACGGTCGCGCCGTCGCTCATCAGCGTCATGCGCTCAAGATCGCTGAAGCCCTGCTCCCGCAGGTGCTGTACGGCGGTGCGGATGTTCTGAAGCGACACACCGGTGTCGAGGAACCGCTTGACGATCTTCAGGACGACGACGTCCCGGAAGCTGTACAACCGCTGCGTCCCGGACCCGTACGCGGGCCGCACGCTCGGCTCGACGAGGCCCGTGCGCGCCCAGTAGTCCAGTTGGCGGTACGTGATGCCGGCGGCCGCACATGCCGTCGGACCGCGGTAGCCGATCTGCTCCGACCCCATGGACGCCGCCCCTCCGCCGGTGCTCGGCAAGGCCGTCGGCCGCTGCGGAGCGTGATCGGCAGCACCGTTCTGAACAGCGCTGCTGTGAAGCGGGTACGGACCGCTCGCCCCGAGACTGCGCCCGGGGGCACCCCCAGCCGTACCGTCGCCGCTGCTTCTCACGCCGACCTCCGTCCTTGACCTGCCTTCTCGACGGTAGGCAGTCACCAGGGGTGCGTCAACGATCGCCACACTCGGCACGCCGAGTGATAATCACCCTAGGAGTGGTTTCCCGCACCCCACCGCGGGGAAAGGCTAGCCGAATGTGTTCGGAGCGGGCCTCGGGACGCTCTCACTCGCCGCTGGCAAATGCCGGCATTTGAGCTGTAACCGACTGTGGGCCGAACCGTCACGGACCGCAAGTCCGCCCGGCACGGCCCACACGGCCTCACTGACTGCTGGTGCCGAAGTCCTCCGGCGAGATCTGGTCGAGGAACTCGCGGAACTTCTCCACCTCGTCCTCCTGCTCGTCCGGGATCGCGATGCCGGCGTCGTCGAGCACCCCGTCGCTGCCGTAGATCGGCGTTCCGGTGCGCAGGGCCAGCGCTATGGCATCGGACGGACGGGCGCTCACCTCGACGCCGCTGGCGAAGACCAGCTCGGCGTAGAAGACGCCCTCACGCAGGTCCGTGATGCGTACTTCGGTGAGCTCCTGGCCGACGGCCTCCAGCACGTCCTTGAACAGGTCGTGGGTCAGCGGTCGCGCGGGGGCCATGCCCTGCTGGGCGAAGGCGATGGCCGTCGCCTCCCCCGGCCCGATCCAGATGGGGAGGTAGCGGTCGCCTCCCACTTCGCGCAGGAGCACGATCGGTTGGTTGGAGGGCATTTCGACCCGGACACCTACGACATCGAGCTCGTTCACACAGCAACCCTAGGCCGTGCTCGGGACGTTTGGGTAGTCGGGCCGAGAACGGGTGGCCGATCCGGCCTTCCTGTGCATACCCGGCTCAGGGCAACCGCAGCCCGAGAGCCGTCTGCACCAGCGCGGAGTGCAGCTTGACCGTCAGCCCCGCCAGCTCCTTGGCGCGCGCCTCGGCGTGAGCCCTGGTCTGAGGGTTGCGGTGCCGTTTCAGCGGCGCCACGACCTGGTCCACGAGCCCGGCCTCACGATCGGCGGCGGCTTTCATCACCCGAAGGTGCCGCGGCTCGATCCCGAACCGCCCCAGCTCGGCCACCAGCGCGGCCACGGTGACCGCCTCCGCGTCGTACGCCCCGTCCGGCAGCGGCGCGATCAAGCCGTACGACTCCCACTCCGCGAGCTCGCCCTCGTCGATCTCGGCGGCGGCCAGCAGGTCGGCCCGCCCGATCCGGGCCGCTGGAGGGCCCTCCACGGGCTCCAGGACCGTTTCTCCGTCCCGCTGCCGGCACACGGTCGGCAGGGGTGCCGCCTCACCGCGCTCCATGGCGTCCAGGTGCTCCCGGATCACCTTGAGGGGCAGATAGTGGTCCCGCTGCATCCGCAGGACGTGACCGAGCCGCTCGACGTCCTGCGCGCTGAACTTGCGATACCCCGAGGGGGTCCGCTGCGGCTCGACCAGCCCCTCCGACTCCAGGAAACGGATCTTGGAGATCGTGATGTCAGGGAACTCCTCGCGCAGCACGTTCAGCACCGTGCCGATGCTCATCAGCCGACCGTCCGTGGCGGCGATGCCGTACCCGGCACCGCCGCTCGGTGATTTCAGCATGGACCTTCCCTGGGTCTCCCCGGACGGTCTCCGGGGGAGGGTCAGTAGCCCCGCTGGCTCGCGTAGAAGACCAGCCGGTACTTGCCGATCTGCACCTCGTCGCCGTTGTTCAGAGCAACCTGGTCGATCCGCTCGCGATTGACGTACGTGCCGTTCAGGCTGCCGACGTCGGCCACCGTGAACGAGCCGTCCTGCGCGCGGCGGAACTCCACGTGACGACGCGAGACCGTCACGTCGTCCAGGAAGATGTCGCTCTGCGGGTGGCGGCCGGCCGTGGTCAGATCGCCGTCCAGGAGGAACCGGCTGCCCGAGTTCGGTCCGCGGCGCACCACCAGGAGCGCGGAGCCCAGCGGCAGCGCGTCGACAGCGGCCTGCGCCTCGGGCGACAGCGCCGGGATCTGCGTCTGACCGGTGACCTCGGCGTCGTAGGCCTCGATACCGGAGATGGAGATCGTGGAGGTCGTCTCGGACGGCCGCTCGGCCGCCGCGCCGCTCCGCAGCGGAGCACCACAGTTGGAACAGAAGCGGCTGTTCTCCGCGTTGCGGTTACCGCACCTCGTACACACCAGGGCCGACATCGGGGAAAACCCTCCACCCGTACTTGAGGCTGACGGTTGCCCGAAACCTATGCCGCCGGACTGGCCAGGGTCAACTGACGGCGCGCCCTGACCTCCGGAAATGTCATCGCCCGACCCAGGCACCTGATCCCTGAACAGCGGCCGCTGGCCGTCATCGTCCCCCTGGGCGCGGTGACGAGCGGTCGCGTTGTCGCTGCCCTCTCGCGCGCTCTTGCCGAACAACTTCGAAAACAACTTCACGGGCGATTCCCCTTGACCGAAACAGACCCGCCCGTGGGGCAGGACGAACCCTGACTGCTCTCTCTGGCCGACTCAGACATCCTCACAACGTCCGTCTCCACCAGACAGTTTCCACCACGCACCACCCAATCGGTGCGCCGACCCCCCGCAACCTCATGCCCTCCCCGGACGTCCCCCATGCACCCCCGGTTCACTGGGAGGACGACCGAGCGTAGTCAGGCCGCTTCGCCGCTCGCAAGGCGTCCACGACGATCTTGTCCGACCGCTCGATCGTCACGGTGGCCTGCTCCTTCTCGAGGGTCTGCACCACGCCTCCAGGGATGTTGAGCGCTGGTTCGAGGTCCTGCGGTTTGCCGATGACCTTGAAACGATAGGGCGCGTTGATCTTGTTCCCGTCGACGCTCACGCTGTTGCCGGAATCGGTCAGGTAGGTGCCGGCGACGACGCGTACGCCGTTCACCTGGATCGCCTCCGCGCCGGCCGCGCGCAACTCCTGGATCGCGTCGAGCAGCATGTCCGCCTCGACCGTTCCCTTCGTGTCGTCGATGGTCATCGTGATGCCAGGCCCCTGAGCGGCCACTGTGCCCGCCAGAATGCCGAGTTGCCTCTCCTTCTCGACCGTCTGCTTGCGGGCCTCCTCGGCCTGGTTCGAACTGTTCTCCAGTTCGTCACGCTGCTTCTCGAGACCTTGCTTCTCGTCCTCTAGACGCTGAGTACGGTCGTCCAGTTCATCGAGGATGCGAACGAGATCTTCCTGACGTGCGCCGCGCAGGGCACTGTCGCTGTCGCTGTTCGACGCGACCTGGACGGCAAGACCGAACCCGAGGCCGAACAGCAGCAGGGCGACGATGAGTTGGGCGCGGGTCACACGAGGCGGCCAAAGCCCCTGCGCGAGCCGCTGGCGACCGGTCAGCCCGGATTGCCGCTCCTCGGGCGCGTCCGTGCTCTCAGGGGCGTCCGAAGCCTCGCCCGCGCCCGTCGCCACTTCTTCGGGCAGCTCCTTGCGCAGCCTGTTCCCGGGGGTCTGTTCCTGGTTGCTCATCGGCCTCACGCCCGGAACACGTGGCGGCGAATGGCCGCGGCGTTCGAGAAGATCCGGATGCCGAGCACCACGACGACTCCCGTGGATAGCTGGGCCCCCACGCCCAACTTGTCGCCCAGGAACACGATCAGCGCGGCCACGACCACGTTGGACAGGAACGACACGACGAAGACCTTGTCGTCGAAGATGCCGTCGAGCATGGCCCGCAGACCCCCGAAGACGGCGTCCAGAGCCGCCACGACGGCGATCGGCAGATAAGGCTCGACGACCGCCGGAACCTCAGGCCGGACCAAGAGTCCGGCCACGACTCCGACGACGAGGCCCAGTACGGCGATCACGATGTGCCCTTCTCGGTTTTCTCGGTGTTCGGCTGTGCAGTACGTACGATCACACTCGGAGCGGCGGGCAGCCGGAGGTCCTCCTGCACGGAAATGCTGGTCCGGATGCCGAAGTTCTCCTGCAAGGCGTGCAGGTACAGGCCGTCGGCACTGTCCTGGAACCTGGTGCTCAGCCGCTCCCCGTCCCCCACCGCGAGCACCGTGTACGGCGGCACCAGCGGCTTGTTGTCGACCAGTATTGCGTCACCCGCGGCTCTGATCGCCGACAGGGCCGTCAGCCGCTGTCCATTGATCGAGACGGCTTCCGCTCCCGACTCCCACAGCCCGTTGACCACCCGCTGCATGTCGCGGTCGCGCACCCGCCCGGTGTCGGAGAACCCGGAGGACCCGCGCGGGTCGCCGTCGCCGTCCGTGCCCGCTTCCTTCGCGTCGTTCACGACCAGCTTCACACCGGGCCCGTGCACCTCGACCGCACCCGCGAGAATGCCCACGAGCTCCGCCCGGTCGCCCCCGGCCGTCTTCAGGGCCTCGCGCTGCCGCGCGCTCACGTCGGCACGCAGGTCGTCGACGGTCTCTTCCAGTCGGTCCGCCGCCGCCGTCTCACGGTCGATGCGGTCGATCAGCTCTTCGCGCTCCTTGGCCACCACTGGAGCCGCCACACGAGCCTGCGCCGCTCCCACGGTCACCACGAGCGCCGCGAGCACCAGACCGGCGGCGAGCCCCAGCTTCGCCCTCAGCGTCCTGGGCAGTCCCCCGTCACCCGCCGCCTTCTTGCGGGCGGCGGCCTCGGCGTACCCGTCGTCGAGGCTGTGATCCATGACGTTGGTGAGCAGCGACATGGACGCGTCCGGGCGCGCAGGGGGCGTGGATGTGCTCCGAACGGGGGGCGGCTGCGGCATGCCGCACATCGTCGCACGTCGCGGCCGCTACCTCCGAATGGCCCCACCGGCGTGCCGGACAGGCCCCTTTTCGGGGACACCTGTCCGGCACGCGCGTGTACTCCTTGCTCTTACCGGCCGGCGCTGTCCACGACCGCGGACCACTCGTCGAGCAGCTCCTGAGCCGACGCGTCGTCCGGCCCCTCGGCCCACAGATGGGTGACCGCCTCCGCCGGGTCCGGCAGCACCATCACCCACCGCCCGTCCGTCTCCACGACCCGCACTCCGTCGGTCGTGTCGACAAAGCGATCTCCGGCCTCCTCGACGACCCGCCGCATGACAAGCCCCTTGACGGCCCAGGGGGTCGCAAGATCGCGCTTGATGACATGCGCCCGCGGAATCCGCGCGTCGATCTGGCTGAGCGTGAGCTGCGTCCGCGCCACGAGCCCGATCAGCCTTACGAAGGCGGCCGTACCGTCGAAGACGCTGCTGAACTCCGGGACGATGAACCCGCCCCTGCCGTCGCCGCCGAAGATCGTCGTGTCGTCGCGACCCACCCTCGTCAGGTCATCGGGCGAGGTGGTCGTCCACTCCACCTGCGTGCCGTGATACGCCGCCACCTGCTCGGCGATCCTCGTGGTGGTCACCGGCAGGGCCACACGCCCACTGCGCCGCTCGGCGGCCACCAGGTCGAGCATGACCAGCAGGGCCCGGTCGTCCTCGACGATCCGCCCCTTCTCGTCGACCAGCGACAACCGCTCACCGACCGGGTCGAACCGCACGCCGAACGCGGCCCGCGCGGACGCCACGATCTCACCCAGCCGCACCAGCCCCGACCGCCGCGTGTCCGCCGACTCCGTGGGCCTGGACTCGTCGAGACCGGGATTGATGGTCAGCGAGTCCACCCCGAGCTTGCCGAGCAGACTGGGCAGCACAAGCCCTGCACTGCCGTTGGAAGCGTCGACGACAACCTTCAGCCCAGACTCCGAGATGCCGGTCGTATCGACGTTCCGCAACAGCGATCCGGTGTACGAGTCGAACACACTGGCCGGGAAGTGCAGGTCCCCGATCTCTCCCGGGAACGCACGCCGGTACTCCTGCCTGGCGAAGACCCGGTCCAGCTTCCGTTGACTGGCCTGCGACAGGTCGGCACCCTGCCCGTCGAAGAACATGATGTCCACGGAATCCGGCACACCTGGCGTCGTCCGGATCATGATCCCGCCGGCACTGCCCCGAGCGGTCTGCTGCCGCGCAACCGGCAGAGGTACGTTCTCCAGGTCTCGTACGTCGATGGCGCTGGCCTGAAGCGCGGAGATCACCGCCCGCTTGAGCGCCCGGGCACCACGGGAGTGGTCGCGGGCCGTAGTGACGGTGGAGCCCTTCTTCAGGGTCGTCGCATAGGCGCCGGCGAGGCGCACGGCAAGTTCCGGCGTGATTTCCACGTTCAGGATTCCGGAGACGCCGCGGGCACCGAAGAGATGCGCCTGGCCTCTCGACTCCCAGATCACCGAGGTGTTGACGAAGGCGCCGGCCTCGATGGTCTTGAAGGGATAGACGCGCACATTGCCCTGAACGATCGATTCCTCACCGATCAGGCACTCATCACCGATGACCGCGCCGTCCTCGATCCGAGCGGCGCGCATGATGTCGGTGTTCTTTCCGACGACGCACCCACGCAGATTGCTGTGCTGCCCGACGTACACGTTGTCGTGCACGACGGCCTTGTGCAGAAAGGCTCCGCTCTTCACGACCACGTTCGAGCCGACGACGGTGTGTTCCCGGATCTCCACGCCGGCTTCGACCTTGGCGTAGTCGCCGATGTACAGCGGTCCTCGGAGCACGGCGTCGGGATGGACCTCGGCGCCTTCCGCCACCCACACGCCCGGGGAGATCTCGAAGCCGTCGATCTCGACGTCGACCTTGCCCTCCAGGACGTCGGCCTGCGCCTTCACATAGCTCTCGTGGGTGCCGACGTCCTCCCAGTAGCCCTCGGCGATATACCCATAGATCGGCTTGCCTTCCTTCATCAGTTGCGGGAAGACATCACCGGACCAGTCCACGGGCACGTCGGGCTCGACATAGTCGAAGACCTCGGGCTCCATGACGTAGATGCCGGTGTTCACGGTGTCCGAGAAGACCTGACCCCAGGTCGGCT
This sequence comes from Streptomyces sp. NPDC036764, assembly GCF_055609385.1. Classification (NCBI taxonomy): domain Bacteria; kingdom Bacillati; phylum Actinomycetota; class Actinomycetes; order Kitasatosporales; family Streptomycetaceae; genus Streptomyces; species Streptomyces sp. NPDC036764. The sequence continues at coordinate 739,684 of NZ_JBVJPT010000002.1, forward strand.
TCTCGAGGAAGCGCTCGACCTGGCCTTCCTCGTCGACAATCGTGATGCCGAATTCCAGCGGATTGGGCACCCGGGTCAGACAGACGGTGACGAGCGCGCCTTTTTCCTTGTGGAAGTTGATCAGCTCGGTGAGGTCGAAGTCGGTCAGGGCGTCGCCGGAAATGACGAGGAAGGCATCGTCCTTCAACGCCTCTTCGGCGTTCTTGACGCTACCGGCGGTACCGAGGGGCTTCTCCTCGTTGGCATAGCTGAGCTCCATTCCGAGCTCTTCACCGTCACCGAAGTAGTTCTTGACCAGCGAAGCCAGGAACTGAACGGTCACGACGGTCTCATTCAGCCCATGCCTTTTGAGCAGCCTCAGAACGTGCTCCATGATCGGCCGGTTGACCACCGGCAGGAGCGGCTTGGGCATGCTTGAGGTCATGGGGCGAAGGCGCGTGCCTTCGCCTCCGGCCATCACGACGGCCTTCATGTCGGAAGCGTCCTCCTCGAAGAGACGACGGTCTAGCCGACTTCACCCGTCCAGATTGTCCCGCACTTTTCCACCGCGGGCCATCGGGCCACTACGCCCGCTTCAATCCGCGAGTTCACTCGGCCATGGCGTCCGCACGGACAAGGCGGCGGACCTGAACCACGTAGAGAACTCCTGCCCACCAGTACAGCGTTGTACCCCATCCGGCGAACGCCCATCCGAAAATAGCAGCGAGTGACGGGATCCATCCACTTCCGTCACTGAGCAACAGCAACGGGAAGGCATACATCAGGTTGAACGTAGCCGCCTTGCCAAGGAAGTTCACCTGCGGCGGCGGATAGCCGTGACGCCTGAGGATGCCCACCATCACCAGCAGAACCAGCTCGCGCGCCAGAAGTGCAGCGGTCAACCAAAGCGGCAGAATCTCGCGCCAGGTGAGGCCGACCAAAGTCGAGAGAATGTAGAGCCGGTCGGCCGCCGGGTCGAGAAGCCGGCCGAGGCTGCTGATCTGGTTCCAGCGCCGCGCGAGCTTGCCGTCCAGGTAGTCACTGACGCCGCTCAGAGCCAACACCAGAAGGGCCCAGCCATCACTCTTCGGCCCGCCGAACTCGGGCCTCAGAATCAGCCACAGGAACAGCGGCACGCCAAGGAGCCGCGCCATGCTGAGGATGTTGGGGATGGTGAGGACCCGATCCGTCTGGACACGGGTCTCCTGGACCTCCACCCGGGAGCCTCCTGTGGGAAACGTACCTACGATGCCCCCTGACCCTACCTCAACGCAAAAAAGCTCTGGCCCTCGGGCTGAGTGCCCAAGAGCCAGAGCTCTAAAAGGAGTTCGGCGGCGTCCTACTCTCCCACAGGGTCCCCCCTGCAGTACCATCGGCGCTGTAAGGCTTAGCTTCCGGGTTCGGAATGTAACC
>NZ_JBVJPT010000003.1:0-112941 GCF_055609385.1 Streptomyces sp. NPDC036764
CGGGGTATCAACATATCTGGCGTTGATTTTTGGCACGCTGTTGAGTTCTCAAGGAACGGACGCTTCCTTTGTACTCACCCTCTCGGGCTTTCCTCCGGGCGCTTCCCTTCGGTCTTGCGTTTCCGACTCTATCAGATCTTTTCTCGACCCGATTTCCTCGGTGCTTTCCAGGTTTCCGCTTCCGCGTTTCCCTTTCCGGCGGTTCCGACTTTATCAGACCCTTTCGGGCCTGACTCCCAGTCAGTGGGCTTGTCTTCCCGGCTGTTGGGCCGTTCCGACGAGTGAGACTTTAGCGGATTCCTCGCTCCCGAGCTAATCGGGGGCTGCACTCTGTCGAGCGCGGATTCCTCATTCCGTAATACGCATGCCAATGAAGCGACGGCAGACAGACCGACTGTCGTCGAATAGTGGTTGGTACTTGCGGAGTGGCTGTCCGGGGACCGACCGGAGTCGGCGCTCACGTCGGACAACTCGGAGAACAGTACGGACCGGGTCTGGGCGTGTCAACTTCACTCCCTGTGGCACCTCGGAGGCGTAGGCTGAGGCGCATGACGACGCGTACGTGTAGCAAGCTGTGGTGGGCCGCCTGACGGCGGCCGCGCTCACGTACGCACTCAACGGCCGCCGCCTCGGCGGCCGTTTTCGTATCTCCCTCCAGAGGGTCGGCCGGCCGGGGACGGCGGTCTCGACCAGGAGGTGGAGAAGAGATGACGCGGGTCTTCAGTGGGGTCAAGCCGACCGGGCATCTGACGCTGGGGAACTACCTCGGGGCCATGCGGCGGTGGGCGACCGTCGATCAGCACCAGGCCGACGCGCTGTTCTGCATCGTCGATCTGCACGCGCTGACCGTGGACCACGATCCGGCGCGGGTGCGCAGACTCAGTCGGCAGGCGGCGACGTTGTTGCTGGCGTCGGGGCTGGATCCGGAGCTGTGCACCGTCTTCGTGCAGAGCCATGTGGACGAGCACGCGCGGCTGTCGTATGTGCTGGAGTGCGTGGCCACGGACGGCGAGATGCGGCGGATGATCCAGTACAAGGAGAAGGCGGCGCGGGAGCGGGTGCGGGGCGGGAGTGTGCGGCTGTCGCTGCTGACGTACCCCGTGCTGATGGCGGCGGACATCCTGGCGTACGGGACCGATGAGGTGCCGGTCGGGGACGATCAGACGCAGCATGTGGAGCTCGCGCGGGATCTGGCGGTGCGGTTCAACCAGCGGTACGGGCATACGTTCGTGGTGCCTCGGGCCACGCCGCCGCAGGTCGCGGCTCGGGTCATGAACTTGCAGGATCCGGCCTCGAAGATGGGCAAGAGCGATGACTCCGGGCCGGGGATCGTCTATCTGCTCGATGAGCCGGACGTGGTGCGGAAGAAGGTCATGCGGGCCGTGACCGACAGTGGGCGGGACGTCGTGTACGACCGGGCCGCGCGGCCGGGTCTCGCGAATCTGCTGGAGATCCTCGCGGCGTGCACGGGTGGGAACCCATCGGAGCTGAGCGGTGTATATGAATCGTACGGAGCCTTGAAGAAGGACACCGCAGAGGCAGTGGTCGAGGTCCTCAAGCCCGTACAGGACAGGCACAGGGAGCTGTGCGCGGATCCTGGTTATGTGGAGGGGGTGCTGCGGGATGGTGCGGAGCGGGCTCGGGCGATGGCTCGGCCGACCGTGGATGCCGCGTATCGGGCGATCGGACTGCTGCCGGCGGCTGCGACGGCGACCGCGGATATCGGGGTGACCGTGTAGGGGGTGCGCTGGGCCGCCCCCTGGGCAGGGGGCGGCCGGGCGTCACTTGTTGCTGCTGCCGGAGGCGAGTTCGCGGCTGCGGTCGCGGGCGGCTTCGAGAGCGGCGATGAGGGCGGCTCGTACGCCGTGGTTCTCCAGTTCGCGGATGGCGTTGATGGTCGTGCCGGCGGGGGACGTGACGTTCTCGCGGAGCTTGACGGGGTGTTCGCCGCTGTCGCGGAGCATCGTCGCGGCGCCGATCGCGGACTGGACGATCAGGTCGTGCGCCTTGTCCCTGGGCAGTCCGAGGAGGATGCCGGCGTCCGTCATGGCTTCGACCAGGTAGAAGAAGTACGCCGGGCCGGAGCCGGAGAGGGCGGTGCAGGCGTCCTGCTGGGACTCGGGGACGCGGAGCGTCTTGCCCACGGAGCCGAAGATCTCCTCGGTGTGTGCGAGGTCGGCCTCGCTGGCGTGGCTGCCGGCGGAGATGACGGACATGGCCTCGTCGACGAGGGCGGGGGTGTTCGTCATGACGCGGACGACCGGGGTGCCCGCGGCGAGGCGGGACTCGAAGAAGGAGGTGGGGATACCGGCCGCTCCGCTGATGACCAGGCGGTCGGCGGGGATGTGCGGGGCGAGCTCGTCGAGGAGGGTGCCCATGTCCTGCGGCTTGACGGTGAGGATCAGCGTGTCGGCGGTCTTGGCGGCCTCCGCGTTGGTGACCGGGGTGACTCCGTGGCGGGTGCGGAGTTCTTCGGCTCGTTCCGCGCGGCGGGCCGTCACCAGGAGGTCGGCCGGGGCCCAGCCGCCGCGGATCATTCCGCTGAGCAGGGCTTCGCCGATCTTGCCGGTGCCGAGGACTGCGACTTTCTGAGTCATGGCTGGGGTGTCCTCCGGGGGTTGCGTCGTCCGGATTCATCCTCGCACCGGGCGCCGCCTTTGGAGGTGACATGTCCGGTGGGCGGACTATCCGGGCGATGCCGGGCCCGGCCCCGCGGGGGTCATGCCGTCCTGCGTCGCAGGGTCGCCGCTCCCAGGCCCAGGACCAGCAGGGCGCAGCCGGCCACGATCAGGGCGTCGCGGACGAAGTTGGCGGTCATGTCGGTGTGCTTGAGCACCTCGTTCATGCCGTCGACCGCATACGACATCGGGAGGACGTTGGAGATGGCCTCGAGGGCGGGGTGCATGTTGTCGCGGGGAGTGAACAGGCCGCAGAGAAGGAGTTGGGGGAAGATCACGGCCGGCATGAACTGGACGGCCTGGAACTCGGAGGCCGCGAAGGCCGAGACGAAGAGACCGAGTGCGGTGCCGAGCAGGGCGTCGAGCAGGGCCACGAGCAGGAGCAGCCAGGGGCTGCCGGTGACGTCCAGGCCGAGGAACCAGAGGGCGAGACCGGTCGCCAGCGCGGACTGGATGATCGCGAGCGTGCCGAAGGCGAGGGCGTAGCCGGCGATCAGGTCGCCCTTGCCGAGAGGCATGGCGAGGAGCCGTTCGAGGGTGCCCGAGGTGCGTTCGCGCAGGGTGGCGATGGAGGTGACCAGGAACATCGTGATCAGCGGGAAGATCCCGAGGAGGGAGGCGCCGATGTTGTCGAAGGTGCGCGGGCTGCCGTCGAAGACGTAGCGCAGCAGGAACAGCATCACGCAGGGCACGAGGAGCATCAGCGCGATGGTGCGCGGGTCGTGGCGGAGCTGGCGCAGGACCCGGGCGGCGGTGGCGGTGGTGCGGGCGAAGTTCAGGGCGCCGGTGGGGGCGGGCCGGAGCGTGCCGGTGGTGCTCGTCGTCGTGGTCATCGCGTGGTCTCCTTCGCGCGGGCGGCAGTCGCGACCGCCTCGTCGACCAGGTGCAGGAAGGCCGCCTCGACGGTCTCGGACCCCGTACGGGTGCGGAGGGCCTCGGGGGTGTCGTCGGCGAGGATCTCGCCCTCGCGCATGAGGAGGAGGCGGTGGCAGCGCTCGGCCTCGTCCATGACGTGGGAGGAGATGAGGAGGGTGGCGCCGCGGGAGGCGGCGATGTCGTGGAAGAGGTTCCACAGGTCGCGGCGCAGGACCGGGTCCAGACCGACCGTGGGTTCGTCCAGGACGAGCAGTTCGGGGGTACCGAGGAGGGCGACGGCGAGAGAGACGCGGCTGCGCTGGCCGCCGGAGAGGTTGCCGGCCAGGGCGTCGGCGTGGCTGGTGAGGTCGACGTCGGCGATGGCGCGGGTGACGTTCTCGTGGCGCCGGTCGGCGGCGGCGTGGCCGGGGTCGAGGATCGCCGCGAAGTAGTCGAGGTTCTGGCGGATCGTCAGGTCGTCGTAGACGGAGGGGGCTTGGGTGACGTAGCCGATGCGGGTGCGCAGGGCCGGGTGGCCGGCGGGGCGGCCGAGGACTTCGAGGGTGCCGGTGACCTTGGCCTGGGTGCCGACGATCGACCGCATGAGGGTGGTCTTGCCGCAGCCGGACGGGCCGAGCAGGCCGGTGATCTGGCCGCGCGGGACGGTGAAGGCGAGGTCGCGGAGCACCCGGCGCGGGCCGCGCACGACGTTCAGGGCCTCGGCTCGGAGGGCTGGGGTGTCGGGAGGGTCGGAGCGGACGGAATCGACCGGCGAGTAATTCATCATGCGATGAATAATGCTCCGGTGGGAATGCGGCGTCAAGCGCCGGGGTGGGCTCGGGGACGGGGTGCGGTTAGGTGCCGGGGCGGTGGGACGCGGAGGGGTGAGGCATGGGGCCGTGGGACGCGGGGCCGTGAGTCGCGGGGTGGGGGGACGCGGGGCGGTGGACACGGGGGCGTGGGACGCGGGGCGGTGAGACACGGGGGCGTGGGAGGCGGAGGGGTGAGGCATGGGGCGGTGGGACGCGGGCCCCGTGAGTGGTGCGCGCGGTGAGTGGTGCGTGCGGTGAGGTGTGCGGGGGCGCGGGTGTATTGGGTGCTGGGCATGTCGGGGCATGGGTTCGCCCGCCCTAGCCGGTTCCGGGCGTAGGGCGGGCGGGGTCGGCGAGATGCGTCAGGAGGTGGTGGCTACGAGGAGGTCGACGTCGTAGGTCTCTTCGATGATTCCGTCGGGGAAGGCGTTGAGGAGGAGCTGCTTCTCCTCGGCGAGGAAGGCGGTGCTCGCCTCGGTGCCGTGGACGAGGAAGATCGAGTGGCTGCCGATGTTGGCCAAGTGGGTGTCGACGGGGACTCGGCGGCTCCAGCGGACCTTGCGGCGGATGAAGTCGAGCTTGCCCGTCGGGTCGCCCAGGGCGGCTCGGGCGCCGCTGCCGTTCTGTTCGACGACGGGGTGGATGCCGAAGGAACGCTCGATGCGCCGCGCCTGTGCGACGTGCCACGCGATGTCGAGCGGGGTGGTGTTCCACCACAGGGCCAGCGCACCGCCGGGGCGCAGCACTCTCAGGGCTTCCGGAACCGAGTGGGCGGGGTCGGTCCAGTGCCAGGCCTGGGCGTAGGTGAGGAAGTCGGCGGAGCCGGTGGCCAGGGGGAGGTTGTTGCCGTTGCCGCGGACGATCGGTATGTCCGGGTGGGCGCGACGGAACTGGGCGGCCATTCCGTTGCCGGGTTCCACGGCCAGCACGTCGGCGCCGCGTCCGCGGAGGAGGGCGGTGGCGATGCCGGTGCCCGCGCCGACGTCGATGACGCGCGCACCGGTGAGGGGGCGGCCGGCGAGTTCCTCGATGGCGTCGAAGAGGGCGGGTGGGTAGGAGGGGCGGTTCGCGGCGTACTGGGCCGCGGCGTCGTTGAAAGAGCTGGCGCGGTCGGAATGGGAAGGCGCGGTCATGCGGCCATGGTGACCCTGGTTTGTGTGGTGTGCACCGAGTTTTGCGCGGGCCTTTCGGTGGGCGCGGGTCGATGAGCGCGGCTCAGTGGACACAGGTCGATGGACGCCGGTCGATGAGCGCGGCTCAGTGGACACAGGTCGATGGACGCCGGTCGATGAGCGCGGTTCGGTAGGCGTGGGTCGATGAGCGCGGCTCAGCGGGCGCAGGTCGATGAACGCAGGTCGATGAGCTCGGCTCGATGGACGCGGCTCGGTGAGCGCGGGTCGATGACGGTGGCTCGATGAGCCCGGGGCTCGATAGGCCCGGGTCGATGACGGCGGCTCGGGGCAGCGTCGTCGGCCAGCTCTGCGCGGTGCGCCCGTGTGTCCACCTGTGCAGGGCGCTCCCTGCGTCTGCCTGCGCCCTCTGCGTCTGCCTTGCGCACCCTGCGCCCCGTCCAAGGGCGGCGGCTAGTCGCGGCGGCGTTTTTTCGAGGGGTTGCCGGTGCGGCGGGTGGTGCGGGATTCGTGTTGCTTGCGGGCCTTGTCGTATTCCTCGCGGTGGAGCTTCTCGCCGGGGGCCTCGACGAGGGAGCGGAAGAAGTAAGCGAGGAGGGAGCCGACGAAGCCGATGGTGAGCAGGCCGCGCAGGGAGGCGTGCCGGTCGGGGTCGGGGCGCTTGGTGAAGGCCTCCCAGGTGTGGCGGAAGGCGAGCGCACTGCAGATGGCGAACATCGCGACGACCAGGACGGTCACGAAGCTGCCGGGGCCGGCGATCGCGATCCCCTCGTAGGCGAAGCGCAGCACCAGGCAGGAGACGGCCGCTGCGAGGAGAGACCCGGCGCTGACACCGATGCGGCGGGCGGTGTAGCGGTTGTCGTGGTCGACCCAGGTCGTGCCGAAGAAGCGCAGGGGCTCGGGGCGGGGACCCGAGGAGCCCGCGGGGATGGCCGGCGTGCCGTTCTTCTCGCTCACGAGTCGATTATGGCTCCGGCGGGGCCGCGGGCTCCGTACGGGTCCCGGCGAACCGGGATCGGCTGGGCTCAGGAGCAACGCGGCCTGACGTAGCCGTCGGTGCCCGTGTGCACATAGGTGTCCGAGACGTACAGGCCGTCGTCGATGTTGTCCCAGATGTTCGACGTGCCGTAGGGACCGGTCACGGTCATGCCCGGCGTCTGGCAGTAGATCGGCACCTTCGCGCCCTCGGGCAGGACGCGAACGATGGCGTACTGGGTGCCCGGGCCGGTGCGGACGTTGAGTCGGTAGCCGGGAGCGGTGTCGTAATAGCGCAGGCCCGCCGCATCCGCGGTGGCGGCCGAGCCGACGACCATGAGGAGGGCTCCAGCGGCCGCGGTGACCAGGGCGGCTCCGCGCTTTCGGGATTTCATTCGGTCTCCGGAGATTCGATCACGATGAGCAGCGCGGGCGGATGTAGCCGTCGCTGCCTGTCCTCACGTACGTGTCCGAGACGTACTCGCCGCTGGCGATGTTGTCCCAGATGTTCGATGTGCCGTAGGGGCCGGCCACGGTCGTGCCCGGCGTCTGGCAGTAGATCGCAACCCGCGAGCCCTCGGGCAGGACTTTGACGATCGGGTAGGTGGTGCCGGGGCCACTACGGACGTTGAGGCGCACACCGGGTGCGACCGAGTAGTAGGGCACGGACGCCGTGGCGGCGGCCGTGGCGACGGCCGCGTCTTCATCCACTCTGTCGGCACGGTCAACAGACATGCGGAACTCCCCCCGTTGAACCCCACGACCATCGTGGGGCCCCATTGATTCCCCCAGAACACGCCATCAAACAGACGCGTTCAACTCGAACATGGAGACTAGCAAGCCGCCTCTGTCCCGTTCGATTCATCGACTAGGCTCCGTGCGTCGCGCGCGCGGACGAACAGCACGGGGGTGGTCCCATGGCGCCACAGCAGAACGCCGGAGCGGGCGCGGAAGCGGAACTTCCCGAGTACGCCGGTCACTACCGTCTGGAGTCCCATCTGGGGTCCGGCGGCATGGGCGTCGTACACCTGGCCCGCAGCACCTCGGGCATGCAGCTCGCGGTGAAGGTCGTGCATGCCGAGTTCGCCAGGGATCCCGAGTTCAGGGGGCGGTTCCGGCAGGAGGTGGGCGCGGCCCGCAAGGTCAGCGGGGCCTTCACCGCGCCCGTTGTCGACGCCGATCCGGAGGCCGAACGGCCCTGGATGGCCACGCTGTTCATCCCCGGCCCGACCCTCTCCGATCACGTGAAGCGGAATGGTCCGATGGAACCGGCGCAGCTCCGGCGGCTGATGGCCGGGCTGGCCGAGGCGCTGCGCGACATACACCGGGTCGGCGTGGTGCACCGGGACCTGAAGCCGAGCAATGTGCTGCTCGCCGAAGACGGTCCGAAGGTCATCGACTTCGGCATTTCTCGGCCAAAGGACAGTGAACTGCGGACCGAGACGGGGAAGTTGATCGGAACGCCGCCGTTCATGGCGCCGGAACAGTTCCGGCGGCCCCGTGAGGTCGGCCCGGCCGCCGATATCTTCGCGCTGGGGTCCGTGATGGTGCACGCGGCGACCGGCCGCGGCCCGTTCGACTCCGACAGCCCCTATGTCGTGGCCTACCAGGTCGTCCATGACGAGCCGGACCTGAAGGACGTTCCGGAGAATCTCGCCCCGCTCGTACTGCGGTGCCTCGCCAAGGAGCCCGAGGACCGGCCCACGCCCGACGAGTTGATGCGGGAGCTGCGGTCGGTCGCGGCGTCGTACGACACACAGGCGTTCATACCGGCGCAGCGCACGGCCGATCCACGGGATCCGGAGGAGCCCCCCGCGGGGTCGCGGCCGACGCCTGCGCCGGCGCCGAAGAAAGGACGTCTTCTCAAGCGAGGAGCCCTGGCGGCCGCGGCCATGGTCCTGATCGCCGGGGGAGGTGCCGCCGTGTGGCTGATGAAGGACGGCGGCGAAGCACAGCCGAAACCGGGCGACTCAGCACCCGCCGAAGTGGCCGCATTCAGACCCTGGGCCGTGAGGACGACGCCCAAGGCGACAGGCCTGCCCAGGTGTTCGTACGAAAAGCAGCGGCTGCTGTGTACACAACCGGGGCTGGTCAGTGCCCTGGATCCGGCGGACGGCAGTGTGCTGTGGCGTTATCCGCTCGCCAAGGGCGACGCCCCCGGCCGGCCGCCGACCCTCTCGGGTGGGCTGGCCCACGTGCTGACGAACGCGGGCCGACGGCTGGAGGCACTCGATCCGGCATCCGGTGAGGCCCGGTGGAAGCTGGACGTCTCGTCGTACCGCGGGTTCCGGTACGCGGGCGGCATGCTCGTACTGATCGGTGAGGACGGCAGGGCGACCGGCGTCGACAGCGCGTCGGGCGAGGCGGCATGGGATCGGCGGATACCGGGGCTGAGCGAGGCGTACGTCGTCTCGTTCCCTGGCAGCCCGTGGGTGTTTGTGACGAGCTCTGCCGCCGACGGGGCCCGGACACGCGTCATGGCGCTGGATCCGAGTACAGGTGAGGTGCGCTGGGACGCACGGCTCGACGGTGCACTGACGCCCGTCGGCGCCTCCAAGGGCGAGGTGTTCTTCCTCTCGGAGGGCGGAGACTACGGCGAGGCAAAGGCGGTGGTGCGTTACACGCCGGAGTCCGGGGCCACGCGTCGCGTGCCCTTGCCCGTCCCGGTCACCCAGGCGCAGGCCACGGTGCACGCAGGAGTGGTCTACCTCCTGGGAACCGGCGGATCCCTGGTGGCGGTCGACACGCGCGCGGGCAGGCAGCTCTGGTCCCTGGAAACGGCCGTGAGCCAGGGCTCGGCACCGGTCTGTGACGGTCGGCGGGTGTATTTCAGCGCCGCCGACGGACGACTGCTCGCCGTCGACGCCGCCAAGGGATTGCTGCTCGGCCAGACGCCACCACGGCTCAGCGCGAACTCCGCGCAGGCCACGACCGCGGTGCCGGCACCCGGAACGAGCGACGGCCGCATCTACGCCACCGCCCCCGACGGCACCGTGTTCGCCGTTGCCGGCCGCGACCCGTCGGCCTGGTGACCGGGCGGTCGGCCTGCTGACCGGCCCCTCGGACTGCCCACTCGCGTACGCCCTGATGCGGCCCGTCGGCCTGCTGACCCGCGCACGCCCTGCTGTCCCGCGCACCCCCTGCTGTCCCGCGCACCCCCTGCCGTACGGCACACGCCCTGCCGACCCGCACCCGTGCACCCCCGCTGTACGGCAAAGGGGCCGCCTCCAAAGAGACGGCCCCCGTGATCCGCGCTACGGGCGTCAGCCCAGCTTCGTCACGTCCCGGACGGCACCCTTGTCCGCGCTGGTCGCCATCGCGGCGTACGCCCGCAGGGCCGCCGACACCTTGCGCTCGCGGTTCTTCGGGGCGTACGCGCCGTTCAACGCCTGCTCGCGGCGGGCCAGTTCCGCCTCGTCCACGAGCAGCTCAATGACGCGGTTCGGGATGTCGATGCGGATGCGGTCGCCGTCCTCGACGAGGGCGATCGTGCCGCCGGACGCCGCCTCCGGGGAGGCGTGGCCGATGGACAGGCCGGAAGTGCCGCCGGAGAAGCGGCCGTCGGTGATCAGGGCGCAGGTCTTGCCGAGGCCGCGGCCCTTGAGGAAGGACGTCGGGTAGAGCATCTCCTGCATGCCGGGGCCGCCCTTGGGGCCCTCGTAGCGGATGACGACGACATCGCCGTCCGTCACCTGCTTGTTGAGGATCTTCTCGACGGCCTCTTCCTGCGACTCGCAGACGACCGCCGGGCCCTCGAAGGTCCAGATGGACTCGTCCACGCCCGCGGTCTTGACCACACAGCCGTCGACGGCGAGGTTGCCCCTGAGGACCGCGAGGCCGCCGTCCTTGGAGTAGGCGTGCTCGGCGCTGCGGATGCAGCCGCCCTCGGCGTCCTCGTCGAGCGCCGCCCAGCGCTCGGACTGGGAGAAGGCCTCGGCCGAGCGGACACAGCCGGGGGCGGCGTGCCACAGCTCGACGGCCTTCGGCGAGGGGGACCCGCCGCGCACGTCCCAGGTCTTCAGCCAGTCCCCCAGGGACGGGCTGTGGACGGCGTGGACGTCCTCGTTGAGCAGGCCGGCCCGGTGCAGCTCGCCCAGCAGGGCGGGGATGCCGCCGGCTCGGTGCACGTCCTCCATGTAGTACGTGCGGTCCTTGGCGACGTTCGGTGCGACCTTCGCCAGGCAGGGCACGCGGCGGCTGACCGCGTCGATCTGCTCCAGACCGAACGGGACGCCCGCCTCCTGGGCGGCGGCCAGCAGGTGCAGGATCGTGTTGGTGGAGCCGCCCATGGCGATGTCGAGGGCCATGGCGTTCTCGAACGCCGCGAAGGTGGCGACGTTGCGCGGCAGGACCGTCTCGTCGTCCTGCTCGTAGTAGCGGCGGGTGATGTCCATGACCGTGCGGGCCGCGTCCTCGTACAGGGCCTTGCGGGCCGTGTGCGTGGCGAGCACCGAGCCGTTGCCGGGCAGGGACAGGCCGATGGCCTCGGTCAGGCAGTTCATCGAGTTGGCGGTGAACATGCCGGAACAGGAGCCGCAGGTCGGACAGGCGTTCTCCTCGATACGGAGGATGTCCTCGTCCGAGATCTTGTCGTTCACGGCGTCGGAGATCGCGTCGACCAGGTCGAGGGTGCGGACCGTGCCGTCGACCAGCGTGGCGCGGCCGGACTCCATCGGGCCGCCGGAGACGAAGACCGTGGGGATGTTGAGCCGCAGGGCCGCGTTCAGCATGCCCGGCGTGATCTTGTCGCAGTTCGAGATGCAGATCAGGGCGTCGGCGCAGTGCGCCTCGACCATGTACTCCACGCTGTCCGCGATGAGGTCGCGGGAGGGCAGGGAGTACAGCATGCCGCCGTGGCCCATCGCGATGCCGTCGTCCACGGCGATCGTGTTGAACTCGCGCGGGATGCCGCCGGCCTCCCTGATCGCCTCGCTGACGATCCGGCCGACGGGCTGGAGGTGGGTGTGACCGGGCACGAACTCGGTGAAGGAGTTCGCCACCGCGATGATCGGCTTCCGGCCGATGTCCGCACCGGGTACACCGGAGGCGCGCATAAGGGCGCGGGCGCCCGCCATGTTGCGGCCGTGGGTGACTGTGCGGGACCTCAGCTCGGGCATCGTCGCTCGCTCCTTCAGGGACTGCTGGGACAGCGGGTACTGCGATCAGAGACTTCTGACTGCTAACGAGCGTACGCCGGTCATCCAGAGAGCGGGACGAGGTGTCCGCAATACGGGACGTATGTCTCGCGGAATCGGGGGATGCATCGGAAAACCACCGGGGACAATCGGGGACGCATCGGCGTCGTTTCGGCGGCGCATGCCTCGCGGCACCGGCGATCCGGCCCGTCAGGAACCGGTCAGGAGCCGATCATGCAGCCGATCAGGAGCCGGTCAGATGCCCCTGCACGACCGGCGCCACGCGCGCGATGATCTGCTCGGGGTCCGCGGAGGCGATCGGCTCGATCTTGATGACGTAGCGCATCATCGCGACCCCGACGAGCTGCGCGGCCGCCAGCTCGGCGCGCAGTTCCGCGTCCGGGGCGTCGATCTCGCCGGCGATGCGGCGCAGCAACTGGGCCGAGACCAGGCGCCGGAACACGGTGGCGGCGGCCTCGTTGTTGACCGCCGAGCGGACGATCGCGAGCAGCGGCCTGCGGGTGACGGGGTTCTCCCAGAGCCCGAAGAGGGAGCGGGTCAGGCGCTCGCCGACGTCGTCGAGGGGCACCTCGAGCACGGCGTCCCGCACCTTCAGGGCGGGCACGAGGGCGACCTCCACAGCCGCCTCGAAGACCTGTTCCTTGGTGCCGAAGTAGTGATGCACGAGCGCGGAGTCCACGCCGGCCGCCTTGGCGATGCCACGCACCGAGGTCTTTTCGTAGCCGCGCTCGGCGAACTCCTCGCGGGCGGCGTCCAGGATGCGGTCGCGGGTGTCGGCGGATTCGGCACGCGGGGGCCGGCCCCGGCGCCGGGAGCCCACCTCGTCGGCTGCGTCGGTCACGGCCGGGGCACCTTCACCGCGGAGGCCAGGTGCAGCCGCGTGAAGGCGAGGGCCTCGGCGAGGTCGGCCTCGCGTTCGGCGCCGGACATCGCGCGGCGGGTGTTGACCTCGATGACGACGTGACCGTCGAAGCCGGTCAGGGCGAGACGTTCCAGCACCTCGGCGCAGGGCTGGTTGCCGCGGCCGGGCACGAGGTGCTCGTCCTTCGCGGACCCCCGCCCGTCCGCGAGGTGCACATGACCCAGCCGATCGCCCATCCGGTCGATCATCTGCACGGCGTCCGCGCGGGCGGTGGCCGTGTGGCTCAGATCGATCGTGAAGTGGCGGTAGTCGTCCTTCGTGACGTCCCAGTCGGGGGCGTAGGCGAGCATCTCGCGGTCGCGGTAGCGCCAGGGGTACATGTTCTCGACGGCGAACCGCACGTCCGTCTCGTTCGCCATACGCCAGATGCCGGCGACGAAGTCGCGGGCGTACTGGCGCTGCCAGCGGAACGGCGGGTGCACCACGACCGTGCCCGCCCCGAGCTTCTCGGCGGCGGCCCGGGCGCGCTGGAGCTTGGTCCACGGATCCGTCGACCAGACGCGCTGTGTGATCAGCAGACAAGGAGCGTGGACGGCGAGGATCGGGATCCGGTGGTAGTCGCTGAGCCTGCGCAGCGCCTCGATGTCCTGGCTGACCGGGTCGGTCCAGACCATGACCTCGACACCGTCGTACCCGAGGCGCGCGGCGATCTCGAAGGCCGTCGCCGTCGACTCCGGATAGACGGAGGCCGTCGACAGAGCGACCTTCGCATCCGGGATGCGCACCACTGGTTCTGCCACGAGGGACAGAGTACGGGGCGTCACGGAACGCGGGGGAACCGATGACCGCACGCTCGCCGGCAGGGCCGACAACCGGCCAGGTGCGCGAACTGGGCCGATGCGGGGCGGGTGAAGCGCGGGCGCGGGGTGGGGGGTGTGGCGGGGTTCACGCGCGGGCGTGGGGCGCCGCCGACCGCGGCGCGCGGGGGCGGCCGCGAGCCCTACGCCGTCGTGAGCGCCCTACGGCTCCGCGTGCCTGCACGCCCGGTTGCCGGGCGGGTCCGTCAGCCCACCGTCATCTGATCCAGCTTCCGCAGGATCACGCCCTCACGCAGTGCCCAGGGGCAGACCTCCAGCGTCTCCACGCCGAACAGATCCATCGCCCCCTCGGCCACCAGCGCCCCGGCGAGGAGCTGCCCCGCGCGCCCGTCCGAGACGCCCGGCAGTTCCGCGCGCTGGGCCGTGGTCATCCCGGCCAGCCGGGGCACCCACGCCTCCAGGGACTCCCGCTTCAGCTCGCGCTGGGTGTACAGGCCCTCCGCGGAGCGTGCGGCACCGGCGATGCGGGCGAGCTGCTTGAAGGTCTTGGACGTCGCGACCACGTGGTCCGGCGCACCGAAGCGGCTGAATTCGCCGACCGTGCGAGCGATCTGCGCGCGCGCATGCCGCCGTAGCGCCCGTATGTCCTCGGGGTCCGGCGGATCACCCGGCAGCCACCCGGCGGTCAGCCTCCCGGCCCCGAGCGGCAGCGACACCGCCGCGTCCGGCTCCTCGTCTATGCCGTACGCGATCTCCAGGGACCCGCCGCCGATGTCCAGCACGAGGAGCTTTCCGGCCGACCAGCCGAACCAGCGCCGGACGGCGAGGAAGGTCAGCCGGGCTTCCTCCGGGCCGGTGAGGACCTGGAGCGAGACCCCGGTTTCGTCCTTCACACGCGCGAGTACGTCGTCGGCGTTGCTCGCCTCGCGCACCGCCGACGTGGCGAACGGCAGGACTTCCTCGACACCCTTGTCCTCGGCGGCCTGGAGCGCCTCATGGACGACGCCGATCAGCCGCTCGACCCCGTCGGGACCGATGGCTCCGCTGTCGTCGAGGAGTTGGGCAAGGCGCAGCTCCGCCTTGTGCGAATGCGCGGGCAGCGGGCGCGCGCCGGGGTGAGCATCCACCACCAGCAGATGCACCGTGTTGGATCCCACGTCCAGGACACCGAGTCTCATGTACGGAACGCTACTGCCACCTGGGCGATCCTCCGTCCTCGAAGTCCCAGGTGCGGACGCCGTACCCTGGTCCCGTGCCAAAGACGAAAAAGGCGAAGGACGACAAGACGTCCAAATCCGACAAGGGTTCTTCGCAGGCGAAGGCGGCCACGAAGTCGAAGAAGCCGAGGAAGGGCTCCGCGGAGCCGGACGAGAAGGGTCTCGACTTCGCACGCGCATGGGTGGAATTCCCTGATCCGGCGGACGACGAGCAGGTCTTCCGCTGCGATCTGACATGGCTGACCTCCCGTTGGAACTGCATCTTCGGCAGCGGCTGCCAGGGCATCCAGGCGGGCCGCGCGGACGACGGCTGCTGCACTCTGGGGGCCCATTTCTCGGACGAGGACGACGAGAAGCGCGTCGCGGAGCATGTGGCGAGGCTCACGCCGGAGATCTGGCAGCACCATGACGAGGGCATGGAGCACGGCTGGATCTCGGAGGACGAGGACGGCGACCGCCAGACCCGCCCCTACAACGGCTCGTGCATCTTCCAGAACCGCCCCGGCTTCGCGGGCGGCGCGGGCTGCTCGCTGCACATCCTCGCCCTGAAGGAGGGCCGCGAGCCGCTGGAGACCAAGCCGGACGTCTGCTGGCAGTTGCCGGTCCGGCGGACGTACGACTGGATCGACCGGCCCGACGACACCCGGGTGCTCCAGGTGTCGATCGGCGAGTACGACCGCCGCGGCTGGGGTCCGGGCGGCCACGACCTGCACTGGTGGTGCACGTCGGCGACCTCGGCGCACGGCGCCGGCGACCCGGTGTACGTGTCCTACCGGGCGGAGCTGACCGAGCTGATGGGCAAGGCCGGCTACGACCGTCTGGTCGAGCTGTGCGAGGAGCGGCTGGCATCGCAGCTCCCCCTGCTGGCACCGCACCCGGCGGATCCGGTCGCCTGACCGACGGCCACCTGCCGCGCGGCGACGCCCGACGTCGTCGCCCGGCAGGGAGCGCCGGCGCCCCACGCCACACACCTGGCCCCGGTGCCCTTTGACCTACGGCCCCGACGGGCCGGGCTCCCCGCTCCCGCTGGGCGGTGGTGTCGAGCTCGTCGGGTCGGACGGGCTGGACGGGTCGGACGGCGTCGGGTCGGACGACGAGGGCGGTGGGTCGCTGGGCGGCGGGTCGGACGGCGTCGGGTCGCTCGGGGTCGGGTCCGGCGGATCCGGGGTCGTCGGTGTCGGGTCCGGATCGGAGGACGAGGGCGGCGGCTCGCTGGGCGTCCCGGGGTCGGTCGGGTCGCTGGGCAACGGGTCGGGGCCGGGGCCTTGTCCCGGGTCGGAGGGGCTCGGGGCGGTGCCGTAGCCCTCGATGGAGACGACGGCGCCGGCTGGTGAGATCGCCACCCGCGCGCTCCAGTACCCGGACGGCTCGCGGAGCTGGTCGACGTACACCTTGATCGTCAACGACTCGCCCGGCTCCAGCGTTCCCGACGACCGGCTCAGGTACAGCCAGTGCGCCCCGGTGCTCGCCGACCAGCGCACCGGCGTGCGCCCCGTCGCCGTGAGGGTGACGAGTGTGGTGTCGCCGCTGTGGTCGGCGGTCACCTCCAGGTTTCCCGCGCCCGCCCCGCGCACCCCGCTGACGCTGACGACCTCGACCAGGACGTCCGTGCCGGAGCGGTCCCCGAAGCGGCCGCCGGGGGTGGTGCTGGCGTTGCCGGCGTTCTCGTAGCCGCCGTCCGCGGCCTCTCCGTCGAGGGCGCCGGGGCCGTGCGCCTCGCTCGCGCTGGCCGCGCCGCCTTCGACGCCCTCGGCGGTCGGGGTGCCCCGGTAGGCGGCCCACAGCGCGATGACCGGCGCGGCGATGACGGTGGCGACGACGGTCGTGGTGACGGCACGCGCGCGTAGCCGGTCCCTGCGGGCGGCACGATCCTTCGGGTCCATCGGGAAGCCACGCCGGTCGAACCGCGGCACGGCACCGCCCCGCGCGCGCGGGTGGTGCGCCAGGGCCATGTGCAGGGCCGCGCGGGGCGCCTGGAGGACGGGCAGCTCGGCGGGGGTGACGGCCGCGCCGGGCCACCGGCCGGGGATCGCGCGCTCGGCGGTGCGGCGGCAGCGCGGGCAGTCGTCGACGTGCCGGACGAGTTCGCGGCGCAGGGCCGTGCCGAGCACGACCTGGTTGTCGCCGGTCAGCCGGGCGACGCTCGGACAGGCGCCGGTCTCGACGACGGCGAGGGCCGCGCGGGTGCGCTCGACCTCGCAGGCGGCTGAGGCGAGCAGTTCGCGGGCGGCGGCGAGGTCCAGGCCGAGGACGGCGGCGACCTCGCCCGCGGCGAGGTGGTGGCGTACGGCGAGTTCGAGGGCCTCGCGCTGCTCCGGGGTGGTGCCCGCGGCCTCCGGCCAGGCGAGGAGGGCGAGTTCGCGACGCCGCTGCTCCTGGATCTCGTCGGCGACGGGCGGCCCGGCCGACTGCGCCCCGGTCGTCCGGTGCGCGCCGGGGCGGCCCGCCGCGTGGCTGCCCTGACGTTTCTGCTTGGCCTCGGCCAGCTTGCGCAGACACGCCCAGCGGGCCAGCGCGTACAGCCAGGGCCGCCGGTCGGCGGGGGTCTCGGGCACGCGCTGACCGCGGCGCTCGGCGAGCGCGAGGACGTCGCCGAGGGCGGCGGTCGCGCTGTCGTGGTCGCACAGGACGGACAGGCAGTAGGTGAACAGCCCGTCCAGATAAGGCTCGTAGCGCGCGGGCGGCCGCTGCGCCAGCGTGCGTGCCGCCGCACGATCACGCGCCTCCCGGTGCGCCCGATGCGCGCCGGCGGTGCGGGGCGAGGTCTCCGGAGTGCTGCTCATCATTGGTGGACCGTAGGCGGCTCGCGGTGGCGCCTTCCGCCTGCTTTAGCAGTTTTAATCCATACGGGTGAAACGATCCCTCAAAGGGGTACAGGAACCCGGGATTCCATGGCTTGTGCATGACGAGTCGGCCCCCCGCGGCGCCCCGAAGAGGCGCCTCGTGCACGGCCGTACGGCGTTGTCAGTGGGCTCGGCTACGGTTCATCGCATGGCTGCCCGTACCAAGACCACGAAGGACCGACCGTCCTACCGCTGCACCGAGTGCGGCTGGCAGACGGCCAAGTGGCTCGGCCGTTGTCCCGAGTGCCAGGCATGGGGGACGGTCGAGGAGTACGGCGCACCGGCGGTCCGTACGACGACACCGGGGCGGGTGACGAACTCCGCGCTGCCGATCGGGCAGATCGACGGCCGGCAGGCGACCGCGCGCTCCACCGGTGTGCCGGAGCTGGACCGGGTGCTCGGCGGCGGGCTGGTGCCCGGGGCCGTCGTCCTCCTCGCGGGCGAACCCGGCGTCGGCAAGTCCACGCTGCTGCTGGACGTGGCGGCCAAGGCGGCGAGCGACGAGCACCGCACGCTGTACGTCACCGGTGAGGAGTCGGCGAGCCAGGTGCGGCTGCGCGCGGACCGCATCGGCGCCATCGACGACCATCTGTATCTCGCGGCCGAGACCGACCTGTCGGCCGTGCTGGGCCACTTGGACGCGGTGAAGCCGTCGCTGCTGATCCTCGACTCGGTGCAGACCGTGGCCTCCCCCGAGATCGACGGCGCCCCCGGCGGCATGGCCCAGGTCCGGGAGGTGGCCGGTGCGCTCATCCGCGCCTCCAAGGACCGCGGGATGTCCACCCTCCTCGTGGGACACGTCACCAAGGACGGCGCCATCGCCGGCCCCCGCCTCCTGGAGCACCTCGTGGACGTCGTCCTCCACTTCGAGGGCGACCGGCACGCGCGCCTGCGTCTCGTGCGGGGCGTCAAGAACCGCTACGGCGCGACGGACGAGGTCGGCTGCTTCGAACTGCACGACGAGGGCATCACGGGCCTTACCGACCCAAGCGGACTTTTCCTGACCCGTCGTGACGAACCGGTCCCCGGCACCTGCCTGACGGTCACCCTGGAGGGCCGCCGCCCCCTGGTGGCCGAGGTGCAGGCGCTCACCGTCGACTCCCAGATCCCCTCGCCCCGCCGCACGACGTCCGGTCTGGAGACCTCGCGCGTCTCGATGATGCTGGCCGTGCTGGAGCAGCGCGGCCGGATCAGCGCGCTCGGCAAGCGGGACATCTACTCGGCGACGGTCGGCGGCGTGAAGCTCTCGGAGCCCGCGGCGGACCTCGCCGTCGCCCTCGCGCTGGCCTCCGCCGCCAGTGACACACCTCTCCCCAAGAACCTGGTCGCGATCGGCGAGGTGGGCCTCGCGGGCGAGGTCAGACGGGTCACGGGCGTGCAGCGCAGGCTGTCCGAGGCGCACCGTCTGGGCTTCACGCACGCCCTCGTTCCGGGCGACCCGGGCAAGATCCCCGCGGGCATGAAGGTGCTGGAAGTGGCCGACATAGGAGACGCGCTCCGGGTCCTTCCGCGCTCGCGTCGGCGAGAGGCCCCACGGGACGAGGAGGACCGCCGGTAGACTTTGCCCAGGTCTCGCCCGTCCGTACGAACCCCATGTGCGAAACGGGAGCGCCAAGAACCTGCGACCGGAGGAGTGCAGTGGCAGCCAACGACCGGGCGGCAGCTCCCGGAAAGTCCGGCGGGAGTTCCGGTGCCGATGGCCTGATGCGCGCCTCACTGAGCGCGGTGGCTCCAGGCACGGCCCTGCGCGACGGGCTCGAACGCGTCCTGAGGGGCAACACCGGCGGACTCATCGTGCTCGGCTTCGACAAGACCGTCGAGACGATGTGTACGGGCGGATTCGTCCTGGATGTCGAGTTCACGGCGACGCGACTGCGTGAGCTGTGCAAGCTCGACGGCGGCATCGTGCTGTCGTCCGACCTGTCGAAGATCCTGCGCGCGGGTGTGCAGTTCGTGCCCGACGCGACGATCCCGACGGAGGAGACGGGCACCCGGCACCGTACGGCGGACCGGGTCAGCAAGCAGGTCGGCTTCCCGGTCGTCTCGGTCTCCCAGTCGATGCGGCTGATCGCGCTCTACGTCGACGGCCAGCGCCGTGTCCTGGAGGACTCGGCGGCGATCCTCTCCCGCGCCAACCAGGCGCTCGCGACCCTGGAGCGCTACAAGCTCCGCCTGGACGAGGTCGCGGGAACGTTGTCAGCGCTGGAGATCGAGGACCTGGTGACGGTCCGCGACGTCTCGGCGGTGGCCCAGCGCCTGGAGATGGTCCGGCGCATCGCGACCGAGATCGCCGAGTACGTGGTGGAGCTGGGCACCGACGGACGTCTTCTCGCCCTCCAGCTCGACGAGTTGATCGCGGGCGTGGAACCCGAGCGCGAGCTGGTGGTGCGCGACTACGTCCCCGAGCCGACGGCCAAGCGCTCCCGCACGGTCGACGAGGCGCTGTACGAACTGGACGCCCTCACCCATGCCGAGCTCCTGGAACTGTCCACGGTGGCACGGGCGTTGGGCTACACCGGCTCCCCCGAGGCGCTGGACTCGGCGGTCTCCCCGCGCGGCTTCCGCCTCCTGGCCAAGGTGCCCAGACTTCCCGGCGCCATCATCGACCGCCTGGTGGAGCACTTCGGCGGCCTCCAGAAGCTGCTCGCCGCCAGCGTGGACGACCTCCAGACGGTGGACGGCGTCGGCGAGGCCAGGGCACGCAGCGTGCGCGAGGGACTGTCACGGCTGGCCGAGAGCTCGATCCTGGAGCGGTACGTCTAGTCGGACCGAGAGCCGCGCCCCACACCGGCGCGGCCCGCACCGGCACCGCCAGCACCCTGCGCGTCTCGGCAGCCTGCGCCGCCCGGCAGCCGTACGGCCCGCTAGTCGTTCTCCAGCACGAACGACGTCTGTGCCGTCCCGAAGCCGGGCGTCGTCGCCTCCACCAGGTACGTGCCCGCCTCGGCCGACCCGGCGGCGGGCGTCGCGCACTGCGGGGCGCTCGCCCTGCGGTCCCACTTCACGGTGTACGTGATGCTCGAACCGGCCGGCACCCGGAACCGCAGGCTGCTGGAGACCTTGGGGCAGTCGGCCGAGGACCAGAAGTCGTCCTCGGATCCCGCCTGAGTGACCGTCACCACCGCGTTCTTCGGGCCGAGATCGACCTTGCAGTCGTAGGTGGAGGAGTTCGTCGCGGTCAGCAGCAGAGCCGGCGTCTCGCCGGGCTCGTAGGCGTTGTGGAGGCTACTCACCTTCAGCTTCATCTGGCCCGAGACGCAGTCGGGCAGCGAGGAGCCCTCGGCCACCGCGTCGTCCGCGCCGACACCGCCGCCCTCGCCGCCACCGGCGGAACCACTGCCGGAGCCGCCCTCGCCGGAGCCCCCGGCGGTCGTGCCGTCCCCGGAGCCGCTTCCGTCACCGGAACCGTCGCCTGAACCCGACCCGTCGGAGTCCCCGCCGGCCGTCGACTCGTCGCGTCCGCCGGGCGCTTGACTGATCGCGGGCCCGGAACCCGTGGGGCCCGGCGTGATGGTCGAGGGCGCGGGATTCTTGCCGTCGGATCCGCCCGCGTCGTTCTTGCCGCCTCCGCCGCCCGAGGTGAGCACCCAGGTGATCAGTAGCGCCAACAGGGCGCACACTGACAGCAGTACGGCCCTCCGTCGCCAGTAGATGGTGGAGGGAAGCGGCCCGACCGGATTGCGCAGAGATCCCACGGCGCAAACTGTACGAGAGATCGGCGCGTTAGCTGCGCCACCCGCCGCCCCGGACGGCAACTTTTCCGGATCATCATCCCGGAAAGCGCTCGCCGGGGGCCACGCCCACCCTGTCTCCCGTCAGGGGTGACACCTGTCGATCGCAGGGCGTGACGGGATCGGCCCACTGCCTACGGTCCGTGACCGTGGCCTTCCGCAACGCCGACCTCACCCATGACACCCCAAAGTAGGTACGGCACATGGCCGGGACACGACCCGGGGGTTCGCGATCGCGGTACTTGCACCTCTGGCCACGGCTATCGCGTGCGTCATCTTCCTCGGCGGCCGACAGCAGGCGAGCGGATCACCGTACGAACTCCGCCTCTACGGAAGGGCGCTGAGACAGGCCGACCTGCCGGATCACGGTCTTGGCCACGCACCGCCCCGCGTTGGCGGAGCAGAGCCTGAAGTGGTGGGCGGAGACAGGGAGTTCGCCGCTCGCACGGTAGCTATGGCTGTCGCTGTCCTGCGGACGGGCGCGCGGGGCCAGTCCGGGAGAGCGCCGGCGAGGCCATGGGGCGGCGCGCCCAGACAGGTCGGCGTAGGCGGCGGGTGGCGGGCGGCGGGCGGCGGGCGGCGGGCGGCGGGCGGCGGGCGGCGGGCGGCAGCAACGACTACCGCGCTCACAGCCGCCCCTCCCGTAAGCCGGGAGGCCGCACTCGCACGTCCCGCAACCCCCGATCCGCAGCCGCCAACGCACCGGCACCCGCCGCCTACCCTCCCCGCCGCCCCCGACATGGCAGGATCGGAAAGCCATGACTGCGCCCACGAAGCCCCCGCACACCCACACCGACGCCGACTCCGACGGCCTGGCCGGTCAGCCGCTGCACGGCAGTGTCATCGACTGGTTCGACGAGAACGCCCGCGACCTCCCCTGGCGGCGCCCCGAGGCCGGCCCCTGGGGTGTGATGGTCAGTGAGTTCATGCTCCAGCAGACGCCGGTGAACCGCGTCCTGCCCGTCTACGAGCAGTGGCTGTCCCGCTGGCCCCGCCCCGCCGACCTGGCCAAGGAGGCGCCCGGCGAGGCCGTCCGCGCCTGGGGCCGGCTCGGTTACCCGCGCCGCGCGCTGCGTCTGCACGGCGCCGCCGTCGCCATAGCGGAACGGCACGGCGGGGACGTACCGACCGACCACGCCCAGCTCCTCGCGCTGCCCGGCATCGGCGAGTACACCGCGGCCGCCGTGGCGTCCTTCGCGTACGGCCAGCGGCACCCCGTCCTGGACACCAACGTCCGCCGGGTCTTCGCCCGGGCCGTCACCGGCGTGCAGTACCCGCCGAACGCCACCACCGCCGCCGAACGCAAGCTCGCCCGTGCCCTGCTCCCCGACGACGAGCGCACCGCTTCCCGCTGGGCCGCCGCCTCCATGGAGCTCGGCGCGCTGGTGTGCACCGCGAAGAACGAGTCGTGCCACCGCTGCCCGATCGCCGCGCAGTGCGCCTGGCGGCTCGCGGGCAAGCCGGAGCACGAGGGCCCGCCACGCCGCGGCCAGACGTACGCCGGAACCGACCGTCAGGTGCGCGGCAAGCTCCTCGCCGTGCTGCGGGAGGCCCACACCCTCGTACCGCAGGCGGCGCTGGACCGTGTGTGGCACGAACCGGTGCAGCGCGCCCGCGCCCTGGACGGCCTCGTCTCCGACGGGCTGGTGGAGCCGCTGCCGGGCGGGATGTACCGGCTGCCGCTGAGCTGACGCACAGTCACATCACAGCCGTACGGTCTCTGCAACACACGACTCACAGCCTCCGCACGGCCGTTGCAGGGCCAGCACACCATCAAATCCCCCTATACCCACCCCAACCTCCCGACCGTTTTGCCCCTTTCCTGATTCCGTTACACAACCGACGGACAGCCGAGCGCTGGCCGAAGGCTGCTTCGGACAGCGCCGTGACAACGCCTCCGTAGCTTCATCTCCGTACCCGGCAGACGGGGACGACCACGAAGCAGAAGCAGTGAGACCGACGGCCGACAGGCCGGCCGGGAACGGGGAATCGGGAGGCGGTCAACATGGCGCAGGGCGAGGTGCTCGAGTTCGAGGAGTACGTCCGCACCCGGCAGGACGCGCTGCTGCGCAGCGCCCGCCGGCTGGTCCCGGACCCGGTCGACGCGCAGGACCTGCTGCAGACCGCGCTGGTGCGGACGTACCACCGCTGGGACGGCATCGCGGACAAGCGGCTCGCGGACGCCTACCTGCGCCGCGTGATGATCAACACGCGGACCGAGTGGTGGCGTGCGCGCAAGCTGGAGGAGGTGCCGACCGAGCAGCTCCCGGACGCCTCCGTCGACGACTCCACCGAGCAGCACGCGGACCGCGCTCTGCTGATGGACATCATGAAGGTTCTGGCACCCAAGCAACGCAGCGTCGTCGTGCTGCGACACTGGGAGCAGATGTCCACGGAGGAGACGGCCGCGGCCCTCGGCATGTCGGCCGGTACGGTCAAAAGCACGCTGCACCGGGCGCTCGCCCGACTCCGCGAGGAGCTGGAGAGCCGCGATCTGGACGCACGCGCGCTGGAGCGTGAGGAGCGGGAGCGTTGCGCGGCCTAGGCACGACCACAGGCGGCACCGGGCACACGGAGCGGGGTGACGGGGACACGGACAGGGGTGACAGGGCCACGGACGGGGACCCCGGGGACACCGGATCCGCGCACTCCGGGCCCGGATCGGGGCCCGTGCGGGGGACCTTGCAGGCGGCGTTCACGGCGATGGCCGTGGTCGTCGCCCTCGCCCTTTTCGCCTCCGCCTGCGCCACCGGCGGCACCGGCGCACGTGACGAGGGGCCCGCGCACGCCGACCTGGCGGGCGGCTCGGCCGTCTCACCGTCGGCCGTGGCCTCGGCCTCGGCGGTCCCGGACCGCACGGAGGCCGTCCGGCTGGTCAAGGCGGACCCCGTGGTCTCGACGGAGGTCAAGCGCGAGCTGAAGCCGTGCGTGTCCGACGACTACCCCATCGACGTGTCGTACGGCGACCTGACCGGCGGTCCCGCGGACGACATCGTGGTCAACGTCCTGTCCTGCGGGGACGGCGTGGGCGTCGCCTCGTACGTGTACCGCGAGCAGAGCGGTGCGTACCGCAATGTGTTCAAGTCGGAGGAGCCTCCGGTCTACGCCGAGATCGACCGCGGCTACCTTGTGGTGACCAAGCAGGTGTACGCCAAGGACGACGCGTTGTCGAACCCGTCCAGCGAGGACGTGACCTCGTACGAGTGGAAGTCCGACCGCTTCGTCCGGAAGTTCAGCACCCGCACCGACTACGGCTCGCTCGGCGGCGACGACACACCGGCGCCGGACGGCTGAGACCGCGCAGTCCGTGAACGCATCGGGCGCTCCACGCGTCCCTCAATCGGGCACGTTCTTGTGGACGCGCCCCATGGACACGTCCTGCACGGCCGAGAAGCATCAGACGCACCACCGGAAACACACGAGGACTGAGAGCACCGGGATGGCAGAACAGACCCACGTCCTGTTCGTCGAGGACGACGACGTCATCCGCGAGGCCACCCAGCTCGCCCTGGAGCGGGACGGCTTCGCGGTGACCGCCATGCCCGACGGGCTGTCGGGGCTGGAGGCGTTCCGCACGAACCAGCCCGACATCGCGCTGCTGGACGTGATGGTCCCGGGCCTGGACGGGGTCAGTCTGTGCCGCCGTATCCGCGACGAGTCGACCGTGCCGGTGATCATGCTGTCGGCGCGTGCCGACTCGATCGACGTGGTGCTGGGCCTGGAGGCGGGCGCGGACGACTACGTCACCAAGCCGTTCGACGGCGCCGTGCTGGTCGCCCGGATCCGGGCGGTGCTGCGCCGCTTCGGGCACGCGGGCCGCACGGACCGGGTGGACGAGACCGACTCCACGGCCACCGGCGGCCTGCTGGCCTTCGGCGACCTGGAGATCGACACCGAGGGCATGGAGGTGCGCCGGGACGGCCGGCAGGTCGCGCTCACGCCGACCGAGATGCGGCTGCTGCTGGAGTTCTCCTCGGCGCCGGGCACGGTGCTGTCGCGGGACAAGCTGCTGGAGCGGGTGTGGGACTACGGCTGGGGCGGGGACACGCGGGTGGTCGACGTCCATGTGCAGCGGCTGCGGCAGAAGGTCGGCCAGGACCGTATCGAGACGGTCCGTGGCTTCGGCTACAAGCTGAAGGCCTGAGCGAGGCGGCATGCGGGAGATGTTCAGACGGCCGGCCGCGTCCGGCGCGGCGAGCGTCGGCCTCACGGATCCGGCGGAGATCGCGGGGCAGGGGGTGGATGCCCGTGCGGGCGTTCGTACGGGGTCACCGGCGGGTGGTCGCAGCGGCATGCGCGTGAGGGGCATGGGCGGCGGCCGGATCGCCATACGTACGGGGCTGCGGTGGAAGCTGAGCGCGGCGATCGCGCTGGTCGGCGCCCTTGTGGCGGTCGTACTGAGCCTTGTCGTGCACAACCAGGCCCGGGTCTCGATGCTGGACAGCGCGCGCGATCTCGCGGACGAGCGGATCCAGATCGCCCAGCGCAGCTACGAGCAGTCCAAGCGGCTGAACTTCCCCAACCTCACGATCGACGACCCGGAGCTGCCGGCGGCGCTGCGGGACAAGGTCGAGGAGGGCCGGCGGGCGACCTATGTCACCGACACGCCGAGCGGCGCGCCCGACATCTGGGCGGCCGTGCCGCTCAACAACGGGCATGTCCTGTCCCTGCGCACCGGCTTCACCGACCGCAGCGACCACATCCTGAACCGCCTCGACCAGGCCATGATCATCGGTTCGATCGCGGTGGTGTTCGGCGGCAGCGCGCTCGGTGTACTCATCGGCGGACAGCTTTCGCGGCGGCTGCGCAAGGCGGCGGCCGCGGCGAACCAGGTCGCGAGCGGTGAGCCGGACGTCAGGGTGCGGGACGCCATCGGCGGTGTCGTACGGGATGAGACCGACGACCTCGCGAGCGCGGTGGACGCCATGGCGGACGCGCTCCAGCAGCGGCTGGACGCGGAGCGCCGGGTCACCGCGGACATCGCGCACGAGCTGCGCACGCCGGTGACCGGACTGCTGACGGCGGCCGAGCTG
This sequence comes from Streptomyces sp. NPDC036764, assembly GCF_055609385.1. Taxonomy (NCBI): domain Bacteria; kingdom Bacillati; phylum Actinomycetota; class Actinomycetes; order Kitasatosporales; family Streptomycetaceae; genus Streptomyces; species Streptomyces sp. NPDC036764. The sequence continues at coordinate 26,111 of NZ_JBVJPT010000003.1, forward strand.
CTGCCGCCCGGCCGGCCCACGGAACTGGTCCTGGACCGGGCGAAGGCCATGCGCACGCTGGTCGAGGACGTCCTGGAGGTGGCCCGCCTCGACAGTGCCTCGGAGCGGGCCGAGTTGCAGGACATCCTGCTGGGCGAGTTCGTCAGCCGGCGGGTCGCGGCCAAGGATCCCGCCATCGAGGTGCGGGTCGTCCACGAGTCGGAGGTCACCACCGACCCGCGGCGCCTGGAGCGGGTGCTGTTCAATCTGCTGGCCAACGCGGCGCGGCACGGCAGGCCGCCGATCCAGGTCACGGTCGAGGGCCGGGTCATCCGGGTCCGCGACCACGGCCCCGGGTTCCCCGCGCATCTGATCGCCGACGGCCCCAGCCGCTTCCGCACCGGCAGCAGCGACCGCTCGGGCCACGGCCATGGCCTCGGCCTGACGATCGCCGCAGGTCAGGCCCGGGTCCTCGGTGCCCGGCTGACCTTCCGCAACATTCGCCCGCCGGGCGCCCCGGACCATGTGCCGGCGGAGGGCGCGGTGGCCGTCCTCTGGCTCCCGGAGCACGCGCCGACGAAGACGGGGAGCTACCCGATGCTGCCGTAGCGGCGGACCGGGCGGCTCACCTGGACCGGGTCCGAGGGTTCACTCGAAGGACTTGGAGAAGTCGAGCTCCTCGCTCCGCTCGGTCAGCGAGTACCAGTTGCCGTTGTCGTCGCGGAAGATCGCCTCGATGCCGTACGGCCGCTCCTGGGGCTCCTGGATGAACTCCACCCCGCGTGCCTTGAAGGTTTCGTAGTCCCCCCGGCAGTCGTCGGTGTGGAACGCCCCGGCACCGATGACGCCCTTCGCGACGAGCTTCTTCAGCGCCTCGGAGGACTCGGGGTCGAGGCCGGGACCGTCCAGGCTCATGAGCGCGAGCTCGACGTCCGGCTGCCCCTTCGCCCCTACAGTGACCCACCTCATCTCGCCCATGGACAGGTCGTTGCGCACCTCGAAGCCGATCTTCTCCGTGAAGAACGCCTTGGTGCGCGCCTGGTCGAACGTCCAGACGGTGGTGATGCCCAGCCCCTTGATCATGACCCTGCTCTCCCCTGCTCTGCTCCGTGGTTCCTTCCGTCACGTTAGGCAGGGGCACGGTCAACTCGCTTCTTCAGAGTTGCTGTCCCGCTGCCGGAAGCCGCCGGCCCAGAACATCGCGTAGCACCCCGGTATCAGCGCCGCCCCGCGGCCGACGTGCTTGTGCCGGTACTCGCTCGGCGACAGGCCGGTCCGTGCCTTGAACTTCGCCGAGAAGGTGCCGAGGCTGCTGAACCCGACCAGATGGCAGATCTCCGTCACGGTCAGATTGGCCACCCGCAGATACTCCTCGGCCCGCTCGATCCGCCGGTGGGTCAGATACTGCCCCGGCGTCTCGCCGTACACCGCTTTGAAGGCCCGCACGAAGTGATACCGCGAGTACCCGGCGTGTGCGGCCACCGCGTCCAGGTCGAGGCCGGGGTCGGCCCACTCCCGGTCCATGGCGTCCTTGGCCAGCCGCAACTGCCGCACCTTGTCCATGCAGCCGATGGTGGCACGCCCCACTGACAACGCCGGCACAGGCGAAGGCCCCCGGGCAGCACACCCGAGGGCCTTTTCGTTTGCCGGGCTCGGACGGCCTGGGGCCGCCTCGGGCCGCCTAGGCGCCGGCCTCCACGGCCTCCGGCTTCGGGTCCGCGCCCTTGAGCGGGACCTCCTTGACGAACAGGGCCGCCGCCAGGGCCAGCACGGCGATCACGGCGCCCAGCAGGAACGCCGAGTGCGTGCCGGCCGACACAGCGTGCTGGTACGCCTCGCGCACCGCGTCCGGCAGCTTCGCCAGGCTCGCCGCGTCGAGCTGTGCCGACTGCTCGGTCACCTTGGACCCCAGCGAGCCGGCCCGCTCGGTCATGACGTCCTGCACCCGGTTGTTGAACAGCGCGCCCATGATCGCGACGCCGAACGAGGAGCCGAGCGTACGGAAGAGCGTGGTGGAGGAGGACGCGACGCCCATGTCCTTCATCTCGACGCTGTTCTGCGCGACCAGCATGGTGATCTGCATCAGACAGCCCATGCCGAACCCGACCACGGCCATGAACACGCCGGACATGAAGCGGCTGGTGCCGGTGTCCATCGTCGACAGCAGGTACAGCCCGACGACCATCAGCGCGCTGCCGGCGATCGGGAAGAGCTTGTAGCGCCCGGTGTTCGTGGTCACCCGGCCGGCGACCATCGAGGTGACCAGCATCGCCCCGAGCATCGGCAGCAGCAGGAGCCCGGAGTTGGTGGCGGAGGCGCCCTGCACGGACTGCTGGTACAGCGGCAGGAACAGCGTCGCACCGAACATCACGAACCCGGTGATGAAGCCGATGAGGGACATCAGCGTGAAGTTCCGGCTGCGGAAGATGTGCAACGGCACGACCGGCTCGGCCGCCTTGGTCTGCCAGAACACGAACCCGACGAGCGCGGCGACGCCGATGCCGATGAGCTCCATGATCCGGGCGGACGTCCAGGCGTACTCCGTGCCGCCCCACGTGGTCACCAGCACGATCGAGGTGATTCCCACGGTCAGCAGCGCCGCGCCCAGGTAGTCGATCCGCGCCTTGGCCCGCTTCTTCGGCAGGTGCAGCACGGCACTGATCGCGGCGAGGGCCACGACGCCGAGCGGCAGGTTGATGTAGAAGGCCCAGCGCCAGCCCCAGTGGTCGGTGATGGTGCCGCCGACCAGCGGTCCGCCGATCATCGCCAGCGCCATGACGCCGGCCATCATGCCCTGGTACTTGCCGCGCTCCCGCGGCGGGATCAGGTCACCGATGATCGCCATGACGCCGACCATCAGACCGCCGGCGCCGAGTCCCTGCACCGCCCGGAACCCGATGAGCTGCCCCATGTCCTGGGCCATGCCGCTGAGCGCGGATCCGATGAGGAAGAGCACGATCGACGACATGAAGACGCCCTTGCGCCCGTACATGTCGCCGAGCTTGCCCCACAGCGGGGTGGAGGCCGCGGTCGCCAGGGTGTACGCCGTCACGACCCACGACAGATGTTCCAGGCCGCCCAGCTCGCCCACGATCGTCGGCATCGCGGTGCCCACGATCATGTTGTCGAGCATCGCCAGCATCATCGTGATCATCAGCGCGAGCAGTACGACCCGTACGCTCTTCGGCTTCTTGTCGGCCGGATCGGCTTGCTTCGCCCGATCCGCCGGTCCTGTGTCCACTGCCAGTGTGTCCGCCATGATTCCCACTCCCCCAGCCACTTACTTGCCGCCCGGCTAGTTGCCTACACTGAAGGAAGGTAGGTGCGTAACTAGCCGGGCGTCAAGTAAGTTTTCCGGAAAGCCGAGAAGTACGAGGATGGGTGGCACCATGGACGGCACCAAGCAGCGGCGCCGCGGGAACACCCGCCAGCGCATCCAGGACGTGGCCCTCGAACTCTTCGCCGAGCAGGGCTACGAGAAGACCTCACTGCGCGAGATCGCCGAGCGCCTGGAGGTCACGAAGGCGGCCCTGTACTACCACTTCAGGACCAAGGAAGAGATCATCGTCAGCCTCTTCGAGGATCTGACGAAGCCGATCGAGGAACTGATCGAGTGGGGCAGGCAGCAGCCGCACACCCTGGAGACGAAGCAGGAGATCGTCCGCCGCTACAGCGAGGCCCTGGCCGGCGCGTCCCCCCTCTTCCGCTTCATGCAGGAGAACCAGGCGACCGTCCGCGAACTGAGCATCGGCGAGACGTTCAAGGACCGCATGCTCGGCATGCGGGACATCATCATCGACCCGGACGCCGATCTGGTGGACCAGGTGCGCTGCATCAGCGCCCTGTTCACGATGCACGCCGGGATGTTCGTGCTGAAGGACCTCGAAGGCGACCCCGAGGAGAAGCGCAAGGCCATCCTCGAGGTCGCCACGGACCTGATCACTCAGGCGCACAAGGGCGCCTGAGCGGCAAGCGGCTGCCTCAGATCGAGCTGCTGCCTCAGATCGACAGGCCGTTGGCCCGAAGGAAGGCCACGGGGTCGACCGCGGAGCCGTAGTTGGCGGTCTTGCGGATCTCGAAGTGCAGGTGCGGACCGCTGGAGTTACCGGTGTTGCCGGACTTGGCTATCTTCTGACCGGTCTTGACGATCTGGCCGATCTTCACGTCGATGCGCGACAGGTGGGCGTACTGGGAGAACGTCCCGTTGCCGTGCTTGATGACGATGGCGTTGCCGTACGCGGGACCGTCACCGGCGCCGTTGCCGCCGGCCTTGACGACGGTGCCGCCGTGCGCGGCCACGACCTGGGTGCCGGTCGGGACGGCGAAGTCCTGACCGCTGTGGGTGGACTGCCACATGCCGCCGGCCTGCGCGAAGCTGGCGGACTTCGTGTACTTCTTGACCGGCTTGACCCAGGAGACGGCCTTCTTGGCGGGGGCCTTCTTCGCGGGCGCCTTCTTCGCGGCGACGGTCTGGGCCTGGACGGCGGCGGGGGCGGAGGTCATCTCAGCAGCGACCGCGCCTCCGGCGCCCAGCACGACCGAGGCTCCCAGTCCGGCGGCCAGCACAGCAGCACGGGTGCGGAACGCGGACGTACGGGGCGAACGGAACGAGAAGCGCGGGGACATTCGAAACCTCACGGGTACGACGACAGGGAAAACCACCCGACACATGCGGTCGCCGGATGGCCATCCCTTGGTAACCCCGCCGGGGCCGAACCCCAAAACCCCTCAACTACGACGAGAGCTAGTACTCAGTGGCAAAAATCCCCGCACCTTGACAGAGCGCCCAATACGGACGAACCAGCGTCAACACCAAAAGAGTCCGCCAGTTTTCACAATAAAAGTCTGTTTTGCCCGCAGGGCCGCTTTCCACTATTCCCGCTAGTAACGGACAAATCGCCTGTGCCTCATGTCACCGCCCAGTGCAATCGGAAGACCCCGGAATGTGACGGGCGCTACGCGACTCAAAGACACCGAGAACTGATCGCTCAGGCCGATGTGACGCACACCTCTAGCGACTTACCGTCCAGTAACCCTAACGTTCCCCTCACGCCACTCCCACCCACGAACATGCACGCGACAACAACAGAGCGCACGTGACGTGAGAGGACCCCCCACATGACCCTTCGCCGCCCCTGGGCGCGCCGTATCGCGGTCGGCACCGTCTCCGCGGCCGCCCTCGTGGCCCTCGCGGTCCCCGCCGAAGCGGCCACGGCCGCGAGCGCCTCGACCACCGCCACCGCGGCTGCCGAGGACGTGGACTACGACACCTGGCAGAAGGACTGCCAGGCGGTCATGAACCAGGCGCTGCCCTATCTGAAGCAGCGGATCGCCAACACCAAGCCGGGTGAGAAGCAGGCGATCGTCTTCGACATCGACAACACCACCCTGGAGACGGACTTCGGCTTCAGCTACCCGCAGCCGGCCAACAAGCCGGCGCTGGATGTCGCCAAGTACGCCCAGGAGCACGGCGTCTCGCTGTTCTTCGTGACCGCCCGCCCGGGCATCATCTACCCGGTGACCGACTACAACCTCAAGTACGTCGGTTACAAGGTCTCCGGCCTGTACGTGCGCAACTTCTTCGACCTGTTCAAGAACGTCGCCGACTACAAGACGGCCCAGCGCGCCGACATCGAGAACAAGGGCTACACGATCATCGCGAACATCGGCAACAGCGCCACCGACCTGTCGGGCGGCCACGCCGAGAAGACGTACAAGCTGCCGGACTACAACGGCCAGCTTTCCTGACGAGGCACACACAAAGGGGCTGCCCCGGGACTTGGTCCCGGGGCAGCCCCTTTGGCTCAGACCCAGCGCAGCGGCTAGGCCTCCTTGCTCAGGTTCGGCCCGCTTCCGCCGGCCGCCTGCTCGATCGGCGGGACGTCCGGCAGGGCCGACTTCTCCTCGCCGCGGAAGGTGAAGGTCTTGGTCTCGCCCTCGCCCTCCGTGTCCACGACCACGATGTGACCGGGGCGCAGCTCGCCGAAGAGGATCTTCTCCGACAGGGTGTCCTCGATCTCGCGCTGGATCGTGCGGCGCAGTGGCCGCGCGCCCAGCACGGGGTCGTAACCCTTCTTGGACAGCAGCTCCTTGGCGGACTGAGAGAGCTCGATGCCCATGTCCCGGTCCTTGAGGCGCTCGTCCACCTTGCCGACCATCAGGTCGACGATCGCGAGGATGTCGTCCTGGGTGAGCTGCGGGAAGACGACCACGTCGTCGACGCGGTTGAGGAACTCGGGCCGGAAGTGCTGCTTGAGCTCGTCCTGGACCTTGTTCTTCATGCGCTCGTAGTTGGACTTCGTGTCACCCGAGGCCGCGAAGCCCAGGTTGAAGCCCTTGGAGATGTCCCGGGTGCCGAGGTTGGTCGTCATGATGATGACCGTGTTCTTGAAGTCCACGACCCGGCCCTGGGAGTCGGTCAGCCGACCGTCCTCCAGGATCTGCAGCAGCGAGTTGAAGATGTCCGGGTGGGCCTTCTCGACCTCGTCGAAGAGGACGACCGAGAACGGCTTGCGGCGGACCTTCTCGGTGAGCTGGCCACCCTCTTCGTAGCCCACGTAGCCGGGGGGCGAACCGAAGAGACGCGAGACCGTGTGCTTCTCGCTGAACTCCGACATGTCGAGGGAGATCAGCGCGTCCTCGTCGCCGAAGAGGAACTCGGCGAGCGCCTTGGACAGCTCGGTCTTACCGACACCGGACGGACCGGCGAAGATGAACGAACCACCGGGACGCTTCGGGTCCTTCAGACCGGCACGCGTACGACGGATCGCCTTCGAGAGCGCCTTGACGGCGTCCTTCTGACCGATGACCCGCTTGTGGAGCTCGTCCTCCATGCGCAGCAGACGCGAGGACTCCTCCTCGGTCAGCTTGAAGACCGGGATGCCGGTGGCGGTCGCGAGGACCTCGGCGATCAGCTCGCCGTCGACCTCGGCGACGACGTCCATGTCGCCGGCCTTCCACTCCTTCTCCCGCTTGGCCTTCGCGGCGAGGAGCTGCTTCTCCTTGTCGCGCAGGGAGGCGGCCTTCTCGAAGTCCTGCGAGTCGATCGCGGACTCCTTGTCGCGGCGCACGCCCGCGATCTTCTCGTCGAACTCGCGCAGGTCCGGCGGCGCGGTCATCCGGCGGATGCGCATCCGGGAGCCGGCCTCGTCGATCAGGTCGATCGCCTTGTCCGGCAGGAAGCGGTCCGAGATGTACCGGTCGGCCAGGGTCGCGGCCTGGACGAGGGCCTCGTCGGTGATGGAGACCCGGTGGTGGGCCTCGTACCGGTCGCGCAGACCCTTGAGGATCTCGATGGTGTGCGGCAGGGACGGCTCGGCGACCTGGATGGGCTGGAAGCGGCGCTCGAGGGCCGCGTCCTTCTCCAGGTGCTTGCGGTACTCGTCCAGCGTCGTCGCACCGATGGTCTGCAGCTCACCACGGGCCAGCATCGGCTTCAGGATCGAAGCCGCGTCGATGGCGCCCTCGGCGGCACCCGCACCGACGAGCGTGTGCAGCTCGTCGATGAACAGGATGATGTCGCCGCGGGTGCGGATCTCCTTGAGCACCTTCTTCAGGCGCTCCTCGAAGTCACCGCGGTAGCGGGAGCCGGCGACCAGCGCGCCGAGGTCCAGGGTGTAGAGGTGCTTGTCCTTGAGGGTCTCGGGCACCTCGCCCTTGACGATGGCCTGGGCGAGGCCCTCGACGACGGCGGTCTTGCCGACGCCGGGCTCACCGATCAGGACCGGGTTGTTCTTGGTACGGCGGGACAGCACCTGCATGACCCGCTCGATCTCCTTCTCGCGCCCGATGACCGGGTCGAGCTTGGACTCACGAGCGGCCTGGGTGAGGTTCCGGCCGAACTGGTCGAGGACCAGGGACGTCGAGGGCGTGCCCTCGGCAGGCCCGCCGGCGGTGGCGGTCTCCTTGCCCTGGTAGCCGGAGAGCAACTGGATGACCTGCTGCCGCACCCGGTTGAGATCAGCGCCCAGCTTGACCAGGACCTGGGCGGCGACGCCCTCGCCCTCACGGATCAGGCCGAGCAGGATGTGCTCCGTGCCGATGTAGTTGTGGCCCAGTTGAAGGGCCTCGCGGAGCGACAGCTCCAGGACCTTCTTGGCACGGGGGGTGAAGGGGATGTGCCCGGACGGGGCCTGCTGCCCCTGCCCGATGATCTCCTCCACCTGCTGGCGGACCGCCTCGAGCGAAATCCCGAGGCTCTCAAGGGCCTTGGCGGCGACACCCTCACCCTCGTGGATCAGGCCCAGGAGGATGTGCTCGGTGCCGATGTAGTTGTGGTTGAGCATCCGGGCTTCTTCCTGAGCCAGGACGACAACCCGCCGCGCGCGGTCGGTGAACCTCTCGAACATCGTTAATCGCTCCTCAGAGCGGTCAGGCAGTGGGGGGAACTTCCCCTCCCTGTCCTTCCGCAGCTTAGTCCCGCAAGCGGGGACCGCTCATTCCAACTGCCGACACCGTCGATGGCCTCCTGACCCCGAACGCCGACATCTGCTCCAACCCGATGGTGCGAGACGATGTTCCCGCAGGCCAGGTGGTTACCCTCTCCATCAGTACGCCGATGGCGAACGTGAGACTCACTGTCCTGCGTGTCGCCCCCTCCCACTAGGGATGTCTTACCCGCTGGGACTGACACTCCATGCCGCGCCCCCCGGTTCCCTCCGCTACGGGCGAACAACCTTGCGCCACCCCACACCCCCGCACGCTCCCCTTTTCGACACGCTGCGCACTTGTCAGCACACCCAGCGTAACCAGCACCTCCATTCGGCGGTTGCTCCTGGCATGGTCGGCACCCGCCTCTCGTTCCCCACGGCCCTCGCCGCGGTCCCGCTTACCCGTCGGCCGCTCGATCCGAGCGATCAGGTCCGCCGGTGGTACGAGAACGAACTGGGCTGGCCGGTGGTGCCCGCGGCCCCCGGATCTCCGCCGGCCCTGCGGGTGGGCGTGCGCTTCGACGTCCTGGACGTCCCGGCCGAGGCGGGCCGTGCGGCATTGCGCCATCTCGGGCCGGACTCCCCGGTGGCCGTCCAGGGCGACCGCATGCGGCTGCTCGTCGCGGCGGGCGGCGCACAGGAGGTGCCGGGCGTGCTGGCCTGGCTGGAGTGGGGCGCCCTGCCCCTGGACCTGACGGCGCTCGGCGAGGGCGACCTCATGGAGGCGCCGCTGCCCGCGCGGGCGATCGGGACGCTCACGGCCGTAGGGCATTGCGCCTGGTATTCGGCCTGGCATCGCACCGGGGACGTGACTCCGCCGGCGTTCGCGCGGCACCGGGCCGACGAGCCGGGCCCGGTCGGGGCCGCCGTACGGCGCCCCGTCGATACCGGACCGAGGGGGGCCGTACGTCGTGCTGGGCTGCCGGGGCCCGGTGGTGTGCGGCCGCTTCCCCTGGGCCGCTCCGGCGCCGTGCAGGGGGCCGCCGTGTGGCTGCGCCCCCCCGAGCCTGGGGGCGAGGTCGAGGCCTCGCTGCCGACGTTGTCGGCGCTCGGGGGCGGTGGGGGCGCCCCCGATCTCGTGCGGGTTGTGGACACGGTGGCATCTCACTGCCACCGCCTGCGGCTGAGGCGCGCGTGCGCCCGGCCGTCGGCCCGTCCATAGGCCTGTTCCGTGGATCAGGCTTTGCCCTGGATCAGGCGTTGGCCTTCTCGTATGCCTCGCGAATGGACGCGGGAACACGGCCGCGGTCGTTGACCTCGTAGCCGTTCTCCTTGGCCCACGCGCGGATCTGCGCGGTGTCCTGGCTGCCACCGGAAGCGGCGCGCGCCTTTCCGCGACCACCCGAAGCGCGGCCTCCGGTGCGACGACCGCCCTTCACGTAAGGGTCGAGAAGGCCACGGAGCTTGTCCGCATTGGCAGTCGTGAGATCGATCTCGTACGTCTTGCCGTCCAGCGCGAACGTCACGGTCTCGTCCGCCTCGCCGCCGTCGAGGTCGTCGACAAGAAGGACCTGAACCTTCTGTGCCACCGGATTTCCTTTCATCGATAACTTGAGGGCCTGGGGTCTGCGGCGTCCGCCGTTTCGCCGTCCCCTGTTATATGCAGTACTGCACTACGTCGGAAAGCAAACCGCTTTTGCTGGAAAAACACAAACCCCCGGGAGAGACCTACAGCCCGGGCACCGTCCGGAAACGTGCGCGTTTCGGACATAGGGCACCTGGGCATGGCCTGTCGGGCGGAATACACCTTGTGGATCCATGGAGGATCCTTGGTGATCACAGATGCAGAAGCATCCGACTGTTGCCCAAGGTGTTCGGTTTCACTCGTTCGAGACCGAGGAACTCCGCCACGCCCTCGTCATAGGAACGCAGCAGCTCCGCGTAGACATCGGTGTCGACCGGCGTCTCACCGATCTCGACGAAGCCGTGCTTGCTGAAGAAGTCCTCTTCGAAGGTCAGACAGAAAACGCGTCGAACGCCGAGCCAGCGTGCGGTGTGCAGCAACTTCTCCAGCAACTGGTGACCGACGCCGGCACCCTTCAGGCCGGGCTTCACGGCGAGAGTGCGAACTTCCGCCAGGTCTTCCCACATCACGTGCAGCGCGCCGCAGCCGACGACCTCGCCGTTGTCGTCGCGTTCCGCGACCCAGAACTCCTGGATGTCCTCGTAAAGCGTCACCGTGGCTTTGTCGAGCAGGATGCGCCGGCGGACGTACTCGTCAAGGAGACGACGCACCGACGGGACATCGCTGGTACGGGCCCGTCGGACGGTGATGGCTTTTGAGCTGACTTCTGGGCTCTCGGCCGAGGGAGTCCCGGTCGAGTGGCTCTCTGCTGACATGAGCGGACGCTATCGCCCGTCGGGCTCCTGTGCGGAGCCGGGGTTCTCGCCGGCGGTATCCGGCTGGGTATCGGTGCCGGTATGCGGGGCGGGGGTTTGGGGGCGCCTCGTTTGGGAGCGGCGGGTTTGGCGGGGGCCTGTATCGGTGGCGGCGGCGGTTTCGGAGCGGCCGGTATCCGAACCGCTCGTATCGGCGTTGTCGCTATCGGTGCTGGTATCGGCGCTGCCGGTATCGGTGCCGTCGGTATCGGTGCCGCCGGTTTCGGGGGCCGTTACGGCGCGCGTATCGGGCGACGCCGGCGTCTCGGGTTCGCTGGTTTCCGGGCCCTGGACCATGCGTACGGCGTCCCGCAGGGCCTTGCGCTGTTCCTCGCTCATCATGCCGAAGAAGGCGACGAGCGCGGCGGCGGGGTTGTCGCTCTGCGACCAGGCGTCGTTCATCAGGGCGGCCGAGTAGGCGGCTCGTGTGGAGACCGCCTCATATCGATAGGCCCGGCCTTCCGCTTCGCGGCGTACCCAGCCCTTCTGATGGAGATTGTCCAAAACGGTCATCACCGTCGTGTACGCGATGGACCGTTCCTGCTGGAGATCTTCCAGGACTTCTCGAACGGTCACCGGGCGGTTCCACTTCCACACCCGCGTCATGACCGCGTCTTCGAGTTCTCCCAATGGGCGAGGCACAGCTCAGCACAATAGTGGGAGTTCTGGTTGTTGGCGTGCCGGACGTGCACTTTCTCTGGCAAATGGGAACAAAAAGGGCGTACGACTCGGAAAATGGCGGCTTGGAGTCGTACGCCGTTGAGCGTGCCGCCGGTTGAAGGCGGCGGTCGGTGTCAGGCGTCCTTGTTCACGGAGGCGGAGGCCTGGCGGGTGCCCTCCGCGCGCGCGAGGGCGGCGTCCACGGCCGCGTCCTCCTTGGCCTTGTTGGCTCCGCCCTGGGTCTTCACGATCACTCGGATCACACCGATGAAGAAGACGGCCATGACGGCCGGGGGGAGGAGCGCGGAGACGTAGTCCATGCGTCCAGGGTAGCCAGGGGGGTGGGGGTTGTGGCGGTGGGGGCGGGGTGCGGCAGGCGCGGGGGTGTGGGGTGCGCGGGCGCCGGGGTGCGGGGTGCGGCTGGCGCCGGGGTGCGGGGTGCAGCCCGGGCGGGGTGCGTGTGTGGCCCGGGTGGGGCGCGTATGTGGCCCGGGTGGGGAGTTCGGGCCGCCCGGGTAGGGGGCGGCCCGGGTGGGGTGTGCGGGTTGGCGGTGGGTCAGCCCGCGGCGAGGTGTTGGGGTGGGTTGGTGGAGGGTGGGGTCGGTTTACGGCGGGGGAAGACCTCCCCGGGGGTGGGGATGGGGCGGGCGGGCTTCGGGGCGTCGGGGGTGGGCTCCGGGCCGGGTTTGGGGGCGGCCGGTTTTTCGGCGGGCTTCTTGCGGGGCTGTTTGGCGGGTTCCTGGGCGGCGGCCTGGGTGGGGACGTCGATCGTGGCGCCGGGTGCGGTCGCGGAGTCGCCGAGAGTGCCGCCGGAAGGGCCTGCGGAACGGCCTCCTGGGAGGGCCTGGAGGTGCGTACGGGACGCCGGGATGGTCGGCGTGGTCTGCGGGGCCGTCGGGTGGGTGGCGCGGCGTCCCAGGGGGCGGCAGCGGGCCAGGAGGGCGGCTGCGGCGGGGTTGCTGCGCAGGGCTTGGAGGGCGGCGAGATCCTCGGGGATCGGGGGGTAGCCGGCGCCGAGGGCTTCTTCGAGGAGGGTGAGGTAGCCGGCCGCGGTGCCGGGGAGGGCGGCGCGGTAGCGGGCGAGGTCGGCCACCAGGAAGGCACGCATCCGGGCGCCCTCGCGCATCGCCTCGTCGAGACTCTCGGCGAGACGGAGACAGTCCTCGACGTCTTGGGCCGAGGCGGGGCTGGGGGTGAGGGCAAGGTCGAGGGCGCGGCGGAGCACACGCAGCTCCTCCACGCCGAACGCCATGCCGCCGCGGGATCCGTATGGCGTGGGCATGCGCCGACGATACGCGCTAATCAGACAAACGCGGCATATGGGGGCGGTGTGGCGTGGGGTGACACTCGGGTGGGTGGGGGTGCGCGTTGATGCCTGCGGCGCCTGTGCGGGGTGGGTGGGGGTGCGCGTAGCGCCAACGGTCCGGTGGGTGGGTCGGGGCCGTGCCGGGGGGTCTCCGTCCTCGGTCGGGCGGTTGCTGTCGGGCAGGGAGGCCGCCGTCTCTTGACGCCCGCCGCTGCGGGCGGACACCCCCCGGCACGTCCCCTTACGCCGTACGCGGGTGCTGCGCCAGCCCCGGCACGTCCCCTTGCCGCCGTACGCGGGTGCTGCGCCATCGCCGGCACGTCCCCTTACCGCCGTACGCGGGTGCGGCGCCATCGCCGGCACGGTTCCTTACGCCGTGGGCGGCCGCGGGTGCGTCTCGGTGCAGGCCGCCTGCAACCCCGCCAGGGGCGCGGGGAACTGCGCGACCAGCCACTACGGACCCGCAGACGCCGGACGCGGGCGACGCCCACGGCCCCCTCGTGGCGCAGGCGGCCTGCACCCGCCTGGGGGCGCGGGGAACTGCGCGACCAGCCCCCACGGACCCGCAGCCGCCGGACGCGGGCGACGCCCACGGTCCCCTCGTGGCGCAGGCCGCCTGCACCCGCCTGGGGGCGCGGGGAACTGCGCGACCAGCCACGACGGACCCGCGGACGCCGGACGGGTGCGTGGGGGTACGCCCGCCTATTTCAGCCCGTCCGGCGATTGAGGACGAGGCCCGTTCAGGGCCGGTGTGGGGGGCTGGGGGCGGCAGCCTCCAGCGGGGTTGCCAGCAGGGCCGGGGGCCTCGGGAACCGGCGTCAGGAGGGACCCCCGGCTCAAGCGACGCAGTCACATGCGGGAGACGTTGCGTTCGTAGACCAGGCGGAGGCCGATCAGGGTCAGCCACGGTTCGTGTTCGTCGATGACCGAGGATTCGCCCAGGACCATGGGCGCCAGGCCGCCCGTCGCGATGACCGTGACGTCTTCGGGGTCGTCCGCGAGTTCGCGGGCCATGCGGTTGACGACGCCGTCGACCTGGCCCGCGAAGCCGTAGATGATGCCGGACTGCATGGCCTCGACGGTGTTCTTGCCGATGACGCTGCGCGGGCGGGCCACCTCGATCTTGCGGAGCTGGGCGCCGCGGACGCCGAGGGCCTCGACGGAGATCTCGATGCCGGGGGCGATGACGCCGCCGATGTACTCGCCGCGCGCGCTCACCGCGTCGAACGTCGTCGCCGTACCGAAGTCGACGACGATCGCGGGGCCGCCGTAGAGGTCGACCGCGGCGACCGCGTTGATGATGCGGTCGGCGCCGACCTCCTTGGGGTTGTCGGTGAGGATCGGGACGCCCGTCTTCACGCCCGGTTCGACGAGGACGGCGGGGACGTCGCCGTAGTAGCGGCGGGTCACCTCGCGCAGTTCGTGCAGGACCGAGGGGACCGTCGCGCAGATGGCGATGCCGTCGATGCCGTCGCCTAGCTCGTCGCCGAGGAGCGGGTGCATGCCCATCAGGCCCTGGAGGAGGACCGCGAGCTCGTCCGCCGTGCGGCGGGCGTCCGTGGAGATGCGCCAGTGTTCGACGATGTCCTCGCCGTCGAAGAGGCCGAGGACGGTGTGCGTGTTGCCTACGTCGATGGTGAGCAGCATGCCCGTTCCTACTCCGCCGCTCGCAGGTCCAGGCCGATGTCCAGGATCGGCGAGGAGTGGGTGAGGGCTCCGACGGCGAGGTAGTCGACGCCGGTGGTCGCGTACGCCCGGGCGTTGTCGAGGGTCAGGCGGCCCGATGCCTCCAGTGCCGCGCGGCCGCTCACGATCGCCACGGCCTCCTCGCACTCGCCCGGCGTGAAGTTGTCCAGCAGGATCAGGTCCGCGCCCGCGTCCACGACCTCGCGGAGCTGGTGCAGGGTGTCCACCTCGACCTCGATGGCGAGCTCGGGGAAGGCCTCTCGGACCGCCTTGAAGGCCTGGGAAACGCCTCCCGCGGCCACCACGTGGTTGTCCTTGACCAGGGCCGCGTCCGACAGGGACATGCGGTGGTTGACCCCGCCTCCGCAGCGCACCGCGTACTTCTCCAGGGCGCGCAGGCCCGGTGTCGTCTTGCGGGTGTCGCGGACCCTCGCCCCGGTGTCTTCCAGTACGTCCGCCCACGCGCGCGTGGCCGTCGCGATGCCGGACAGGCGGCACAGGATGTTCAGTGCGCTGCGTTCGGCCGTCAGGAGGTCGCGGGTGCGGGTCGTGATCGACAGGAGCGTGTCGCCCGGCTCCACCCGCTCGCCGTCCTCGATGTGGCGCTCGACCTCGAACTCGTCCTCGCAGACGATCGAGAGGACCGCTTCGGCGATCCTGAGGCCCGCCACCACGCCCGCTTCACGCGCTACGAAGTCGGCCGTGGCCACTGCTTCTTCGGGGATGGTCGCGACCGTCGTCACGTCCACGCCGTGCGCGAGGTCCTCCTGGATGGCGACGTTCGCGATGTCCTCGACCTCGACGGGGTCCAGGCCCGCCTCGGCGAGGAGCTCGGCGAGTGCGGGGTCGAGGCCGCACTCCAGGTACTCCTCGTCGGCACCGCAGGCGCAGTCGTCGCCGCAGCCGCCGTTCGAGGCGAGGGGAAGGTCGGGGGTGGTCACTGCTGTCACTGCTCCTGGGGACGGGTCGGGGGGAAGTCTGCGGTGTCTGTGGTGTGCACGGCCAGTGTGCGGTCCGGGTTCAGGCGTACGACGATGTGGCGGCGCCATGTCGTGTCGTCGCGGTCGGGCTCGTCCTCGCGCCAGTGGCAGCCCCGGGTCTCCTCGCGCCGGCTCGCGGCGGCGACCAGGACCCTGGCCACGCACAGGAGGTTGGTGGCCTCCCAGGTGTCGACGCCGGGTTCGGCCGTCTTGCCGTTCTCGGCGAGGGCGTCGCGGGCCTCGGTGCGCAGTTGCTGGAGCTGGTCGGCGGCCCTGGTGAGGGAGCTCGCCGAGCGCAGCACGCCCGCGCCGTCCGTCATGATCCGCTGGATCGTGAACCGGGCCTCGGGGGCGAGCAGCGGGTGCTCGGGGGTCTCGGGGTACGGCACCGGGTTCGGCACGCGGGCGTGCAGGCCGTTGGCCGCGCGGGACGCCGTGATGTCCTCCGCGATGCGCTCGGCGTAGACCAGGCCTTCGAGGAGTGAGTTGGAGGCCAGGCGGTTGGCGCCGTGCACACCGGTGCAGGCGACCTCGCCGCACGCGTACAGACCGGGGACGGTCGTGCGGCCCTGGGAGTCGGTGCGTACGCCGCCGGAGGCGTAGTGGGCGGCCGGGGCGATGGGGATGGGGGTGGTGACCGGGTCGATGCCGTTCGCACGGCAGGCGGCGAGGATCGTCGGGAAGCGGTGCTCCCACATGTCGGCGCCGAAGTGCCGCGCGTCGAGGAACATGTGCTCGGCGTCCTGCTCCAGCATGCGCCGCATGATGCCCTTGGCGACGATGTCCCGGGGCGCGAGTTCCGCGAGTTCGTGCTGTCCCAGCATGAAACGGACGCCGTTTGCGTCGACCAGGTGGGCGCCCTCGCCGCGTACCGCCTCGGAGACCAGGGGCTGCTGGCCCTCCGCCTCCGGGCCGAGGAACAGGACCGTGGGGTGGAACTGCACGAACTCGAGATCGCTGACCTCGGCGCCCGCGCGCAGGGCGAGGGCCACTCCGTCGCCCGTCGACACGGACGGGTTCGTCGTCGCCGAGAAGACCTGGCCCATGCCGCCGGTCGCGAGGACCACCGCGGGGGCGTGCACGGCGCCCACGCCGTCGTGCTGGCCCTCGCCCATGACGTGCAGGGTGACGCCCGCCGTACGGCCGTCGGCGTCCGTCAGCAGATCCAGGACCAGCGCGTTCTCGATCGTGCGCAGGCCACGCGCGCGTACCGCCTCGACCAGGGCGCGGGAGATCTCCGCGCCGGTCGCGTCGCCGCCGGCGTGGGCGATGCGCCGGCGGTGGTGGCCGCCCTCGCGGGTGAGTTCGAGTTCCCCTTCGGAGGACTCGTCGAAGTGGGCGCCGGTCTCGATGAGGCGGCGTACGGCGTCGGGGCCCTCGGTGACGAGGATGCGTACGGCCTCCTCGTCGCACAGGCCGGCGCCCGCGACCAGGGTGTCGTCCAGATGCTGTTCGGGGGTGTCGCCCTCGCCGAGGGCAGCGGCGATGCCGCCCTGGGCCCAGCGGGTGGAGCCGTCGTCGAGGCGGGCCTTGGTGACGACGACCGTCCTCAGGCCCTCGGCCTCGCAGCGCAGGGCGGCGGTGAGGCCGGCGACGCCGGAGCCGACGACCACGACGTCCGCGGTGATGGACCACCCGGGCGCGGGCGCGTGCAGTCGTATGCCTGTGCTGGTCACGAGGCGGCTCCGAAGGTCAGCGGGATGTTGTCGATCAGCCGGGTCGTCCCGACCCGGGCGGCGACGGCGAGGACGGCCTCGCCGGTGTATTCGTCCTCGTGATCGGTGATCTCCGTGAAGTCGGACGGGTCGACGAGGGCGAGGTAGTCCAGTTCGAGCGGCGGGTCGAGGCGGGCGGCCTCGTCCAGGACCAGGCGGGCGGCGGCGCGGACGGCGGCCGCGGCGCCGGGGACGGCCTTGGCGACGGCGTGCGCGTCGGCGGCCGCGCGGGACTCCCCTATGGCGCTGAGCGCCTCCGCACGCGCGCGTGTGGCGGGCACTTCGCGCGCGCGTGCGCGCAGCGCCTCCTGTGCGGCGTGCCGGTCGCTGCCGGCGAACAGGGCCTGGGACAGCGCGAGGGCCGTGCGGCGCTCCTTGGGCGAGAGGTAGCGGTTGCGGCTGGAGAGGGCGAGGCCGTCCTCCTCGCGCACGGTCGGGACGCCGACGATGTCGACGCCGAAGTTCAGGTCGCGGACCATGCGGCGGATCAGCGCGAGCTGCTGGGCGTCCTTCTGGCCGAACAGGGCGACGTCGGGCCGGGTGAGGTGCAGCAGCTTGGCGACGACGGTGAGCATGCCGTCGAAGTGGCCGGGGCGCGAGGTGCCTTCCAGGCGCGCGCCCATGGGGCCGGCGCTGATCCGCACCTGGGGCTCGCCGCCCGGGTAGACCTCGTCGACGGCGGGGGCGAACACGACGTCCGCGCCGGCCTGTTCGGCGATCTCGAGGTCGGCGTCCAGGGTGCGCGGGTAGCGGTCGAGGTCCTCGCCCTGGCCGAACTGCAAGGGGTTCACGAAGACGGTGACGACGACCTCGCCATCCGGTCCGGCGATCGCGCGCGCGGTGCGGATCAGCGTGGCGTGGCCCTGGTGCAGGGCTCCCATGGTCATCACTACGGCGCGGCGGCCGGAACGCGTGCGCGCGTGCAGTTCGGCGGCGGTGCGCAGGGTGGTGGTCATCGGGTGTCTCCCTCGGCGCCGTTGGTCCCGCCCGCGAGTACCCCGAGGAGGTCCTCGGCGAGCTCCGGCTTGAGCAGGCCGTGGGCGAGGGCGCGGTCGGCGGTCGCGCGGGCCATGGCGAGATAGCCGGCGACGGTCTGCGGGGCGTGCCGGCGCAGCTCGCTGACGTGCGCGGCGACGGTGCCGGCGTCCCCGCGCGCGACGGGGCCGGTCAGGGCGGCGTCGCCGGAGCGCAGGGCGTTGTCGAGGGCGGCGCCGAGCAGCGGGCCGAGCATGCGGTCGGGGGCGGCGACGCCCGCCTCGCGCAGCAGCTCCATGGACTGGGCGACGAGCGTGACCAGGTGGTTGGCGCCCAGCGCGAGCGCCGCGTGGTACAGCGGGCGCCTCTCCTCGGCGATCCACTCCGGCTCGCCGCCCATCTCGATGACGAGGGCCTCCGCGGCCAGCCGCAGCTCCTCGGGCGCGGTGACGCCGAAGGAGCAGCCGGCGAGGCGCTGGACGTCCACGGGCGTGCCGGTGAAGGTCATCGCGGGGTGCAGGGCCAGCGGCAGCGCTCCCGCGCGCAGGGCCGGGTCCAGGACCTTGGCGCCGTACCGACCGGAGGTGTGCACCAGGAGCTGGCCGGGCTTCACGGCCCCGGTCTCGGCGAGGCCCTCGACCAGGCCGGGCAGGACGTCGTCCGGGACGGTCAGCAGCACCAGCTCGGCGCGCGCGAGCACTTCGGCGGGCGGCACCATCGGCACGTCGGGGAGCATCCGCTCGGCACGTCGCCGGGAGGTGTCGGAGACCCCGGAGACGGCCACCGGACGGTGCCCGGCGAGCTGGAGGGACGCGGCGAGCGCGGGGCCCACCCGACCGGCGCCGACGACACCGACGGAGAGCCGCGCGGGACGGTCCTTGGGATCTGGCTGTTGGCTTGTACTCACTCGACGGCGGCCTTCCCGTTCCAGTCCGCTCGGGGTACCGGACGATTTCTCGTCATGTTAACGCGATTGGTTCGAGAGGCGTTCGGTTGTCCACAGGCTGTGGGTTTCGCCACGCCTTCGCACGCGGGCGCACCGGGCGGGGCCGGCGCGCGAAAGGGGCGTGCGGGCGACGCGGCCTGCTGGGGGGATGCGGGTGACCGGCGGGCGGGGCCGGGGCGGGAAATGCGGGTGCTCGCGCAGGTGAGGGCACGGGATGATCCGGGGCATGAGCGATACGGCGGAGCGGGGCGAGGTACAGCGGGTGGAGCCGGGCGGGCAGGGGGCCGGGGCAGGGGCGGATCCGGGCGAGGACTCGCCCGACCGGCAATCGCCGGCACAGCAGTCACTGAACGAGCCGGCCCTCAACGAGCGATCACCAGGCGAGCAATTGTCGGACGAGCCGGTGTCGGACGACGAGCGGCGCACGCGGCGTCGCGAACGGCGCATCGCCGCCTACCGCAGCGCGCGGCACGTGCTCGCGCGCCCCGGCTTCCTCGGCACCCTCCGGGAGCGCCTGGCGCTGCTGGACGAGGCGCGTGCGCTGGAGCTGCACGACCTGGACGCGCCGTCGGACCTCTACGGCGACGGCATCGTCGAGGCCCTGGAGGAGAGGACCGCCGGCCTGCTCGGCAAGGAGGCCGCCGCGTTCTTCCCGACGGGCACCATGGCCCAGCAGGTGGCCCTGCGCTGCTGGGCGGGCCGTACCGGGAACCCGGCCGTCGCGCTGCATGCGCTGGCGCACCCCGAGATGCATGAGCGCAATGCCTTCAGCCAGGTCAGCGGCTTGCGTCCGGTCCGTGTGACGAGCGAGCCGCGGCTACCGACCGCCGCCGAGGTACGGGACCTCGACGAGCCCTTCGGGGCGCTGATGCTGGAACTGCCGCTCCGGGACGCCGGTTTCGTGCTGCCCACGTGGGAGGAGCTCACGGAGGTGGTGGAGGCGGCGCGCGAACGCGAAGCGGTGGTGCACTTCGACGGCGCGCGCCTGTGGGAGTCCACGGTCCACTTCGGGCGCCCTCTGGAGGAGATCGCGGACCTGGCGGACAGCGTGTACGTGTCGTTCTACAAGTCCCTCGACGGCTTCGGCGGCGCGGCCCTCGCCGGTCCGAAGACGCTGGTGGACGAGGCGAAGGCATGGCGGCACCGTTACGGCGGCACGATCTTCCAGCAGTTCCCGACCGCGTTGTCGGCCCTGGCCGGACTGGAGCGGGAGCTGCCCCGGCTGCCCGAGTACGTCGCCCACGCGCGCGTGGTGGCCGCCGCGCTGCGTGAGGGGTTCGCGGCGGCCGGGGTGCCGTGGATGCGGGTCCACCCCGAGCCGCCGCACACGAACGAGTTCCAGGTCTGGCTTCCGTACGACGCCGACGTCCTCGCCGAGGCCGCGATCCGGCAGGCCGAGGAGACGAAGACCGTGCTGTTCGCCAACGGCTGGGAGGCCAAGGGCCCCGGGCTGGCCTTCACGGAGGTCTACGTACGGGCCGCGGGACTGGAGTGGACGGCCGCCGATGTGCGGGAGGCCGTGGCCCGGTTCGCGGCCCTGCTGACCGAGGAGGTCACCAGGTAGAGCGCGGCCGCCCGTGCAGCCACCGCCCCAGGGCGTGCCGTATCCGCCCATGGGCCGGGCGGCCTGCGACGACGGCCCTGAATTGCCGGTGGTCGCGGATCTCGCGCATGACCTGCCAGTCGTGGGAGCCCGGCGCCGGAGGGGCCGGCTCGCCGAGCTGCCGGGCACGGTAGGTGTCGAGGAGGTAGTGCTGCGTGATGCTCATGGCCGATCGCCTTCTCGGGACGTAGGAGACATGACGTGGGTGGGTGATCGGGCTCCGCGGCTGCCCCGGTTGCCCCAGGCTGCGCCGGGTGCCGCCGCCGCGTCGCGTCGATTGACGGCCGCCGTCAATCGACGGCTGCGCTGTCAGTGGCGGGGTGCACCATGAAGGGCATGAGCGTGACCATCGACATCGCGGGGCTGCGGCCGGAGAGGCTCGCCGTCGTGCCCTCCCCGCTGGCCGAGCTCGGCATGGCGCTGCACGCGCTGTCGGAGCCGGCGCACCACCCGGGCCTCCAGGGCTGGGTGACGGGCGTGACGGCCCGGATGGACTCGCATCTGGCCGACCGGATGTGCGAGGCCGACTTCCTGTGGCGGTCGACGTTCTCGGACCTGTTCCTGCCCTTCGCGGGCATCCCGGGCCGCAGCACCCTCCCGGGCGCCACGCTGGCGGAGGAGCTGGACCAACTGGACAAGCTCACGGACGAGCAGTTCCTTGACGCCGCCCTGGAGTTCACCTGCGCCCTGCCGTACGGCACCAGCGGGCCCGACGCGCTGTCCGATCCCGAGGTGCGGCAGCGGGCGCTGGACCTCGCCGCCGCGCGCGGGCCGCAGCAACTGCGGTTCAGTGAGCGGCTGCTCGTCGATCCGCCGCGGATCCGGGCCTGGCTGCGGCAGTTCCTCCAGGACTGCGACGAGGCGTTCTTCGCGGACGCCTGGTCCCGGCTGAGCCACCAGCTCGCGGCCGACGCCCGGCACAAGACGGACCTCCTGCGGCGCAAGGGCCTCGCGGAGGCGCTGACCGCGGTGTCCCCGGCGGTCGCCCTCGACGAGGCGGCCGCACGGATCACGGTCGACAAACTGGGCGAGGGCCATACGACCGTGGGGGACGGCGGCCTCCTCCTCGTCCCGACGAGCCTGGGCTGGCCGCACCTGATGGTCCTGCACCGCTACGCCTGGCAGCCGGTGCTGCACTACCCGGTCGGCTCCCCCGAGCTCGCCGCCCCGCCCTCGGTCGAGCAACTGGCCCTGCGGATGACGGCGCTCTCCCACCCCGTGCGCATGCGTATCTGCCGCAACCTCGCACGCAGCGCGTACACCACGGGCGAGCTGGCCCAGGTTCACGGCATGACGGCACCGGAGATATCCCGGCACCTGAGCGTCCTGAAGAAGGCGGGCCTGATCACCACCCGCCGCCGCGGGCGGTACGTCCTGCACCAGCTCGACGTCACGGTGGTGGCCCGGCTGGGCAGCGACTTCCTGGAGGGTGTCCTCCGGTAGCGTCCGCCCCGGCTGGGTGCCGGGACCGGGCGTCAGTCGAACCGGATGTGCCTGATCCCCACCCCCGCCTGCCGCAGCCGCGTCCGCAGCGCGCCCTCGTTGTTGGGCCGCAGCCGCAGTCCGGCCAGGACGGCGATGCGGTCGGCCGTCTTCGGCACGGTCGAGTGGTCCGTCCACAGATGTTCGGCGAACTCCGGCTCGCGCAACCGCTCCAGGCAGTGGTCGAGCTGCCGCACGGCCCAGCTCTCCCGGCGCAGCCCGGCGTTCTTCCCTGCGACGTACCGCAGGACGTGCCCGAAGCCGCGCTCGCGCAGCCGCTTCAGGACGGTCTCCCGCTGGGCGAGGAGGCTGAAGTGCCGTACGTCGTGTCCGAGTTCGCCGAGGCGGCCGACCGTCTCGGCGAAGTAGTCGGAGTTCGTGACCGTCATGGGGGCGATGACCACGCCGTCGTGCTTGGTGAGCGCAAGGTCGAGCACCTCGACGACGCCCTGCCGCCAGGACGTCAAGTCCTGGAAGTCCCCGCGCAGTTCGGGCGGGAGCGTGCGGCGCAGACCGAATCCGGCGTGCTCCGGATCGCAGATGACGCTGCCGGGCAGCCGGCGCTGGATCTCGTGTGCGGTCTGTGTCTTGCCGCCCCCGAAGGGGCCGTTGATCCACAGGAGCATGCGCAGACCCTAGTGGGCACCGGTCACGCCGGGGTCACGCCCCCCGGCGCCGCGTCAGCCGTGCCCGCCGGCGCGGACCAGCCCGGTCTCGTAGGCCAGGACCACCACCTGCACCCGGTCGCGCAGCCCCAGCTTGGTCAGGATGCGGCCGACGTGGGTCTTCACGGTCGCCTCGGACAGCACCAGCCGGGCGGCGATCTCGCCGTTGGACAGCCCCTGGGCGACCAGCACCATGACCTCGCGCTCCCGGTCGGTGAGCCGCTCCAGCTCCTTGTGCTTGGGCTCCTGGCCGGTGGACGGCAGCATCGGCGCGAACCGGTCCAGCAGACGCCGGGTGGTGGACGGGGCGACCACCGCGTCGCCGCTGTGCACCGAGCGGATGGCGGCGAGGAGCTCGCCGGGCGGCACGTCCTTGAGCATGAAGCCGGAGGCGCCCGCCTTCAGCCCGGAGAAGGCGTACTCGTCGAGGTCGAAGGTGGTCAGGATCAGCACCTTGGGCGGGTCCTCCTCCAAGCAGATACGGCGGGTGGTCTCCACGCCGTCCAGCTTCGGCATGCGCACGTCCATCAGCACGACGTCGACGGCGGTCGAGCGCAGTACCTGGAGGGCCTCGACGCCGTCGCCCGCCTCCGCGACGACCTCCATGTCCGGCTGGGCGGCGAGCACCATCCGGAACCCGGTGCGCAGCAGCACCTGGTCGTCGACGAGCATCACGCGGATCGCCATCGGGGTCCTCTTCCGTGTCTTCCGTATCCGTCTACAGGGCCGTTACAGGTGTCAACAAGGGACATGTCTCAGGGGTCAGTGTGCTGGCTTGAGCGGCAGCAGCGCACTGATGCGGAATCCTCCGCCCGGGCGCGGCCCCGCGTCCAGGGTGCCGCCGACCATGCCGACCCTCTCGCGCATCCCGATCAGGCCGTGCCCGCTGCCGTCGGCGCCGCCGTCCTCGTACAGCTCGTGCGGGGCGCCCTTGCCGTCGTCCTCGACGAGCAGGCCGAGACCGTCGTCGAAGTAGACCAGACGCACACTCGCGCCCGCGTTCGGGCCGCCGTGCTTGCGGGTGTTGGTGAGCGCCTCCTGCACGATGCGGTACGCCGTGAGCTCGACGCCGCTGGGCAGCGGGCGAGGGGTGCCCTCGACCTTGAAGTCGACCGGGAGCCCGGAGGTGCGGCACTGCTGGATGAGCTCGTCGATCTGCTCGACGTCGGGCTGCGGGACGTACTCGCCGCCCTCCTGGTGCTCACCGGTGCGCAGCACGCCGAGCAGGCGGCGCATCTCGGCGAGGGCCTGGCGGCCGGTGGAGGAGATCGTCTCCAGGGCCTTCTTGGCCTGGTCCGGGGCGGCGTCGAGGACGTAGGCGGCGCCGTCGGCCTGCACCACCATCACGGAGACGTTGTGCGCGACGACGTCGTGCAGCTCGCGTGCGATCCGGGCGCGTTCGGCGGCGACCGCGACCTTGGCCTGCGCCTCGCGCTCCTTTTCGAGCCGGGTCGCGCGCTCCTCGAGCTGCTCGTAGTAGGCGCGGCGGGTGCGGATCGAGTCGCCGAGCACCCAGGCGAGCGCGAACGGCACCGTGAGGAAGATCATCAGGGCGATGTTGCCCAGGACGCTGGAGTCCCGCTCCGGCCAGCGGAGCTGTGCCAGCGGCGCCGCGCACAGGCCGACGCCCAGCGCGAGCCGGGAGGCCCAGCGCGCGCCGGTCGCGGCCACGGTGTAGGTGATCACCAGGAAGGCGAAGTTGGCGGGCGTCGTCGCCACATCCAGCACCAACTGCACCACCCCCACCCCGAGGGCCAGCACCAGCATCTTCTCCGGCATGCGCCGGCGCAGCGCGATCACCAGGCACAACAGAAGGACCACCACGATGATCGCTGCCTCTGAGTCCGTGCCCGGAGGGTTCTGCCCGCCCTCGTCCCGGACGGTCACGGTGACCACAGAGATCCCGAGCAGGAAGACGGCCCAGAAGCTGTCGACCCATGTCGGGTGCCTGCGGATGAAGTCGTAGAGGCGCTGCACGTAACCCAGCGTAGGGAAGCGAGATGCGTGCAGGGGTCAACCGGAGGGCCGATCCGCACCCCGCGCGCGTACTCCCCAAGGTGGAGGCTGCGTTCTTCTGTGCGCTTAGCCTGGGCCGGTGACAGCAGAGGCGACGGGCGAGTGGCACGGGTGGCGCACGGCAGCGGAAGCCGCTCTCTACGGCCCGGACGGCTTCTACCGCCGCCCCGAGGGGCCGGCCGGGCACTTCCGTACGTCCGTCCACGCCTCCCCGCTCTTCGCCACCGCCGTGGCCCGTCTGCTGTGCCGGGTGGACGAGGCTCTGGGCCGGCCCGCGTCCCTCGCCTTCGTCGACATGGCGGCGGGGCGCGGTGAGCTGATCACGGGCGTCCTGGCCGCCCTGCCCGCCGAGGTGGCGGCACGCACGCGTGCGTACGCCGTCGAGGTCGCCGATCGCCCGGAATCCCTGGATCACCGAATCGAGTGGCTGCCGGAGCCACCTCCCGGGATCACGGGCCTGCTGTTCGCCAACGAGTGGCTCGACAACGTCCCCGTGGAGGTCGCCGAGGTGGACTCCGCCGGCGTACCGCGCCGGGTCCTCGTACGACAGGACGGCGCCGAACGTCTCGGAGGGCCGGTCGCCGGGGCGGATGCGGAGTGGCTCGCGCGGTGGTGGCCGTTGGGGGGCGTGGAGGGGGCGCGGGCCGAGATCGGCCTGCCACGGGACGAGGTCTGGGCCGATGCCGTCGCGACCCTGGAGCGGGGCCTCGCGGTAGCCGTGGACTACACGCACACGGCAGCGGCGCGACCGCCCTTCGGCACCCTCACCGGCTTCCGCGAGGGCCGCGAGACATCACCCGTCCCGGACGGCTCGTGCGACATCACGGCCCATGTGGCACTGGACGCCTGCGCCCTGCCCGGAGCGGTCCTGCTGACCCAGCGCGCCGCCCTGCACACCCTGGGCATCACAGGCGCACGCCCACCTCTGGAGCTGGCCTCTACTCGCCCAGCGGACTACGTACGGGCCCTTGCGAGCGCGGGCGAGGCCGCCGAGCTGACGGCGACGGGCGGGCTGGGGGACTTCGGCTGGCTCATGCAGTCGGTTGGAATTCCGAACGTACTGGCCCAGGGGCAGGGCGACCCGCCGGACTGACGGGCCGCCTGCTTGTCGCCCACCTGTCGCCTACTTGTCGATGTCTCCCACCACGAAGAACATCGACCCCAGAATCGCCACCATGTCCGCGACCAGCGTCCCCGGCAGCAGCTCGACCAGCGCCTGGATGTTGTTGTACGAGGCGGAGCGCAGCTTCAGCCGGTAGGGGGTCTTCTCGCCCTTGCTGACGAGGTAGTAGCCGTTGATGCCGAGCGGGTTCTCGGTCCACGCGTACGTGTGGCCCTCGGGCGCCTTCAGCACCTTGGGCAGCCGCTGGTTGATCGGCCCCGGCGGCAGCTCGGCGAGCCGGTCGAGGCAGGCGTCGGCGAGGTCGAGGGCGTTGTGGGTCTGCTCCAGCAGGCACTCGAAGCGGGCGAGGCAGTCGCCCTCCTGCCGGGTCACCACGCGCAGGACGTCCCCCAGCTCGCCGTAGGCCAGGTAGGGCTCGTCGCGGCGCAGGTCGAAGTCCACGCCGGCGGCGCGCGCGATCGGCCCGCTCACGCCGTACGCGTGCACGATCTCCGGCGTGAGGGCGCCCACGCCCCGCGTGCGCCCCCGGAAGATCTCGTTGCCGAGGACCAGGTCGTCGAACCGGTCCATGCGGGAGCGCACGTCGGAGACGGCGGTACGCGCACGCGTGGTCCATCCGGCCGGCAGGTCCTCCTTCAGGCCGCCGACCCGGTTGAACATGTAGTGCATCCGCCCGCCGGAGACCTCCTCCATCACGTGCTGGAGCTCCTCGCGCTCCGTGAAGGCGTAGAAGATCGGCGTGATCCCGCCCAGCTCCAGCGGATACGACCCCAGGAACATCAGGTGGTTGAGCACCCGGTTGAGCTCGGCGAGCAGCGTCCGCGTCCACACGGCCCGCTCGGGCACCTCCATGCCGAGCATGCGCTCGACGGCGAGGACGACGCCCAGCTCGTTGGAGAACGCCGACAGCCAGTCGTGGCGGTTGGCGAGCATGATGATCTGGCGGTAGTCGCGGGCCTCGAAGAGCTTCTCGGCGCCGCGGTGCATGTACCCGATCACCGGCTCCGCGCTGATGATGCGCTCGCCGTCCAGCACCAGCTTCAGGCGCAGCACTCCGTGCGTGGACGGGTGCTGGGGCCCGATGTTGAGCACCATGTCGGTGCTCTCCGCGGCGCCGCCGATACCGACCATGGTCTCCGTCGTAGGAGTCATGAACACAGTCTCTCCTACGTACGCTGGCCTCATGGAGACGGGGAGCCCGGAAAACACGGGAACGACGGGGGACGAGCGGGCGGGGGACGGGCCGGGGTGGACCGGGCTGCCGCCGGGCCTGCTCCGCATGCGCCGGCTGCTTTTGGTGGTGTGGCTGGGGCTGCTGACGATCGGCCTGGCCCTGCTGCTCGGCCTGCTCGCCGGGCCGAGCTGGGCGGCCTTCGCGCTGCTGCCCCTGGCGCTCATGGCGTGGGGCTGGGTGATGCTGGGCCGCAACTGGCGCTCGTGGCGCTACGCCGAGCGCGCCGACGACCTGCTGATCAGCCGGGGCGTGCTGTGGCGCGAGGAGACGGTCGTGCCGTACGGCCGTATGCAACTGGTCGAGGTCACCTCTGGCCCCGTGGAGCGGCACTTCGGGCTGGCCAGCGTGCAACTGCACACGGCTGCCGCCGCGACCGACGCCACGATCCCCGGCCTGGACCCGGCGGAGGCGGAACGGCTGCGCGACCGGCTCACCGAGCTGGGCGAGGCACGATCGGCGGGCCTGTGACGACGCCGGGCGTCGACGGCGCCGTACGCGAGCAGCGGCCGGTGTCCGAGCGGCGCCTGCACCCCGTGACGCCGCTCAGGCGCGCGTGGGCGCCGGTGGCCGTGCTGATCGGCTGGGCGGTGCACGACCCGGACCAGGCGCAGCGCCAGCTCACCAGGCTGACCACGACCACCCTGCTGATCGCACTTGCCGTCTTGCTCCCGGCGGCCGCCCTGTACGGCTTCCTCACCTGGTGGTTCACGCACTTCGCGGTGACCGACGCGGAGTTGCGCATCCGCACCGGTCTGCTGTTCCGGCGCACCGCGCACATCCGGCTGGAACGCATCCAGGCGATCGACATCACCCAGCCGCTGCTCGCGCGCGTGGCGGGCGTGGCGAAGCTGAAGCTGGACGTCATAGGCGCCGACAAGAAGGACGAACTCGCCTTCCTGGGCGCGGAGGAGGCGCGCACCCTGCGTGCCGAACTCCTCGCGCGCGCCGCCGGTTTCGCCCCCGAGACGGCACACGAGATAGGCGAGGCGCCGTCCCAGCAGCTCCTGCGGGTCCCGCCGGCCGTCCTCGCGACCTCCCTCGTCCTGACCGGCGCGACCTGGGCGACGCTGGCCGCCGCACTGGTCGTACCGACCGTCCTGTGGCTGGTCACCGAGAGCGCGTGGACGGTCCTGGCCAGCGCGATCCCCCTGTTCGGCGCTGCGGGGGCGAGCAGCGTGGGACGTTTCGTCACCGAGTACGACTGGACCGTGGGCGAGTCGCAGGACGGACTGCGCATCGACCACGGCCTCCTCGACCGCGCCCACGAGACGGTGCCGCCGGGCCGTGTGCAGACGGTACGGATCGTCGAGCCGCTGCTGTGGCGACGACGCGGCTGGGTGCGGGTGGAACTGGACGTGGCAGGCTCCGCCAACTCGCTCCTGCTCCCGGTGGCGCCGCGCGAGGTCGCCGAGTCGGTCGTCGCGCGCGTGCTGCCCGGGGTGACGGTGCCGAGCCGTGCCTCCCTGAACCGTCCGCCACGGCGCGCGGCCAGGTGTGTGCCCCTGTGGTGGCGCGGCTACGGACTCGCCGTCACGGACGCGGTGTTCGCCGCACGCACGGGGCTGTTCCGCCGCAGCCTCGCCCTGGTCCCGCACGCCAAGGTCCAGAGCGTCAGGCTGGCCCAAGGGCCCTGGGAGCGCCTGTGGGGCGTCGCCGACGTCCATGTGGACACGGGGGCCAACAAGACCGTCACCGCGCGTCTGAGGGGCGCCGAGGAGGCGGCGGAGCTGCTACGGGGCCAGGCGGAGCGATCCCGCACGGGCCGCCGGGACGCGCGGCCGGATCGCTGGATGGCCTGACGGCTGGATGGCCTGACGGCTGGATGGCGTGACGGCTGGATGGCCTGACGGCTGGATGGCCTGACGACTGGATGGCCTGACGACTGGATGGCGTAACGGCTGGATGGCCTGACGACTGGATGGCCTGACGACTGGATGGCCTGACGGCTGGATGGCGTGACCGCCTGGGGAGATGCGGGGCGGCGCGGAAGGGGGCCGTCGACCGTCCGACCTGGCCCCGCGGTCGGCCGTCCGACCGGCCCCGCCGCCGTCAGGAGACCGCGCTGCGCAGCCCCTGCACGTCGATCTGCTCCGTCTCGTCGTGCGCCGTCAGGTCGATGACCTGGCCGATGCCCCGGGACTCCTCGTCGGCCGGCTTGAACGCGGCCTCGGCCTCGGCCTTGTGCAGGGCGAGGGCCTCCTGGCCGACGACGTCGGCGAGGTCCTCGTTCTGGACGGACTCCAGCGCGGACGGCTCCGTTTCCTGCTTCGTACCGAAGAAGTCGAACCCGCCCTCGACCGCCGGACGCCGCACGGGCGCTGCCGGTACGACGGCCACCGCGGTCGGCTCTATGAAGTGCCCCGCCGGACGCCGGGCCGCGGGCAGCGCCGGCCGGGCAGGGGCGACCGTGCCTGCCGGGGTGACGGCGGCCGCGTGCTCATGCCCGTCGACCGCCCCGGACTTCCCCTGTGGGTCGTCCTCCGGCACGAACTCCGTCTCGGACCCGCCGGTCCCCTCCACCTCGGCGTCACCCGAGGCGTCCCTCAGCGGCCTGCCGCCGGACGGGCCGTCGCCCTTCGGAGGGTGGTCGTTCTTCGGGGACTCGACCTTCGAGGGGTCCTCCTTGGAGGACTCGCCCTTCGCAGATGCGTCCGTGAGCGGCTGGTCCGTGAGCGGCTGGTCGGTGGCCGACGGGTCCTTGACCGACGCGTCCTTGACCGACTCGTCCAAGGCCGATTCGCCCAGGGCCGATTCGCCCACGGGCGACTGCGACTCGTCCTCGGAGGAATTCCCTTCGGGCGAGTCCTCGTCGAGCGCCTCGCCCGCCGCCTCGTCCTTCGCCTCGCCCGCAGCTTCGTCCTTCGCCTCGCCCGTCGCTTCGTCCTTCGCCGGCCCGCCGTCCTCGTCGAACCGCGCCAACGCGGCCTTGGCCCGCAGGAACAGCCGCGAGCCCTCCGGCGAGAAGACCTTCGCGTCCGCCGGCGTCTCCTCGGCGGCCTGCACGTCCTCGCCGTCCCCGACCGTCCCGACCGCCTCGTCGTCCGCCCCGCTCTGCGCGCTCTCCGCACCCTCCGCCTCGGCCGGGGCAGCCACAGCCCCCGCCTCCTCGGCGGTCTCGGCGGCGACGTCATCGGCGGCGGCCTCACCCGCACCGTCACCCGGAACCGGCGGCAGCGCCCGCGCAGGCGTGGCGGCCTCTATCTCCAGAACCCGGCGCTCCTCCAGGACGCTCGCCCGCTCGGTCTCCGCCGTGGCGTACCGCCGCAGCAGCGAGGCGTGCTCGTTGCGCAGGCCGGCGAGCTCCGCCCGCTTGCCCCGCAGCCGCTGTTCCAGCTTCACGCGCAGCTCGCGCGACTCGTCGAGGTCGGCCTCCAGTTCGGCGACCCGCTCCTCGTACCGCCACTCGTCGCTGGCACGCGCGCGCGTGAGGTCGGCGACCTGCTTGCCCGCCTGCGTGTCCCAGCGGCGCATGACGACCGCACCCAAGACCGCCGTCGCCGCGGCGGCCGCGGCGAGGCCGCGCAGCGCCATGGGTTCGGTGAACACCCAGGGGGCGAGCGCACAGACGACGGACACGCCCGCGATCGCCGACGGGGGCAGCATCCTGTGCAAGGGCGGGGAATGGCGGTGACGTCCACGTGGCATGGCCAGAAACTTACCGCGCGTAGGCGAATCTTGGTGCCCCGCCCCGTAAAAAGACAGCCATCCCGAGTCG
Source organism: Streptomyces sp. NPDC036764 (assembly GCF_055609385.1). Lineage (NCBI taxonomy): Bacteria > Bacillati > Actinomycetota > Actinomycetes > Kitasatosporales > Streptomycetaceae > Streptomyces > Streptomyces sp. NPDC036764. The sequence goes on from NZ_JBVJPT010000003.1 coordinate 57,004, forward strand.
TTCACTTGGCATCAGGATTCAGTTCCGTCACCGAATTGGCCACGAACCAAGATCAAAAAGCCGGATCGGCCACCTCACCTGCCGCCCAGCCGTCCGCTCACCCACTCCAATGTCCCGGGAATCTCCCGCCGCCAGGTGTTGAAGTTGTGCCCTCCGCTTTCGAGGACGATCGATGAGATCCGGGTCAGCCCGGTCGCCTTCACGCGCTCAATGAACTTCAACGTGGCCTTGTAGTTGGATTCTCCAACTTTGCTGCTGCTGACGAGCAATGAAGTGTCCGGAGCCGGCATGTGCTTGAGGTACCACCACAGGTTCGCGCGATTGCGCAGTTCCTCGTCGCCGTGGAAGAGATCGCCGGTCGTGGCGTCGATCGGTGCCTTGTAGTAGGCGGAAAGTCCCGCCCCCGCGGCATACACCCGCGGATGGTGCATGGCGAGCTTCAGCGCGCAGTAACCGCCCGTGGAGTCGCCGATGATGCCCCAACTGCCCGGATTCCCGCTCACCCGGTAGTGACCGCTCACCGCCTCGGGCAGGTCCGACGCGAAGAACGTCTCGGTCTGCGGGCCCCCGGGAACGTCCACGCACTCCGTGTCCCGCGGCGGGGCCACGGTCGGCCGCATCATCACCAGGATCATCGGCTCCATACGGCCCTGCGCGACCAGCCGGGCGGCCGTGCGCGGGTAGTCGAGCTTGTCCACCAGCGCCTTTGCCGTACCCGGATAGCCGGTGAGGACTACGGCCGCCGGGAACGTACGCGTGCGGTACTCCGGCTGAAAATACTCGGGCGGCAGATAGACGTACGCGGGCGTCGCGATGTGCGTCGTACGCCCCACGATGTCGACCTTCTGGACCTGGCCGCCCCACTGCGGCGCGGCGTTCGCCGACCCCGGCACCCGCTGCGTCCCGGCGACCCGCAGCGGCCCGCCCGCCGGAACGTGGTCCACGACGACGCCCTGGCCCTTCTCCTGCCCGAACAGGTCGGCCCAGCCGGCGTAGAACCCGAAGGCCTGGTTGGCGAGGAGCCCGACCGACGCGAAGAGCGCCAACTGCGTGGCGAGCAGCAGCCCGACCCGCCCGGCGACGGCCCGCAGGCCCCGCCGCGCCAGCCGTGGCCACAGCCACACCGTGCCGACGAACAGCCCTACGGCCGCGAACACCGCCAGCGCCAGCACCTTGTCGCTCGTGAGACCCATCGATGCTTACCTGCCCGCACTTTCCGCCCGGGACCACGCGCGGGCACCTGTCCCACGCGTCGTCTCCCCCGCTCCTTCGCGAGGGCTTGCCCCGGACTTTCCTTGGCCTTTGAAACGCTTTTGGAGAGCTGAGTGAACCTCTCCCTTCAAGACACCGTCCTAGAGGGCGCAATGTCGCCGGATGCCCGAATCGGCACCGGATCCAAGGTCTCTCGCAGAACTAATGGGATGCGATGTCTGTCAGGACAGATGTGGAAATGTCGGGCAAGGTTCCTCAACGATCTCCCCAGGTGGGGCATCTGTCGAGCCGTGTGCGGAACGTGCTGCGCGGCCCGCGCCCCGAGGCCGTTCCCGTCGTCCTCGGCAGGGCCTGCGCCCTGGTGGGCCTGCTGGACGTCGCCGCCGGCGTCTTCCCGCGCTTCCGGCACAGCCGTATGCACGCCATCGCCGAAGTGCTGCCGGGCTCGACGGGCCCGTTCGCGGCCGCGCTCTCGCTCAGCGCCGGCGTGCTGTTGCTGCTGCTCGCGCACGGCCTCAAACGCTGCAAGCGCAGGGCCTGGCGCGCCGCCGTGGTCCTGCTGCCCGCCGGAGCGGTGGCGCAGTTCACGTACCGCCACTCCATCATCGGCGTCCTGATCTCCCTCGCGCTGCTCGCGCCCCTGCTGCGCCACCGCGACCAGTTCGCGGCCCTGCCCGACCCGCGCAGCCGCTGGCGCGCGCTGGCCAACTTCGTCCTCATGGGCGCCGGTTCGCTCGCCCTCGGCCTGGTCATCGTCAGCGCCCACCCGAAGACCCTGATCGGCGACCCGAGCCTGGCGGACCGCATCACCCACGTCCTGTACGGCCTGTTCGGCTTCGAGGGCCCGGTCGACTACCAGGGCAACACCTCCTGGACGGTCGCCTTCTCCCTCGGCGCCCTCGGCCTGCTCACCGCCGTCACCACCATCTACCTGGCCTTCCGCCCCGAGCACCCGGCCGCGGCCCTGACCGAGGACGACGAGGTCCGCCTGCGCGCCCTGCTGGTCAAGCACGGCGCCCGCGACTCCCTCGGCCACTTCGCGCTGCGCCGCGACAAGGCCGTCGTCTTCTCCCCCAGCGGCAAAGCCGCGGTGACCTACCGCGTCGTCTCCGGCGTCATGCTCGCCAGCGGCGACCCCATCGGCGACGTCGAGGCCTGGCCCGGCGCCATCGAGCGCTTCATGGACGAGGCCAAGGCCCACTCCTGGACCCCCGCCGTCATGGGCTGCTCCGAGACCGGCGCCGAGGTGTGGACCCGCGAGACCGGGCTCGACGCCCTCGAACTGGGCGACGAGGCGGTGGTGGACGTCCCGGATTTCTCGCTCACCGGCCGTGCGATGCGCAATGTGCGCCAGATGGTCAAGCGCATCGAGCGCGCCGGTTACGAGACCCGGGTACGGCGCGTCCGTGACCTCGGCGAAACCGAGCTGGAGCGGATCCGGCAGGCCGCCGAGGCCTGGCGCGGCACCGACACCGAACGCGGCTTCTCCATGGCCCTGGGCCGCGTCGGCGACCCGTCCGACGGCGACTGCCTGATCGCCACCGCCCACAAGGCCGACGACGAACCGGGTCCGTACGGCGACCTCAAGGCGATCCTGCACTTCGTGCCCTGGGGCACCGACGGAGTCTCGCTCGACCTGATGCGCCGCGACCGGGCGGCCGACCCCGGCATGAACGAACTGCTCATCGTGGCCGCCCTCCAGGCCGCCCCGAAGTTCGGCATCGCGCGCGTGTCCCTCAACTTCGCCATGTTCCGCTCGGCGCTGGCACGCGGCGAGAAGATCGGCGCAGGCCCGGTGCTGCGCGCCTGGCGGGGCCTGCTGGTCTTCCTCTCCCGCTGGTTCCAGATCGAGTCGCTGTACAAGTTCAACGCCAAGTTCCAGCCCCGCTGGGAGCCCCGCTTCGTGGTCTACCGGGCCTCGGCCGACCTGCCCCGCCTCGGCTTCGCCGCCATGCAGGCGGAGGGCTTCGTGAACATGGCCCTGCCACTGCCGCGCTTCCTGCGCCGCCGGCCGGCACCGCGTCCGTGCCAGCACCGGGTGGCGGAACAGGGCGTGCGCGCCGCATAGGGGTGTGCGCGCCTCATAGGGGTGTGCCCACCACATAGGGGCGTACGCCCCCGAGAGGCGTACGCCCCCGGCAGGCCGGCACCCCATGCCCGGCCGGACCCTCCCCCTGACAGGCCCGAGCGGAAGCCCGCCCCCCCCACTGGCTCCCGCTCGGGCCGCGGCACGTCGCGGCCCGAGCGGGGCCTACGCTGAACGTATGAGCAAGCACAGCGGACGCGGGCGCGTCGCGGGCCTTCCCCAGTGGGACCGGTGCGCGGTCATGGGGGTCGTCAACGTGACCCCGGACTCCTTCTCCGACGGTGGCCGCTGGTTCGACACGACGTCCGCCGTCAAGCACGGCCTCGCTCTGGTCGAGGAGGGCGCCGACCTGGTCGACGTCGGCGGCGAGTCCACCCGCCCCGGCGCCACCCGGGTCGACGAGGCCGAGGAACTGCGCCGCGTCATCCCCGTCGTGCGCGGCCTCGCCGCCGAGGGCGTCACGATCTCCGTCGACACCATGCGCGCCTCCGTCGCCGAGCAGGCCCTCGCCGCCGGCGCCGCCCTCGTCAACGACGTCAGCGGCGGCCTCGCCGACCCCGCGATGATCCCGGTCGTCGCCGACGCCGGCGCCCCCTTCGTCGTCATGCACTGGCGCGGCTTCCTCGACGGCGCGAACATCAAGGGCGGGTACGACGACGTGGTCGCCGAGGTCGTCGAGGAGCTCCACGCGCGCGTGGAGGCCGTTCTGGCGGGCGGCATCGCCCCCGACCGCATCGTCGTGGACCCCGGCCTCGGCTTCTCCAAGGACGCCGAACACGACCTCGTCCTGCTCGCCCACCTCGACCGGCTGCTCACCCTCGGCCACCCCCTTCTCGTCGCCGCCTCCCGCAAGCGGTTCCTCGGCCGGGTCCTCGCCGGCCCGCAGGGCGCGCCGCCGCCCGCCCGAGAGCGCGACGCCGCCACGGCCGCCGTATCGGCGCTCGCGGCGCAGGCCGGCGCGTGGGCCGTGCGTGTCCACGAGGTGCGCGCCACGGCGGACGCGGTACGCGTCACACGCGCCATCGAGGAGGCGCGTGACGTCCAGAACGCGCCCCGCGCGGACTCCGCTGAAGGAGCCCGGTGAACGCCCCCCACACCGACGTCGAGCAGGCGGAGGCGGCCAACACCGCCTTCTACGAGGCCGTGGAGCGCGGCGACTTCGAACAGCTCTCCAAGCTCTGGCTCAGCCCGTCCGACCTCGGCATCGACGAGACGTACCACGACCCGGCCGACGCCGGGGTCATCTCCTGTGTGCACCCCGGCTGGCCGGTGCTGACCGGGCGCGGCGAGGTCCTCAGGTCGTACGCGCTGATCATGGCGAACACCGACTACATCCAGTTCTTCCTCACCGACGTGCACGTCTCCGTCACCGGCGACACCGCCCTGGTGACCTGCACCGAGAACATCCTCAGCGGCGGCCCCGCGCCCGACGCCGGGGAGGAGCTCGGCCCGCTCGTCGGCCAGCTCGTGGTCGCCACCAACGTGTTCCGGCGCACGACCGAGGGCTGGAAGATGTGGTCCCACCACGCCTCGCCGGTTCTGGCCGAAAACGACGACGACGAAAGCGACGACACCCCCGCCTGAGTGGGTAGGCGCCCTGGTGGAGCCTTCAGAGTCCACCAGGCCACGCGTGGATTCCCGGGGACGGCCAGGGTGACGCGTCCGGACCCGCACGACCACCCACAAGGACGCCCGCGGGACCCGCCGGGACCAAGAAGTGGTTGGAATCACGTGTGTGCGGGTAGGGGCGGCTACCAACCCGTGAGCCGCCGGATTCCCCAGGGGAAACACACGGTGAATCCTGCCGGCCCGGACCGGGCCCACGCCCCCGTGGCCCGGCCCTGCCAGTGCCCGCAGGTAGATTCGTTCGAGGCCGGTGTGCCGCCCGCACACGGCATCGACCGGCCGTCACCGACGATTGCAGGAGTGATTCGCGTGGATCGTGTCGCGCTGCGCGGCCTGAAGGCCCGCGGGTACCACGGCGTGTTCCCCGAGGAACGCGCGCAGGGCCAGATCTTCGTCGTGGACCTCGTCCTGGGGCTCGACACCCGGCGCGCCGCCGCGGACGACGACCTGGCGAAGACCGTGCACTACGGCATCGTGGCGGAGGAGGTGGTGGCCGTCGTCGAGGGCGAACCGGTCAACCTCATCGAGACGCTCGCCGAACGCATCGCCCAGGCCTGTCTGAAGCACGAAGGGGTCCACGAGATCGAGGTCACCGTCCACAAGCCGGACGCGCCGATCACGGTCCCCTTCGACGACGTGACCGTCACCATCACCCGGAGCCGAGTATGACTGCACCGTTCATCAAGGGCCCCAGCGACCCGACCGTACAGCCGGTACCCGCCTCCGTCGTCGACCAGGTCGACGCCGCCGACACCACCCTCAGCAACCCCAAACGGGCGGTGATCTCCCTCGGCTCCAACCTCGGCAACCGCCTGGAGACCCTCCAGGGCGCCATCGACGCGCTGGAGGACACCCCCGGCGTGCGCATCAAGGGAGTCTCCCCCGTCTACGAGACGGAGCCCTGGGGCGTCGAGCCGGGCAGCCAGCCCTCCTACTTCAACGCCGTCGTGGTCCTCAAGACCACGCTCCCCCCGTCCTCCCTGCTGGAGCGGGCGCACGCGGTCGAGGAAGCCTTCCACCGGGTCCGCGACGAGCGCTGGGGCGCCCGCACCCTCGACGTCGACATCGTCGCCTACGCCGACGTCGTCTCCGACGACCCGCACCTCACGCTCCCCCACCCGCGCGCCCACGAACGGGCCTTCGTCCTCGCCCCCTGGCACGACCTGGAACCCGAAGCCCAGTTGCCCGGCCGCGGCACGGTCGTCGAACTGCTCGGCACGGTCACCCTGGACGGCGTGGCGCCGCGCGCGGACCTGGAACTCCGGCTGCCCGAATAGTCGTTAAGGTCAAGACGACCACAATCCGCGGGCACCCGGGGGAGCTGAAGAAACACCGTGAGAGAGCTGCGCATCAGGCTGCTGGCCGGCGTGTTCATCATCGCCGGAGTCCTGTCCTGGGCAGGCGCCCGCCTGTGGAACGCCGTCGGGACCCTGCCCAGCGTCCCTCTGGCCGCCCCCATCGTCCTCGCCCTGATCGCCGTGGTGCTCCTGTCCACGGCGATCTCGATCCGCGCCCGGCTCAAGGCCCAGCGCGAACGCCAACCCGAGGCCAAGGGCGTCGACCCCCTGATGGCCGCCCGCGCGGTCGTCTTCGGCCAGGCCAGCGCCCTGGTGGCCGCCCTCGTCGCCGGCATGTACGGCGGCACGGGCGTCTTCCTCCTGGAGTACCTCGAGATCCCCGCCCGCCGCGACCAGGCCATCTACGCCGGCTTCTCCGTCCTGGCCGCCCTCGGCGTAATAGCGGCAGCCGTCTTCCTGGAACGAGTCTGCAAACTCCCGGAGGACGACGAACACAACGGCGCGGGCGCTACGCCGACGACGTAGCGCGCGATCGGTGCGCGGTGGGTCAGCGGGCCATGATGAGGCTCATCGCCTCGTTGCGCGTCGCCGCGTCCCGTAGCTGACCGCGCACCGCCGACGTTATGGTCTTCGCGCCCGGCTTGCGGATGCCGCGCATCGACATGCACATGTGCTCGCACTCCACGACGACGATCACCCCGCGCGGCTCCAGGATCTCCATCAGCGAGTCCGCGATCTGCGTAGTGAGACGTTCCTGCACCTGCGGCCGACGGGCATAGACATCCACAAGGCGGGCCAGCTTGGACAGCCCGGTGATCTTGCCGGAGGTGGCCGGGATGTATCCGACGTGAGCGACGCCCCGGAACGGCACCAGATGATGCTCACAGGTCGAGTACACCTCGATGTCCTTCACGAGCACCATCTCGTCGTGCCCGATGTCGAACGTCGTCGTCAGCACGTCCTCGGGCTTCTGCCACAACCCCGCAAAGATCTCCTTGTACGCCCGCGCCACCCGCCCCGGCGTCTCCCGGAGGCCCTCGCGGTCCGGGTCCTCGCCGACCGCGATCAGCAGTTCGCGTACGGCGTTCTCGGCGCGCTTCTCGTCGAACTCGCCGATGCGGCCCTCGCCGTCCAGCGTCACGGGGTCGGTCATGTGGTGCCTCGTTCCTTCGCGGGTGGCGCGTGTGGGTCACGCGTCTGAACTGCGGGCATACGAAATGCCGCGCCCCCCAGGCTAGAACCAGGGGGGCGCGGCATCCATTCCGGCCCGGTGGGCTCACCGGGCAGGGCGTCAGCTCTCGGGACGCTCCTCGGGTGCCGGCTCGGCCACCGGGGCGGGCTCCGTCACCGTCGACTTGGCGGTGCTGATCGCCGGGGTCGCGCCGTTGGCGCCGTTCGTCAGTGCGAGCTCCTTGGGGGAGAGCACCGGCGGACGGGTGGACGGCGTGCGGCGGGAGGACCCGGTCCAGGCGGGCCGCGGCGGGCGCTTGACGATGGGGGCGAAGATCTCGGCGATCTCCTCCTTGCCCAGCGTCTCCCTCTCCAGCAACTGGAGCACCAGGTTGTCGAGGACGTCGCGGTTCTCGACCAGGATCTCCCAGGCCTCGTTGTGCGCGTTCTCGATGAGCTTCTTGACTTCCTCGTCCACCAGCGCGGCGACCTCTTCCGAGTAGTCGCGCTGGTGAGCCATCTCACGTCCGAGGAAGGGCTCGGTGTTGTCGCCGCCGAACTTGATCGCGCCGAGACGCTCGGTCATGCCGTACTGCGTGACCATCGCGCGGGCGGTGGTCGTGGCCTTCTCGATGTCGTTCGCGGCGCCCGTGGTCGGGTCGTGGAAGACGAGCTCCTCGGCCGCGCGGCCGCCCAGCATGTAGGCGAGCTGGTCCAGCATCTCGTTGCGGGTCGTGGAGTACTTGTCCTCGTCCGGCAGGACCATCGTGTAGCCGAGCGCGCGGCCTCGCGACAGGATCGTGATCTTGTGGACCGGGTCGGAGTTCGGGGAAGCCGCCGCGACCAGGGCGTGTCCGCCCTCGTGGTACGCGGTGATCTTCTTTTCCTTGTCCGACATGATCCGGGTCCGCTTCTGCGGGCCCGCCACGACGCGGTCGATTGCCTCGTCCAGCATCTGGTTGTCGATGAGCTTCCGGTCCGAGCGGGCGGTGAGCAGCGCGGCCTCGTTGAGGACGTTGCTCAGGTCCGCACCGGTGAAGCCCGGCGTGCGGCGGGCGACCGCCGACAGGTCGACGTCCGGGGCGACCGGCTTGCCCTTCTGGTGGACCTTGAGGATCTCCAGACGGCCCTGCATGTCCGGACGGTCGACCGCGATCTGGCGGTCGAAGCGGCCGGGGCGCAGGAGGGCCGGGTCGAGGATGTCGGGCCGGTTCGTCGCGGCGATGAGGATCACGCCGCCCTTGACGTCGAAGCCGTCCATCTCGACGAGGAGCTGGTTCAGGGTCTGCTCGCGCTCGTCGTGACCGCCGCCGAGGCCGGCGCCGCGGTGGCGGCCGACCGCGTCGATCTCGTCGACGAAGACGATCGCCGGGGCGTTCGCCTTGGCCTGCTCGAACAGGTCACGGACTCGGGAGGCACCGACACCGACGAACATCTCGACGAAGTCGGAACCGGAGATCGAGTAGAAGGGGACGCCCGCCTCGCCGGCGACGGCGCGCGCGAGGAGCGTCTTGCCGGTACCGGGAGGCCCGTAGAGCAGTACGCCCTTGGGGATCTTGGCGCCCACGGCCTGGAACTTGGCCGGCTCCTGGAGGAATTCCTTGATCTCCTGGAGTTCCTCGACGGCCTCGTCCGAGCCGGCGACGTCGGAGAACGTCGTCTTCGGGGTGTCCTTGGTGATGAGTTTCGCCTTGGACTTCCCGAAGTTCATGACTCGGGAGCCGCCGCCCTGCATCTGATTCATCAGGAACAGGAAGACGACGACGATGAGGACGAAGGGGAGCAGGGAGAGCAGGATCCCGACGAACGGGTTCTGCTTCGACGGCGAGACGGTGTAGCCGTCCGGGATCTGCTTGTCCTGGTACTTGTTCTGCAGCGTGCTGGCGATGGTCACGCCTTGGTCGCCGATGTAGCTCGCCTGGATCTTGGTGGCGCCCTCGACCTTTTCGCCGTCCTTGAGCTGGACCTTGATGGTGTTCTCGTCACCAGTGGTCAGCTTGGCCGACTCGACCTTGTTGTCATTGATCGCCTGGACGACCTGGCCGGTGTCCACCGTCTTGTAGCCGCCGGACGAGCCGACGACCTGCATCAACACGACCACGGCAAGGACGGCCAGCACGATCCACATGACCGGCCCACGGAAGTATCGCTTCACGTCCATCCATACGGAGCGGTGCCGCCCCGTCCCTCCTGCCATAGTGAGTTTGATAAGACAGTTCTTCTGACGGTACCCCAGCTTTGTCGCGCGTAGCCGCACGGGACGGCTGGCAAGCCCGTCTGCATGCTCCAACGGCGCGAGGCCCGCCGGGGTTCCCGATCTTCGTACAGCGCTTGGGCTCTTCGGGTCCGCGGTCGCGGACCGTCGGGCTCAGCCGCCGTAGACGTGGGGCGCGAGCGTACCGACGAACGGGAGGTTGCGGTACTTCTCGGCGTAGTCGAGGCCGTAGCCCACGACGAACTCGTTGGGGATGTCGAAGCCGACCCATTCGACGTCGATGGCGACCTTCGCGGCGTCCGGCTTGCGCAGCAGCGTGCAGATCTTCAGGGACTCGGGCTCGCGCGAGCCGAGGTTGTTGATCAGCCAGGACAGGGTCAGGCCTGAGTCGATGATGTCCTCGACGATCAGGACGTGCCGGCCCTTGATGTCGGTGTCGAGGTCCTTGAGGATCCGCACGACACCGGAGGACTGGGTGCCGGCGCCGTAGGACGACACCGCCATCCAGTCCATGGTGACGGGGGTGGACAGTGCCCGGGCGAGGTCGGCCATGACCATCACCGCGCCCTTGAGGACACCGACGATGAGCAGGTCCTTACCCTCGTACTCCGCGTCGATCTTCGCCGCCAGCTCTGCCAGCTTGGCGTCGATCTCTTCCTTGGTGATGAGCACCTGCTGGAGGTCGGCACCCATGTCTTTCGCGTCCACCCGCATCACTTTCGGTCGGTCGTCCCGCATTCTCGGCCCACCGGCCCCTCCGTGATCTGCTGTGGAGGGGTCGGGAATCAGCCTTGCCGAATCACCAGTCTGCCACCCTGGCGCTGGGCGACGACTTTGCCGGGGAGATTGATGGCTCCCTGGCCGCGCCAGCCGGTGATCAGCCGGTCGACTTCCTCGATGTGACGGGCGAACAGCGAACCGGCGGGTGCCCCGGCTTCGATGGCGGCGCGGCGCAGGATCCGGCGGCGTACGGCGGGCGGCAGCGCGTACAGCTTGGCGCACTCCAGGAGGCCGGTGGCGTCGCGTACGGCGGCCTCGGCCTGGCTGGCCCAGGCGTCGAGGGCGTCGGCGTCGTCGCGGGAGAGCTGGGCGGTGCGGGCGAGGGCCTCCACGACGCCCTTGCCGAGTGCCTTCTCCAGGGCGGGCAGGCCCTCCTGGCGCAGGCGCGACCTCGTGTACGCGGGGTCGGAGTTGTGGGGGTCGTCCCAGACCGGCAGGGCCTGGACCATGCACGCCTTGCGGGCGGTCTGCCGGTCGAGTCCGAGGAAGGGGCGGCGGTATCGGCCGCCGGCCCCCGAGACCGCGGCCATTCCGGACAGGGAGCGGATGCCGGAGCCGCGGGCGAGGCCGAGCAGGACGGTCTCTGCCTGGTCGTCGCGGGTGTGGCCGAGCAGGACGGCGAAGGCGCCGTGGCGTACGGCCGCGTCGTCGAGGGCGGCGTAGCGCGCGTCGCGGGCGGCGGCCTCGGGGCCGCCGGTGCGGCCGACGGTCACGGCGAGGGACTCGACGGGGTCGAGGCCGAGTTGGCGCAGCCGCAGGACGACTTCTTCGGCGCGCAGGTCGGAGCCGGGCTGCAGGCCGTGGTCGACGGTGATGCCGCCGGCGCGGATGCCGAGTTTGGGGGCCTCGAACGCGAGGGCGGAGGCGAGGGCCATGGAGTCGGCGCCGCCGGAGCATGCCACGAGCACGAGCGGGGAGGGGGGCCGCTCGTGCGGGGCAGCGCGCGGGGGCTCCTGCGGGCTCTGGCCGGGGAGCTCGTACGACGTTTCGAGCGCGGTGCCGTGGGCGGCGCGCCGGGTGCCGGGGGACGGCGCGTGCGGCGTATGGGAGGCGGCCGCGCGCGGGCTGCTCGGTGCGGGTACGTCGTAGATGCGGCTGTGCTCGGTGAGGATGTCGTGGAGGACGCGGCGGACCGCCAGGCGTATCGCCGCGACCGCAGGATGGGGACCCATGTCCGGTTCCCTTCATGAAGTTGTCGGGGGGGTGAGCCCGAAGTTCGGTCACTCAGAGTGTGTAGATGGTGACAGAACCGGGCCGTTCCCCGAGCATTGCACGCCTACCCATGACTCACGGTCCCTCGGACGGGTGATTGGAGGGGCGTTCGCCTGCCGTCGGCCGGATTCGGTTCACGACCTTCGTATGAGATGCACAACTCGGCGCGTGTTTCACGACTCCGCCTTGCGGTGCACCCGCGCGATCCAGTCCGCCGGTTTGGCGATCTCCGCCTTGGTGGGGAGGGTGTTCGGGGACGTCCACACACGGTTGAAGCCGTCCATGCCGGTCTGTTCCACGACGGCCCGCACGAAGCGTTCGCCGTCGCGGTACTGCCGCAGTTTGGCGTCGAGGCCGAGCAGTTTGCGCAGGGCGATGTCCAGCCGTGACGCGCCCTTGGCGCGGCGCTGCTGGAACTTCTCGCGGATTTCGGCGACGGACGGCACCACGGCGGGGCCGACTCCGTCCATCACGAAGTCGGCGTGGCCCTCCAGGAGGGACATCACGGCGGTGAGGCGGCCGAGGATCTCGCGCTGGGCCGGGGTCTGCACCAGTTCGACGAACGAACGTCCGCCGTCGTCCTCCTCGGCCTCGGGCCGGCCGCCCGAGAGGGACTGGGCCGCCTCGCGGATGCGCTCCAGGACGGTCATGGGGTCGACGTCCGTCTCCCCCAAGAACGACTGGATTTCGCCCTCCAGGTGGTCCCGCAGCCAGGGAACCGCGCTGAACTGCGTGCGGTGGGTCTCCTCGTGCAGGCACACCCACAGGCGGAAGTCGTGGGGCTGTACGTCGAGTTCGCGCTCCACGTGCACGATGTTCGGGGCGACGAGGAGGAGGCGGCCGCCGCCACTCGGTGAACCAGGGGGGCCGCCCGCCGGGAGGTCGCGAGTGGCCGGGGCGAACGTCTCGTACTGGCCGAGGACCCGGGAGGCCAGGAAGGACAGCAGCATGCCGAGTTCGACGCCGGTGACCTTACCGCCGACCGCGCCGAGGACGGCGCCGCCGGGGCTGGTCGTGCGCCGCTCCTGCATCTTGTCGAGCAGGGGCTTGAGGATCTCCCGGAAGCCCGCGACGTTCGCCCGGACCCAGCCGGGGCGGTCGACGACGAGGACCGGGGTGTCATGGATGTCGTCCGTGCCCATACGAGTGAAGCCCCGGACGTGTTCCTCCGAGGCCTTGGCATGTCGGCGCAGCTCGGCGACGACGGCGCGGGCCTCGTCGCGGCTCACCTCCGGGCCCGGCCGTACGAACCGGGTCGCGGTCGCCACCGCGAGATTCCAGTCGACCATCTCGGCACCACCGATGCTCGTCATGTGTCAACCGTACGTGAGCGGTCCCGCTTGGGGCAGGCCGTGGAGTTCGGCGGAACCGGGGCCGGTGAGGTCAGCGGCAGCCGCAGGACGCCAGTGCCGTAGCCGTCCTGTCGAGTGCCGAGCGGGCCGCGTCCGCGTTCTCGCCCGTCGACAGGAACGCGAAGGCGAGCAGCCGGCCGTCCTGGTCGACGACTGTGCCGGCGAGGGAGTTCACGCCGTGCAGGGTGCCCGTCTTCGCGCGGACGATGCCGGCCGCGCCGTCGGTGTAGCGGCTGCTCAGGGTGCCGGTGAAGCCTGCCACGGGGAGGCCGGTGAGGACCGGGCGGAGTTCGGGGTGGGTCGGGTCGGCGGCCTTGGCCAGCAGGGCCGTGAGCAGATCGGCCGTCAGTCTGTCGGCGCGGTTGAGGCCGCTGCCGTCCTTGAAGTCGGCGCCCGCCACCGGGAGCCCGAGCTTCTTCAGCCGCGCCCCGATCGCCTTGCCCGCGCCCTTGAAGTCGGCGCGTGCGCCGCTCGCCACGGCGGTCTGGCGGGCGAGGGCCTCGGCGATGTCGTTGTCGCTGTTGGTGAGCATGCGCTCGACGACGGAGGACAGCGGCGGTGAGGAGACCTCGGCGAGCGGTTCGGCCCGGTCGGTGGCCTTGGAGGGGCCGGGCGCGGTCGTCTTGATGCCGCGGTCGGCGAGGAGGGCCGCGAACTGGGCGGCCGCGTCCGTCGCCGGGTCCTCCAGCCGCTTCACCGGGCCGCTGGTGGAGTCGTCGGTGCGGGCCTCGTCGACCATCAGGGCGCTGACCGGGGCGAGGTTGCCGTTGTCCCCGATGGGGTGCAGTTCGGTGCCGGCGTAGAGCGTCTTGTCGTACGAAAGGGTGACCTGGCGCAGGTCCCGCTTCTTCAGCGCCCGGGCGGTGCGGTCCGCCAGTTCGCGCAGGCTCGCCCAGCCTTCGGCGTCCTTGCGGGCGGTGAGCGTGGGGTCGCCGCCGCCGACGAGGACCAGTTCTCCGGTGTCGGGTTCCAGGGCGGTACGGGTGGTGAGGCGGTGGTCGGGGCCCAGGGCCGCGAGGACCGCCACGGCGGTGGCGATCTTCGTGGTGGAGGCGGGGGTGAGGGCCTTGTCGGAGCCGTCGCCGTAGAGGCGTTCGCCGCTGGCCACGTCGACGATCGCCACCGACCTGCTGCCGAGCGCCGGGTCGGCCAGGAGCGGGCCGACGAGCCCGGCCACCGCCTTGCCGTTCGGGGCCGTCCCCGCGGTGCCCGCGCCGCCGCCGAGGCCGGTCAGGACGGAGGCCGCGCTGGGTGCGGGGCTGGGCCCTTCGGCAGCCGGGCCGGAGGAGTCGGAAGTATCGGTATTACGGCCGTGATCTGTGCCACCCGTGCCTTCCCGGGCGGCCGCCCAGTCCCGCTCGGCCGTACGCTGACCGGTGGAGTCCCAGGGGCCGGCGGCGGTCACCACTCCGGCGGCCAGTGCCAGTCCGGCGGTGGCGGCGCCCGCGGTGTACTGCCACGTCTTCGGCCTCGTGATCCGCGCGGCCTGCGGCAAGGCAGCTCGCGTGAGCCGTGCGACCCGCGGTTTCGCGGCGGTCGCGGCGCGTGTGAGACGTGGGCGTACGGCCTTAGCGGCTCGTGCCAGACGGGGTCGTACGGCGCCCGCGACCCGCGTCACATGCGGTTTCGCGGCACGCCAAGGCCTCATCTCCGGCACGACCACCAGCCCCTTTCGCGATCACACACCTGCGTGAGGGACACTTAACCACCAGAACTATGTGTTGATCATGGAGGAGCCACCGGTGGAGTTCGACGTCACGATCGAGATTCCGAAGGGTTCGCGGAACAAGTACGAGGTGGACCACGAGACCGGTCGGATCCGCCTGGACCGTCGCCTCTTCACCTCGACCGCCTACCCGACCGACTACGGCTTCGTCGAGAACACCCTCGGCGAGGACGGCGACCCGCTGGACGCGCTGGTCATCCTGGACGAGCCGACGTTCCCGGGCTGCCTCATCAAGTGCCGCGCGATCGGCATGTTCCGTATGACGGACGAGGCCGGCGGCGACGACAAGCTGCTGTGCGTGCCGGCGACGGACCCGCGCCAGGAGCACCTGCGTGACATCCACCACGTCTCGGAGTTCGACCGCCTGGAGATCCAGCACTTCTTCGAGGTGTACAAGGACCTGGAGCCCGGCAAGTCCGTCGAGGGCGCCGACTGGGTGGGCCGTACCGAGGCCGAGGCCGAGATCGAGCGGTCCTACAAGCGCTTCAAGGACCAGGGCGGCCACTGAGGCAAACCCCTGGCCTTCGGCCATGTGAACGGGCTGTACGCGTGCGCGTGCAGCCCGTTCGTGCGTCTGTGCGCATACTGAGGGCCGCAGGAGGTGTCGTACGAGGAGTGCTGCGCACGTGACGGACGCGGAGGACCGCAAGCCGCAGTCGGACGAGGCGAGGATGGCTTTCACGCCGCCGGCGGGCATCGAGGTGGGGGAAGGCGAGTCGGAGACCACGTCCGAGTTCGCCGTCCCCGAGGGGCTGGACGTACTGCATCCGCCGGCTGCGGAAGCCGAGGGTTCGGCGTTCAGCACACCGAGCGGCTACACCGTCGAGGACGCCCTGCCCGCCTTCACCCCGGCCACCGGCATACCGCGGATCAGCCTGACCAAGGACCTGCCCTGGCAGGACCGGATGCGCACGATGCTGCGCATGCCGGTGGCCGAGCGGCCCGCGCCGGAGCGGATGCCGAAGGCGGAGGAGGAGGGTCCGGCCGTCCCGCGCGTGCTGGACATGACCCTGCGTATCGGCGAGTTGCTGCTGGCGGGCGGTGAGGGCGCGGAGGACGTGGAGGCCGCGATGTTCGCGGTCTGCCGGTCCTACGGGCTGGACCGCTGCGAGCCGAACGTCACCTTCACGCTGCTGTCGATCTCGTACCAGCCCTCGCTGGTGGACGATCCGGTGTCGGCGTCACGCACGGTGCGGCGGCGCGGCACCGACTACACGCGCCTGGCGGCCGTGTACCAGCTCGTGGACGACCTCAGCGATCCGGAGAGCCACATCTCCCTGGAGGAGGCCTACGGGCGGCTCGCGGAGATCCGCCGCAACCGGCACCCGTACCCGACCTGGGTGCTCACCTCCGCGAGCGGGCTGCTGGCGGGCGCGGCCTCCGTGCTGGTCGGTGGTGATCTGATCGTGTTCATCGCGGCGATGCTCGGCGCGATGCTCGGGGACCGGCTGGCGTGGCTGTGCGCGGGGCGCGGGCTGCCGGAGTTCTACCAGTTCACGGTGGCGGCGATGCCGCCGGCCGCGATAGGGGTCGCGCTGACGCTGGCGCACGTCGACGTGAAGGCGTCCGCGGTCATCACCGGTGGGCTGTTCGCGCTGCTGCCGGGACGGGCGCTGGTCGCGGGGGTGCAGGACGGGCTGACCGGCTTCTACATCACCGCGGCGGCGCGGCTGCTGGAGGTCATGTACTTCTTCGTCGGCATCGTGGTCGGGGTGCTGGTGATCCTGTACTTCGGTGTGAACCTGGGCGCCAAGCTGGACCCGGACGCGGCGCTGAACATCTCCCCGCGGCCGTACTGGCAGATCGCCGCGTCGATGCTGCTGTCGCTGACCTTCGCGGTACTGCTCCAGCAGGAACGGTCCACCGTGCTCGCGGTGACCCTCAACGGGGGTGTCGCCTGGGTCGTGTACGGCGCCATGCACTACACCGGCGGGTTCTCGCCGGTTGCCTCCACGGCTGTCGCGGCGGGGCTGGTGGGGCTGTTCGGGCAGTTGATGGCCCGGTACCGGTTCGCGTCGGCGCTGCCGTACACCACCGCGGCGATCGGGCCCCTGCTGCCGGGTTCCGCGACGTATTTCGGGCTGTTGTCGATCGCGCAGAACAACGTCGACAAGGGGTTGGTGTCGCTGGCCACGGCCGCTTCACTCGCCATGGCCATCGCCATCGGAGTCAATCTGGGGTCCGAGATCTCCCGGCTGTTCCTGCGGATCGGGTCCCCGGAGAAACGGCGAGCCGCCAAGCGCACCCGAGGATTCTGAGCGCCTGGCGGCTCGGTGGCGGGATGCCTCAGTAACCCTGGTTCGGCGGGTACTGCTGGTTCTGCTGTCCGCCGTAGGGCTGCTGCCGGCCGTAACCCTGGGGGTACTGCTGGGCGTACGGCTGCTGGGGCTGGTTGCCGTAGTACTGCTGGTCGTAGCCGTACTGCTGGCCGCCCTGGTTGCCGTAGTGCTGCTTGTCCTGGTTGCCGTACGACGGGTCCTGGTTGCCGTACGGCTGCTGGGGCTGGTCGTCGGAGGGGATGCGGCGCAGTTGGGTCGTCGCGTCGTCCATCTGGGGGTGCTGGGGCTGTGCGGCGGCAGGTGTCTCGGCCGCGGCGCGCTTCTTCTTGGCGCGCTCGCGCAGGACCTCGATGATGATCGGGACCACGGAGACGAGGACGATCAGGACGAGGATCGCCTCGACGTTCGTCTTGATGAGCTCGATCTGGCCGAGCCAGTAGCCCGCGAGGGTGACGCCGGTGCCCCAGGCGATACCGCCGATGACGTTGTACGTGAGGAACGTGGCGTACTTCATGCGGCCGGCGCCCGCCACGATGGGGGCGAAGGTGCGCACGATCGGCACGAAGCGGGCCAGCACGATCGCCTTGGGGCCGTACTTCTCCATGAACTCGTGCGCCTTGTCCAGGTTCTCCTGTTTGAAGAGCTTGGAGTTGGGCCGGCTGAACAGCTTCGGGCCGAAGAACTTGCCGATCATGTAGCCGACCTGGTCGCCGATGACGGCCGCCAGCACGATGAGCGTGCAGACCAGCCACAGCGGCTGGCTGATGTAGTTCCCCTCGGCCACGAACAGGCCCGCCGTGAACAGCAGGGAGTCCCCGGGCAGGAACGCGAAGAGACCGGACTCCGCGAAGACGATCAGCAGGATGCCGGGGAGGCTGAAGGTCTGGATCAGATAGTCCGGGCTGAGCCACTCGGGGGCGAGCGCAAGCGTGGTCACGGGATCGTGGCTCCTGCGGGGGAAGAGGCGGGGGGCTGTGACTGGCGCGTCAAAAATATCAACGCTGCACCGGTCGCCCAGGTTCCATGGACCCGTTCAGGATGCACTGTGCCCCCGCTGGGACAAAGCTGTGAGCCATGGGCATCGAAGAGTACGGCGGCGGGCAGGGACCCCAGCCCGACGTTCTGGTAGTGACCACGAACGACATTCCCGGCCACCGGGTCACGGAGGTCATCGGTGAGGTCTTCGGGCTCACCGTGCGCTCCCGGCACGTCGGCAGCCAGATCGGCGCGGGGCTGAAGTCGCTGGTCGGCGGTGAGCTCAAGGGGCTCACCAAGACGCTCGTGGAGACCCGTAACCAGGCCATGGAGCGACTGGTCGAGCAGGCACGCGCGCGTGGCGCGAACGGCGTGCTGGCGTTCCGGTTCGACGTGACCGAGGCGGCCGACGTGGGCACCGAGGTGTGTGCCTACGGGACCGCGGTGGTCCTGGCCCGGGATTGACCCGTAGGGGATCCCGGGCCAGGGATCACGAGGGGTGCCGGGCCCGGGATTGACCCGTACGGGATCCCGGGCCAGGGATCACGAGGAGTGCCGGGCCGCGTTCGCGACGATCGCGGCCCGCAGGTGCTCGGCGAGGCCGGGACGCATGGTGTCGTAGAACGCCGTGAAGCGTTCGTCCGCGACGTACATCTCGGCGAGGCACTGGTGCATCTCGTAGCCGCACTCGTAGTACCAGGTGCCGATGTGCTGCCGGTGTTCCTCGGCGAGGTCCATGGCGCCCTCACCGGTCGGCGGCTCGCCGGCGGCCATCAGGGCGACGTAGCGCTCGCCCCACTCGGCCGCCTCCGCCTGGATCCGCTTCCAGTCCTCCTTGGTGTAGGTCGCGGCGCGGCGCTGTGACTCGGCGTACGCCTCGGTGTCGCCCCAGCGCTGTTCCGTCTCCTCGGCGTACTGCTCCGGGTCGTTGTCGCCGAAGACCTCGAAGCGCTCCTCCGGCGTGAGATTGATCCCCATCTTGCGTGCCTCCATGGCGTGCTCCACGGCCTCCGCCATCTGGCGCAGCTTCTCGATCCGGGCGGTCAGCAACTCGTGCTGCCGGCGCAGGTGTTCGCGCGGGTCCGCGTCCGGGTCGTCGAGCAGGGCGGCGACCTCTTCGAGCGGGAAGCCGAGCTCGCGGTAGAACAGGATCTGCTGAAGCCGGTCGAGGTCGGCGTCGTTGTAGCGCCGGTGGCCCGCGTGGCTGCGCTCGCCGGGTACGAGCAGGCCGATGTCGTCGTAGTGGTGCAGGGTCCGCACCGTCACGCCGGCGAAGCCCGCGACCTGTCCCACGGAGTAGCTCACTTCCGCTCCCTTCTCGGTACGCGCTCCACACTGGGTCCTTACGTGGCGTGAGGTGCAAGCCCGGCGGCTCGGACCTACCGTCGATTACATGCCACTGCATCGCGGGAACAGCGAAGCACCGGAAAAGGACGGCCTGCGCAGGCTGTCCGTGAATCCCTTCTACGGCGAGGCGAACCCGGTCGGCGGCATGACCGAGGCGCCGCCCACACACCGGCTCCCCGACGCCCCGATGTCACCGTCGACGGCGTATCAGCTCGTGCACGACGAGCTGATGCTGGACGGCAACTCACGGCTCAATCTCGCCACCTTCGTCACCACGTGGATGGAGCCGCAGGCGAGCGTGCTGATGGCGGAGTGCCGCGACAAGAACATGATCGACAAGGACGAGTACCCCCGCACCGCCGAGCTGGAGCGGCGCTGCGTGTCGATTCTCGCCGATCTGTGGAACGCGCCCGACCCGTCGGCGGCCGTGGGCTGTTCCACCACCGGCTCCAGCGAGGCGTGCATGCTCGCCGGGATGGCGCTGAAGCGGCGCTGGATGGCGCGCAACGCCGACCGTTACCCCGCGGCCCGCCCCAACCTGATCATGGGCGTCAACGTCCAGGTCTGCTGGGACAAGTTCTGCAACTTCTGGGAGGTGGAGCCCCGGCTGGTGCCGATGGAGGGCGAGCGGTTCCATCTCGATCCGCAGGCGGCGGCCGAGCTGTGCGACGAGAACACCATCGGGGTCGTCGGGATCCTGGGCTCGACCTTCGACGGTTCGTACGAGCCGATCGGGGACCTGTGCGCCGCGCTCGACGCCCTCCAGGAGCGCACCGGGATCGATGTCCCGGTGCATGTCGACGGGGCGTCCGGCGCCATGGTGGCGCCGTTCCTCGACGAGGACCTCCAGTGGGACTTCCGGCTGCCGCGGGTCGCCTCGATCAACACCTCGGGGCACAAGTACGGCCTGGTCTACCCGGGTGTCGGCTGGGCCCTGTGGCGGGACAAGGAGGCACTGCCCGAGGAGCTGGTGTTCCGCGTCAACTATCTGGGCGGCGACATGCCGACGTTCGCGCTGAACTTCTCGCGGCCGGGCGCACAGGTCGTGGCCCAGTACTACTCGTTCCTGCGGCTCGGGCGGGAGGGGTACCGGGCCGTGCAGCAGGCCGCGCGGGAGGTGGCCGGGAAAGTCGCCGAGGCCGTGGCGAAGCTCGGCGATTTCCGGCTGCTGACCAGGGGCGACGAGCTGCCCGTGTTCGCCTTCACCACGGCTCCGGACGTCAAGGCGTACGACGTCTTCGACGTCTCGCGGCGGATGCGTGAGGCCGGCTGGCTGGTTCCGGCGTACACGTTCCCGCCGAACCGCGAGGACCTGTCGGTGCTGCGGGTGGTCTGCCGCAACGGCTTCTCCACCGATCTCGCCGAGCTGTTCGTGGAGGACCTGAGCCGGTCCCTGCCCGAGCTGCGCCGGCAGTCGCAGCCCTTCACCCAGGACAAAGGTGCGGCCACCGGCTTCCACCACTAGGGCCTGCGGCGGCCCGTCAGCGGCTCAGGCGCGCGAACCGCCGTACGGCCAGCGGGAAGAACACCGCCAGGAGCAGCAGGGGCCAGACGATCGCGGCTCCGAGGTGTTCGATGCCGGTGCCGCGGAACAGGTCCCGTACGGCCGTCGCCGTGTGGGACATCGGGTTCCACTCGACGACCGTGCCCAGCCATCCGGGCATGGACTCGGGCAGGGCGAGGGCGTTGGACAGGAAGCCGATCGGCCAGACCAGGATCTGCACGGCCTGCACCAGCTCCGGCTTGCCGGCCACCAGGGCCAGGTGGATGCCGATCCACAGCATGGCGAAGCGGAAGAGCAGGAGCAGCCCCACGGCGCCCAGGAAGGCCCCCGGGCCGCCGTCCACGCGCCATCCGATCGCGAACCCGACGCCCATGAGGACCAGCAGGGACAGCGCCGACTGGAGCATGTCGGCCACCGAACGGCCCACCAGGACCGCCCCGTTGGTCATCGGCATGGACCGGAAGCGGTCGATCACGCCCTTGTTGAGGTCCTGGGTGACCGCGATCATCGTGCCCTCCAGGCCGAAGGCCATGGTGAGCGCGAGCATGCCGGGCAGGAGGTAGTCGATGTAGGAGCCCGCGACGCCGCGGCCGCCGCCGATGAGGTAGCCGAACATCAGCAGCAGCATCACGGGGAAGATCAGATTGACGACGACCTGCACGGGCTGGCGCGCCCAGTGGGCGAGTTCGCGGCGGGTCATCGTCCAGGAGTCGGCCAGGGCGTAGGCGTTCGTACTCATGCGGGCTCCTTGACTCGGTTGTCGTCCCCGGTGAGGTGCAGGAACACCTCGTCCAGCGTCGGGCGCCGAAGAGCCACGTCCTCGGCCTCGATCCCGGCCGCCTCCAGGGCCCGTACGACGCCGGAGAGCGCCGCCATCCGGTCGGTGACCCGGGCGCTGAGCAGCCGGCGGTCGGCGTCCACGGAGACGGCGTCCTTCGGTACGGGCAACAGGGCCACGGCGGCGCCCAGTTGGCCGGCGTCGCGCAGGACGACGTCGATGCGGTCGCCGCCGGTGAGTGCCTTCAGCTCGTCCGCCGTGCCGTCGGCGGTGACCCGGCCGGCGTCGACGACCGAGATGCGGTCGGCGAGCTGGTCGGCCTCCTCCAGGTACTGGGTGGTCAGCAGGACCGTGGTGCCGCCGCCGACCAGGGAGCGGACGGCGGACCAGACCTCGGCGCGGCCGCGCGGGTCGAGTCCGGTGGTGGGTTCGTCCAGGAAGAGCACCTGCGGGTCGGTGCCGTGCCGGTTGCCGATGAGCGAGGCCGCGAGGTCGAGGCGGCGCCGCATGCCGCCGCTGTACTGCTTGACCGGCTTGCGGCCGGTGTCGGCCAGGCCGAAGCGCTCCAGGAGCTCGCCGGCGCGCACGCGCGCGTGGCGGGCGCCGAGGTGGTGCAGGCGGCCGAACATCTCCAGGTTCTGCCGGCCGTCCAGTTCCTCGTCCAGGGCGGCGTGCTGGCCGAGGAGGCCGATGCGCAGGCGCACCTCGTACGCCTGGCGGACCACGTCGTGCCCGGCCACCTCGATGCGGCCGCTGTCCGGCCGCAGCAGGGTGGACAGGATGCGGACCAGGGTGGTCTTGCCCGCGCCGTTCGGGCCGAGCACCGCCTGCACGGTGCCGCGCGCGACTTCGAGGTCGAGCCCGTCCAGTGCGTTCTTGCCGGCTTTGCCGCCGTACTTCTTGCGTGCCCCTTCGACGATGATCGCCGTGTCGGCCACAGAGAACCCCTTCGCTAGTCAAACTTGACTACCAGCTCGAAGCTAATACCCCGCAGCCGGTTAGTCAAACTTGATTAGCGGTCGTCCTCCGGGTGCCGCTCCCCCGTCGCGTACGGGTTGTCCTCGTCGTCGGCGAGGACCCCGACGAAGGGCTCGCCCTCCCCGGCGAACGTGTACGCGCCGCCCTCGATCCGCCCGATGAGCCCCTGGGTCCACTCGGCCTCGGCGTCGGCCGTGTGGATCCAGAGGTTCATGATCTCGCCGATGTGGCCGAGCTGGCCGGGGCCGGCCTCGGGCACGTAGTGCTCGGTGACGGCGGAGCGCCAGCCCTCGATGCGCCGGATGCGCTCCTTGAGCAGGGCGACCGTCTCACCGCGCGGCAGGTCGACCATGAAGCCGATGGCCGCCGACTTCACGTCCATCTTCTGGTCGTAGGAGGTCAGCGCCTCGCGGACCAGCCCGAGGTACTCCTCGACGCCCTTGTCGGTGATCTCGTACTCCGTGCGCGGCGGCCCGCCGGCCGTGGACGGCGCGACCTCGTGGGCGTGCAGCAGCCCCTGCTTCGCCATCTGCTTCAGGGCGTGGTAGATCGAGCCGGGCTTGGCGTTGGACCACTCGTGCGCGCCCCAGTACTCCAGGTCGTTACGCACCTGGTAGCCATGGGCACGCCCGTGCTGGCGCACCGCACCGAGCACGAGAAGACGGATCGCTGACATGCGCTCCAGGTTAGGACCGTGACGGGCGGGAGCCGAGGTCAGCCCCGCGAGGCGCACCGCTCGACACGGAGCGTGTGCGCCTCGGGGCCGGGGCCGGGACGCTCAGAACGGGAAGCCACTGCGGCCGTGCTGGACGGAGATCCACTTCGTCGTCGTGAAAGCGTCCAGCATCGTCTCGCCGTTGAGGCGGCCGAGGCCGGAGTGCTTCTCGCCGCCGAAGGGGACGATCGGCTCGTCGTGGACCGTGCCGTCGTTCACGTGGAACATGCCCGTGTCGATCTGCTTGGCGAAGGCCACACCGCGCTCGATGTTCCCGGTGTGGACGGCACCGCTCAGACCGTACGGGGTGTCGTTGACGAGGCGTACGGCCTCCTCCTCGCCGTCGAAGGTGAGGAGGAAGGCGACCGGGCCGAAGACCTCCTGCCTCAGCAGGGGCGAGTCGGCCGGGAGGCCGGTCAGGACCGAGGGCTCGACGAGGTTGTCCGTGGTCGTGCCGTGCACCAGCGCCGTCGCGCCCTCGGCGATCGCCTGCTCGACGGCGCCCGAAATGGCGTCCGCCTGGGAGGAGTTGATGACCGGGCCGATGACGGTCTCGGGGTCGCGCGGGTCGCCGGCCTTGAGCGACTTCACCTTGGCGACGAACTTCCCGGTGAACTCGTCCGCGACCGAGCGGTCCACGAGGACGCGGTTCGCGGCCATGCAGACCTGGCCCTGGTGGACGTACCGGCTGAAGACGGCCGCGTCGACGGCGTAGTCGACATCGGCGTCGTCGAGGACCACGATCGCGCTGTTGCCGCCCAGTTCGAGGACCGAGCGCTTGAAGTGCGAGGCGCAGACGGTGGCGACGTGACGGCCGACCTTGTCGGAGCCGGTGAAGGAGATGACCTTCGGGACCGGGTGCTCGATGAAGGCGTCGCCGATCTCGGCGATGTCCGTGATGACGACGTTCAGCAGACCGGCCGGGAGCCCGGCGTCCTCGAAGATCTTCGCGACCAGGGAGCCACCGCAGATCGGGGTGTTCTGGTGCGGCTTCAGCACCACGCCGTTGCCGAGCGCGAGCGCCGGGGCGACCGACTTGATCGACAGCAGGAAGGGGAAGTTGAAGGGGCTGATCACACCCACGACGCCGACCGGGACGCGGTAGACGCGGTTCTCCTTGCCGTCCACCGGAGAGGGGACGATCTTGCCCTCGGGACGCAGCGCCAGATGGACCGCCTCGCGCAGGAACTCCTTGGCGAGGTGGAGTTCGAACGCCGCCTTCAACCGGGTGCCGCCGAGCTCGGCGATGATCACCTCGGTGATCTCCTGCTCCCGGTCCTCTATCAGGCGCAGCGCCTTCTCGAAGACGGCACGGCGGGCGTAGGGGTTGGTCGCGGCCCACTGCTTCTGGGCGCGGGCGGCAGCCTTGTAGGCGTCGTCCACCTCGTCGACCGTGGCTATGGTGATCGACGCCAGCTTCTCGCCGTCGTACGGGTTGAAGTCGATGATGTCCCAGGAACCGGTGCCCGGGCGCCACTCACCGTCGATGTACTGCTGAGCCAGGTCGGTGAAGTAGGACGACATGTGATCCCTCAATCTCTGGCAGACCCGCGATCGGCACGGTCGCCATCGCGCTCGTCTTCACGGTCTGATCACACGTCATCGTACTTGCGTTTCAAGAGAGTTGAAGGAGACCTCGGAGAAGATCACGGCTCTCGTCCGGACCCGGACTGTCCTGCTGGAGCTCCTTGAGCGCCTTCTCGTACTGGGCGACGTCCTCATGCTTGTCGAGATAGAGCGCGGAGGTGAGCTGCTCCAGGTAGACGACGTCCGACAGGTCGGACTCGGGGAAGCTGAGGATCGTGAAGGCACCGGACTCGCCGGAGTGGCCGCCGAAGCCGAACGGCATGATCTGGAGCCGTACGTTGGGCCGCTGGGAGACCTCGATCAGGTGCTGGAGCTGGCCGCGCATGACCTCGCGGTCGCCGTAGGGGCGGCGCAGGGCGGCCTCGTCCAGGACGATGTGGAACTCGGGGGCGCCCTCGGCGACGAGGTACTTCTGCCGCTCCAGGCGCAGCGCCACGCGCTTTTCGACGTCGGCCGCGCTCGCGCCCTGCATACCGCGCCGGACGACCGCACGGGCGTACGCCTCGGTCTGCAGCAGACCGTGCACGAACTGCACCTCGTAGGCGCGGATGAGGCTGGCGGCGCCCTCCAGGCCGACATATGTGGGGAACCAGCTCGGCAGGACGTCCGAGTAACTGTGCCACCACCCGGCCACGTTGGCCTCACGGGCGAGGGAGAGCAGTGAGGCGCGCTCCTGCTCGTCCGTGATGCCGTACAGCGTCAGCAGGTCCTCGACGTCCCGTGTCTTGAAGCTCACCCGGCCCAACTCCATGCGGCTGATCTTCGACTCGGACGCTCGGATCGAGTAACCCGCCGCCTCGCGAGTGATCCCGCGCGCCTCCCGAAGTCGCCTCAGTTGCGAGCCGAGCAGCATGCGCCGCACCACCGATCCGGGCTCTCCCGCGCTCACGTTCGCCAGCCTCCCCAACCGTCTTCAGGGCCCGCAGTCTGCCACTAAATCACTTCGAGCAGTACTCGTCCGATTACAGAGACGGAAAGAAGACAAGGATTTCTCCCAGGAAGGAGTCAGCGGAACGCAAGGAGAGGGGGTGAAGTTGGCGGAAAAAATGGCCAACAAGCGGTACGGGAGCGTCCAATTCGGTCACGTGCACGTGCATCTGCCCTTGCATCTGCTCTGCGCATCAGAAACCATGGTCCCGCGCAACCGCTGCATCGCAACGACCGCGAACTCCCGGGAGTGCCTCGCATGGGGACGAATGGATCGACCATGCTCGAGCCGTTACGGCAGGGCCTTCCGCCGCTGGATCCCGCAGCCGTCTCCAACGCCGCCTCCTGTGCTCTGCCCGCCCGTTACGAAGCGGTGCGCGAGGCACGCAAGTTCACCCGCCGCACGCTGGACCAGTGGGAACTGGGCTACCGCTTCGACGACGTCTGCCTCGTGGTCTCGGAACTGGTGACCAACGCGCTGCGGCACGCACTGCCGGCCGGCGCCCAGCGGCTGCCGGAGCAGACGCCGCCCGTGCGGCTGCATCTGATGCGGTGGACCGAGCGGCTGGTCTGCGCGGTGCGCGATCCCAGCCACGACAGCCCGGTGGCGCGCGACTCCGACGACTTCTCGGCGGAGTCCGGACGCGGTCTCTTCCTCGTCGACTCCTTCAGTGACGGCTGGGGGTGGCAGCCGCTGGCGGGAACGCTCAGCGGCAAGGTGGTCTGGGCGCTGTTCCGGCTGCAACCGGGCCAGGCCGCCGCAGGCGGCTCGGCGGACTCATGAACTGCGGCGCTCGACGGCGCCGCGGTTCTACGCGCGTCACGGAGCGATACGCATCGATTGCCCTGAGTTGCACACTCGGGTTTCGCCGGCGGATGTCTCTCAGCCCGCGACCAGGTGGTCGAACTCGCCGTCCTTGACGCCGAGGAGCATGGCCTCGATCTCGGCGCGGGTGTAGACGAGTGCCGGGCCGTCCGGGAAGCGCGAGTTGCGTACCGCCACGTCACCGCCGGGCAGTCGCGCGAACTCCACGCAGGAACCCTGCGAGTTGCTGTGCCGGCTCTTCTGCCAGGCGACCCCGTTCAGCTCCGTGGCCGCCATGCCGTTGTACACGTCGTGGTCCACAGGTCGCTCCCCGGTGGTGCGGTGGCTCGAGGCCATTGAGGCAAAAGGTGGTGCAGTGGTGCGGAAGTCAACTGCTTCCGGATCATAGCTCTGTTCACGTGCAACTGCATGAGCAGATGCACGTGCACGAGGGGTGTTCCTGTGGTTACTCCTGTGACGTACGCGGGCCTACATGCGTTCCAGCGCTTGCCCCAGGGATCGCATCACATGCGTCCGCCAGCCACCGCCCATGATCTTCCTGGCCATGAGCTGAGCGGGGTCGTCCGGATCGAATCCCTCGTGCACTAGGAAGAGACGCGTTCCGTGCCCTTCTTGTTCCAAACGCCAAGTAACCTTCCACTTGGCGGAGTTGACCGGAGAAGGGTCACTCCAGCCCAGGCTCAGCATCCGCCCGGCCTCGTACGCCAGGACCTCCACCTCGACGGTGCCGGAGAAGTCGGTATTGGGCCGAGGCACGGAGGTCATCGTGTACCGGTGCCCGATCTCCAGCCGGAAGCCCTCGACGCCCTGCATCTGCCACTGCACGAGCAACTCGGGCTCGGTCAGGGCACGCCAGACCTTGGCGGGCGGGTGCGCGAAGTACTGGTCCACGCGGATGACGGTCAGGTCGTCGTCGGACTCGGGGCCGAGGTGGGGGCCGGGTTCGGTGCTCATGTCGGCTCATCGTCGGGCATGCGGTCGAGCAGTTCGCCGAGGCCCTTCATACGGTCGCGCCAGAACCGCTCGTACGGATGGAGCCAGTCCTGCACCTCGGCGAGCGGGGCCGCCTCCAGTCGGTAGATGCGCTGCCGGCCGGAGCGCTCCTCGGAGACGAGGCCGGCGTCCCGGAGCACCTTCAGATGCTCCGAGAGGCTGGGGCGGCGCATGTCGAAGTGATCGGCCAGGACCTGGACCGGCTGGGGCCCGCCGTCACGCAGCAGCCGCAGCACCTCGCGGCGGGTGCCGTTGGCGAGCGCGGCGAAGACGCGGTCCTCTGCGGCCTCCCGGGCCCCGGTCGCGGTCATGCCCTGCCCTTCCCGTTACTGAGCGGCCTCCGTCAGCAGCATCAGGCCGTTGCCGTCGGGGTCCTGGAAGCCGGCCATCCGCCCCCAGGGCATGGCGTCCGGCCCCTGCACGGGGACGCCCGCCTCCGCGAGCCGCGCGCAGTCCGCGTCGACATCGGTCGTGACCAACATGATCCCCCGGGTCGTGCCCGGCTCGAAACCGCCCATCCCGGGACCGGAGAGCGTGAAGACCGTCTGCGCGCCCTTGGGCGCGACCTGGAGCCACCTCCCCTGCGGCATGTCCAGATCGGCGGTGACCTCGAAGCCGAGGACCTCCGTGTAGAAGCGCAGGGCGCGGTCCTGGTCCGCGACGGGGAGCGTGACGAAGGAGGCGTGAGTGATGTTCATGGGAACGACAATAGGTAGGAGATTCCCTACGCGTCAAACGTAGGGAATCTCCTACCTATGGATCCGTGGAGCGAGACCACCGAACCGCTACCGGGGCGAGTACGGCAGCAGCGCCATCTCCCGCGCGTTCTTGATGGCCTTCGCCAGCTTTCGCTGCTGCTGGACCGTGACGCGGGTGACCCGGCGGCTGCGGATCTTGCCGCGGTCCGAGATGAACCGGCGCAGGAGGTCGGTGTCCTTGTAGTCGATGTGGGTGATGCCGGCCTGGTCCAGGGGGTTGGGTTTCCTGACGGGCTTGCGTTCGGGCTTGCGGGGCATGGGGGTCAGACCTCCAGGAGGGTGTCGAAGGCGGGCGGGAGCCGCTTCCAGGCGTCGCGGCCGGCGGCGTACTCGGAATCGGTGAGCAGGCAGGACTCCAGCAGTTGTTCGAGGCCGTCGCGGTCCAGGCCGGGCGAGGTGAAGACCAGGTGCTGGCAGCAGTCGCCGTGCTCGGGATGCCAGTCCAGCGCGGCGGCGGCCCGGCGCACCGGCGGGACCATGTCCCAGGCCGCGTCGGGCAGGGAGGCGAGCCACGGGCCCACGCTCTCCACGCACAGGGCGCCGCCCGCCGCGTCCCAGTGCAGCAGCACGTCGGGCTTGTCGGCGAGCCAGAAGCGGCCCCTGCTGCGGGCCGCCGCGCAGGTGATGTCCTCCAGCGCCTCGTAGAGCCGCTCCGGGTGGAAGGGGCGGCGGCGGTGCCAGACGAGGGTGGCGACGCCGTGCGCGTCGGCCTCGGCGGGGAGCAGGGCGCACGCCGGATGCTGGGCGGCCGCGGCCGACTCGACGTCGAACCCGGCCAGCGCCGCCTGCGCGAGGGTGGTGAGCGGACGGCGGCGCGGGGCCGGCACCGTCAGGTCGTCGGCGGGTGCGCCCGGGTCACCGTGGCCGATCGGCACCTGGCGGGCCGTCGGGTGGAGCTGGGCGAGCAGCTCACGGTCCTCGTCGTCGGCCTCCGCGGAGTCGGCGACGGCGAGGACGGGGGCGTACTCCAACTGGCGTGCGAAGGTGTCGGCGATCGTGCGCTGGTCGGTCGCGGCGGCGGCCAGGCCGCGCTCGGCCAGGTCGTCGCCGTTGCCCAGATACGGCAGCACCAGCGCCGGGTCGACCGCGGTGATCACCCCGGTGACCGTGAGCCCGCCCGCCGTGACCACCTCGGCCATGGCCTTCGGCTCGACCGAGTCCCACAGTTCGACGACGGCCATACGTGTGCCGCCCGCGTCCCGGATCCTCAGCAGCTCCGGCACCAGGTCCTCGCGCAGGGCACAGCAGGCGCAGTCGTTCACGAGAGGCGCCTCGCCTGCGCCGAGGAGTCCGGTGGCGTCTCGGATCGTCCGTACGACGGTGCCGGCGGCCGCCGTGGCCAGGTCGTGGTGGAGTACGACGCTGCCGGGGACGTCGGCGAGCAGCCGCTCGACGGCCGCCTTTCGGGCGTCGGCGTGCAGCCCGCCGACGATCACGACGGAGAGGTCGGGCACGGTCTCAGCCCTGCTTCCCGTACCGGCGCTCGAAGCGCTCGACGCGGCCGGCGGTGTCCAGGACGCGGGCGGTGCCCGTGTAGAAGGGGTGGCTGACGTTGGAGATCTCGACATCGACCACGGGGTAGGTGTTGCCGTCCTCCCACTCGATCGTCTTCTCGCTGGTCATCGTCGAGCGGGTGAGGAAGGCGTGGTTGGCGGCGCGGTCGCGGAAGACGACGGGACCGTAGGCCGGGTGGATCGCGTTGCGCATGGCGTGCCTCAGCGCTCCTCTCGGAAGTCGACGTGCCGACCGGCGACCGGGTCGTACTTGCGCAGGGTCATGCGGTCGGGGTCGTTGCGGCGGTTCTTGCGGGTCACATAGGTGAAGCCGGTGCCGGCGGTGGACCGGAGCTTGATGACCGGACGGAGTTCGTTGCGTGCCATGCTGCTATCTTACTGAAAATGAATTCCATTAACAGCAACGAGCGAGGAGAGGTGCGTCACCCATGTCCGCCCACTGCATGCTGACCGGCGCCCGGCCCGGCTTCGGCAACACCGTTTCCCACTCGCACCGGCGGACCTCCCGCCGCTTCGACCCCAACATCCAGACCAAGCGCTACTGGCTGCCGAGCGAGGGCCGCAACGTACGACTGCGGCTGAGCACCAAGGGGATCAAGACGGTCGACGCCATCGGTGTCGAGGCGGCCGTCGCGCGGATCCGCGCCCGGGGAGTGAAGGTCTGATGGCCAAGAAGAGCAAGATCGCGAAGAACAGCCGGCGCCAGGAGATCGTCGCGCGGTACGCCGAGCGACGGGCCGAGCTGAAGGAGATCATCCGCCGCCCGTCGTCCACGGACGCCGAACGGCTCGCCGCCCGGCGCGAGTTGGGCCGCCAGCCGAGGGATGCGAGCGCCACGCGCGTACGCAACCGCGACCAGGTCGACGGGCGCCCGCGCGGTTACCTCCGCACCTTCGGACTGTCCCGGGTGAACCTGCGGGAGCAGGCGCACGCCGGGTATCTGCCGGGGGTGCGCAAGGCGTCCTGGTAGGTCGGTCGGATGCTGGGGCCGGGACCGGACTCCCTGGTAACTTGCTGCGGTCGTTTCGGCCACGTCGGCCGAATCGGCCGTATGCCGACCGCTACAGCTTGGAGCTTCCAGTGACCTCGGCGACTTTCTCGCGTACGCGCACGATGTCGGGCCGGCGGATGCGGGTCGCGGCGGTGGCCGCGACGCTGGCGGGCGCGCTCGCGCTGACCGCGTGCAGCAGTGACGGCGACTCCGACGGCGACGCCGGCCCCAGCGGTTCCGCGACCGCGAGCGCCGACACCGGCGGCGGTACGGGCGGCGGGTCCGCCTCCGCCTCCGGTGAGCTGGAGGGGAGCTGGCTCGCCACGACCGACGGCAAGGCCGTCGCGCTGGTCGTCACCGGCAAGCAGGCCGGTCTCTTCGCGACCGGCGGGACCGTGTGCAGCGGGACCGCCGGCAAGGAGGGCGGCATGCAGATGATCCGGCTGAAGTGCACCGACGGCAGCAAGGACCGGGCCACCGGAATGGTCGAATCCCTCGACAAGACCTCGCTGAAGGTGACCTGGGAGGGCGGCATGGGCGCGGAGACGTACACCAAGGCGGAGGGCGGCAAGCTGCCGACGGGGCTGCCCACGGCGAATCTGGGATCGTGAGGTTTGATTCGGTGACTGCCCGCGATCACCGACGTGACTCCCTGAAGGACTCCATGCGCGCCACCTCCCTCACCGTCGCCGCCCTTGCCGCGGCCCTCGTCCTGACCGCCTGCGACAGCGGCGGGAGCGGGGACGGCACCCAGGACAGCAAGGCCGACTCCGTCTGCGTCGACAAGCTGGCCGTGGAGTTCGGGCCCGGCAACGCCGCCCCTGCCGCCGGGGACACCGGCAACGTGCCGGTCACGGTCACCAACCAGGGCGGCGGCAAGTGCACCCTGGACGGGCTTCCGGCCTTCGCGTTCGAAGCGGACGGCACCTCGACGGCCGTCGCGCCCGACCAGGCCGCCGCGGCCGGAAAGACGACGCTCACGAAGGGCGCCTCCACCTCCTTCACGCTCACCTACGTGCTGGGCGAGAAGGGCGGCAAGGGTCTCGCCGCCCAGAAGGCCAAGGTGACGCTGCCGGGGGCCGGCAAGGCCCACAGCTTCAAGTGGACGTACGGCCTCGTCGCCCTGAAGAGCGACGGGAAGACGCCGGACGCCTCGGTGAGCGGGTTCCAGCGGATGGGTGACTGAGGTCCTGACTTCGGTGCGGGGGCTGGGCTGACGCCGGTGCGAGGGCTCGGCCGACGACCGTCCGGCGGTTGGGTTGACGGCCATTCGATGGCAGGGCTGACGGCCGTCCGGCGGCTGGGCCGATGCCGGCTCGGCGGCGGTTCGGCCGGCTCGGGTGCGACGGTTCGGCCGGCTTCGGCTTGGCGGT
The DNA here is from genome assembly GCF_055609385.1 of Streptomyces sp. NPDC036764. Classification (NCBI taxonomy): domain Bacteria; kingdom Bacillati; phylum Actinomycetota; class Actinomycetes; order Kitasatosporales; family Streptomycetaceae; genus Streptomyces; species Streptomyces sp. NPDC036764. The sequence goes on from NZ_JBVJPT010000003.1 coordinate 89,226, forward strand.
ACTGCTGACGCCGGCTTGGTGATACGGCTCCCGGCGGTTCAGCGCAGCGGTCGGCGAGGGGTCATCTTCGCTCGGTCGGCCGCCTCCGCGCCCTCGGCCCAGCCCGCCTCGTCGCTGACGCCGCGCAGACGGGTCGTGGTGGTCTCTGGGAACATGCGGTCCAGGCGGGCCGTGACCGCGACCTCGCGCGAGGCGAGGACCGGAAGCAGGTCCTCGGTCACCGGGGTGCGCGCCGCCGCGGTCAGCCGGGTGCCGATGCGGTGGGCGTAGGCCGCCAGGAACGACTGCCGGAAGGTCTTGGTCCGTTTGCGGCCGCCCGCGCGCTGGGCCGCCTCCGCCCTCGTCATCGCGGTCTGCGCCTGCACGAGGAGCGAGGTGTAGAGGAGTTCGACCACCTCCAGGTCGGCCTCGAAGCCGACGACCGTGGAGAAGGCGAAGGGCTCGTTCCACACGGCGCGGCAGTGGTTGGCGCTCGCCACCGCGTCCAGCAGGACGGCCTTGGCCTGCTCGTACGGCGGCTCCACACCCATCCGGCAAGCACCGGGCGCGTTCTTCGCGTCGGGCGCCCGGGACGCCAGCAGCGCCTCGTCGATGCTGTGCCGGGCCATCAGCTCCTGCGCCTTCGCACTCAGCGCCTCCGCCTCCTCGGGGAACCCGGTCGCCTCCGCCTTCGCCAGCAGCGCGCGGATACGGGTGAGCATGCGGGACTCGGGCCGGGCGGGCCTGCCGGCCGGATCGGCCGCCTCGTCCAGGGGCTCCAGCGCGGGCAGGCGCAGCAGGAGACGGTACAGCTCCAGGACGGTGGTCACGTGCGAGAAGCGGTCGGTGCGGGGCGGGGCGTCGGTGGACAGATCGTCGAGCTGCGCCTGCCAGCGGGGGCCGCGGGGGCGGTCGTTCGGCGCCTGTTCGCGGATCAGCGCGGAAAGCAGTCGTATGTGTACGTCCTCCAGCTCGCGCCGCACTAGCCGTACGACATCCGCCGGCTGCCAGCCGCGCCGCCAGGCCGCCGCCACGAACTCCTGGCCGCGCCGGGCGAGTTCGGCGTCCGCGCCGGGGTCGGCCGCGAGCAGGGAGGCGCCGGTGTCGAGGGTGGAGTGCTCGGTGTCGTAGAGGGCCGCCTCGAAGGCGCGGTCGACGGTGCTGGGCTTGCTCACCAAGGGATCGTAAATCCTGCCGTGGAGAGGACCGGGGCCGAAGATCGATGTCAACCTCGGGTTGACACCTTCAGGGTGTCAACCTACGGTTGACACATGTCGACGAACCCGACCATCACGTCATCCGTACGTCTCGACGAACTCATCGCGGCCATCAAGAAGGTCCACCCCGAGCCCCTCGACCAGCTCCAGGACGCGGTGATCGCCGCGGACCACCTCGGTGAGGTGGCCGACCATCTGATCGGTCACTTCGTGGACCAGGCCCGGCGATCGGGTGCGTCCTGGACCGACATCGGCAAGAGCATGGGCGTCACCCGACAGGCGGCACAGAAGCGGTTCGTGCCGAAGGAGGGGACCGACCTGGACCCCCAGCAGGGCTTCGGCCGCTACACGCCGCGTGCCCGCAACGTGGTGATGGCCGCCCACAACGAGGCCGTCTCGGCCCGCAACCCCGAGGGCCGCCCCGAGCACCTGGTCCTCGGACTGCTGGCCGAGCCGGAGGGCATCGCCGCGAAGGCGATCACGGCCAGGGGCGTCCTCCTGGACTCCGTACGCCAGGCCGCCGCGGCCGCGCTGCCGCCCGCCGCCGACGAGGTCCCCGAGCTCATCCCCTACGGCTCCGACGCCAAGAAGGTCCTGGAGCTGACCTTCCGCGAGGCCCTGCGCCTCGGCCACAACTACATCGGCACCGAGCACATCCTGCTCGCCCTGCTGGAGTTCGAGAACGGCACCGGCGTCCTGTCCGGCCTCGGCATCACCAAGCAGGAGGTCGAGCAGTACGTCGTCGAGCTGCTGGCGCAGTTCCTCAAGAGCGGCGAGGAGACCACCAAGCAGGCCCGGGAGCAGGGCGAAGGGCAGGGCTGAGGCCGTTGTCAGACCCGGGTGCCACACTCGCAGCATGACCGACCGGTGGGCACTGGCTCCGGCCGAGGACAGTGGCGTGGACCTCGCCCCCCTCGGCCCGGACGGGCTGCTCGCCGGGCCGGTGCGACGGGAGCCGGACCTGGCCCGGGCCGTGCGCGGGCGGCCCGAGGTCGCGCGGTGGGTGTGGCGGTCCACCGCCGAGGTCTATCCGAGGCTGCTCGCCACGGGGGTGCGAGTGGAGCGGTGCTACGACATCGAGGACGCCGAGACCCTCCTGCTCGGCCACGAGGGGCGGTACGGCGAACCGAGATCGGCCGCCGCCGCGCTCGCCCGGCTGCGCGGCGGCCCCGTGCCGTCCGACCCGCCCCAGCGCTCGGCCGAACCCGGCTCGCAGTCCCCGCTGTTCGAGCCCCAAGCGGTCCATGTGCCGCTCACCGACCTCGTCGAGGTCTATGCCGAGCAGCAGCGGCGGCATGAGCGGACCGCGCATCCGGAGCGGATGCGGCTGCTGACGGCGGCCGAGTCGGCGGGGATGCTCGTGGCCGCCGAGATGAACCGGGCAGGGCTGCCGTGGAGCACCGACGTGCACCGCGCGCTCCTGCACGAAATGCTGGGCGAGCGCTATGCCGGCGGTGGGGAGCCGCGCAAGCTGGCCGAGCTGGCGGACGAGGTGTCGGCGGCCTTCGGGCGCCGGGTGCGGCCCGATCTGCCGGCCGATGTGATCAAGGCGTTCGCGCAGGCCGGGATCAAGGTCAAGTCGACCCGGCGCTGGGAGATCGAGTCCGTCGACCATCCGGCCGTGAAGCCGCTGATCGAGTACAAGAAGCTGTACCGGATCTGGGTGGCCCACGGCTGGTCCTGGCTTCAGGACTGGGTGCGGGACGGGCGGTTCCGGCCGGAGTTCCTCGCGGGCGGCACGGTGACCGGGCGTTGGGTGACCAACGGCGGGGGCGGGCTGCAGATCCCCAAGGTCATCCGGCGTGCGGTGGTCGCGGACCCGGGCTGGCGGCTGGTGGTGGCCGACGCCGACCAGATGGAGCCGCGCGTGCTCGCCGCGATCTCCCGTGATCCCGGGCTGATGGAGGTGGCCGGGCGCGAGAGCGACCTGTACCAGTCGGTGTCCGACCGTGCCTTCTCCGGGGACCGCGCCCAGGCCAAACTCGCCGTGCTGGGCGCCGTCTACGGACAGACCTCCGGCGACGGACTCAAGAACCTCGCCGCCCTCAGACGCCGCTTCCCCAAGGCGGTGGCCTACGTCGACGACGCGGCGCGGGCCGGCGAGGAGGGACGGCTCGTACGGACGTGGCTGGGACGGACCTGTCCGCCGGCGGCCCGGGCGACGGCCGACGCCGACGAGGAGGCCGGCATCCCGATCCCGGACTCGCCCGACGAGCCGGCCGACGGCTCCGGGCCGCAGGAGTGGGGACGGGTCAACGGCTACGCCTCAACCAACGCCCGCGCGCGCGGCCGCTTCGCCCGCAACTTCGTCGTGCAGGGCAGCGCCGCCGACTGGACCCTCCTGCTGCTCGCCGCGCTACGGCAGTCCTGTGCGGGGATGGCGGCGGAGCTGGTCTTCTTCCAGCACGACGAGGTGATCGTGCACTGTCCGCAGGAGGAGGCCGAGACGGTGGTGACGGCGATCCGGGAGGCGGCGGAGCTGGCGGGGCGGCTGACGTTCGGGCAGACACCGGTGCGGTTTCCGTTCACCACCGCGGTGGTGGAGTGCTACGCGGACGCGAAGTGACAAAGGCGCGCCGAGGTCGCGCGCGACGTGTCCGACGTGTCTGACGTGTCTGACCTGGTTGCCTCAGGTGACAGTCGCGTGTCGCGGAACACAATTGGCGAGACGTCGGCGATCAGTTGGCATGGCTTAATCTGATCACTACATCGGATCCGGCCCGACGGTGCGCGCGTATGACGCGCAGCTCGGGGGAGCGTCGCCGCCGTGGCCGGATCCGGGGACGCAGTGGGTCCCGGTCGGCAGAGGTGAACGACCGGGGCCCGCGTCCCGCTCCCCTGCTCTCCCCGGCCATCGGCGCTCGTCCGCCGTTCTCCCCGGCCCCTCGCCCCCTCAGGTCAGATGACCGGCGGTCGTCCCAGCTTGCTCAGCCGCCACACCGTGCGCCAGCGCATGGGCCGCCGCTCGCCGGCCGATTCCCGCACTCCTTCCAGGAGGCCGCCGAACCAGGCGCGCAGGCCGCCGAGCGACCGGGTGCGTGCGAGGGTGAGCAGCACCCAGATGCCCAGATGGACCGGGATGAGCGGCAGGGGCAGCCGGCGCCGGGTCAGCCAGACACGGTTACGGGCGTTCACGCGGTAGTAGATGGCGTGCCGGGCGGGCGAGGTCTTCGGGTGCTGGAGCAGGAGTTCGGGCGCGTAGAGGATGCGCCAGCCGGCGTCGAGGGCACGCCAGGCCAGGTCGGTCTCCTCATGGGCGAAGAAGAACTCCGCGGGCCAGTTGCCGGTCCGGGCCAGCATCGCCGTACGCAGCGCGTGCCCGCCGCCCAGGAAGCCGGTGACGTAACCGCCTCTGAGCGGATCGGACTTGCCGATCCTGGGCACATGCCGCTGCTGGGTCTCCCCGTGCTCGTCGGCGATGCGGAAGCCGACGATGCCGAGCCGGTCGTCGGCGGCGTACAGATCTCGTACCCGACGCAGTACATCGGCGTCGACGAGGAGCCCGTCGTCGTCCAGCTCGACCACGACATCGACGTCCCCGAACGCGTGCAGTTGCTCCAGCGCCGCGTTGCGGCCGCCCGGACAACCGAGGTTCTCGTCCAGCTCGACGGGCGTGAACTCACCCGGCAGGGCGAGCCGTTCGGCGAACTCGGGCAGCGGGCAGCCGTTGCCGACGACGACGATCCGATCGGGGGCGAGATCCTGCTTGGCCACGGACTCCAACAGCGCGTCGACCTCGGCGGGCCGGTTGCCCATGGTCACCACGGCGACCGCGATCCTCAGCTCCGGCATACCCCACCCCCTCGCTTCGTTCCGGCATCGATCACCGGCGCGATGCTAGTGGTTAACGGTAAGGACTTTTCAAGTTCGCCGTATTGAAGGGCAGTCGGGGGGGAGGGGCGGGGATGGTGACCGGCTGACGGCACGGTGGGTGGGCTAGCTACTTGCGCGGGGTCCCGCTCTCCGCGGCGCCCTGCTTTGCACGGTTCTCCAGTCGCCGTACGAACTTCAGGCCCGACCAGTCCTCCCCCAGCGCCGCCACCTTCACGTCGACCACGCCGAGTGGGAGGAAGAGGTCGCGCAGGGCGTTCTCGGTGATGTCGCTGACGTGGCCGGCCGCGCGCCGGGGCCAGGCGATCCACAGCATGGCGCCGTCGGCGAGGTCGCCGACCAGCGCGGGCCCTTCGGCGGCCAGCTCGCCGTACGACCGGTAGAACGCGAGGGCGACGTCCGCGCCGCGCGGACCCCCCTCGGCGACCTCGCAGCCCTCCGGCAGCCCGGCGATGTCCCACCGGGCGGGCGCGTGCCGGAGCCGGACGCGGTGGCCCGGCTTGATGCCGATCTTCCTGGCGAGGGGCGTACCAGAACCCCGGTCGGATTCACCCATACCGACCCACCGCCTCTCCCCGCGCCGTTCACGCGCCGACCGGCACCGCACCGTCCAGATGCCATCTTCACTCACTGGCGACCGACTTGTCCGATTCCCCGGCGACACGCAGGCCGGGGACGAGGGCACCGGCGGGAGCACGATCCGAGCCGACGGCTTCGCTCACACCGAGCCGACGGCTTCGCTCGCACCGCCGAGCGACTCACCGGCGTCGCCCTCGTCACCGCACCCGCGGCGAGGGCGGGCTCAATTGCTGCCGAGGCGCAACGGATTGAAGCGCGCGGCCGCCATGAGATACCAGGCGGTCGCCCCCACATGCCGGTACGGGTAGTACCCGAACCCGAACCCGGTGTCGAGCGGACTGCTGGCCGACACCACGCCCGCCCGCTCGGGAAGCGCCCGCCCGCCGACGGTCTGACCGCCCCCGAGCAGTTCCTGCGCCCGCTCGATGGAGTGGATCAGCCGTCGAGCGCGCGCCTCGTCGCCACGCCCGTGCCGCTCTCGCAGGGCGAGCGCGAGATGGGCGGTCCCCTCGAACCACACGCCGTTCCGGTCCGGCTTGGGCTGGGAGTCGGCGATCGGCAGGTCCTCGTCGGCGAGCAGACTGGCGGAACTGAAGGTGACACCGTCGTACGACTGCCCCGCCGGCACCGTGCTGTTGCGCCGCTCGGCGTGGTCGAGGACGGCGAGCTCACGCGCGGCCCAGTCCAACGACCGGGCGTGGGCACGGGAGTCGAGGGCGAGGTGGGTCCAGGTCTGCGTGTCCTCGGGAACCGGCGAGGTATTGACCGTCACCCCGTCATTGGTCCCGGTGTAGAAGAACCCGCCGTCCGCCTCCCACATCCTCAGGACGAACTCCCGGGCGCGGTCACGCCGTTCCCACCACACCCGGTCCCCCGTCAGCCGCGCGAGCCGCCCGAAGAGACAGACGAGGTCGGTGTTGTGCTCGGTGGAGGTGAAGGGCAGCCTCTGATTGGCCCCGTCGACCCCGAACTTGTAGCCGCCGAGCGGTTCGTCGGTACGCCCGTTCCGCTCGATCCACTCCCCGATCCGCACGGCACCGCGAAGAAACCGCCCCTCCCCCGTCCGCCGCGCGAGCGCACTGAGGGCGATCCCGGCCCAGGCCATGTCCCCCACGGCCGTACCCGTGAACCCGAACTGCGTCCCCACATTGACGGTCCCGTCCGCCCGCACGAACCCGTCCGGCTGCCGCGAGCCGTCGTAGAAGGTGTACGGCCCGACGTTGTACCCCTGCCGAAGCCGACCGTCGTCATGAACCGGATCATGCGCCTGCGCGTACAGCAACGCGTCCCCGAGCGAAACGGCCCGATCCCGCCCGCCGGCGGTACGGACGGCGATAAGGGCGAGGATGGCAAGGCCGTTGTCGTACGTGAAGGCGGTACTGAAGAGCCCGGCCTGGTCGGAGTAACTCTGGACCAGACGGGTGGGGCCGTGGTCGGGGTAGGCGTCGGTGGCGGCGGCGAGGAAGGCGAGCGCGCGGCGCTGTGCGGGGGCGTGCGCGGAGCTGGATACGGAGGCGTGCGCGGGGCCGGATACGGAGGGGGAGGCGGAGGCGTACGCCGATCCCGCCCCGCCCGCGGTGAACACCGCGGCACCGATACCGGCCCCGATGAGCGTCCGACGGCTGAACGCCGGGTCAGGTCTGCCGGACATACCGTTCATGGGTCTCCCTTGCACGGCTTGAGAGCGCTCTCAATTGGAGCGGAGTCATTCTGCTGGTACGGGTGGGGCGGGTCAACGGGGTTGGCGGATTGGGGAGTTGGGGGGGGTGGGGGGGTGGGGGGTAGGGACGTTGGCTGCCAGGTCCGAGCGGCGGCGGCCGACCAACATGCAAGGACAGGCCGACCGCGTACTGAGGCTGCGCGGAGCTGATCGCAGGAACTCGGCAGATGTCCCCCACGGGGTGCCCATTCGCCAGGTGTTCAGCGGGGCCGCCGTATGGGACGTACGACGGCACGCCGTGGTCGGGATGCCCGCCACGCGCGGACGGCTCGACTTCTCGGCCGGGGACCGGCTGTACGCCATGTGGCACCTGATCGCCTTCCACGGTCTGCATCGCCGCGAGGGGCGCGGCGGGCCCTGGTCGCTCCCAGATCCTGTCTGTTCTGCTGGCTTGTGTGGGAGAACGCAGGTCGGTTGGGGGTGGGGGGTCCTAGGCTCGGAGGTTCGGTGCTGTGGCTGGACTCGGGGGATCGGGATGGGGATGGGCGACGTTGAGGCGCCTGGCGGGGCGTGGTTTGTCAGTCATGCCGGGGCTGATCGGGCCTGGGCGGAGTGGGCGGCGTGGCAGTTACTCGACGCCGGTTTCCAGGTGGAGTTGGACTACTGGGACTGGGGCGCGGGTGACAACTTCATCCTGAAGATGAACGCCGCTTTGGAACGGGGGCGTTTTCTGGCGCTGTTCTCCCCGGCCTACTTCGAACCGGACCGGTTCACCACGCCCGAGTGGACCGCCATCATGGCGATGAAGGAGAAGGTCACCCCCGTTCGTGTGGCCGAGGTCGTCTCGCCGCCGATCCTGCGCCCGCTCCTCGCCCGGAACCTGTTCGGCATGAGCGAGGAGGCCGCCCGCCAGGCGTTGCTGGAGGCGGTCAACGGCCCGCAGCGGCCGACGGTTGCGCCGACCTTTCCCGGGGCGTTGCGGCAACTTGGTGGCAGCGGGCCGCGCCTGCCCGGGTCGCTGCCGCGGGTGTGGAACCTGCCCGCCCGCAACGCCTCCTTCACCGGCCGCGACACCCTCCTGGTCCGGCTGCGCCAGGCGTTGTCCGCCAGTAGCCGGGTGGCTGTGCAGGCGCTGCACGGCCGCGGCGGGGTGGGCAAGACCCAGCTCGCCGTCGAATACGCGCATCGCTTCGCCGGCGAGTACGAGCTCGCCTGGTGGATCGCCGCCGAGGACCCCGCCCTCATCCCCGACCAGCTCGCCCAGCTCGCCGCCCGTATCGGCGCAGCACTCATCGGCGCTCCCTCCGCCGATGCTGTGGACGCGCTGTTGGGTGAGCTGCGTACCCGTTCCCGCTGGCTGCTGATCTTCGACAACATCGAAGACCCCGCAGCTCTGACCCCCTACCTGCCGGGCGGCGGCGGCCATGTGCTCATCACCTCCCGCAACCCGCACTGGCACGCCCATGCCAGCCCGCTGAACATCGACGTCTTCACCCGTACCGAATCCCTCGCCCTGCTCCACTCCCACGGCGCCGTCCTGGACGACACCGACGCCGACCACCTCGCGCAAACCCTCGACGACCTGCCGCTCGCCCTCGCCCAGGCCGCGGCTCTGCTCACCGACGGCTTGTCCGCCGCGGACCTGGCCGCCGAACTGGCCCGGAGCACCGCCGAGGTGCTGACCGAGGGCCGCCCCGCCGGCTACCCCGTCTCGCTGGCCGCGCAGGTCCGTCTCACCACCACCCGCCTGGAATCCGAACACCAAGGCGCAGCCGCCCTGCTGTCCGCCCTGAGCCTGCTGGCTCCCGAACCCTTCCCCCTGACTACCTGTGCCGGCCATCTACCCGACCATGCATCCACGCCGCTGGTTGATGCCTTGGTCACTCGCCTGGCCGCCAGCGCAACACTGCGCGCCATCACCCGGCACAGCCTGGCCCGGGCCCAGGACGGCACGATCCAGCTCCACCGACTCACCCAGACCGTCCTGCGCGACCAACTCACACCCGATCAGCGGCAGCAGGCGGGCCAGGACGCCGAAGCCCTCCTGGCCGCGGCCCATCCCGGAGACATCGTCCATCCCTCGACATGGCCCGGCTGGCGGGTACTTCTGCCCCACCTCCTCGCTGTGGACCCGGCCCTGATCACCACCGAAGCAGGGCGGGATGTGGTCCGCAACGCCTGCTGGTACCTGTTGGACCGCGGCCAGGCCCGCGCTGCCCGAGACCGTCTCCAGCATCTGTACGACATCTGGTCCCAGCGACTCGGCCCCGACCACGAAGGCACACTGTGGACCGCCCACTACCTCGCTCGCGCCCACGGCGAGACCCAGAACCATGCGGCCGCCCGCGCCCTGGACGAGGACGCCCTGGCCCGGCGCCGCAGAGTACTGGGCGAGGACCACCCCGACACCCTGCGCACCGCCTCCAACCTGGCCATCCGGCTGGCGGCACTGAGACACATGGAGGAAGCCCGCGCCCTCAATGAGGACACCCTCACCCGGCAGCAGCGAGTGCTGGGCGAAGACCACCCTGACACCCTGACCACCGCCAACAACCTGGCCATCTATCTGTCGGTACTGGGACACACGGAGGAAGCCCGCACCCTCGGTGAGGACACCCTGAGCCGCAGGCAGCGGGTGCTGGGCGAAGACCGCCCCGACACCCTGAGCGCTGCCAGCAACCTGGCCTTCTATCTGTCGGTTCTGGGACACACGGAGGAAGCCCGCACCCTCGGTGAGGACACCCTGACCCGCCAGCGGCGGGTGCTGGGCGCGGACCACCCCGACACCCTGGCCACCGCCCACAATCTGGCCATCCGATTGGCGGTGCTGGGACACACGGAGGAAGCCCGCGCCCTCAACGAGGACACCCTCACTCGGCAGCGGTGGGTGCTGGGCGAAGACCACCCTGACACCCTGAGCACTGCCAGCAACCTGGCCTTCTATCTGTCGGTACTGGGACACACGGAGGAAGCCCGCACCCTCAGTGAGGACACCCTGAGCCGCAGGCAGCGGGTGCTGGGCGAAGACCACCCCGACACCCTGACCATCAGAAGGATTAGGGAGCAGTTGGATGAGGAAGGAAAGGACCCCGACAGCGGGGAGTGAGAGGAGACGCGAGCCGCCACGGAGCTGTGGCAGGAGCACCACATCGTCTTCTCGCGGCCCGGCGGGCGCCCCCTCGACCCCCGTGCCGACTACGAGGAGTTCAAGGAACTGCTCCCCGCCGCACGCGGTGAACGAGAAAACCCCAGGTCGGAGAGGATCCGACCCGGGGTTCTAAGATGAGCCGCCTTCGGGATTCGAACCCGAGACCTACGCATTACGAGTGCGTTGCTCTGGCCATCTGAGCTAAGGCGGCGCGCCGTACGCACTATGGTGCGATCGGCAACGTCGGTAAGTCTACACAGTTTCCGAGGTGCTCCGTACCAGCCCCCCACCAGCCCCTTCGGCGGCCGCGATCAAGGCTATGAGCAGCGCTTTCCCCCGGTTGGCGGCGTCCCCCGGAGGAGGTACGCGTTGATCGTGTCGTCGATGCAGTCGCTGCCCCGCCCGTACGCCGTGTGGCCGTCGCCGTCGTAGGTGAGTAGGCGGGACGAGGAGAGCTGGCGGGTGAGGGCCTGGGCCCAGCGGTACGGGGTCGCGGGGTCGCGCGTCGTGCCGACCACGACGATCGGGGCCGCGCCCTTCGCCTCGATGCGGTGCGGCTCCCCGGTGGCGGCCACCGGCCAGTACGCGCAGTTCAGGGTCGCCCAGGCGAGGCCCTCGCCGAAGACGGGGGACGCCTTCTCGAACGCGGGCAGGGACGTGCGGACTTCGTCGGGGGTGGCGAAGGCGGGCGGGAGATCCACGCAGTTCACGGCCGCGTTGGCGAACATCAGGTTCGAGTAGCGGCCGTCGCCGTCGCGTTCGTAGTAGCTGTCGGAGAGGGCGAGCAGGCCCGCTCCGTCGTTCTCCCGCATCGCCGAGGTCAGCGCGTCGCGCAGCGCCTCCCAGGCTCCCTCGTCGTACATCGCCGCGATCACGCCGGTCGTGGCGAGGGATTCGCCCAGCTCACGGCCGTCCGCGTCGCCGGTCGGGATGGGCTGGGCGTCGAGCTTGTCGAAGAAGGCCTTGAGGTTGCGGCCGACCTCGCCGGCCCGGCTGCCCAGCGGGCAGTCCCGTTGCCGCACGCAGTCCCTCGCGAACGCCCGGAACGCCGTCTCGAACCCCGCGGTCTGGTCGAGGTTCATCCGGCGGGCCGGCAGGGAGGGGTCCATCGCGCCGTCCAGCACCAGCCGGCCGACCCGGTCCGGGAAGAGTCCGGCGTACGTCGCCCCGAGGAACGTGCCGTACGACGCCCCCACATACGTCAGCTTCTCGTCCCCCAGCACCGAACGCAGGATGTCCATGTCCCGGGCCGCCTCGGCGGTGGACACATGACGCAGGAGACCCGGCGCGTCCGCCCCGCAGCCTTCCGCGAACTTCTTGTACGCCGCGACCAACTCACCGGTCTCCGCGCTGTCGTCGGGAGTGAAGTCCGTCTGCGTGTACGCGTCCATCTGGCGCCCGTTGAGGCATTCGACGGGCTCACTGCGGGCGACTCCGCGCGGGTCGACCGCGACCATGTCGTAGCGGGCGCGTACGTCGGTCGGGTAGCCGATCCCTGCGTACTGCTGGAGGTAGCCGATCGCCGATCCGCCCGGCCCGCCCGGGTTCACCAGCAGCGACCCAAGGGACTTGCCCGGCCCCGTCGCCTTCTTGCGGGCCACGGCGAGCCGGGTGTCCCCGGCCTCCGGCTTCGCGTAGTCGAGCGGCGCCCGCATGGTGGTGCACTGGAAGCCGGGCACCCCGCAGCTTCGCCAGGTCAGCTCCTGTGTGTAGTACGGCGTGAGCGCGGCCGGCGTCGACCGCGGCAGCGCGGCCAGCCCGGCCTCGGCCGCCCCGCTCCCCGGGTTCGTCGACCCGCCGGAGGTGCAGGCGGAGGCGAGCAGCGCGACGGCGCCGAGGAGGGCGCCGAACATGCCCGCGCGACGACGGTCTCGGGGGCGGATGCGCGCGCCCGGGCCGTCCGGACCGACCGGGCTCGGGTCTGGGGCTGAGCTGACTGCGGAGCTGCGCCTGGTGTGCATCAGCCGAGCGTAACTCTGTGCAGTCGGCCGGATGCCCTGTGTGCACGGCACGGCTCGTACGTGTTACACGGTCAACCTCCTGTTGATCATTCAGTGGGTGCCGTCGGGCTGTCGGACTCGTGCCGCCGCCGGGAGGGTGGCCGCGGCTTCTCAGCCCGCTCTGAGCGCCATCGTCATCGCCTCCACCGCCAGCAGCGGCGCCACATTGCTCTCCAGGGCGTCCCGGCAGGCGGCGATCGCCTCGATGCGGCGGAGCGTGGACTCCGGCGAGCTGTCGCGGGCGAGGCGCTGAAGAGCGTCCTCGGCGTCGGTGTTGGCGAGGGCGATCCTGGAGCCGAGCTGGAGGGCGAGGACGTCGCGGTAGAAGGCGGTGAGGTCGGTCAGGGCGAGGTCGAGGCTGTCGCGCTGGGTGCGGGTACGGCGCCGCTTCTGCTTGTCCTCCAGCTCCTTCATCACGCCCGCCGTGCCGCGCGGCATCCTGCCGCCCTGCGTCGCGCCGAGCGCCGCCTTCAGCTCCTCGGTCTCCTTGACGTCGATCTCCTCGGCGAGCTGCTTGGCGTCCTCGGCGGCGGCGTCGACGAGTTCCTGGGCGGCCTTGAGGCAGGCGCCGACCTCGCCGACGCGCAGGGGCAGCTTGAGGACGGAGGCCCGGCGCTCCCGGGCCGCCGGATCGGTGGCCAGGCGGCGGGCCCGGTCGACGTGACCCTGGGTGGCGCGGGCCGCCGCTGCGGCGACGTCGGGCTCGATGCCCTCCCGCCGTACGAGCATGTCGGCGACGGCGTCGACCGAGGGCGTGCTCAGGTTCAGGTGGCGGCAGCGGGAGCGGATGGTGGGCAGGACGTCCTCGAGGGAGGGGGCGCAGAGCAGCCAGACGGTGCGCGGGGCGGGCTCCTCCACGGCCTTCAGGACGGCGTTGGCCGACTTCTCGTTCAGCCGCTCGGCGTCTTCGACCAGGATGATCTGCCAGCGGCCGTTCGCCGGCGAGGTGAACGACTTGCGGACGGTGTCCCGCATGTCGTCGGCGAGGATCTGGGTGCCGACGGCGGCGACGGTGGTGACGTCGGCGTGCGTGCCCACCAGAGCCGTGTGGCATCCGTCGCAGAAGCCGCAGCCGGGGGCGCCGCCGAGCGCCCGGTCGGGGCTGACGCACTGCAACGCGGCGGCGAAGGCCCGCGCCGTCTGGTTCCGGCCCGCTCCGGGCGGCCCTGTGAGCAACCAGGCGTGCGTCATTCTGGACGCCTCGGGCAGCGGCGCGGCGCCGGCAACGGCGGTGACCAGGGCATCGGCGTCCCGAGCGGCAGCCTCTAGCTGCTCACTCACCCGCTCCTGCCCCACCAGGTCGTCCCACACGGTCATGGGCCCCGCCCGCCTTTCGTCACACCTCGCGTCGTGCAGTCCATTGTGCGGGGCGGCACTGACAGCGGGGTGCCGACGACGAGGTCACCGACGAAGAACCCGGGGCGGGCGGCGCACCCCGGCGCCACCCCATGCCCCGTCGGCCTCAGCCCCGTCGGTCTCAGCCCCGTCGGCCTCAGCGCCGACGGCCCCGTCCCCGGCCGCCGTCCTCGTCGTACTCGTCCTCATGCGGGCCCAGCAGCTCGTCCGCCAGCGTCGGCAGGTCGTCCAGCGGGGTCTCCTCGGCCCAGTCGGACCGGGCCCTGCGTCGCGGGGCGCCCGCCTCGTCGACCTGGGGCATCTCGCGCGTACGGTCCTCGTCCCGGAAGTAGCCGGGCGGAACCCGACCCCCGGGCTCGTCGGCCGGCACGGGAGGCAGCACGGCCGTCTCGTCCGCGGCCCCCGGAGGAACCGGCGGGAGCACAGCCGTCTCATCGGCCGCACCCGGCGCCACCGGCGGCAGCACAGCCGTCTCGTCCGCCGCACCCGGCGCCACCGGCGGCAGCACAGCCGTCTCGTCCGCCGCACCCGAAGGCACCGGCGGCTGCGGCAGCTTCGTCGTGACCTCGGACGCGGACTCCTTGGCGGGACGGGGAGAGGCAGACCGCCCGCCTTCCGTCTGCTGCGGGCCCTCGTCGCGCACCGGGCGCAGCACGGTCGTCTCGTCCGAGGCACCGCCCTGTGCCTGCTCCGGCGTCACGACGGGCGTGGGCATCGTCGCCGCGTCCCCGAAGCCGGTCCCGGTCGCGGGCGCGGCCGGCTTGGGACCCGCCTCGGCGGCGGCAGCCGCCTGCTCGGCCAGTCGCCGGGCCTCCTCCGCCCGCAGCAGGGCCTCCTCCGCCTTGCGCTGCTTCTCCTGGCGCCGCTCCTCGGCCTCGGCACGAATACGCGCCTCCTCCTCGGCCTGCTTACGGCGCCGCTCCTCCTCGGCCTTGCGGCGCGCTTCCTCCTCGGCGCGCACCTTCTCCTCGGCGAGGAGCCGCTGCCGCTCCTCCTCGGCACGCCGAGCCGCTTCCTCGGCCCGCTGCCGGGCCTCCTCCGCCTGCCGTTCGGCCTCGCGCCGCTGCGCCTCCTCCAGCTCGCGGCGCTTGCGCTCCTCCTCCTCGGCGCGCAGCCGGGCGAGCTGCTCCTGGCGCTCACGCTCCAGGCGCTCCTCCTCGGCCTTGCGGGCGGCCTCTTCCTCGGCCTTGCGGCGGGCCTCCTCCTCGGCCTTGCGGCGCGCTTCCTCCTGCGCCTGGATCTCGGCCTCGGACAGCGGCAGCATCTGGTCGAGCCGGTGCCGGACGACCGTCGTCACCGCCTCGGGCTCCTGGCCCGCGTCCACCACCAGGTAACGCCCGGGGTCGGCCGCGGCCAGCGTCAGGAAGCCGGAGCGCACGCGCGCGTGGAACTCCGCCGGCTCCGACTCCAGCCGGTCCGGCGCCTCGGTGAACCGCTCGCGGGCGATCTCCGGCGAGACGTCGAGCAGCACGGTCAGGTGGGGTACCAGTCCGTTCGTGGCCCAGCGGTTGATGCGGGCGATCTCCGTCGGCGACAGGTCGCGGCCCGCACCCTGGTAGGCGACCGAGGAGTCGATGTAGCGGTCCGAGATCACGACCGCGCCGCGCTCCAGCGCGGGCCGCACCACCGTGTCGACGTGCTCCGCGCGGTCGGCGGCGTACAGCAGCGCCTCCGCGCGGTGCGACAGACCGGCGCTCGACACGTCCAGCAGGATCGACCGCAGCCGCTTGCCGACGGGCGTGGCGCCCGGCTCGCGCGTGACGACGACCTCGTGGCCCTTGCCGCGGATCCACTCGGCGAGCGCCTCGGCCTGGGTGGACTTCCCGGCGCCGTCGCCGCCCTCCAGGGCGATGAAGAAGCCGGACGTCGCGGGCACCTGCTCCGGGTCGTCCCCGCCGAGCACCGCGTCCCGCAGGTCCTGCCGCAGCGGCACGCCGGACCGGTCGTCGACCTTGGCCAGCACCAGCACGGCCACCGGCAGCAGCAGCGCGCCGACCAGCATCAGCGTGAACGCAGCTCCGCCGTGCGCGAAGACGAACTTGCCGCTCTCCAGCCGGTGCGGCCCGATGAGCGCGGCCACCAGCGGCGCGATCACCGCGCCGAGCGCGACGCAGACCCGTGCGACCGCGTGCAGATGTTCCGTCGTGCGTGCCCGGCGGAACTCCTCGGCCTCCTGGTCGAGCAGGGTGTGCCCGGTGTTGGCGGACACGCCCGCGCCGACGCCGGCCAGGGCGAGGATCAGCAGGACGGTGGTGACGTCCGGGACGAGTCCGGCGGCCAGCAGGGCGACGCCGGTGAAGGCGATCGCCAGCGCCAGCAGACGGCGCCGGGACAGGGCGGGCAGCACGGCGGGGGCCGTACGGATGCCGACGACCACTCCGCCGGTCAGGGCGAGCACCAGCAGGCCGTAGAGCACCGGCCCGCCGCCCAGGTCCTTGGCGTGCAGCACGGACACGGCGACCGCTGCGGCAACCGCGGCGGCGACGGCGGCACAGGCCGTCACGAGCAGGGCGATAGCGCCGGTACGGCCCTTGTCGACGCCCGAGCCGGTCTTCGGCCGGCGCAGACCCTCGAGCGGCGACCGCGCGCGCGGGGTGCGCGTGCCGGGCAGCTCCAGGAACGTCACCACGGACAGCGACGCGGCGAACAGGCCGGCCGCGACATACGAGGCGAGAGCCGCCTGGTGCTGCTCGAACCAGTCGAGCCCGGCACCGAGCAGGTTGTTCAGCAGGGCGGCGGCGACGAGCGCGGCGGCGGCCAGCGGGACCGCCACGAAGCTCGTGCGCAGCGACAGGCGGCGCAGCGCGTCCATGTGGTCCGGCAGCGGTCGTACCGTCGCGCCCTCCGGCGGCGGGGGCGGCAGCAGCGCGGGCGCCGCGCTCTCCCGGCACACCGTCCAAAAGCGCTCGGCGACGCCGGTCACGAAGACCGTCACCAGGAGGAACGCCAGTGCGTTGTCCGGCGTCCAGTCGATCCACAGGGGCGCGACGATCAGCAGCGCGGCCCGCAGTCCGTCGGCGAGGACCATGGTCCAGCGCCGGTCGAGCGGGCCTTCCTGGGAGGTCAGCGACGTCAGCGGGCCGAGGAGTACGGCGCCGAAGAGGAGCGTGGCCAGGATGCGCACGCCGAAGACGGTCGCCACTGCGAATGCCACGCCTCGGTAGCCGCCGCCGAACGACCCCTCGGCGATCGCCGCTTGAAGGGCCAGCAGCACCAGCACCAGAAGGGCGAGGATGTCGCCGACACCCCCCACCAACTGCGCACTCCACAGCCGCTTGAGCTGCGGTCGGCGCAGCAGGGCGCGGACAGCGCGCTCGCGGGAGTCCGCGGCCAGGGCGTCGTCGGGGGCCGGATTGGGGGCCGTTGGCTGCTCGGCACGGGTCATGCTTTCAGCCTATCGGGACGCACCGACAGCCCGGCGCCCCCGCCCGAACGTACGCACGCCCCGACACCAAACTGATGCCGAGGCGTTCGTTTTGCGAACCGGAGGTGAAGGACCCGGCCCTCAACCGGCCCCGGAAAGGGCTCGGTTGCGAACCGGATCCGTCCCCGCTCAGTCCTCGCTGGACGACTTCGAGGCGGTGGCCTTCTTCGTCGCTGTCTTCTTCGCGGCCGTGGTCGTCTTCTTCGCCGCGGTCTTCTTGGCGGCCGTCTTCTTGGCCGGGGCGGCCTTCTTGGCGGCCGTCTTCTTCGCCGGGGCCTTCTTCGCCGTCTTCTTGGCGGGTCCCTTGGCGCGCTTCTCGGCGAGCAGCTCGAAGCCGCGCTCCGGGGTGATCGTCTCGACGCTGTCGTCGGAGCGCAGGGTCGCGTTGGTCTCGCCGTCGGTCACGTACGGCCCGAAGCGACCGTCCTTGACGACGACCGGCTTCTCGCTCACCGGGTCGGTGCCCAGCTCCTTAAGGGGCGGCTTGGCGGCCGCGCGGCCACGCTGCTTGGGCTGGGCGTAGATCGCCTGCGCCTCCTCCAGCGTGATCGTGAAGAGCTGCTCCTCGGTCTGGAGCGAGCGCGAGTCCGTGCCCTTCTTCAGGTACGGGCCGTAGCGGCCGTTCTGCGCGGTGATCTCCACGCCGTCCGCGTCGGTGCCGACGACACGCGGCAGGGACATCAGCTTGAGCGCGTCCTCCAGCGTGACCGTGTCGAGGGACATGGACTTGAAGAGGGAGGCCGTGCGCGGCTTGACCGCGTTCTTGCCGGTCTTCGGGGTGCCCTCGGGGAGCACCTCGGTGACGTACGGGCCGTAGCGGCCGTCCTTGGCGACGATCTCGTGACCGCTCTGCGGGTCGGTGCCCAGCTCGAAGTCACCGCTCGGCTTGGCCAGCAGTTCCTCGGCCAGCTCGACGGACAGCTCGTCCGGCGCGAGGTCGTCCGGGATGTCGGCGCGCTGGTGCTGCTCGGTGTCCTTCTCGCCGCGCTCGATGTAGGGGCCGTAGCGGCCGACGCGCAGCACGATGTCGTTGCCCACCGGGAACGACGACACCTCGCGGGCGTCGATCGCGCCCAGGTCGGTCACCAGTTCCTTGAGGCCGCCGAGGTGGTCCCCGTCGCCGTTGCCGGCGTCGGCCGCGGTGCCGTTGTGGGTGCCCTCGCCGAAGTAGAACCGCTTCAGCCACGGCACGGACTGGGCCTCGCCGCGGGCGATGCGGTCGAGGTCGTCCTCCATCTTGGCGGTGAAGTCGTAGTCGACCAGTCGGCCGAAGTGCTTCTCCAGGAGGTTGACCACGGCGAAGGACAGGAAGGACGGGACGAGTGCCGTGCCCTTCTTGAAGACGTAGCCGCGGTCGAGGATCGTGCCGATGATCGACGCGTACGTCGACGGGCGGCCGATCTCGCGCTCCTCGAGCTCCTTGACGAGGCTGGCCTCGGTGTAGCGGGCCGGGGGCTTGGTGGCGTGCCCGTCGACCGTGATCTCCTCGGCGCTGAGCCGGTCGCCTTCACTGACCTGCGGCAGCCGGCGCTCGCGGTCGTCGAGCTCGGCGTTCGGGTCGTCGGCGCCTTCGACGTAGGCCTTCAGGAAGCCGTGGAAGGTGATCGTCTTGCCGGACGCGCTGAACTCGACGTCGCGGCCGTCGGCGGACGTGCCGCCGATCTTGACCGTGACCGAGTTACCGGTCGCGTCCTTCATCTGGGAGGCGACGGTCCGCTTCCAGATCAGCTCGTAGAGCTTGAACTGGTCGCCGGTCAGCCCGGTCTCCGCAGGCGTGCGGAAGCGGTCGCCGGAGGGGCGGATCGCCTCGTGCGCCTCCTGCGCGTTCTTGACCTTCCCGGCGTATGTCCGGGGGGCCGACGGCAGGTAGTCGGCGCCGTACAACTGCGTGACCTGGGCACGGGCCGCGGCGACGGCGGTGTCGCTCAGCGTCGTGGAGTCCGTACGCATGTACGTGATGTAGCCGTTCTCGTACAGCTTCTGCGCGACCTGCATCGTGGCCTTCGCGCCGAAGCCGAGCTTGCGGCTGGCTTCCTGCTGCAGCGTCGTCGTACGGAACGGGGCGTACGGCGAGCGGCGGTACGGCTTGGACTCGACGGACCGGACGGCGAACTGCGTCTGCTCCAGGGCGGCGGCGAGGGCGCGGGCGTTCGCCTCGTCGAGGTGGAGGGTGTTCGCGCTCTTGAGTTGTCCCAGGGAGTCGAAGTCGCGGCCCTGCGCGACCCGCCTGCCATCGACGGTCTGCAGGCGTGCGACCAGCGACGACGGGTCCGACGAGTCCCCTGCGCGGCCGGTCGCGAAGGTGCCCGTCAGGTCCCAGTACTCAGCAGAACGAAACGCGATGCGCTCGCGTTCCCGCTCCACGACGAGCCGTGTGGCGACGGACTGGACACGGCCCGCCGACAGCCGCGGCATGACCTTCTTCCACAGGACCGGCGAGACCTCGTAGCCGTAGAGGCGGTCGAGGATGCGGCGGGTCTCCTGGGCGTCGACGAGCTTCTGGTTGAGCTGGCGCGGGTTGGCGACGGCGGCCTGGATCGCGGCCTTGGTGATCTCGTGGAAGACCATCCGCTTGACCGGGACCTTGGGCTTGAGCACTTCCTGGAGGTGCCACGCGATGGCCTCGCCCTCGCGGTCCTCATCGGTGGCGAGGTAGAGCTCGTCGGATTCCTTCAGCAGGTCCTTGAGCTTCTTGACCTGGGCCCGCTTGTCGGCGTTGACCACATAGATCGGCTCAAAGTCGTGTTCGACGTCCACACCGAGGCGGCGGACCTCGCCGGTGTACTTCTCCGGCACCTCCGCGGCGCCGTTAGGAAGGTCGCGGATGTGCCCGACGCTCGCTTCGACTACGTAGCCGGGGCCCAGGTAGCCCTTGATCGTCTTCGCCTTGGCAGGCGACTCGACGATGACGAGTCGGCGGCCGCCCTGTGCGGTCTCGCTGGTCGGGGACAACTTCGCTCTTCTCTCCGGTCGACGCTGGGCCTCCCCAGGCCGTAATCCCGGGGTCGGGTGGTGGTGACGCTGCGGAGTGTGACGGTACATCCCGCCCCGTTGTCAAACGGGAAAAGCCCGCAACGGCCACTCGAACGGTAACCCGACTTCCGCCATTCCTGCCGCCCGGAGTGCCCACAGGTCTTTTCGAGCCTTTCCGGAAGAGGCCCTGCCAATTACCGGCTGCCCAGCTCGGGGGCCGTTCTCAGAGGCGGGTGAGGCACCAGGTTCCGAGGATCAGAGCGATCAGCGAGACGGCACCGGCGAGCGTCGCCGATGCGACGGGGTTCACACCGTGAGCGACAGGCCGGCGCTGCCGTACCCGTACCGCGGTCCACACCAGCAGCCCGCCTCCGAACAGGGCGAACACGATCCCCGCGAAGAGCGCCGGTCCCCTTTCCATGGTTCCGCTTGCCCCTTTTCTCCCGTCCGCGCATGCCCAGCCCGGCGAGACTGGCACGCGCGGACGGCGCACAGACGAACCTCAGGTGAACGCGGGACCGACGTGACTGTGGACTCAGGAATCCCTCCGGGCCCGGCAGCCACGACAGCCCCTCGGCATCCTCCGCCCTCACCGGCCCTGTCCGCCACGGACCGCGCCGGTCACGTCGTCTTTCCGATCGGCTTCACGCAGTCGGCCCGGCCGATCTTGTGCACGGCCTTGATGAGGCCCGCTTTGCAGCTCGGCGACGTTGTCCGGGCCCTTCTTGCGACTCATTTCGCCCACTGCCCGAACCATGCCTATGGCCTGGTCGCTGTGCGGATTGACGCGTCGATCAAGGGGGTGTGGAAACTGTCGCCGTCTTCACTCACAGGTTCGCTCCGCCGTCGCGGAATCCCCCCATTCGACGTTGGCCGGTTCCACATCCCTGTGGAGGATGCCGGTCCGGTGCCCGACGGTCAGCGCGTGAGAACGGCGGGCCCGGCACCGGCGACCTGAGTGGGCGTCAGCGGCCCAGAACTCCTCAGGCGAGACGGCTCACCGCGCCGGTTCGATGAACCCCTGCCCCACCAGCAGCCGGATCTGGGCGGGCGTACGGTCGCGCAGCATCACCGGGTCCTCGCCCATCAGTTGGGCGATCGCGTCCAGGATGCGGCCCGCGCTCAGCGAACCGTCGCACACGCCCGCGAAGCCCGCGCCGACCGTGTCCACCTGGGTGGCCCGGCGCATGCCCCGGTGCTGACGCAGCACCACGTGCTCCGGGTCCTCGGCGCCGGGCAGCCCGACCTGCTCCTGAACCACCTCGGCGACGAGCCTGAAGTGGTCCTCCAGCAGGGCCGCGTCGTCCCGGCCACGCAGGTAGTCGAGCCGGGCGAAGTGCGCGCGGACCGTGTCGCCGAGCGGCTGCTCGACCGGATGCGGCCACTCCTCCACCGTGATCGAGGGCACGGCGGCCGACGTCCTGCGCAAGGTGATCCACCCGAAGCCCACGGCCTTGACCTTGCGCGCCTCGAACTCGTCCAGCCACGCGTCGTACCGCGCCTGGTACTCGGCCGCGTCACCGCGGTGGTCACCGGCGTCCCTGAGCCACAGCTCGGCGTACTGCGTGACGTCCTGAACCTCGCGCTGCACGATCCACGCGTCACACCCGCGCGGCACCCAAGAGCGCAGTCTGTCCTGCCAGTCCTCCCCCGCGACGTGCTGCCAGTTGGCGAGGAACTGCGCGAACCCGCCCTCGTTCAGCCGTTCCCCCGCTCCCTGAACGATCGACCGGCACAGATCGTCCCCGCCCATGCCTCCGTCGCGGTACGTCAGCCGCGCGCCGGGCGAGATCACGAAGGGCGGGTTGGACACGATCAGGTCGTAGGTCTCGTCGTCCTTCAGCGGCTCGAACAGCGAGCCCTCCCGCAGGTCCGCGGCCGGGGCGCCGGACAGCGCCAGCGTGAGCGCGGTGATGTGCAGTGCGCGCGGGTTGAGGTCGGTCGCCGTCACGCGCGTGGCGTGCTGCGCGGCATGCAGGGCCTGGATGCCGGATCCGGTGCCGATGTCGAGGGCGGAGGCGACGGGCGTGCGGACGGTGATGCCGGCGAGGGTCGTGGAGGCGCCGCCGACGCCGAGGACGACACCCTCGTCCTTGCTGCCGATGCCGCCCGCACCGCCGACCGCGCAGCCGAGGTCGGACACGATGAACCAGTCCTCACCGCCCGGCCCGCCGTAGGGCCGTACGTCCACGGTCGCGGCGACGTCGTCGGACGCACCGCCGACCCGGACCAGCCACCCGCTCTCCAGGCACGCGTCGACGGGCAGCACGGCCGCCACGCGCGCGTGCGCGACGGGCTGCTGCAACAGGAACAGCCGTACGAGCGCCTCGAGCGGTGTGTCTCCGCGGGTCGCCCGGAGCGCGGGCACGGTCTCGCTGCGCGCGAGCGCCGCGTACGCGGGCGCACCGAGCAGTTCGAGCAGCCCGTCGGCGGTGAAGGAGGCCCCGAGCAGGGCCTGTCGCAGTCGGGCGGCGACATCGGGGCGGTCGGAAGCGGGCAGGGAGGGCAGCGTGGAGTCACTCACGCCCTCATTGTGACCCGCGCCCGCCCCTGGAGTCGGCTCGAACGCCGGCGGCCTCGGTCGGCTCAGCCGCCGGTCGGGCCAGTGACCGGCGTTCGGCTCGGCTGCCGGTCGCGCCGTTGACCGGCCTTCGGCTCAGATGCCGGTGGCCCCGGCCGCTTCGGCTCAGCTACCGGTGGCGCCGGCCGCCCCGGACGCCTCGGCGGCCTGCTTGCAGCCCTCCTGCGAGGTCAGCGCCTTCTTGGTGTCGCCGGACTCCAGCTTCTTCAGTGCCGTGACGGCGCTCTGGCGCTGCGTCTCCACCTGCTTCATCTCGGCCGAGACGTCCTTCAGGCCGGACGCGAACTTCCCCTGGTCCTTCGTGTTCAGCCCGTCGACCCGCTTCTTCAGGTCGGCGTAGGCCGCGGAGAGGGAGGTGAGCTTCTTGACGACGTCCTGCTGGACCTTCGCGCCGCCCTCCACGCCGGGAGGCGCCCCGGCGCCGCTGATGAGGCTCGCGCGCGCCTTGTAGCCCTCGGCGAGGTCCTCGAAGGCCTTGGAGTCGGCCTCCTGGAGTTCCTTGGGCGTGCTGGTGGTGTCCTTGGCCGCCTTGGTTATCGCGACGTAGGCCGCCGAGATCTTCGCGTTCTGCGCCGGCACCGCGTCGCAGACCTTCTTGGCCCAGGCGTCGAGCTCCTTGTTGCCCTCGTCGCTTGTGCATCCCGTCAGCGCCAGTACCAGTACCGCACCGCCGGACAGTGCGGCCGCGAGCTTCTTGTTCACCGGTTTGGTCCCTTCCATGGCTATCGGCCACGGGACCCTACACGTCGGATCGGGGCGACACCTTGCCGCATGCGCCATCCATGGGCTTTTCATACTGTTTGCACCATGTGAGAGAAGGGTCACGGCAAGGCGTGAACAGCACGAGGCGGGGGGGGGGGGAGGGGGGGGGGGGGGGGACTCCCCCCCTCCCTTCTCGCGTTGTCTGTTCCCCCCCTACCCTACACCACGAAAACCCGTACCATCCTCACCCCCCTCGCTCTTTTCTC
>NZ_JBVJPT010000003.1:112951-263738 GCF_055609385.1 Streptomyces sp. NPDC036764
GGGCCACCCCCTTACCGCTTGCCCCATCCTGTTTTTTTCCGGTTTTTTTCCACAGGGGGAGAAAAGGGGAGGGAAAGGGAGGAAACAAAAGGGGGGGGGGGGGGGGTGGGCCCCCCCCCCCCCCCCCCCCGCCTCTTGGGCCGGGTGTCGTATGACCGCCTACGAGACCACCGCGGGATCGGCCGGCTTCGCCATCCGCTCGGCGTTGTCTTCGTCACCCACGGCGATGCCACGCCGCTTGGAGACGTAGACCGCGCCGACGATCACGAGGAGCGAGACGACGGCGATCAGGACCCGCACGCCGACGTTCTTGTCCTCGCCGTAGCTGAACTGGATGACCGCGGGCGCGATGAGCAGCGCGACCAGGTTCATCACCTTCAGCAGCGGGTTGATCGCGGGACCGGCGGTGTCCTTGAAGGGGTCGCCGACCGTGTCGCCGATCACCGTCGCGGCGTGGGCCTCACTGCCCTTGCCGCCGTGGTGACCGTCCTCGACGAGCTTCTTGGCGTTGTCCCAGGCGCCACCGGAGTTGGCGAGGAACACGGCCATCAGCGTGCCGGTGCCGATCGCGCCCGCCAGATACGCGCCGAGGGCGCCGACGCCGAGCGTGAACCCGATGAAGATCGGCGCCATCACGGCCAGCAGTCCGGGGGTGGCCAGCTCGCGCAGGGCGTCCCGGGTGCAGATGTCGACGACCTTGCCGTACTCCGGCTTCTCCGTGTAGTCCATGATCCCGGGCCGCTCGCGGAACTGCCGCCGCACCTCGTACACCACGGCACCCGCCGACCGCGAAACGGCGTTGATGGCGAGCCCCGAGAAGAGGAAGACGACCGCCGCGCCGGCGATCAGGCCGACGAGGTTGTTGGGCTGCGAGATGTCCATGATCAGGTTCATCGGCGCGCCTTCGCCGCTGAGCTTCTCGCCCACGTCCCGCGCGCCGGTGGTGATGGCGTCGCGATACGAGCCGAAGAGCGCCGCTGCCGCCAGGACGGCGGTGGCGATGGCGATGCCCTTGGTGATGGCCTTGGTCGTGTTGCCGACCGCGTCCAGGTTGGTGAGCACCTGGGCGCCCGCGCCCGTGACATCGCCGGACATCTCGGCGATGCCCTGCGCGTTGTCGGAGACCGGACCGAAGGTGTCCATGGCGACGATCACGCCGACCGTGGTGAGCAGGCCGGTGCCGGCCAGCGCCACCGCGAACAGCGCGAGCATGATCGACGTGCCGCCGAGCAGGAACGCCCCGTAGACGCCGAGGCCGATCAGCAGCGCGGTGTAGACGGCCGATTCGAGACCGATCGAGATACCGGCCAGGACGACGGTGGCGGGCCCCGTGAGCGAGGTCTTGCCGATGTCCTGGACCGGGCGGCGGTTGGTCTCGGTGAAGTAGCCGGTGAGCTGCTGGATGACGGCGGCGAGCACGATACCGATGCCCACGGCGACGAGCGCGAGGATCCGCGGATCGCCGTCCTTGGCCGCGATGGCGGCGTCGCTGATGCCGTCGAGGTCGGCGTACGACGACGGCAGATAGGCGTACACGGCGGCCGCGACCAACGCGAGCGAGATCACCGCGGAGATGAAGAACCCGCGGTTGATCGCGGTCATGCCGCTGCGGTCGGTGCGGCGCGGGGCCACGGCGAAGATGCCGATCATCGCGGTGATCACGCCGATCGCGGGCACGATCAGCGGGAAGGCGAGACCGGAGTCACCGAATGCCGCCTTGCCGAGGATCAGCGCGGCGACCAGGGTCACCGCGTACGACTCGAAGAGGTCGGCCGCCATGCCTGCGCAGTCGCCGACGTTGTCGCCCACGTTGTCGGCGATGGTCGCGGCATTGCGCGGGTCGTCCTCCGGAATGCCCTGTTCGACCTTTCCGACCAGGTCGGCGCCGACGTCGGCGGCCTTGGTGAAGATGCCGCCGCCGACACGCATGAACATCGCGATCAGCGCGGCACCGAGACCGAATCCTTCGAGCACCTTCGGCGCGTCGGCCGCGTACACCAGCACCACACAGGAGGCGCCCAGCAGACCGAGCCCCACTGTGAACATGCCGACGACGCCGCCCGTGCGGAAAGCGATCTTCATGGCTTTGTGCGAGACGGCGGTGAGATCCTTTTCGGGCTCACCTTCCGCAGGGGTCGCTTCCCGTGCGGCCGCTGCGACGCGGACATTGGTGCGCACGGCGAGCCACATGCCGATATAACCGGTGGCCGCCGAGAACGCGGCGCCGATCAAGAAGAACACCGATCGGCCGATGCGCTGATTCCAGTCGTCCGCAGGCAGCAGCATGAGCAGGAAGAACACCACTACGGCGAATACGCCGAGGGTGCGCAACTGCCGGGCCAGATAGGCGTTCGCGCCTTCCTGGATGGCCGTCGCGATCTTCTTCATGCTGTCGGTGCCCTCGCCCGCCGCGAGCACCTGGCGCACCAGGACGCCGGCGACCACGAGCGCTGCCAGTGCGACGACACCGATGATCGTGATGATGATCCGGTTGTCGTCGGTCAGCACTGCGGCTGCGAGGGTTGTGGGTTGGTCCAACTGATGAGGGGTAGAAAGCCCCGCCATTCGTCCTCCTTGACGCTTGGGCTGAGCTCAAGATGTGGACGGATTCTAGGTACCGGAACCTGATCAAAACAGATGGCGGTAAACGGAATCGGCCTTCACGTGCCGTTCAGCAAATGATCGACATCAGGCCACTGAACCCGAAAGTGCTAATGCCCCAAAACCATTGACGCCCACATTGGCGCTTGATCAAATTATCGAGGGCTTGATCAATTATCGGAAGATCGATCGTGAATTCATTCACGAATTCCCCTGCGCCGGGAACACAAACACGAAGGGGCCCTGCTCAGCAGGGCCCCTTCGTGATGAGACGGATGGGTGAGGCTGTCGCCTCAGGAGAACACCGCGGCCGGCGGTGTGGTCGGCCAGGTCATACGGATCAGGCCACCATGCTCCCCGGCGGAGACTTCGACGTCGTCGACGAGGCCGCTGATGACCGCGAGGCCCATCTCGTCCTCCTCGGTCTCCACCTCACCGTCGTCGCCCGCGGCGCCGGATGCCCGCTCGCCGGGAACGGAACGCGGCGCCTCGTCGCCGACCTCGATGGAGAACTGCTTCTCCTCGTCGATCAGCGACACCTTCACCGGCGCCGTGATGCCGACGCTCTGGTGCAGTCCGACGGCCCGGGTACACGCCTCGCCCACGGCGAGTCTGACCTCGTCCAGGACGGCCTCGTCCACTCCGGCCCTGCGCGCCACCGCTGCCGCCACCAATCGGGCGGTCCTGACGTGCTCGGGCAGCGCGCTGAAGCGGAGTTCAACGGTGGCCATGCATCCCCCTCGCGACTTCGGGCGTGCTGTCGGGGGGACCGGGCCGCCGAAAGCCCAGTCCCCCTTCTCTTTCAACTTCTGCCGCGCCCGGGCGCGCTCAGGTGCCCGCCCGGGTCCGGTTGTCAGTCGGTCGCCGCTACCGCTTCCTCGACCGAGGTGTGGATCGGGAACACCTTGGTGAGGCCGGTGATGCGGAAGATCTTGAGAATGCGCTCCTGGTTGCACACCAGGCGCAGGGAGCCCTCATGGGCACGAACCCGCTTCAAGCCGCCGACCAGTACGCCGAGCCCGGTGGAGTCGAGGAAATCCACGCCCTCCATGTCGACGACGAGGTGGAAACTCCCGTCGTTCACCAGCTCGACCAACTGTTCGCGCAACTTGGGCGCGGTATATACGTCGATTTCGCCACCGACCTCGACGACCGTACGATCGCCGACGGTACGGGTCGACAGGGACAGGTCCACGGATCCTCCAGCACCTTGCTATCGAGCGGTCGTCCCTAGGGACACCTCGGCTTGCAGTCCCCAGGACGGTTCGCCAGCCGCGATGGCATTCAATCACTTACCGGCAGGCGTGCACGACGCCTTGGTCCCATTGTCCGTCACGCCAGTGACACACTCGGTCCCGATGGCCAAGAATCACCGATCCGATCGATCCCCGACGGGCCCCGTTTCCCGGGTGGACCCGGGCGCGGTGCTGGGCCGACTCGCCTCGGGGCCGAGCCGGGCTTCGCGCATCACTCATACGGAGCATGTGCCCCCGCGGGAGGGTCGCCATGCCGTCTGGCCCGACCGGATCCGCGCGGAGGTCATCGCCGCGGTGCAGACGGCCGGAATCCAGCATCCATGGGCCCACCAGGCACGCGCCGCCGAACACGCCCTGGACGGCGACTCGGTGGTCGTCGCCACGGGCACGGCCTCCGGCAAGTCCCTGGCCTACCTCGTGCCGGTCCTGTCGACGCTCCTGGACGGCTCGGAGGCCCCGAACGGCCGTGGCGCCACCGCTCTCTACCTGGCCCCGACCAAGGCTCTTGCGGCGGATCAGTGCCGTTCGGTGAAGGAACTTTCACATCCGCTGGGCAATTCCGTCCGACCCGCCGTGTACGACGGAGATACTCCGTTCGAGGAACGCGAGTGGATCCGCCAGTACGCCAACTACGTCCTGACCAACCCCGACATGCTGCATCGCGGCATACTCCCGTCCCACCCACGCTGGTCCTCCTTCCTGAAGGCGCTGAAGTACGTCGTCATCGACGAGTGCCACACCTACCGCGGCGTGTTCGGATCCCATGTCGCCCAGGTGCTGCGCCGCCTGCGCCGCCTCTGCGCCCGCTACGGCGCCTCTCCCGTCTTCCTGCTGGCCTCCGCGACGGCCGCCGAGCCCGCGGTGGCCGCCCGCCGCCTGACCGGCCTCCCGGTCGTGGAGGTCGCCGACGACGCCTCCCCGCGCGGCGAACTCGTCTTCGCCCTCTGGGAGCCCCCGCTCACCGAGATGCAGGGCGAGAAGGGCGCACCCGTCCGGCGTACGGCCACCGCCGAGACGGCCGACCTCCTGACCGATCTCGCGGTGCAGGGCATCCGCTCGGTCGCCTTCGTACGCTCCCGGCGCGGCGCCGAGCTGATCGCGGTCATCGCTCAGGAACGCCTCGCCGAGGTCGACCGCTCCCTCGCCCGGCGTGTCGCGGCGTACCGCGGCGGCTACCTCCCCGAGGAACGCCGCGCCCTGGAACAGGCCCTCCACTCCGGCGAACTCCTCGGCCTGTCGGCCACCACGGCCCTCGAACTCGGTATCGACGTCTCCGGCCTCGACGCCGTACTGATCGCCGGCTACCCGGGCACACGCGCCTCCCTGTGGCAGCAGGCGGGCCGGGCCGGCCGCTCCGGACAGGGGGCGCTGGCCGTCCTGGTCGCCCGCGACGACCCACTGGACACCTACCTCGTCCACCATCCCGAGGCCCTGTTCGACCGTCCGGTGGAGTCCACGGTCCTCGACCCCGACAACCCGTACGTCCTCGCGCCGCATCTGTGCGCGGCCGCCGCGGAGATCCCGCTGACCGACGAGGACCTGGAGCTGTTCGGCCCCGAGACCGAGGGGCTGCTGCCGCAACTGGAGGCCGCGAAGCTGCTGCGCCGCCGCACCAAGGCCTGGCACTGGACGCGCCGGGAACGGGCCGCCGACCTCACCGACATCCGCGGCGAGGGCGGCCGTCCGGTCCAGGTGGTCGAGGCCGGGACGGGCCGGCTGCTCGGCACGGTCGACGCGGGCGCCGCGCACAGCACCGTCCACGAGGGCGCGGTCCATCTGCACCAGGGCCGTACGTACCTGGTGCGCTCCCTCGACCTGGAGGACTCCGTCGCCCTGGTCGAGGAGGCCGCCCCGCCGTACGCGACGGTCGCCCGGGACACGACGGCGATCTCCGTCCTGGAGACGGACGTCGAGGTCCCGTGGGGCGACGGCCGCCTGTGCTACGGCTCCGTCGAGGTCACCAACCAGGTGGTCTCCTTCCTGCGGCGCCGGCTGATCACCGGCGAAGTACTGGGCGAGACGAAGCTCGACCTCCCTCCTCGTACGCTGCGCACGCGCGCGGTGTGGTGGACGGTCACCGAGGACCAGCTCGACGAGGCCCGGATCAACCCCGAGATCCTCGGCGGCGCCCTGCACGCCGCCGAGCACGCCTCGATCGGCCTGCTGCCCCTCTTCGCGACCTGCGACCGCTGGGACATCGGCGGCGTGTCGATCCCGCTGCACCCCGACACGCTGCTCCCGACGGTCTTTGTCTACGACGGCCACCCCGGCGGCGCGGGCTTCGCCGAGCGGGCCTTCCACACGGCCCGCTCCTGGCTCACCGCCACCCGCCAGGCCATCGCCTCCTGCGAGTGCGACGCCGGCTGCCCGTC
Organism: Streptomyces sp. NPDC036764; assembly: GCF_055609385.1. NCBI lineage: Bacteria > Bacillati > Actinomycetota > Actinomycetes > Kitasatosporales > Streptomycetaceae > Streptomyces > Streptomyces sp. NPDC036764. Next base: position 119,181 of record NZ_JBVJPT010000003.1, read on the forward strand.
CTGCATCCAGTCCCCCAAGTGCGGCAACGGCAACGATCCGCTGCACAAGCGGGGGGCCGTGCGGTTGCTGACGGTGTTGCTGCGGGGGGCGCCGGAGGAGCCGGGAGAGAGCGAGAGCCTCAGCGAGGTGCCCGGAGCGGTTCGGGACGGGGAGTCCGCGTCGTCGCCGGACGGGACGACGGTGGCTGTACAGCCCGTCACGGAACCGGCGCCGGCCGATCCTTCGCCGCAGGGTCGAGAGGCCGATGCCCCGTCGGCGGGGTCGTCTCCGCAGGCACCGTCGACCGCCGAAGCCCCGTCGGCTCCACAGGCACTGCCGCCGGTGGAACCTCCGCCGGCTCCACAGGCACTGCCGCCGGTGGAACCTCCGTCGGCTCCACAGGCACTGCCGACGACGGAAGCCCCGCCGGCTCCGCAGGTCCCGCCCGTGCCCTGACCTCCGCCGCGAAGGGACCCCGGCCCGACGCCGCCGTCACGTCCGAGACCTGGCCGATCAGCACGCACCGCACGAGCCGCACGCCCTGTGCGCCGGCAACCCGTTCGGCCCGTGCGCAGGCCGCCGTGCCGCCCTCCGCCCAGTGGTCGGCCGCGGCGAGCGCCGCGAGATCGGCGCCGCCGGCCGCACGGTGCCGGGTCACGACGGCGTGCCCCAGGGCGAGTACGACACCGAAGACGACGCAGAGCACGGCGATGACGCCGAGGCTCCACACGGTGGCGGAGCCCCGATCGGAGCGCCGGTCGGCGGCAGCCTTGCGGGCTGCCCGCCCAACGCCCGCCGCGGCACGCCGGATACAACACCCGGCATCAAAGCTGCGACGTGTCGCGGATCCTCCTCTCATGTCCCCGCCCCCACCGTCTCCTCGGCCACGGCCACGGCTTCCTCCCGTACCTCGAAGGGGAGCCCCGTCAGCACCGGCGGCTTGGCCACGACGACCACGTGCACCTCGTCCCCTTCCCGGCCGACCGTGACCGTCGCGCCGCGGGGCGCCGCCTCGCGGGTCACCTCGACGACCGCGTCGGTGGGATCCTGCCGGGCGGCCGCCCGGGCGCCGGTCCGCGCCGCGTCCACGCACTGGATCTGCGCCGCCATCACGAGCAGGCCCCACACCAACGCCATCGCGAACATGACCAGAACCGGCAGGACGACGGCCGACTCCGCGGTGACGAAGCCACGGTCCGAGCCCCCGACCGGCCTCCGGGCCCGCCGCTCGCCCTCCCCCTCACATCCGCGCATCCAGCTCTCACATCCGCGCATCGAGCGCCCGCTTCACGATGGCCTGCAACTCCTCGCTGACCTGCCCGCTCGTCACGACCTTGTAGAGCACCACGGCGAACGCCACCGCCGCGACGATCCCCATCGCGTACTCGGAGGTGACCATCCCGGCATCGCCTCGTGCCGCTCGCACCCTGCACACCAGCGCGCGCATCCGTGCTCGTACCGCCTTGTACATCTCAACCCCCGTAAGGTTCAGTCCCGTTGAACAATCCGTTGAACAGTCCGTTGAACTTCCGCTGCCGCACGCTCTGGAGCGCCCGCAGTCGGCCCCGCCTGTCGCGGAACCCCCGACCGCCGGCCTCTGGCCGGCGCCGCTCTAACCCCGTCAGCCGACGCCCCCTCCCAGCGCCCCGCCCGCAAGCCCGATCACGACCGGTGCCACGCCCACCGCGATGAACGCGGGCAGGAAGCACAGCCCCACCGGCGCACTGACCATGACGGCCGCCCGCCTGGCCCGTTCCGTCGCGGTGCGCGTCCACTCGGCGCGGGCCTCCGCGGCCAGCCGCGCGACCGGTCCGGCCGCCGGAAGCCCCGTCACATCGGCGCGTTCCAGCAACCGCGCCAGCGCCCCGGCTCCGGGCATCGAGGCCAACCGCTGCCACGCCTCACCCGGTTCACCACCGAGCCGCACCTCCGCGGCACCTCGTGACAACCCGCCCCCGACGGGACCACCCAGCGCCTCGCCCACGGCCTGAGCCGCGATCACCGGACCGGCGCCCGCCGAGATGCATGCCGCGAGGAGATCGGCGGCGAGTGGAAGCCGACGTGCCACCTCACCGGCGTCGACCTCCTGCACGGCACCAGCAGCGGCTCTCTGCCGACGCCGCCACAGCCACATCCCGCCCGCGACGACCAGGCCCACCCCCAGACCGGCGACCCCGCCCACCACGGTCCACCCGGCGCCCACGACCGCTGCCAGGGGCAGCCATTGCCGCACGCCCCGCCGGACGTCGTACCGTCTGCGAGTCGGCGTCACGTCGGCCGGCGTCAGCAACGACCCCAGCCGTCGCCGAGCCCTTCGCTCGCGCCGCACCTCCGCCGACCACCGCAACAGCCAACCGGCGACCAGCACCGCCCCCATCGCCGTCCCCAGCCTGTGGACAACCTCCGCGTTCACACCGCCACCTCCCTGTCACGACGGCCATCGGCTCGGCCTCGAAGCCGGCCTCGCAGCCCGACCCGCAGTCGGCCCTTCGCTCGCCTTCCTCCTCGGCACCTCACGCCGCCTCCGCTTGCCGCACGATCCGCGTCGCCCACCACATCCCCAGCCCTTCCAGCGCTCCGCCGACGACGAGACACCCGAACCCGGCCCCGGTGTGCAGCAGCACATGCAGCGGGTCGGCTCCCATGGCGGCCCCGAGCAGCAGCCCCAGGACCGGCAAGCCGGCGAGCATCAGCACCGTCGATCTGGCGCCCGCCAACTGGGCACGCAGGTCGGCACGTTGGTCCCGCTCGGCCCGCAGTGCCCCTTCCAGCCGGTCGAGCCCGGCCGCGAGCCCCGCGCCCTGGTCCACGGCCACCCGCCAGCACGCCGCCAGACCCAGCAGGCCCTCGGCACCCGGTTGCCGTGCCGCCGAGGTGAGCGCACCCGGCACGTCCCCGCCGAACTTCGCCGCCGCCAGCACCGCGGACTGCGCCTCACCGAGCCCGACGGAGTCTCGCGCCGCCCGCAGCAGCGCCTCGGCCGGCTGCCGGCCGGCCCGCACCTCCCCGGCGAGCCTCGCGCACAGCGCGATCACCGCGGCCCCGCGACGCTCCCGCGCCCGGCGCGCCTCCCGGGCCAGCCGCACCCGCCGCAGCAGTGGCACCCCGGCCGCCCCCGCGACGACCGGCAGCACCGACGACCCCAGCAGCGCCAGCACCACTCCGACGGCCGGCGCCCACCACTCGGCACGGATCCGCCCCCGCAGCCGCCGCAGCTCCCCTGCCAACCGCCGCCAGTCGGGTGGCCCGGCACCCACCGCCCCACCACCGGCCAGCAGCAACTGCGCCCGTCGCGCCCCGGAGTTCGACCCACCCAGCAACCAGACCGCCACACCGAGGCACAGCACGGCCGCGCCCACCGACATCCCACCCACTCAAATCACCGAACCCGTCACGCTCACCGAACCCCTCACGCCCACCGAACCCCCCACGTCCGCGGAACCCCTCACACTCACCGGCCTCCGCCGCGGCACCTGTCGCCGCACGATCACCAGGCCTCGCCATTGCCACTCGCGACCCCACAACCATCGCCCCGCCCCTCCGTCGCACCTGGGCCCGCACCCTCACCTTCAGGAGCACGACGCCCTCCGCCCTCACCCTCAGGAGCACGACGCCCTCCGTCGCCCGCACCCCGAAGCAACCCCCGCAGCCGCTCCCACCCGCGCTCGTACGCGAATGCCTCCGCGCCCCATCGCAACGCCGGCACCGTCCGCACCAACCCCGACGGGTCCCGTTCCAGCACATGCACCTCGGCGATCCGCCGGCGCCCGGTCCGGTCGCGTACGAGGTGGAGTACGACCGACAGCGCGGCCGCCAACTGGCTGTGCAGCGCGGCCCGGTCGAGCCCGGCCGCGGTGCCGAGCGCCTCCAGCCGGGCCGGTACATCGGCCGCCGCGTTGGCGTGGACGGTGCCGCAGCCGCCTTCGTGGCCCGTGTTCAACGCGGCCAGCAGATGGACGACTTCGGGGCCGCGTACCTCGCCCACGACCAGCCGGTCAGGCCGCATCCGCAGTGCCTGCCGCACCAGGTCCTCAAGGGTGACGAGCCCGGCGTTCTCCTGGTTGGCGGGTCTGCTCTCCAGCCGTACGACATGCGGATGGTCCGGCCTGAGCTCCGCGGAGTCCTCGGCGAGCACGATCCGCTCGCCGCCCCCGACCAGTCCGAGCAACGCGCTCAGCAGCGTGGTCTTGCCAGTGCCCGTGCCGCCGCTGATGAGGAACGACAGCCGTGCGTCGATCAGCGCGCGCAGCACTCGGTCCCCACCCGGCGGCACCGTGCCCGCCGCGACCAGTTCGTCCAGCGTGAACGCCCGCGGACGTACCACTCGCAGCGACAGGCACGCGCAGCCGACGGCCACGGGTGGCAGCACCGCATGCAGCCGGGTCCCGTCGGGCAGCCGGGCGTCCACCCAGGGCCGCGCGTCGTCCAGTCGCCGCCCTGCCACCGCTGCCAGGCGCTGCGCGAGACGTCGTACGGCAGTTGCGTCCGGGAAGGACACGGACGTCAGCTCCAGGCCTCCGCCCCGGTCCACCCAGACACGGTCCGGTGCCGACACCAGCACGTCCGTCACCGAGGGATCGGTGAGGAGTGGCTCGAGCGGGCCGCTGCCGACCAGCTCGGACCGCAATTGCTCGGCCGCCCCGAGGACTTCGGCGTCGCCCAGCACCCGGCCCTGCTCCCGCAGAGCCTGCGCCACACGCGCGGGCGTCGGCTCGGCGCCGCTCTCGGCCAGCCAAAGCCGCACTCCGTCCAGCAGTTCCGACGGCATGCCGGCCCTGGCTGCCGCCCCGTCCGGCGCCCTGCTCCCAGCCGGCGAACCGGCCCGTTCGGCCGGATCCCGCCACCCACCGCCGGCACTCACCGCTCCCTGCGACACCTGCCACCCGGCAGCGGTGCCACCCGAGCCGTCCGCGGCAGAAGCAGCCGCACCCGCCCCCGAGCCCGCCGAAGCAGCCGCACCCGCCCGCGCCGCGGCGGCCACCGCCCCGCCCGACCACCACTGCCCAGGCAACGCTGCACCCGACCGCCACCGCCCAGGCGCCGCCCGCACCGACCCGGTCTCGCCCCCGCCCACCCGCCCGAACCCCGCTGCCGTACTCATGCCGCGGTCGAACCCCGATGCCGCACTCATGCCACGGTCGACCCCCGTTGCCGCACTCACGCCGCGCCCGACCCCCGCTGCCGAAACCCTGCCACGGTCGAACCCCGATGCCGTACTCATGCCGCCCTCGCTTCGAGCAGCGAGCGCTCCCAGAACTCCCGGCAGAACCGCGCCAGCGGCCCCCGCCCGGCCGCCCCCGGCGGTTCCTCGCTCTCGTGCGGACGCGACAGCCCCGATTCGACCGGCACCTCACCCACCAGCGGCAGGTCCAGCAGCCGGGCCACCTCACGGTCGTCGAGTCCGGGCGCGTAGGGACCGCGTACGGCCACCCGCAGGTCCCGTAGGACCAGCCGCACCGCGCAGGCCACCTGCCGGGCGGCGGCTACGGCGCGCAGTTCGGCGGGGACCACGAGGATCCCGACGTCGAGTTGGGCGAGGGCCTCGGCGACCCCGTCGTCGATGCGGCGGGGCAGGTCGACGACAACCGTGCCGCCTCGGCGCCGGGCCGCCGCGAGCACCGCGCGCATCGCCTGCGGGGGAACGTCGACGCATTCGCCGCGATCCCAGCTCAGGACGCGCAGGGAGTGCAGCTTGGGCAGCGACTCCTCCAGCGCGCCGCTGCCGAGACGCCCGCGCGAGCCGGCGAACGAGGGCCAGCGCAGCCCCTCGGCCGCCTCGCCGCCGAGGAGGACATCGAGTCCGCCGCCCAGCGGGTCGGCGTCCACGAGCAGCGTGCGCAGTCCCTCACGCGCGGCGGTGACGGCGAGGGCACACGCGAGCGTGGAGGCTCCTGCGCCGCCTCGGCCGCCGATGACGCCGACGGTGAGAGCCGGTCGGCCGACGCCCTCCGCGACGTCGGCAATGCGGTCGACCAGCCATTGTTCGCCGTCGGGCAGCATCAGGACGTGGTCCGCCCCGATCTCGACAGCGCGGCGCCACACTCCGGCGTCGTCCTGGTCCCGGCCCACCAGCACCACCCCGCGCCTGCGTCCGGCACCGCGCACGCGGCGTGCGGCGTCGTCACCGACCAGGACGAGCGGCGCGGCCTCCCAACTGCTTCTGGGCTCGGGCACGCCGTGGTGGACCTCGGGCGTGGCACCGGCCGCCGCGCACAGGCGCAGCAGGTCGTCCAGCAGTTCGGCGTCTTCCGTGACGATCAACGGCCTGCCCGGCCGCCCGGAGGCGGCGGGCGGCGGATCGTGTGTGACGACTGCGGTCACGGTTTCCGTCCCCCTTCGCTGCATCACTCGCGCAGCCCTGCGGCCCCGCGATTCCCAAACGTGTGAAGAACCGGCAACCGGCCTCCATATGAACGGCCGATACGAACCGGCCAAACACGCCCGACAAACCGGAACCGGCCATCAAGTCGGCCCGAGCCGGACGCGTTGGAATCACGGTGCAGCGATCCCGGAAATCGTGTGGATCTTGGTCGATAACTGTGGACAACTCAGCAGTTGTGAATATCGCCGTCACCCAAACCGGTGACCCCTGCACCGATCCGGGACCGACCCTTGTGCGACTCCCGCAGAGCAGCGCGATGACTACACACAGTCACGAAACATGAGCATGCCGAAAAGGCGGCCGCAGCCGCCTCGCCGCGGCTCCGCGGCCACGCTCGGAAGAGGAAAACCCACCCGGACATGCGACGACCCCCGCCGGGGGGGAGAGCGGGGGTCGTCTCCACGGCCGACTCGGGGGGGGAGGAGTCGGACCGGGTTAGCACGGTCGCGAACGATCCGTGACTTCCATGGTGTACCCGAGAGCCCTCTCAGGCAAACCCACGCGCCCACCTTACGCCGAATGGGCTGCACCTATGCTCTGGGTCGTGGAAAACCACTCCTTGCCCCGCACAGCGGCCTTCTTTGACCTGGACAAGACGGTCATTGCGAAGTCGAGCACGCTCACCTTCAGCAAGTCGTTCTACCAAGGCGGTCTGATCAACCGCAGGGCCGCCTTGCGCACCGCATATGCCCAGTTCGTCTTCCGACTGGGCGGTATGGACCATGACCAGATGGAGCGCACACGGAAGTACCTCTCCGCGCTCGTCCGCGGCTGGAACGTCCAGCAGGTCAAGGAGATCGTCGCGGAGACACTGCACGACCTGATCGACCCGATCATCTACGACGAGGCCGCCTCCCTCATCGAGGAGCACCACATCGCCGGCCGTGACGTGGTGATCGTGTCCACCTCCGGCGCCGAGGTGGTCGAGCCGATCGGCGAGCTGCTCGGCGCCGACCGCGTGGTCGCCACGCGCATGGTCGTGGGCGACGACGGCTGCTTCACCGGCGAGGTGGAGTACTACGCGTACGGCCCGACGAAGGCCCGGGCGATCAGGGAACTCGCCGAGTCCGAGGGCTACGACCTCGACCGCTGCTACGCCTACAGCGACTCGGCGACCGACCTGCCGATGCTGGAGACGGTCGGGCATCCGCACGCCGTGAACCCGGACCGCGCGCTGCGCCGCGAGGCACTCGCGCGCGGGTGGCCGATTCTCGATTTCCATCGCCCGGTCCGGCTCAAGCAGCGGATCCCCTCCTTCTCGGTACCGCCACGTCCGGCCCTGGTCGCGGCAGCCGCCATAGGGGCCGCGGCGGCCACGGCAGGCCTGGTCTGGTACGCGAGCCGACGCCGTACGGCGCCCGCCTGACCTGCACCTCCGCTTTGCGCGCACTCCGCTCGACAAACCGATGTCCGTTTGAAGTGATTTGAGAGTAAAAGTAAAGAACTGCAGCCAGGCCTTCCGCTTGGTTGTGACCTGGAGTACAAAGGACTCAACGGCCCGCGAGACCAAGGACATCCGAGAGGATCACCTTTAATACGCATTTGGCCCCACGGACCTAGCATGAACATTGGGCACCCACGCGACGTCGACCCGTCGATTACGGGCCAGCCGCACCAGGTGACGGGCAAAAGTTCCCGACCTGATGGGCAACATATCGAGGACGCTTGGTAACCCGGTGAACATGCCAGCGGCGGTACGAATACTCGTACCGCCGCAACTCTTGTGAGCCCCGCGCGGGATCCCCGGAACGCGACGAAGCCTCACGCGTGCGTGCGCACTACGACTACGCCGCCAAAGGCTCTACGCCGCCCCGCGCTGGAGTGCCTCGCACACCGCCGTCGACTCTCGCGCCCCGAGCTCGATCGCCCTGCCGCAGTGGGCGATCCACGCGGCCATGCCCTCGGGAGTGCCGGACACATAGCCCTCCAGCGCCGCCAGATAGGCCGCGCGCCCGAGCTCCGCGTGGCCGGCCTCGGGCGGGCAGACAGACTTGGGGTCGAGGCCGCTGCCGACCAGGACGATGCGTTCGGCCGTACGGGCGACCAGGCCGTTGTGGGAGGTGAACGGCCGCAGCGCGAGGAGTTCGCCGTGCACGACGGCCGCCGTCACCAGGGCGGGCGCCGAACCGCCCGCGATGATCAGCTCGGCCAGCCCTTCCAGACGGCCGTGCACCTCCGTGGCGCTCGGCAGCGGAAGCTCGATCAGGGGCTCGTCGACCGGTTCGCCGGCCTGGCGCGGACGCCCGACCTCGCCCTCGTTGCTCGCCGCCGCCACTAGATGCAGCCGGGCCAGCACCCGCAGCGGCGACTGCCGCCAGATGGACAGCAGTTGGCCCGCCTCGGCCGTCAGCCGCAGGGCCGCGCCCATCACACGCGCCCCGTCGTCACCACTGAAGTCGGTACGCCGGCGGACCTCTTCGAGCGCCCAGTCGGCACCCGACAGCGCCGCCGAGCCACGAGCGCCGCGCAGGGCCGCCTCGGAGGTGATCTCGTTGCTGCGCCGCCGCATGATCCGGTGCCCGTAGACCCGGTCCACCGCCTTGCGCACGGACTCCACGGACTCCGGCACCGAGGGCAGCGAACCGAGGGCCGCGAGCGGATCGGCGGACGCACCTGTCGTACTCATGAGTACGACATTACGCGCCCACCCTTCGCCCGTCGGGCACCCCCCAACGAGCTTCGCGCCCCTTCGATCGCCCGCACCCCACGATCGGGTGGCCTTCTCCCCGCACGCCTGCCACATACAGCTATCGCGCGACTACTGTTCGTGAACATGAAAATTGCTTTCGTCGGGAAGGGCGGCAGCGGCAAGACGACCCTGTCCTCTCTGTTCATCCGCCACCTCGCCGCCGCCGGCGCACCGGTCGTGGCCGTCGACGCCGACATCAACCAGCATCTGGGTGCCGCGCTCGGCCTGGACGAGGCGCAGGCCGCGGCCACGCCCGCGATGGGCGAGCGGCTGCCGCTGATCAAGGACTATCTGCGCGGCTCGAACCCGCGGATCGCCTCCACCCGGACGATGATCAAGACGACTCCGCCCGGCGAGGGTTCGCGGCTGCTGCGGGTGTGCGAGCCGAACCCGGTGTACGACGCCTGTGCCCGGCCGGTGGAACTCGACGGCGGCGCCGTCCGTTTGATGGTCACCGGCCCCTTCACCGAATCCGACCTCGGGGTCGCCTGCTACCACTCCAAGACGGGAGCGGTGGAGCTGTTCCTGAACCACCTGGTCGACGGCCCCGGTGAATACGTCGTGGTCGACATGACGGCGGGCTCGGACTCCTTCGCCTCCGGCATGTTCACCCGTTTCGACATCACGTTCCTCGTCGCCGAGCCGACCCGGAAGGGGGTCTCCGTCTATCGCCAGTACCGGGAGTACGCCCGCGACTTCGGCGTCGCCCTGAAGGTCGTCGGCAACAAGGTGCAAGGGCAGGACGACCTCGACTTCCTCCGCGCCGAGGTCGGGGACGACCTGCTGGTGACCGTCGGGCACTCGGACTGGGTGCGCTCCATGGAGAAGGGCCGTCCGCCCCGGTTCGAGCTCCTGGAGGACGCGAACCACCTCTCCCTGCGCCGGCTGCGCACGGCCGTGGACGCGACGTACGAGCTGCGGGACTGGGAGCGCTACACCCGCCAGATGGTGCACTTCCACCTGAAGAACGCCCGGTCCTGGGGCGACGAGCGCACCGGGGCCGACCTGGCGGCGCAGATCGACCCCGGGTTCGTGCTCGGGGAGGGCGTGAGCGCCCTGCCCGTGAGCAATGCCCCGCTGACGCCTACTGCTTGAGGGGCGGCGCCCCGGGCACACCCTTCGGGGCGGGTGCGGGGTGCCCCGACAGGAACGACGCCCAGCCCTCCTTCGGGGCCTCGCCGACTTCCAGGGTGCGCAGCTTCCTCAAGGTCGCCGGGTCCTGGGCGTCGAGCCAGTCTGCGAGCTGCCGGAAGGACACGCAGCGCACGTCGGGCTTGTTGCAGACGGCCTCGACGACCTCCTCGACGGCGCGCATGTAGGTGCCGCCGTTCCAGGACTCGAAGTGGTTGCCGATGATCAGGGGCGCGCGGTTGCCCTCATAGGCCCGGCGGAAGCCCATGAGGAGGCCGTCCCGCATCTGATCGCCCCAGAACTCGTGCTTGTCGGGGTCGCCCTGGCTCGTGGTGCCCGACTGGTTGACCATGAAGTTGTAGTCCATGGTGAGCTGTTCGTAGGAGTGCCCCGGGAAGGGCACGAGCTGCATCGACAGATCCCACAGACCCTCCCTCTTCACGGGCCAGAGCTGGTTGTTGACGCCGCTGGAGTCATAGCGGAAGCCCATCTCGCGGGCTGCCTGGACGAAGTTCGTGCGGCCCTCCAGGCAGGGCGTGCGGGCGCCGATGAGCTCCTTGTCGTAGTCGAAGGGGAGGGGTGACACCTTCTTCATGCCGGTGTTGGTCTTCCAGGACTTGACGAATCGTTTCGCCTGAGTGATCTCGTCCTTCCATTCCTCCACCGACCACTCGCCGACGCCACCGCCGCTGCCGCAGAAGTGGCCGTTGAAGTGGGTGCCGATCTCGTTGCCCTCCAGCCACGCGAGACGTAGCTGCCTCACGGTGTCGCCGATTCCCTCCGCGTCGTTGAAGCCGATGTCGGAGCGGCCCGGGGAGTGCTGTGGGGGCCGGTACAGGTCGCGCTTGTGGTCCGGCAGCATGTACACGCCGCTGAGGAAGTACGTCATCGTCGCGTTGTTCGCCCTGGCGACCTGGCGGAAGTGGGAAAAGAGCTTCTGGCCGTCCTCGCCGGCGCCGTCCCAGGAGAACACCACGAACTGCGGGGGCTTCTGACCGGGCCTCAGTCTTTCGGGCCGGGGCAGATGCGGCTGCGCGCCGGTGTAGGCGGTGGACCCGTCGCCGATCAGACGGATCGCGCTCCGGGGCGCGGGAGCCGCGGGCTTCGCCTTCTGCGGCCCGTGCGCCGGCTGCCCCGTCGTGTCACGGCTCGCGCATCCGGCGAGCGAGGCGGCGCAGACCGCGGCGGCAGCGGTACCCGCGGCAATTCGGTGTGTCGCGGCTGTTTTTCGGGGGGCGGCGAACCTGCGAGTGGCGGCCATGTTCGGTCCACCTACTTCCTTCTCTCGGAGGGCGACAGCGCCGCCAAGGTCGCACGGGACCGAGAAGGAATTAATACGACAAGCCGACTAATTAGCTACGTCACTCTTCAGGGGGATTTATTAGTCCATTTGCTCGGAAAATCTATTCCGGGCCTTTACTCTGCATTACGATCCGTTTACCGACAGTTGATGCATCCCGCCGCTGCACGCCGTGACCACACGGCCGCGACCCGACCCCGCCAGGAGCGGGGACCGCCAGATCCGCGACCGCGCTGCCCGGAGGAGACGGGAAACATGTCAGCCTGCGTTCCCACCCGCGCCGACGATCCACGTCGAGAAGAGCACAGCCACGAACCTCACAGCCCACCCCCGACCCGGCCCCGCCTCCCACGCATCGCGGGCGCCGATGTCTCGGCCTCCATCGCGGTCTTCCTGATCGCACTCCCGCTGTCCCTCGGTATCGCCCTCGCCACCGGCGCGCCCCTCCAGGCCGGCCTTGTCGCCGCTGCCGTCGGAGGACTCGTCGCCGGACGGCTCGGCGGCGCCCCGCTCCAGGTCAGCGGCCCCGCCGCCGGACTCACGGTCGTCACCGCCGAGCTCATCCAGCAATACGGATGGCGTACGACCTGCGCCATCACCGTCCTCGCCGGCCTCGCACAGCTCGGCCTCGGCCTCCTGCGCGTGGCACGTACCGCGCTGGCCGTCAGCCCCGCGATCGTGCACGGCATGCTCGCCGGCATCGGCGTCACCATCGCCGTGGCCCAGCTTCACATCGTCCTCGGCGGCATCCCGCACAGCTCGGTCCTCGACAACCTGCGCGAGCTGCCCGCCCAGTTGGCCCGTGTGCATCCCGCCGCCCTGTCGGTGAGTGTGCTGACCCTCGCCCTGCTGGTCGTCTGGCCCAGACTTCCCGGCCGGGCCGGCAAGCTCCTGCGCAGGATGCCGACGCCGCTCGTCGCCGTCGCCGTCGCGACCACGACCGCCTCGCTCGTGGGCCTGAGCCTGCCCAAGGTCGACCTGCCGTCCTGGAGCAGCCACGCACTGGCCGCCCTGCCCGACGGCCCGGTACTGGGCCTCGTCGCCGCCGTGCTCACCATCACGCTGGTGTGCAGTGTGCAGTCGCTGCTCGGCGCGGTCGCCGTGGACAAGCTGGTCGCCGGCCGGCCGGAGCTGTCCGCCCGAGTCGGACGCTCCGACCTGGACCGCGAGCTGCTCGGCCAGGGCGCTGCCAACGTGGTCTCCGGCGCACTCGGCGGGCTGCCCGTCGCGGGCGTGGCCGTGCGCAGTTCCGCGAATGTGCAAGCGGGTGCCGTGAGCCGGAACTCCACGATGTTGCACGGCGTTCTCGTAGTAGTCGCCGCACTGCTGATGGTCCCGCTCCTGGAGCTCATCCCGCTCGCCTCGCTCGCCGCCCTGGTGATGGCCGTCGGCATCCAGATGGTGTCCCTGCACCACATCCGCACGGTGACCCGCCACCGAGAGGTGCTGGTGTACGCCGTCACCACCCTCGGCGTCGTGTTCCTCGGCGTGCTGGAGGGCGTGGCCCTGGGCATCGCCATGGCCGTCGGCGTCGCCCTGCACCGCCTCACCCGCACCCGGATCACGCACCACGAGACGGAAGGAGTCCATCACGTACATGTACGAGGGCAGTTGACGTTCCTCGCGGTCCCGCGCCTCAGCCGGGCCCTGCACCTCGTCCCTCAAGGTGCCGACGCCGTCGTGGAGTTGGACGGGTCCTTCATGGACCATGCGGCGTACGAGTCACTTCAGGACTGGCAGAACACGCACACCGTGCACGGCGGCACTGTCGAGCTGGTCGGCCGCAGGTCCGGGGTCCGCATCGGTGAACCGACGGGACCGGCCGGCCTCCAGCCAGGCACCGGGGTCGTCGCGGACGAGACGGCGGACTGCCGCTGCCACCCCTGGACGGCCTGGCGCAACCACCAGTGCGAGATCCCGGAGGCCGCCCTGCTCCGTGACGGGCGGCCCGGGGACGCCCACTCGACCGGGCCCGACGACACCGACGGAACCACGACACCCTCCGACGCCGACGCCCCCGACGGCTCCGTCCGCAGCAGCGGCACCGGGGGCCACGGCGGCACCGGCGAGCCCGACGGGGCCGGCGGACCTGGCAGCCCCAGCGGCCCCAGTGCCTCCAGCGGTGGCGCAGCCGACCCTGCCCATCCCGACCACCCCCAGGACCGGACAGCCGACGTGAGCGAAGGCACCGGCACAAGCCCAGCCACAGGCGCGCGTGCGAGCACCGGCGCGAGCACAGGCGCCGGTGGCCACACAGGCACCAGCACCGGAAAGGGCTCCGGTGCCGGCACCGACGACAGCCGCCCCAGCGCCCGGCAACTGGCCCGCGGCATCAGCGCGTTCCAGCGCAACACCGCACCCCTGGTGCGGGGCGAGCTGGCGCGACTGGCGCGTGAGGGGCAGCAGCCCTCCCAGCTATTCCTCACCTGTGCGGACTCACGGCTGGTCACGTCGATGATCACCTCCAGTGGTCCCGGCGACCTGTTCGTGGTGCGCAACGTGGGCAATCTCGTGCCACTGCCCGGCCGGGAGAGCGGCGACGACTCGGTGGCGGCCGCGATCGAGTACGCGGTGGAGGTGCTTCAGGTGCGGTCGATCACGGTGTGCGGGCACTCCGGGTGCGGGGCCATGCAGGCGCTGCTCGCCTCGGAGCCGGGCGCCGCGCAGACCCCGCTCAGGCGGTGGCTGCGACACGGGCGGCCGAGCCTGGAGCGGATCTCCGACGAGAGCCGGCCCTGGGCCAGGCTCGCCGGGCGGGCGCCGGCCGACGCCGTCGAGCAGCTCTGCCTGACCAACGTGGTGCAGCAGTTGGAGCATCTGCGCGCCCACGAGTCGGTGTCTCGGGCGTTGCGCGCGGGCGCGCTGGAGTTGCACGGGATGTACTTCCATGTGGGCGAGGCGCAGGCGTACCTGCTCACCGAGGGACACCAGGACAGGGTGTTCGACCACGTGGGTGTGGCGAATCTGCCCGCCTGACGCAGGCCGGCCTGACACAGGCAGGTGCACGCGGCCCCGCTCCCCCGCGGGGCCGCGCTTCCATGTGGTCTCCGTTTCCGTGCGGTCCGCGTTTCGCCTGCGCCCGGCCTGGATGTGAGAGGGGTTACACACCTGAACCGGCCTGGTCCGGCGTCCGTGGAAACGGATGACCCCGGCACGGACAGCGGCTCGGGCCTCACCCCATTGACAGGTCTAAACCAATTTTCCGTCGACCCTTGTCATCGGACCCCCGGGTCTGATGAGCTGTGGCCTGGGACACAACGGACACCCTGGGAAAGGGAGATGTCGTGAGCAACGAAAGCCTGGCCAACCTGCTGAAGGAAGAGCGCAGGTTCGCACCCCCCGCCGACCTGGCAGCGAACGCCAACGTCACGGCGGAGGCGTATGAACAGGCCAAGGCTGACAGGCTCGGCTTCTGGGCCGAGCAGGCCCGTCGGCTGACCTGGGCCAAGGAGCCGACGGAGACACTGGACTGGTCGAACCCGCCGTTCGCGAAGTGGTTCAAGGACGGCGAGCTCAACGTCGCGTACAACTGCGTCGACCGGCATGTTGAGGCCGGGCTCGGCGACCGCGTCGCCATCCACTTCGAGGGCGAGCCCGGCGACAGCCGCGCCATCACCTACGCGGAGCTGAAGGACGAGGTCTCCAGGGCTGCCAACGCCCTGCTGGAGCTGGGCGTTCAGAAGGGCGACCGGGTCGCCGTCTACATGCCGATGATCCCGGAGACGGCGGTCGCGATGCTGGCCTGCGCGCGCATCGGCGCCGCGCACTCGGTCGTCTTCGGCGGCTTCTCGGCGGACGCGCTGGCCACACGTATCCAGGACGCGGACGCCAAGGTCGTCATCACCTCCGACGGCGGCTACCGGCGCGGCAAGCCGTCCGCGCTGAAGCCGGCCGTGGACGACGCGATCGGCAAGGTCGACAACGTCGAGCACGTGCTCGTCGTGCGCCGCACCGGCCAGGACGTCGCCTGGGACGACAGCCGTGACGTGTGGTGGCACGAGATCGTCGAGCGGCAGTCCGCCGAGCACGCCCCCGAGGCCTTCGACGCCGAGCACCCGCTGTTCATCCTGTACACGTCCGGCACGACGGGTAAGCCGAAGGGCATCCTGCACACCTCCGGCGGCTACCTGACCCAGGCGTCGTACACCCACCACGCGGTCTTCGACCTCAAGCCGGAGACGGACGTGTACTGGTGCACGGCCGACGTCGGCTGGGTCACCGGCCACTCGTACATCGTGTACGGGCCGCTGGCGAACGGCGCGACCCAGGTGATGTACGAGGGCACGCCGGACACGCCGCACCAGGGCCGCTTCTGGGAGATCGTGCAGAAGTACGGCGTGACCATCCTGTACACGGCGCCGACGGCGATCCGTACGTTCATGAAGTGGGGCGACGACATCCCCGCGAAGTTCGACCTCAGCAGCCTGCGGGTGCTGGGCTCGGTGGGCGAGCCGATCAACCCCGAGGCGTGGATCTGGTACCGCAAGCACATCGGCGCCGACCGGACCCCGGTCGTCGACACCTGGTGGCAGACCGAGACCGGCGCGATGATGATCTCGCCGCTGCCGGGCGTGACCGAGGCCAAGCCCGGTTCGGCGCAGCGTCCGCTGCCCGGCATCTCCGCGACCGTCGTGGACGACGAGGCGAACGAGGTACCGAACGGCGGTGGCGGCTACCTGGTGCTGACCGAGCCGTGGCCGTCGATGCTGCGCACCATCTGGGGCGACGACCAGCGGTTCCTCGACACCTACTGGTCGCGGTTCGAGGGCAAGTACTTCGCCGGTGACGGGGCGAAGAAGGACGACGACGGGGACATCTGGCTGCTCGGCCGGGTGGACGACGTCATGCTCGTGTCGGGCCACAACATCTCCACCACGGAGGTCGAGTCGGCGCTCGTCTCGCACCCGTCCGTCGCCGAGGCGGCCGTCGTCGGTGCCGCCGACGAGACGACCGGGCAGGCGATCGTCGCCTTCGTGATCCTGCGCGGGACGGCGAACGCCGAGGACGAGGGCCTGGTCAACGACCTGCGCAACCACGTCGGCGCCACCCTCGGACCGATCGCCAAGCCGAAGCGGATCCTGCCGGTGGCCGAACTGCCGAAGACCCGCTCCGGCAAGATCATGCGCCGACTGCTGCGGGACGTCGCCGAGAACCGCCAGCTCGGCGATGTGACGACGCTGACCGACTCGACCGTCATGGACCTCATCCAGGCGAAGCTGCCGGCGGCGCCGAGCGAGGACTGAGTCTGCCGTAGTTCACGAAGGGCCTCCCGGTGCATCGCGCGCCGGGCGGCCCTTTTCTGCATACCGTGGGGTCAACCGGACACCGCCCCGCCGCACCTCCACAGCCCCTTAGGTAAAGTAAACAAAGTCACGTTAGGTAACGTAATAACAGGAACGTCAACCTCAGGTGCGCCGGGAAGTCTGGTCGGCATGTGCTCAGCCCTGCCCACCGACCGGAGGTCTCCCCCGTGCCCGCGCCCCGCACCAACGCTCCCCGCAAGGTCTTCGGACGGCTCTCCCTGCCCGAGCGGAACTTCGTCGCGGACGCCCTGCGCACCGAGACCGTCGGCGGTGTCCTGCTGCTGCTCGCCGCGATCGCGGCGCTGATCTGGGCGAACGTACCCGCCCTCGGCGACAGCTACGAGACCGTCGGCCACTTCCACATCGGCCCCGAGGCGCTCGGACTGAACCTGTCCATCGAGCACTGGGCCGCCGACGGGCTGCTCGCGATCTTCTTCTTCGTCGCCGGGATCGAGCTCAAGCGCGAGCTCGTCGCCGGCGATCTCAAGGACCCGAAGGCAGCCGCGCTGCCGGTCGTCGCCGCGCTGTGCGGCATGGCGGTGCCCGCGCTCGTCTACACCCTGACCGTTGCCACCGGGCACGGCTCGTCGGCGGGCTGGGCGGTTCCGACCGCCACGGACATCGCCTTCGCGCTCGCCGTGCTCGCCGTCATCGGCACCTCCCTGCCGAGCGCCCTGCGCGCCTTCCTGCTCACGCTCGCCGTGGTCGACGACCTGTTCGCGATCCTGATCATCGCGATCTTCTTCACCTCGCAGATCGACTTCGCCGCACTCGGCGGCGCCGTCGTCGGGCTGGGCGTCTTCTGGCTGCTGCTCAGGAAGGGCGTACGCGGGTGGTACGTGTACGTCCCGCTCGCCCTCGTGATCTGGGCGCTGATGTACAACAGCGGCGTCCACGCCACCATCGCGGGCGTCGCGATGGGCCTGATGCTGCGCTGCACCCGGCGCGAGGACGAGCAGCACTCCCCCGGTGAGCACATCGAGCACCTCGTACGCCCCCTGTCGGCCGGCCTGGCCGTCCCGTTGTTCGCGCTGTTCAGCGCCGGCGTGGTGGTCTCCGGGGGCGCGCTCGGCGATGTGTTCACCCAGCCGGAGACACTCGGCGTGGTCCTCGGGCTGGTGGTCGGCAAGGCGGTCGGGATCTTCGGCGGCACCTGGCTGACGGCACGTTTCACCAGGGCCTCGCTCAGCGACGACCTGGAGTGGGCCGACGTGTTCGCCGTCGCGACCCTCGCCGGCATCGGCTTCACCGTCTCGCTGCTCATCGGCGAGCTCGCCTTCGTGGGCAACGCCACGCTGACCGACGAGGTCAAGGCGGCCGTACTGCTCGGGTCCCTCGCCGCGGCGATCCTGGCGACGGTGCTGCTGAAGATACGGAACACCAAGTACCGCAGGATGGTCGAGGCCGAGGAGCGCGACGAGGACGCGGACGGCATTCCGGACATCTACGAACAGGACGAGCCGGAGTACCACCTGCGCATGGCCGCCATCCACGAGCGCAAGGCCGCCGAGCACCGCCGTCTGGCCGAGGAGAAACTCGCCGCACGCCACGCGCTTGCCGAAGTGGCGGGCAGGGCAGGCGAGGAGGACCACCGTCGGGCATGATCTGACGGGACGGTACAAAAGACGGAACCGTACGCAGTCAGGCAGAAGACGGATCCGTACACGACGAGGGAGACCGCGATGAGCGCACCCGACGGCAGCCCGGTCGGCGCCGAACGCAGCATCGGCGAGCTGTTCGCCTCGGCGACGACCGAGATGTCGGCGCTGGTGCATGACGAGATCGCACTGGCGAAAGCGCAGCTCAAACGAGACGTCAAGCGTGGCGCGACAAGCGGCGGCGCGTTCACGGTGGCGGGCGCCGTCCTGGTGTTCTCGCTGCCGATGCTGAACTTCGCCCTCGCGTACGGCATTCGGACCTGGAGCGACTGGAACCTCGCGATCTGCTTCCTGCTGTCCTTCGCGGCGAACGTCCTCATCGCCCTCGTACTCGCGCTGATCGGCGTCGTCTTCGCGAAGAAGGCCAAGAAGAGCAAGGGCCCGCAGAAGGTCGCCGCGTCGATGAAGGAGACGGCGGGCGTCCTGCAGAATGCCAAGCCGCACCCGCGTCCGACGGCCGGGCGGCCTGAGCTGGAGGACCGGGCGCCCGCGGCCATCGAGGCTGTGGCACGCTCGTCGTCATGACGGATCCCGCCACCCCCTCCTCGGTCGTACGACCGGACGGCCCCTGGACCCACCGGGAGGTCGCGGCGAACGGCGCGCGCTTCCACATCGCCGAGGTGGGCGACGGTCCGCTGGTGCTGCTGCTGCACGGCTTCCCGCAGTTCTGGTGGACCTGGCGGCACCAGCTCGTCGCGCTCGCCGACGCGGGCTTCCGGGCCGTGGCGATGGATCTCCGGGGCGTCGGCGGCAGCGACCGCACGCCGCGCGGTTACGACCCGGCCAACCTCGCCCTCGACATCACCGGCGTGGTCCGCTCGCTCGGCGAGCCGGACGCCGCGCTGGTCGGCCACGACCTGGGCGGATACCTGGCGTGGACGGCGGCCGTGATGCGCCCCAAGCTGGTGCGCCGGCTCGCGGTCGCGTCCATGCCGCACCCCCGGCGCTGGCGCTCGGCGATGCTCTCGGACGTCAAGCAGACCGGTGCCAGTTCCTACATCTGGGGGTTCCAGCGGCCCTGGATCCCCGAGCGGCAACTGACGGCCGACGACGGCGCGCTCGTCGGCCGGCTCGTGCGGGACTGGTCCGGCCCGCGCCTGCCGGACGACGACGCGGTGGAGACGTATCGCCGCGCGATCTGCATCCCGTCGACCGCGCACTGCTCGATCGAGCCGTACCGCTGGATGGTGCGCTCGCTGGCCCGCCCCGACGGCATCCAGTTCAACCGCCGTATGAAGCGGCCGGTGCGCGTGCCGACGCTGCATCTGCACGGCTCCCTCGACCCCGTCATGCGCACACGCAGCGCGGCCGGTTCGGGCGAGTACGTCGAAGCGCCCTACCGCTGGCGCCTGTTCGACGGCCTCGGACACTTCCCGCACGAGGAGGACCCGGTCGCCTTCTCCACGGAGCTCATCAACTGGCTCAAGGACCCCGAGCCCGACCGATGACCGGCTGGCTCAAGGACCCCGAACCCGACCGATGACCGGCTGGCTGTAGGAGACCCCCGAACCCGATCGGTGACCGCGCCGATGCGCCCGGTATCCGGAACTGAACACCTGTCCTACGAACAGCCAATTGCCCGGCGCATAGGCCAATTGGGGGCCCTGGGGGCGGTTATCGACCTTGGGGCAGGGGCAGACGTCGGGGTATGGGCTGGACGCACGACTACAGTGACGCAGCACGCAATCGCCGCTCGGCCGGTGGGCTGAGCTCCCACCAGCGAGGCAGCGCCCCGCAGATGCAGGGTGCGGATCTCCGGGTGGGAATTCCGCGCATTCTGCGCCGCCGGGCCCGCTGGGTCTCGGTGCGCCTGCGCCACCCGCGCGGCTGACCGGCCGCCACTCTTCCACCGACCCGACCGACCGGGGCAGGCTCTCGCGCCTGCCCCGGCCTCACGGGCTCACAGCGCGCAGCTATCGCTGTCCACCTGCTGGTTGGCGGTACGACCCTTGACGATGTCCTCCTGGATCTCGTCCGCGGTCAGCGCGTAGCCGGTCTCGGCGTCGTCGAGTGACTTGGCGAACACCACGCCGTACACCTTGCCTTCGGGCGTGAGCAGCGGGCCGCCGGAGTTGCCCTGGCGGACGGTCGCGTAGAGGGAGTAGACATCACGGTGCACGGTGCCGCGGTGGTAGATGTCCGGTCCGTTGGCCGGCAGGCGCCCGCGTACACGCGCGGCACGCACGTCGTACGCGCCGTTCTCCGGGAAGCCCGCGATGATCGCGCCGTCGCCGCTCTCGGCGTCGGTGGCCGTGAACTTCAGGACGGGCGCGTCCAGGT
Organism: Streptomyces sp. NPDC036764; assembly: GCF_055609385.1. Classification (NCBI taxonomy): domain Bacteria; kingdom Bacillati; phylum Actinomycetota; class Actinomycetes; order Kitasatosporales; family Streptomycetaceae; genus Streptomyces; species Streptomyces sp. NPDC036764. The sequence continues at coordinate 139,904 of NZ_JBVJPT010000003.1, forward strand.
CGGGTACGTCGAGTACGGCGATGTCGCGCTCCCAGTCGTAGAGGACGACCGTCGCGTCGTACCGCTTGCCCTCGCCGCCTATCTGGACGGTGGGCTCGTCGACACCGCCGACCACATGCGCGTTGGTCATGACGCGGCGGTCGGCGAAGACGAAGCCGGTGCCCTCCAGGACCTTGCCGCAACTCGTCGCCGTACCCATGACCTTGACGATGGATCGCTGCGCGCGGGTTGCGACGGGGCTGTTGGCGAGCGCCGGGTCGGGCGGCTTGACCTCGTTGATCGGCTCGTTGGAGAACGGGCTGAAGACCTGTGGGAAGCCGTTCTGCGCGAGGACGGTGGAGAAGTCCGCGAACCAGGTGTCGGCCTGGTCGGGCAGCGCCCGCGAGACCCCGAGCAGCACCTTGGAGCTACGGACCTCCTTGCCGAGCGTCGGCAGCGTCGTCCCGGCGAGGGCGGAGCCGATCAGCCAGGCCACCAGCAGCATCGCGACGACGTTGACGAGGGCGCCGCCGGTGGCGTCCAGGGCACGGGCCGGGGACCAGGTGATGTACCGGCGCAGCTTGTTGCCGAGGTGAGTGGTCAGGGCCTGACCGACGGAGGCGCAGACGATCACGACGACGACCGCGACGACGGCGGCGGTGGTGCTCACCTCGGCGTTGTCGGTCAGCGCGTCCCAGATGACCGGGAGGAGGTAGACGGCCACGAGGCCGCCGCCGAGGAAGCCGATCACCGACAGGATGCCGACGACGAAGCCTTGGCGGTAGCCCACGATCGCGAACCAGACGGCGGCGACCAGCAACAGGATGTCCAGCACGTTCACCGGTTCGAGCCTCGCCTCGTCACTCTTCGCTCACCACAGGTCGGCCACGGGCCCGGCCCGCCACACAGCGACGTTCGGACACGACGGCCCCCGGGAAGACACAGCACGGCAGACACCCTGTCATGACCGCCAGTCGAGCGGGACCTGCTTCCCCCGGTCCCAGGGCCGCTCCCAGCCCGAGAAATGGAGCAGACGGTCGATGATCCCGGCCGTGAAGCCCCACACCAGTGCCGATTCGACCAGAAATGCCGGACCTCGGTGGCCGCTCGGGTGCACTGTGGTGGCGCGGTTGTCCGGATTCGTGAGATCCGCCACGGGGACGGTGAAGACGCGGGCGGTCTCGTTCGGATCGACGACGTCGACCGGGCTGGGCTCGCGCCACCAGCCCACCACGGGCGTGACGACGAAGCCGCTGACCGGGATGTACAGCTTCGGCAGGACACCGAAGAGCTGGACGCCGCTCGGATCGAGCCCGGTCTCCTCCTCGGCCTCGCGGAGAGCGGCCCGCAACGGCCCGTCGGCCTGCGGGTCGCCGTCCTCGGGGTCGAGGGCGCCACCGGGGAAGGAGGGCTGTCCGGCATGGGACCGCAGCGAGCTCGCCCGCTCCATCAGCAGCAGCTCGGGCCCCTGCTCGCCCTCACCGAACAGGATCAGTACGGCGGACTGGCGCCCCGCGCCGCTCTCCGGCGGCAGGAAGCGGCTCAGTTGCAACGGCTCGACGGTCTCCACCACCCGCACCACCGGGTCCAGCCACTGCGGCAGCCCGTCCTTGCTGACCACCACCGGCCCGTCCTGCGTATCGCTCGCCCGCGTCATCGCCACCCCCGTCGTCCTGCCGAGTCCAACGCCCGAGGGCCCCTAGATCGTTCCGCGGCGCCTGCACAACCGCCTGCCCACGGCAACGGGGACAGGGCCTCGATGGCCGTACGACCAGCCGACAGCGCCCCCATACTTCCCGCTCCCCCCGTCATCCGGCCCCCAGCGGCGGGGCCGGCTTGCCGCCCGCGTCCAGATAGGACTGCGGCGGGTTGAGCCGCTGCCCCGGGAAGCCGCCCTTCTCGTACTTCAGGAGCTTCTTCGCCTTCTCCGGATCCGTCTCGCCCTCGCCGTACGCCGGGCAGAGCGGGGCGATGGGGCAGGCGCCGCAGGCGGGCTTGCGGGCGTGGCAGATGCGGCGGCCGTGCCAGATCACATGGTGCGAGAGGTCGGTCCAGTCGCTCTTGGGGAACAGCGCGCCGATCTCCGCCTCGATCTTGTCCGGGTCGGCCTGCCCGGTCCACTGCCAGCGCCGTACCAGCCGCTGGAAGTGCGTGTCCACGGTGATGCCGGGCCGGCCGAAGGCGTTACCGAGCACGACGAAGGCGGTCTTGCGCCCGACGCCGGGCAGCTTGACGAGATCCTCCAGCCGTCCCGGCACCTCCCCGCCGTAGTGCTCCACCAGCGCCTTCGACAGCCCCATGACCGACTTGGTCTTGGCCCGGAAGAACCCGGTCGGCCGGAGGATCTCCTCGACCTCCTCGGGGTTGGCGGCGGCCAGATCCTCGGGGGTGGGGTACTTGGCGAACAGCGCGGGGGTCGTCTGGTTGACGCGCAGATCGGTGGTCTGGGCGGACAGAACCGTGGCGACCACGAGCTGGAAGGGGTTGTCGAAGTCCAGCTCCGGGTGGGCGTACGGGTAGACGTCGGCGAGCTCGCGGTTAATACGCCGGGCACGGCGAACGAGGGCCGTGCGGGACTCGGCGGCGGGGGGCTCGGCGGAGACGGTCTTCACGGGGGAGGCGCCCTTTACGGTGGCGGAGGCCTTCTCGGGGGCGACGGCAGGCTTCTTCTTGATCGCCTTCTTGCTGATCGCGCTCTTGGCCGTCGCCTTCTTGGCCGTCGCCTTCTTGGCCGTCGCCTTCTTGGCGGCCGGCGTTTTCGCGGGGGCCGCCTTCTTCGCGGGGGCCGCCTTCTTCGCGGGGGCCGCCTTCTTCGCGGGGGCAGCCTTCTTCGCGGGGGCAGCCTTCTTCGCGGGGGCAGCCTTCTTGGACGAGGTGGACCCGGCCGCCGTCGACCTCTTCACAGCCGCCGCTTTCCGGCCACCGGCCGCCGCCTCACCCGGCGCCCTTTTCGCCGCTTCTGTCGTTTTCCTTCGGCCACCGGGGTCCTGTTCGCCCACAGCGGAATCGCGACGTACAACCACCCGCCCAGCCCCCTTGGCCTGTGCTCTCACCGGCGATTTGGACACCCGGCCAGCCTAAAGCCCGGCACTGACATCCGCCCCGGACCCTGAAGATCGGCCCCCAATTGGACCCCTGCCGCTTACCTCGGGACACCTGTGCGGCATCCTTGTGACAGATCACACTGTTTGGACCGTCCGGCAAAATGGGGAGCACGGTCCCCTGATACACAGGGGAGTGATCCCCTGAGCAGGTCGACAAGGAGAGAACTCGTGGACGACGTTCTGCGGCGCAACCCGCTCTTCGCGGCGCTCGATGACGAGCAGTCCGCGGAACTGCGCGCCTCCATGAGTGAGGTGACGCTCGCGCGTGGCGACTCCCTGTTCCACGAGGGCGACCCGGGCGACCGGCTGTACGTCGTCACCGAGGGCAAGGTAAAGCTCCACCGCACCTCCCCCGACGGTCGCGAGAACATGCTCGCCGTCGTCGGCCCCGGAGAGCTCATCGGCGAACTGTCCCTCTTCGACCCGGGCCCGCGTACGGCGACCGCCACCGCGCTGACCGAGGTCAAGCTGCTGGGTCTGGGCCACGGTGACCTCCAGCCCTGGCTGAACGTCCGCCCCGAGGTGGCCACCGCGCTGCTGCGCGCCGTCGCCCGTCGGCTGCGGCGTACCAATGACGCGATGTCCGACCTGGTCTTCTCGGACGTTCCCGGCCGTGTGGCCCGCGCGCTGCTCGACCTCTCCCGCCGCTTCGGCGTGCAGTCCGAGGAGGGCATCCATGTCGTCCACGACCTGACGCAGGAGGAGCTGGCCCAGCTCGTCGGCGCGTCGCGTGAGACGGTCAACAAGGCGCTTGCCGACTTCGCCCAGCGTGGGTGGCTGCGGCTGGAGGCCCGCGCGGTGATTCTGCTGGACGTCGAGCGACTGGCGAAGCGTTCGCGCTAGGCCGTCCGGCCTCTACGACACCGGGGTCCCGCCTCAGCGACGAGGCGGGACCCTGTTTCGCGTACCGCCGGAATTCTCGCCCCCGCCGCCCCTACCCGTCCCATCCCCGGGGGCTGCCGCCCCCGGACCCCCCGCATCGGCCCTGAACGGGCCTCGTCCTCAAACGCCGGACGGGCTGAAATAGGCGGGCGTACCCCCACGCACCCGTCCGGCGACTGCGGGTCCGTCGTGGCTGATCGCGCAGTTCCCCGCGCCCCTGGCGGCGTGGCAGGCGGCCTGCACCGAGACGCACCCGCGGCCGCCCACGGCGTAAGGAACCGTGCCGGCGATGGCGCCGCACCCGCGTACGGCGGCAAGGGGACGTGCCGACGATGGCGCAGCACCCGCGTACGGCGTAAGGGGACGTGCCGGGGGGTGTCCGCCCGCAGCGGCGGGCGTCAAGAGACGGTGGCCTCTCTGCCCGACAGCAACCGCCCGACCGAGGACGGACACCCCCCGGCACGGCCCCGACCCACCCACCGAACCGTTGGCGCTACACGCACCCCCACCCACCCCGCACAGGCGCCGCAGGCACACAACCCGCACCCCCACCCCACCAGCACAGGCCGCCGCAGGCACCCCTCGAACATCCGCGCACCAAGAGATAGCCTCCGCCCATGGCAAACGGGCAGTGGTATCCACCGGAGTGGCCGGACCGTATCCGTGCGCTCGCGGACGGCAGTCTCACCCCCGTCGTCCCGAAACGGGCGGCCACGGTCATGCTGCTCAAGGACACCGGCACCGGCCCGGCCGTGCACATGCTGCGTCGCCGTAGCTCCATGGCCTTCGCCGGCGGCGCGTACGCCTACCCCGGCGGCGGCGTCGACCCGCGTGACGAGCAGCAGATCCGCTGGGCGGGCCCCACGCGCGCGTGGTGGGCACAGCAGCTCGGCCTCGAGGAGGCCGCCGCCCAGGCGATCGTCTGCGCCGCCGTGCGGGAGACCTACGAGGAGGCCGGTGTCCTGCTCGCCGGCCTCACCGACGATTCCGTCGTCGGCGACACCACCGGCGACGACTGGGAGACCGACCGCGCCGCCCTCGTCGCCCGCGACCTCTCCTTCGCCGAGTTCCTCGACCGCCGCGGCCTGGTCCTCCGTTCCGACCTCCTCGGCGCCTGGACCCGCTGGATCACCCCGGAGTTCGAACCCCGCCGCTACGACACGTGGTTCTTCGTCGCCGCCCTCCCGGAGGGCCAACGCACCCGTAACGCCTCCACAGAAGCCGACCGCACGGTGTGGATCCGCCCCACGGACGCCGCCGCCTCGTACGACAAGGGCGAGCTGCTGATGATGCCGCCCACCATCGCGACACTGCGTCAGCTAGCCCCCTACGACAGCGCCGCCCAGGCCCTGGCCGCCGCCCCCGCCCGCGACCTCACCCCGGTCCTCGCCCGGGCCCGCCTCGAAGACGGCGAGATCGTGCTCGCCTGGCCCGGCCACGACGAGTTCACCAAGCACATCCCGACCGGCGGAACCCCCGCATGACCCCGCCCACGGCGCCCACGGCGCCCACAGCGCCCATCCCGCCCACGACACCCTCGACGCCCCCGCCGCCCACAGCCCCGGAAGGCCCCCTCGTATGACGGACGCAGCAGCCCTCCCCGGCCAGCCGCGAGGCGAGGTCCTCTCCGGCCCCGCGACCGCGCGCGCCGTCAACGTCCTCGCCCCCAACGCCTCGGCGATGACCCTGGACGGCACCAACACCTGGGTCGTCTCCGAACCGGACTCGGACTTGGCCGTCGTGATCGACCCCGGCCCGCTCGACGACGGACACCTGCGCAACGTCGTCGCCACGGCCGAGAAGGCCGGCAAGCGCGTCGCCCTGACCCTGCTCACCCACGGCCACCCGGACCACGCCGAGGGCGCCGCACGCTTCGCCGAACTGACCGGCACACACGTGCGTGCCCTCGACCCGGCACTCCGCCTCGGCGACGAGGGACTCGGCGCCGGGGACGTGGTCACCGTCGGCGGCCTGGAGCTGCGCGTCGTGCCGACGCCCGGGCACACCGCCGACTCCCTCTGCTTCCACCTCCCGGCCGACCGCGCCGTGCTGACCGGCGACACGATCCTGGGCCGCGGCACGACGGTCGTGGCGCACCCCGACGGCCGCCTAGGCGACTACCTGGACTCGCTGCGCCGGCTCAGGTCCCTGACGGTCGACGACGGCGTGCACACCGTCCTGCCGGGCCACGGGCCGGTCCTGGAGGACGCCCAGGGCGCGGTCGAGTTCTACCTCGCCCACCGCGCCCACCGCCTCGCCCAGGTCGAGACGGCGGTCGAGGACGGCTACGGCACTCCGGGCGAGGTCGTCGCCCACGTGTACGCGGACGTGGACCGCTCCCTGTGGCCGGCGGCCGAGCTGTCGGTACGGGCGCAAATGGACTACCTGCAGGAGCACGGCATCATCTAGCTCCAGCCGAAGTCTCCTGATAGCCGAGGACCCTCTCCTGAGCGCTGTCAGTCGGGCCGCGGGGCTTTGACCCCGTGCACACGCGCGTACTCCCCCGCAAGCCACGGTCCCAGATCCTCGACGTACGACCGCAGGACCGCGGCGTCCCCCGTCGGCTCGTACCCGAGCACGGCCGCCGTGCGCAGTTGCTCGGCCCGCGCGGGGTAGTACGAGGCGAAGGCTTCCGCCATCTCCCCGAGGTCGCTGGTCCACCCGCCCCAGCGAGGCATGACGAGCGTGAATCCCGTCCGCACCAGATGCCGCGACATGAACCGGACGAGCGGCCGACGGGCGTCATCGGTGTCGTCGGCGCCGGCGATCCGCGCCCGCCACCGAGGCAGCAGGAGTCCGAGGTCGCCGTTCGTCTCGCGCGCGAGCAGCGTGTCGGGCCGGTAGCGCGGCAGGTACTCGGCGAGATCGTCCCCCAGCAGGGGCGTGCACAGGCAGGCGACGAACCACCCGCCGTCGTAGGTCTCCAGGTCGCTCAGCAGGCGCCCGCGGCTGCTGAGCAGCGTCCCCGCCCCGTCGATCTGCGCGAACTCCTTGTCCAGCGCTTCGTCGAGCGCACGCGCGTCCGCCCGGTCGGCCTCGACCGGCTCCTCGCGCAGGGCGATGAGCAGATCCAGGTCGCTGCGGCCCACGCGCGCGGTGCCGCGCGGAATCGACCCGTAGAGGTAGGCGCTGTGCATCCGCGCCCCGAACACGTCCAGCACACGGTCCCGCGCGGCGGCGACGACGGGCCTGAAGGCGCGCGGAACGCGCCCGAGGGACCCTTCGCGCTCGATGTACCCCTGGGCATCGAGCCCTCTGCGCAGAAGCGTCTCGGTCATGGGGCCACTGTGCCCTGCCGGGCGGCCCGCGAGCGGCTCATTTTCGCCACCGCCGAGCGATGTTCAGCCTGCCCGGGCATCCCCGGACAGGCTGCTGCGACACCATGGCCGCCGCAGGACGGCCGCACAGGACGGCTCACCGCCGAAGGCCTACGCCCCCGTCAGCTCCACCTGGACCTCGACCTCGACCGGCGCGTCCAGCGGCAGCACCGCCACGCCCACCGCGCTGCGCGCGTGGACGCCCTTGTCGCCGAGGACCTGCGCCAGGAGCTCGCTCGCGCCGTTGATGACGCCGGGCTGGCCCGTGAAGTCGGACGCCGACGCCACGAACCCGACGACCTTCACGACCCGCGCGATGCGGTCCAGGTCGCCCGCCACCGACTTCACGGCCGCGAGGGCGTTCAGGGCGCAGATGCGGGCGAGGTCCTTGGCCTCCTCGGCCGTGACCTCCGCGCCCACCTTGCCGGTGACCGGAAGCTTGCCCTCCACCATGGGGAGCTGGCCGGCGGTGTAGACGTACACGCCCGACTGGACCGCCGGCTGGTACGCGGCCAGCGGCGGCACGACCTCCGGGAGCCTCAGGCCCAGCTCGGCGAGCTTCGCCTCGGCCGCGCTCACGCCTTCTCCCGCTTCAGGTAGGCCACGAGCTGCTCGGGGTTGTTCGGCCCGGGCACGACCTGGACGAGCTCCCAGCCGTCCTCGCCCCAGGTGTCCAGAATCTGCTTCGTGGCGTGGACGAGCAGCGGCACGGTTGCGTATTCCCACTTGGTCATGTGGCCGACTTTATCCGCTGCCCGCACGCGGCCATGCGGCCGACCGCCCTCAGGTTGTCCACAGGCTGCCGCGTGACTGGCGGACCGACTGGTTAGGCTCGAAGACGTGAGCAGGCTCCAGGTCGTCAGTGGCAAGGGCGGGACCGGTAAGACCACGGTCGCCGCCGCGCTCGCGCTCGCCCTCGCGACCGAGGGGAAGCGGACGCTTCTCGTCGAGGTCGAGGGCAGGCAGGGCATCGCGCAGCTCTTCGAGACGGAGGCGCTGCCTTATGAGGAGCGGAAGATCGCCGTCGCTCCCGGGGGCGGGGAGGTGTACGCCCTCGCCATAGACCCCGAACTGGCCCTTCTGGACTACCTCCAGATGTTCTACAAGATGGGCGGCGCGGGCCGGGCGCTGAAGAAGCTCGGCGCGATCGACTTCGCCACCACCGTCGCGCCGGGGCTGAGAGACGTCCTGCTGACCGGCAAGGCGTGCGAGGCGGTGCGCCGCAAGGACAAGGCCGGGCGGTTCGTCTACGACTGTGTCGTCATGGACGCCCCGCCCACCGGGCGCATCACCCGCTTCCTGAACGTCAACGACGAGGTCGCGGGGCTCGCCAGGATCGGGCCGATACACAATCAGGCGCAGGCCGTGATGCGGGTGCTGAAGTCGGCGGAGACGGCCGTGCACCTGGTGACGCTGCTGGAGGAGATGCCCGTCCAGGAGACCGCGGACGGGATCGCCGAGCTGCGGGCGGCGCGGCTGCCGGTCGGGCGGATCATCGTGAACATGGTGCGCCCCGAGGTGTTGGACGGGGCCGATCTGGAACTCGTACGCAGTGTCCCGCGCACCGCCGTCGCCAAGTCGCTGTCCTCGGCCGGGCTCGGCGGTGCACGGCGCGGCGGGAACGCCGAGAAGCTGGTGACCCCGCTGCTGGCGCAGGCCGACGAGTACGCGGAGCGGCACGCGCTGGAGCAGGAGCAGCGGGCGGTCCTCGACGAGTTGGGGCTGCCGGTGCACGAACTGCCGCTGCTCGCCGAGGGTATGGACCTGGCGGGCCTGTACGCACTCTCGCGCGAACTGCGGGAACAGGACCTGTCATGAGTCCGTTCACAAGTCGGGAGCCGTACGCGGAACGTCAGCGGTTGTACGCGCTACGTCGGAAGCAGGGGATGTCATGAGTCGTCCGGAACCGGCCCAGGCACAGGACGCCGCCCGCCGGCCCCACCATCTCTCCGCCGCGCGCGTGCTCGACCTCGATCCGCTGCTCGACGATCCGAAGACCCGCATCGTGGTGTGCTGCGGCTCGGGCGGCGTCGGCAAGACCACGACCGCGGCGGCGCTGGGGCTGCGGGCGGCCGAGCGCGGGCGCAAGGTCGTCGTGCTCACCATCGACCCCGCCCGCCGGCTAGCCCAGTCGATGGGCATCGACTCGCTGGACAACACCCCGCGCCGGGTGAAGGGCGTAGATGGCGACGGCGAGCTGCACGCGATGATGCTCGACATGAAGCGCACCTTCGACGAGATCGTCGAGGCGCACGCGGACCCCGAGCGGGCGGCCGCGATCCTGGGAAACCCCTTCTACCAATCGCTCTCGGCGGGCTTCGCGGGCACGCAGGAGTACATGGCGATGGAGAAGCTGGGCCAGTTGCGGGCCAGGGACGAGTGGGACCTCATCGTCGTGGACACCCCGCCGTCCCGCTCCGCGCTGGACTTCCTGGACGCCCCCAAGCGGCTCGGCTCGTTCCTCGACGGCAAGCTGATCCGCGTCCTGCTGGCCCCGGCGAAGGTCGGCGGGCGGGCGGGCATGAAGTTCCTGAACGTCGGCATGTCGATGATGACCGGCGCGCTCGGCAAGCTGCTCGGCGGACAGTTGCTGAAGGACGTACAGACCTTCGTGGCGGCCATGGACTCGATGTTCGGCGGTTTCCGTACGCGCGCGGACGCCACGTACAAGCTGCTTCAGGCGCCCGGGACCGCGTTCTTGGTCGTGGCGGCGCCTGAGCGGGACGCGCTGCGGGAAGCCGCGTACTTCGTGGAGCGGCTGGCCGCGGAGGACATGCCGCTCGCGGGTCTGGTGCTCAACCGGGTCCACGGCAGCGGCGCCGACCGGCTGTCGGCCGAGCGGGCGCTCGCCGCCGCGGAAAATCTTGAAGAGCCCCGCATTGTGGATCAGGAGGGCGGGAAAGCTGGACTTCGTAACTCCCCCGACACGTACGACAGTTCAGAATCAGCCGCTTCCGAGGCACCGGCTCCAGCCGCAGGCTCCCCCGCCGTCACGGACATGGAGCGAACCGCCGCCCCGGATTCCGTCGACCCGGACTCCGTCGCTCCGCATGTGGAGCGGTCCGTCGACCAGCTCACCGCAGGCCTGTTGAAGCTCCACGCCGAGCGCATGCAAATGCTCTCCCGCGAGCAGCGCACGCGTGACCGCTTCACCACGCTCCACCCCGAGGTGGCGGTGGCCGAAGTGGCCGCGCTGCCCGGCGATGTGCATGACCTCACGGGGCTGCGGGACATCGGGAACCGGCTCGCGGCCCATCGGCCAGAGCTGCCTGATCCCGAGGCCTGAGGGCAGACCTGCCGGATCCGCCCGCGGGGAGACCTCGTGGCCCCTCAGCCCACCGCCGCGAAGTTCTCGTACACCTCGTCGTCGTCGAGCGGCAGCAGACCCGCGCCGCGCTCGTACTCCGTGCGTGCCGTCTCCAGCAGCCGGCGCCACGACGTGACCGTCGGCCGCCTGCGCAGCAGTGCGCGGCGCTCGCGCTCCGTCATTCCTCCCCACACGCCGAACTCGACGCGGTTGTCCAGCGCGTCCGCCAGGCACTCCGTGCGCACCGGGCATCCGGTGCACACCGCCTTGGCCCTGTTCTGCGCTGCTCCCTGAACGAACAGTTCATCCGGATCGGTAGTGCGGCAGGCCGCCTGCGCACTCCAGTCGGTTACCCAGCCCATACCGGCGCCGTCCTCTCCCGAATCGAGGCTCCCCCACGGCGGCAGCGGCATATTCACCGCCGCCAGTTGAGGACGTTACGGAAGGTGGGCACAGCGCAACACCCCCTTCGGGCCCAATCTTGAATGGCCCGAACGGACTATGCGTAAGCGGCAGATCACCCGGGGGAGTGAGCTGGCGACATGCGTGACTTTCCCGGCAAAGCGGGACAGTTCTGTTGAGTCACAACGGACGCCGAATGACACACAAGGCGGATTCGGACACGTCCCCACCAAAAAAGTGGGCTACCGCCAGAACGATTCGGGGTCGCCGGACGTATTGATACGTGGCCGCACTGCTGTGACAGTTGAGAGCAGCTTAGGCCAAGGCCTGCACGCCTGTCCGGCGAATGGGCCGCATCCGTCATGCGAGCTCCGCTCGCGGGCCGACGGCGACTTTGCCGCGCCGTGCGCGCACGCACGCCACGCGCGCGCATGGCAAGTCTCACGTCACCGTGCCGGGCTCGCGCGCGATCGGCTCTCGGTTCGCTCATGTCTACGGTTTAGGCTGCCCCCATGCCAAAGAACCGCTCGGGCGGTGGTCTGTCGCCGACGCAGCAGGCCGCCAAGTTCCTCGGTGTCAGTGTGCTCGCGGGAGCCGTGCTGGCCGGTATCGCGCTGCCCGCCGTAGGCGCCCTGGGACTCGCGGCCAAGGGGTCCGTCGAGAGCTTCGACGAGCTCCCGACCAACCTCAAGACGCCGCCGCTGAGCCAGCGCACCACGATCCTGGACGCCGAGGGCGGCACGATCGCCACCGTCTACTCGCGTGACCGTACGGTCGTCGACCTCAAGGACATCTCGCCGTACATGCAGAAGGCGATCGTCGCGATCGAGGACGCCCGCTTCTACCAGCACGGCGCGGTCGACCTGAAGGGCGTCCTGCGCGCCCTCAACCGCAACGCCCAGAGCGGCGGCGTCAGCGAGGGCGCGTCGACGCTCACGCAGCAGTACGTGAAGAACGTCTTCGTGGAGGAGGCCGGCGACGACCCGACGAAGGTCGCGCAGGCCACCCAGCAGACACTCGGCCGCAAGATCAAGGAGCTGAAGTACGCGATCCAGGTGGAGGAGGAGCTCGGCAAGAAGAAGATCCTCGAGAACTACCTGAACATCACGTTCTTCGGCCAGCAGGCATACGGCGTCGAGGCCGCCGCCCAGCGCTACTTCTCCAAGTCCGCCAAGGACCTCAAGGTCCAGGAGGCGGCGCTGCTCGCCGGCATCGTCCAGTCGCCGAGCCGCTACGACCCCATCAACGACGAGGCCGAGGCCACCAAGCGGCGCAACACCGTCCTCCAGCGCATGGCCGACATGGGCGACATCTCCCAGGCGGAGGCGGACAAGGCCAAGGAGACGCCGCTGGGGCTGAAGGTCAGCAAGCCCAAGAACGGCTGCATCACCGCGGTCCGGGGCGCCAGCTTCTTCTGCAAGTACGTCGAGAAGGTCTTCCTGAGCGAACCGGTCTTCGGCAAGAACCGCGAGGCCCGCGCCAAGATCTGGAACCAGGGCGGCCTGACCATCACGACGACCCTGGACCCGCAGTCCCAGAGGTCGGTCCAGGCCTCGCTCAAGGACCACGTCAACCAGGACGACAAGGTCGCCGCCGCGACCACCCTCGTCGAGCCCGGCACCGGCAAGATCCTCGGCATGGGCCAGTCGAAGCCGTTCGGCTACGGCAAGAACGAGACCGAGTACAACTACTCGGTCGACGCGAAGTACGGCGGCTCCAACTACGGCTTCCCGACCGGTTCGACGTTCAAGCCGTTCGTCGCCGCGGCCGCGCTGGAGGAGGGCCGGCCGCCGACGCAGGAGTACTCGTCGCCGTACCAGATGGAGTACCCGAGCCCGGTCCAGACGTGCGAGAGCGCGCCCTGGACCAACCGGAACAACGAGAAGCTGGAGAACGAGAGCGAGTCGGAGCACGGCCCCTACCGCCTGAAGAAGGCGATGGAGCTTTCGGTCAACACGTACTTCGTGCAGATGATCGCCGACATCGGTCTGTGCCCGGTGGTCAACATCACCGACAAGCTCCAGGTCCGCCAGGGCAACGGCGACAAGCTCCCCGAGCGCCCGGCCATCGCCCTCGGCTCCGTCGGCCTGTCCCCGCTGACGATGGCGAGCGCGTACGCCGCCTTCGCCTCCCGCGGCATGTACTGCACGCCGATCGCCATCGAGTCGATCTCGCAGAAGGTCGGCGGCCAGCAAAAGTCCCTCGAGGTGCCGAAGTCGACCTGCTCGCGCGCGATGTCAGAGCAGACCGCGGACACCGTCAACAGCCTGCTCCAGGGCGTGGTCGACTCCGGTACGGGTAAGGAGGCCGGTCTCACCGACCGCGACAGCGCCGGTAAGACGGGTACGACGGACGAGCGCCGCAACGCCTGGTTCGTCGGCTACACCCCGAACCTCTCGGGCGCCGTCTGGGTCGGCAGCGCCACCCAGAAGGTCAAGATGCGCAACATCTACATCGGCGGCGAGTACCACGACCTCGTCTACGGCGGCCGGGTGCCGGGCCCGATCTGGCGCGACGCGATGGTCGGCGCCCTCGAGGGCAAGCCCGTCGACGAGTTCAACACCATCCACATCCCGGACGAGGACCGCGACCGCGATCGCGACCGCGACAAGGGCCGGGGGAACGACGACAACGGCAACGGCGACGACAACCTCATCGGCGGCCTGATCGGCGGCGGGGACAACGGCGGCGGCAACGGCGGCAACGGTGGCACCGACGGGGGCACGGAGCCGACGCCGACCTTCTCGATCCCCGAGGGCTGGTGGCAGGGCCAGACGAACGGGAACGGGAACGGCGGGCGCGACTGAGGCGGGCGCCCGGACGGCGGCAGGATTCTGCGACCGCCTGAGTACGGCGACGGCCCCTACCTCCTCGACACGGGGGGTAGGGGCCGTCGGCGTATGCGCTGCCGGTTGGTTGGCCGGGTGGCCGGGCGTCAGCGCGGAATCGCCGGGGGGCGAGGGGCAGCCCGTATCGCCTGGGGCGGGGGCCAGCCCGGCCTTGCCGGGGCGCGGCAGCCCGCGAGCAGCTTCTTGACCGCCGGCGGCGGGGCCAGCCCGCGAGCAGCTTCTTGACCGCCGGCGGCGGGGCCAGCCCGCGAACAGCTTCTTGACCGCCGGTGGCGGGGGTCAGCCCGCGAGGAGCTTCTTGACCGCCGCGGCCACCCGGCCGCCCTCGGCCTGTCCGGCGACCTTCGGGTTCACGATCTTCATGACGGCACCCATGGCCCGCGGGCCCTCGGCACCGGCCGCCTTGGCCTCCTCGACGGCCTGGGCGACGATCTCGTTCAGCTCGTCCTCGCTGAGCTGCTTCGGCAGGTACGCGGCGAGCACCTCGCCCTCGGCCTTCTCCCGCTCGGCCTGCTCGGCGCGACCGCCCTGCGCGAACGCCTCGGCCGCCTCACGGCGCTTCTTCGCCTCGCGGGTGATCACCTTCTGCACCTCGTCGTCGGAGAGCTCGCGCTTCTCCTTGCCCGCGACCTCCTCCTTGGTGATCGCGGCGAGCGTCAGCCGGAGCGTCGAGGAGCGCAGCTCGTCGCGCCCCTTGATCGCGGCGTTGAGGTCTTCCTGAAGCTTCGACTTGAGCGTGGTCATGGCGTCGATTGTCGCAGGTGTGGTGCGGGGAACGCCCGTTGATTTCAAGGGGCCTGCGCGGGGACGCCGTACCGGAGGCCGCCGGGCACGGAGGGCTTCGCCGGTCTGACACGATGGTCGTATGCGCGCGCGATACGGAGTACCCCTGGGAATCACGGCGGTTGGTGCCGCCGGTCTGCTGTACTCGGCGGGTTTCGAGGCCCGTTCCTTCCGCCTGCGACGGGTGACGATCCCCGTCCTGCCGGCCGGAATGCGGCCGCTGCGGGTGCTCCAGGTCTCCGACATCCACATGGTCGGCGGCCAGCGCAAGAAGCAGCGCTGGCTGCACTCGCTGGCGGGCCTGCGCCCCGACTTCGTGATCAACACGGGCGACAACCTGTCGGACCCCGAGGGCGTGCCGGAGGTGCTGGACGCGCTGGGCCCGCTGATGGAGTTCCCGGGCGCGTACGTCTTCGGCTCGAACGACTACTACGGCCCCAAGCTGCGCAACCCCGCGCTCTACCTGCTGGAGAAGGCCCAGGGCAGGCACGGTCTGAACGGAAACGCGCCCGCCGTCGGCGTGATCCACAACCCGTGGGAGGGCCTGCGCGACGGCTTCGACGCCGCGGGCTGGCTGAACCTGACGAACACCCGCGGCATGCTCAAGGTCGAGGGCGTGTCGGTGGAGCTGACGGGCCTGGACGACCCGCACATCAAGCGGGACCGCTACGAGCGGGTGGCCGGCGGTCCGTCGGGCGCCGCCGACTTCTCGATGGGCGTGGTGCACGCGCCGTACCTGCGCGTCCTCGACTCGTACACGGCGGACGACTACCCCTTGGTCCTGGCCGGCCACACCCACGGCGGCCAGCTCCGCGTCCCCTTCTACGGCGCCCTGGTCACCAACTGCGACCTGGACACGGACCGGGCGAGGGGCCTGTCCACGCACACGGCGGAGGGCCGTACATCCTTCCTCCACGTCTCCGCAGGCTGCGGCACCAACCGCTACACGCCGTTCCGCTTTGCTTGCCCACCGGAGGCGACGTTGCTGACGTTGGTGGGGCGGGAGTAGCTGACGTCGGTCGGCCGGGAATAGGAGACGGCGAGTCGTCGCCCGACGGCTGCTGGCTGCAGGCTGCTGGCTGCTGTCAGCCGGCTGCCGGCATTCGTCGGGCGGCAGTCGTGGGCGCAGTCACCCGCACGGGACCACCGGCACAGACCCCCGGCACCCACTCAATCACCCAGTAACCCACCCGGCCCACCCATATCGCCCATTTCGCCCACGCTGCTTAGCGTGAGGCCATGACCGCCCCGATACCCAGGGACATCCCGGACCTCCCCGCGATACCGGGCATGCCCGTACTGATGCCGTCCCACGTCCCCGCCACGGCTGTACGGGCCCCGGTACCCCGGCGCCCGGCCGCAGTGTTCCGCCTTCTGGTGGCCCTGTCCGCGGCCGCGGCGGTGACCGTCGAGCTGCGCCTCGGCAGCCCTTTGCGCACCTTGAGCCACTTCGCGATCCAGAGCAACATCCTGCTGGCGCTGGTCTTCCTCGCCTCGGCCCGCCGCGCCTGGACCGCCCGCCGCCCGCTCCCCTCGTCCCTGACGGGCGCCACGCTGCTCTACACCCTGGTGACGGGCCTCGTCTACCACCTGCTGCTGGCCGACGGTTCGAGCCCGTACGCGCTGCCCGGCGTCCTCACGGGCACGGCCACCGCCCCCACGGGCTGGCACGCGATCACCAACCAGGTCCTGCACACGGCGATCCCGATCGCCGCCCTGCTGGACTGGCTGCTCCTGACACCCACCGCCCAGCTACACCTGCGCCAGGCCGCGACGTGGCTCCTCTACCCCCTCACCTACCTGGCCTTCACCTTCGCCCGAGGCGAGCTCCTCGTCCCCGGCACGCCGGCCCGCTACCTCTACCCGTTCCTCGACGTGGCCCGGCACGGCTACAAGAGCGTCCTCGGCAACGCCCTCCTCATCGGCCTGGCCATCTACGCCCTGGCCATCCTCCTCGTGGCCCTCGACCACGCCCGCCCGAACCCCATCCGCCATCGCGCCCACCACCGCGCCAAAACCGGATTTCGTCTCCAGCCACCAGTGGGCTAAAGTAAACGTCGTCGCCGCGACAAGCAGCGACATCGGGGTGTAGCGCAGCTTGGCAGCGCGCTTCGTTCGGGACGAAGAGGTCGTGGGTTCAAATCCCGCCACCCCGACAGTGAAACACCAGGTCAGGGGCCTGATCCGCTTAGCGGGTCGGGCCCCTGATTGGTTGTAGGAGCCGTTTCGGGAGCCATGTGGGAGCCGAGTTCGGAATCCGGCTCCCCGGCGGCTCACATCTTGCGGGTCGGCCGGTGCCTCCAGCTCGGCGCAGAAGCAGGAACGCCTCGTCACCGCGACCGTCACGATGGAGCTTGGGCCCTATCCAGCCTCACCCTGGGGGTCGCTGGACCCGCGCCCGCTACCTGGCGCCAGACACGGGCAGCCATGAACCGGAGGACCCCGAGAAGCGATCCCCCTCGGGACTGCCTCACTCTGCATCCGAGTCTCGACCTCAGCCGGCATCCCCGGCGCCTCGCCACCCACAAATGAATTGAATGGTGCTATCGTCAGTAGCATCATGCTGCTGAGACTGAATGCTGCGGACAGTCGCCCGCTGCACGAGCAGGTGGCGAGCGCGATCCGCCACGCCATCGCCGAAGGTGAATGCGGTCCGGGGGACCGGCTGCCTCCGGCGCGCGACCTTGCCGAGGCGCTGGGCGTCAATGCCAACACTGTGTTGCGCAGCCTCCGGGCACTGCGTGACGAGGGTGTGCTGGAGTTCCGGCGCGGCCGGGGCGTGACGGTGGCCGACGGGGCGGACCAGCGCTCCGTACTGCTGGAACGCGTAAGCGATCTGGTGGCCGATGCGACGCGCCTCGGTTACAGCAAGACCGACCTCATCGAGATGATCAGGGGGATTCCGTGAAGAAGCGCACGGGCCGCGGGAGCGGAACTACGTGGGGTGTTGTCGGCTGGTGCGCGGGAGTTCTGCTGTTGCTGGTAGGCATGCCGCTGGCCACGAGCGGACGACTGCCGGAGAGACTGGCGACGCACTGGAGCGGATCGGGGGAGCCCGACAACTCCATGCCGCTGTGGGCGGCGGCATTCTTTCCAGCGCTGATCTGGACGGTGCTGGCTCTGGGCGTGACGCTCGGGTTGCGGCGAACGGGCCGGGAACCCGGAACAGCGATACGCGGATGGGCCGGTGTCAGCTTGCTGGCCGGAGGGCTCTTTCTGGTTGGCGGGCAGGCGTCGGTCGTACGGGCGAACCTGGACCGGGCCGACTGGCGCGACGCTGGTTCGGTGACGGGCTGGGTCGTGACGACCGTCGTGGTGGCGGCCACAGCAGGCGTGGTCGCCTGGCTCGCGACCCGTCGGGGACCCGGGACACAAGGCCGGCCAGCGGACGGCCCGAGCATGGAGATCCCCGAGGGTCAGCGGCTGGTGTGGCTTTCCGGTACGTCCAACCCGTGGCTTCATATGACGTCTGCTGTCACGGGGCTTGTAGCCCTGGCCGCCGTCGCGACAGCCGTCGGGGGGTTGGTGAGCCCGCTTCCAGCGCTGATCATGATGGCACCGTTCGCGCTCGCCTCGGTTCTGGTCCTCGGCTGTGCCACCGTGCAGGCACGGGTCAGCGAGGAGGGACTGAAAGTGTCCTTCGGGCCATTCGGTTGGCCAGCGCGTCGCTGGGCTGTCCGGGACATCGAGTCGGCCCGCGTTGAGCAGCGCACACCGGCGCAGGTGGGCGGCTGGGGCTACCGGCTGAGCGGGATGGGCACCACCGTGATGCTGCGGCGCGGCGAGTGCCTCGTCATCAACACCAACGGCAAGGACTTCGCCGTAAGTGTCGACGACGCCGAACGGGGCGCCGCACTCCTGAACTCCTTGGGCGCAAACAGCCCAAGGTGAGAAGTCGGTCCTGGCCCGCGTTTCCCCCGTGCGCGGTCCAGGGCCGACTCCGGCAGAAACCGATAGGCCGCCATCCAAATTCCGTAAAGATTTCAAATAATGGGCATGGATTCAACTACTGGAGCCCAATAGGCGGGGCCCATTTACCTCGTGTGACGTCGGCCACTTTCATTCGACTTCCCCGTTTTTACGTGTAATGATCTTCGACGTCATAACGCGCCGGGGGGAGCGTGCTGACCACACGCCTATCACCCCTCGGAGTGTTCTGTAGAATCGAGGGGATCGAATTGAATATCAAGCAGCGCGGTATTCTGGCTGTCGCCGGCGTTACTGCGGCGGCTCTTTGTGTGGCTGCAGCACCGACGGCGATCGCGGACACCAGCAGCACGTCCGCCAAGTCGGCGGCCGTCGCGCCTGCCACCTCGGCCAAGACTGACGGTGAGAACGTCTTCCGCGGCCTGTTCTTCGGGCAGGGCAAGGCTGGTAAGGACCTGGCCGAGCTGGAGCTCTTCTCGGAGGCACGCCAGCACATCGGCAACGACTCGCCCGACGAGATCCGCGCGTCCGATGCGGTGATCGAACTGATCAACAAGCGGTCGCCCGGCTTCTTCGCGGACCTCAGCCGGAAGTCCCGTAGCGGTGACCCGCGCCAGGTGGAGAAGGCTGTCACCGGTGCTCAGGACATGCTCCTGAGGGTGGCCAAGACGGACACGTCCGCCACTCCCGTTGAGAAGGGGCAGCGCTGCGGCGTCACCGTGGCGGTGGGTGCCGCGGTCGTCCACGTCGCGGCCGTGGTGACCGCCGCCGGTGCCGTCGTGACGGTCACCGTCGCGGTGGGCGCCAACTTCGTCAAGGGCAAGAACTGGTTCTGGAGCGCGAAGCCGACCAGCGGTGACGAGACTCCGCTGTCGAAGGACGAGGCCGTTGCGCAGGTCACGAAGGCGCTGAAGGCCGCCTAGTGACCAAGGGGCGGGGAGGCTGCAGACTCCCCGCCCCTTGGTCCGGCCTTACACGACGGCGCCCCACGGGGGCAGGGGACTCACCACATGAAAACCAGACTCCGCCGCTTCTACGACGCTTTTACGCGAAGCGGGGAAGACTCTATTTCCGTTTCATTGAAAATGATGGCCGCTGTTTGCGCTGTGTGGGCCATCGTCATCGCGTACGCGGTCCAGGAACATCTACCGAAGAACGTCATTTCACTGCCCGCCCAGGAAAAGGCTAAATATACGGTCGTGAACCTGGCTCCCCAGGGCTGGGCATTCTTCACCAAGTCACCGCGGGATCTCGAAGTCATTCCTTTCAAGAAGGCTCCAGGGGACTGGCAGCCGCTTTCACTGGCTCCCCATGCCTCACCGCGGAACGCTTTCGGCCTCGATCGCGAATCGCGCGCTCAGGGCGTCGAGATCGCGATGCTGCTTTCCGCCGCGCAGAAGGACGACTGGCGCAAGTGCTCCGACGACAGACAACGCTGTCTGAAGAGCTTCGGCGCACCCGCGCGGCACATCGAAAACCGCTCGCCGGACCCTACTCTGTGCGGAACCATCGGCCTGCTGCAGGAACGCCCCACTCCGTGGGCGTGGCGTGACCTCATGCCCGAGGCCCACAGCCCCGAAGGCGTCATGGTGCTGGAGGTGACGTGCTGATGCGTCGGCGCACCATCCCCATACCGTGGGCCTCCGGCTACGGCTTGGCCCGTACGCTGCTGGCCCTCGGCACCCTCGGCACCCTGGCGTTCAGTGACGCTGCCACCCTCTTCCGGGAGGTGGCCACCGTCGGCCAGTATCCGCTGTGCCGGGGTGTCACGGCCGGTGGCGCCTTCTGCCTGGTGGAACCCGACCACTACGACACCGTGCGCTGGCTGTGCTGTCTCGTTCTCGTCGTCGTGGCCAGCGGATGGCGGCCACGCTTCACCGCCATCCCGCATGCCTACGTGGCCTTCAGCGTCTTCACCGGCATCTCGATCCCCGACGGCGGTGACCAGATCACCTGGGTACTCACCCTGCTGATCGCCATCGTTGCCGTGGGCGACTCACGCCGCTGGCACTGGCAGCACCGCCCGGCTCAAGACCCCGAATCCCAAGGGCGCGGCGTGCTGGCGCTGCTCGGCGTCAGCGCGGTCGTCGTGGCTCGGCTCCAGATGGCCGTCCTGTACTTCCAGTCATGCGTGGCCAAACTTCCCCACGCCGAATGGGCCGACGGAACCGCCCTGTACTACTGGGTCAACAACTACGACTTCGGCGCCCCCGGTTGGCTGCGGCCCATGGTCAACGCCGTCGTCCACACCCCCGCGGGCGTGGCCGCGATGACCTGGGGACCGCTCGTCCTCGAGATCGCCCTGGCTGCCGCGCTCCTGATGCCCCAGAAAGTGCGTTGGATCCTGCTGGCCGCCGGTGTCCTCTTCCACCTCTCCATCGCGGTCGTCATGGGCCTGTGGAGCTTCGCCTTCGCCATGTGGGCCGGCCTTCTGCTCCTGCTTGCGCCCCTCGGCCACGACCCCGACCTGGGACGCGTCCTCCGCGCTCTGTCCCGACGGACTCGGACGCCAGAGCCTGTGCGCGACGAGCCCATCAAGGAACCTTCCCCCGCCTGACGAAAGGAACGGCACCATGCCGTCACACATGTTCAAAGCCGTCGCCGTGGCTCTGGCCTCCACCAGCGCCGTCCTGATCTCCGGCGCACCCTCATCCGCCGCAGGCGTGCCGTGGGACGTCGCTCACAGAACCGCCACCGCTCAGGGAACCCGCGCGATCGAAAAGGGTCCTCTGAACTCCACATTGGTGGTCAAAGGCGAGCTGACGAACACTGGGGACGGCTGCTACTCCGTGTGGTTCCGGTTCACCGATGACTTCGTGCCCGGCCCCACCGTCGAGCACGCCACCCAGTGCGGCCGCGGCTCGACCTCGATCGACTTCCGCATGACAACCAGGCCAACTACCACCGGCTCCATTTTCATCTGCAAGGGCGGGACCCGTGAGGACTGCGGGGACCGCAAGACCATCACCTCCTGGCCCGTTCAGAAGCCCGCCGTTCGCACGAGCTGACTGGCACCGCCGACGGTCGCTCCCGTCCAACCCCTGCGTCCAGTAGCGGGCCGCCGGGGTTGCCCGGGTTGATCGAGGGCGCGGATGCGCAACGGAGGCGATGCCGGTGGATCGCAAGGGGCCGACCTGCTACTTGAGTTCGACTATTCGGACCGGGTGCCAGTGGTGCGAGCAGTACTTTCGAAGTCGCGGTCGTAGTGCAGCAACGTGGGTTTCCTGCTTCTTCCGCGCCTGCGGTCACGAGGACGTCCACGGCTCCAGCGCTCTAGGCCCGGTGCCGAGGAGGCACCGGGTCTGAGTTGCTGTACGGCCCATGAGGCGCTTGCGCATGGCAGGGGTGACATGGGCGTAGCGCGCCGAGACCGAGCCGTCGATGTGGCCCATGCGTTCGTCACCGTGAATGCCTCGCCCGAGCCCGTCAAGAAGGGCAAGAAGATCACGGTCACCGGGGTGCTCACCCGCGCGAACTGGAACAACCACACATGGGCCGGCTACAGCGGCCAGAGCGTCAAACTGCAGTACCGGCCCAAGAACTCAAGCACCTACACGACGGTCAGGACCATCACCGCCAGCAGCACCGGCAGGCTGAGCAGCACCGTCACGGCCACCGCCGACGGCTACTACCGCTTCACCTTCGCCGGCACCTCCACCACCCCCGCAGCCACGGCCGCCGGCGACTACGTCGACGTAACCTGACCTTGTTCAGGGACGCCCAGGGTGAGCCTCCGGTCATCAAGGGTGCGCCGGCTCCCAGCCCATCAGCCGCGCATTCCCGGCGCAGGCCGACAACGAGCCGAAGGGCCATTCACGTGATCGTGAATGGCCCTCGCTCGTTCACCCGCAAATAGGTTGTGAACGGCACCGCACCATGCCGTCAGGAGGCGCCCAGCGCCACGCATTCTGCTGCGACCCAGCCGTCACGGCCGTTGATGCGGACGGTCTTCCAGTAGTTGGACGTGCCGCCGCATGCCGTGTACCTCTGGCCCTCCACGTCGCCCTCTCCGAGGCTTCCGCAGGGCACCCGTCCGCCGGCGGCGATCGTCCCCACGACCGCGTACCTGGTGCCGGCTCCGCCTCGGACATTCAAGGTCGATCCGGAGCGGTTGTGGGCGTAGCAGCTCACCGCGGCCGCGGAGGCCTTCTCTGCTGCGGCGGTCGCAGGTGCGGCGCTGACGGGGCCGACCGCGGCACCGATCACCCCAAGTGCGGACACGGCGACGGCAGAGGCTTTCAGGGACAGGCGCATGTCTTCCAATCCTTCATCTGGCTAGCGAGCCCAAGCCAAACTCAGCGAAACGATCACAACAAGATCATTTTTGGCCAGAGCTCCGAACACGGGCAAGGACGCCGGCCGGCTTGCCGGCGATCCCCGTGCGTGGTTACTGGACGTCCACGAAGTCGCCCGTCGCGTTGACCGCCGGAGTTGTCGCCGTGCCGGCGAAGCTGTAGCGGAAGTAGCCGTCGGTGGAGGCGGTGACGGTGGTCTTGAGGTTGCCCGTCGAGTCCGACTTGATCGTCTTCACCGTGGTGTAGGTGTTGCTGCCCTTCTTACGGAACTGCAGCTTCACCGACTGGTTCGTGTAGCCGTGGTACTTGTTGTCCTCCCAGTTGGCCCGGGAGAGCTTGCCGGTGACCGTGATGGTCTTGCCCTTCTTCACGGGCTCCGGCGAGGCGTTGACCGTGAGCTGCGAGGCGCGCTGCACCTTGAACGTGGTGGCCGCGTCCCGGTGGATGAAGTCGGAGTCGTGGGCGGAGACCAGCGTGCCCAGGTCCCAGGTGGCTGCCGCGTTGTTGTCGACGAAACCGGTCGACGCCTGCGGGTCGAACGTCAGCGTGCCCGAGCAGGTCGACGTGGTCGCGCTCACCTCGACACACGTGATGTCGCCGTCGTCCGCCCAGATCTGCGCGAAGTTCGGCGTCGGGCCGAAGGCGCTGAAGTAGGTCGTCTCGGCGATGCCCGAGTCGTCCGACGCGGTCACGGAGACTTTGGCGGACACCACCTTGGTGGTACCGACCACGACCGGCTTGCCGCCGTTGACGACGACCTTGTCGATCGTGATGTCGCCCACGCCGCCGTCGGCCGCCTGGGCGGCGGTGGTACCGACCACGCCGGCGACCAGCGTGAGGCCGGCGCCGAGCAGGGCGAAGCGCCCGGTTGTGCGCATGAATGTCCCCCCGGGGATTCCTTGGATGATTGACCATCAGATGATCAGGGGGAGCGTACGGCGCCGGCCAACGGTTCACCACAGGGTTAATTCGCGGTCACCGGATCCTCGGCTCCAGCACGCAGCGGAACGTGCGTTGCACGGGAGGCGTGCACAGTGCCGTCATGAGCGCGGCGGCGATCAGGGTGACCGTCAGTTCGCCCGTCGGGTGGTGGAGCCAGGCGGGGGCGTACCAGTCGGCGTACTCGGCTGTCTGGGCGAGGAAGCCGTGGAGGAGGTAGCCGCAGAGTGTGGCCGTGCCCAGGGTGGTGAACCAGGTGCGGTGGCCGGGCACCCAGGCAAGGAAGGCGGCGGCCAGCACCACCGAGCAGCCGAATGTCGCCAGGGTCATGACCGGGCCGGACCAGGCGGGTGCGCCCAGGGCGGTCGCGCTGTCGTTGTGGAAGAACCAGGCGTAGTTCATCCTCGGCGCCGCCCAGTACGCCAGCACCAGCGCGCAGGCGAAGACCGGCGCGGCCAGGAGGCGGACCTCGCGCCGGTGCACCAGCCGGAGGTGCTCGGGCTTCAGGCACAGGCCCAGCACGAAGTACGGCAGGAACTGTGCGACCCGCTGGAGGTCGAGGTCGCTCCCGATGGACGGTGAGAGCGTCGCCAGGGCGGCGATGGTCAGGGCCAGAGGCAGCGGCCGGCGCACCGTCCTCCAGATCGGTGACGTCAGGCGCCAGATGAACAGGGCCGCCAGGAACCAGGTCAGGTAGAGCGGGTCGAGGAGGGTGACCGGGCGGTCGGGGTCCTCGCTGGTCCAGCGGGTGAAGAAGGTGTACGCCGTCTCGAAGACCACGTAGGGAATCACCGTGCGCTTGAGCAGGCCGCGGAGTCTCCTCCCGGTCGCCTCGAAGTCGCGCGATAAATGGCCCGCGATCACGGCGAACACCGGCATGTGGAAGGCGTACACGAGCATGTACAGGGCGGTGGTCGTCCTGCTGCCCTCGCGCAGGGGTTCCCAGGCGTGGCCGACCGCGACCAGGACGATCGCCAGGTACTTGGCGTTGTCGAGGAAGGGGTCCCGCAGCGCCGGTCCCGGTCCCGGTCCCACCAGTGCCGTACCCGCCGGTCCCGGTCCCGGTTCCGGTTCCGGTTCCGCCGGTGTCGTACCCGTCGATCCCGGCCCCGCCGACCCCGGCCCCGCCGGAACCCGTCTCGCCCCCGCCTCCGCGGACGGCAGCGATTCCTGTCGTCCGTCCGGTGCGGCAGTGGCGTCTGTTACCGGTGTGGCGCGAGGGGGGAGCAGCATCGCCTGCACCCTAAACACATCGGCGAGCCCTCGCTCAACCCCCGCAGGCAATCCCCGCAAGGGCCCGCCCTCACGTCACGCTGCCGTCTGAGCCGGCCCCACCAGTTCGGACAGAACGTCCTCCATCGTCACGAAACCGATCACCTTGCCGCCCTCCCCGAGGACGGCGGCGAGATGGCTGCCCTCGGCCCGCAGGGCCGTCAGGGTGTCGTCCAGCGGTGTGTCGATGCGGACCCGGGTGACCGGGTGCAGGGCGGCCGGCGGGAACGGGCGGTCCCGGTCGGTCGTACCGAGGGTGTCCTTGATGTGCAGGTAGCCGAGGACGGTGCCGTCGGCGGCGGTGACCGGGAAGCGGGAGTAGCCCGCCTCGGCCGCGACCCGCTCCAGTCGGGCCGGCGTGACCGAGGCGTCCACGGTCCGCATCCGCCGCGCGGGGACGAGGATCTCGCCCACCGGGCGGGTGCCCAACTCCAGGGCGTCGCGCAGGCGTTCGCCGTCGGCCGGGGTGAGCAGTCCGGCCTCGCCCGCCTCGACGACCATGCGGGCGAGCTGGTCGTCGGTGAAGACGGCCTCGACCTCGTCCTTCGGCTCGACGCGCAGCAGCCTCAGCAGGGTGTTGGCGAAGGCGTTGATGCCGAAGACGAACGGCCGCAGCGCCCGGGTGAGGGCCACCAGGGGCGGGCCGAGCAGCAGGGCGGTGGGGACGGGGGCGGCCAGCGCGATGTTCTTCGGCACCATCTCGCCGATGAGCATGTGCAGATACGTCGCCACGGTCAGCGCGATCACGAACGCGATCGGGTGGACCAGGGCGTGCGGGACGTGGGCCGCCTCGAACGGCGGCTCCAGCAGATGCGCGATGGCCGGTTCCGCCACCGCGCCCAGCACCAGCGAGGAGACGGTGATGCCGAGCTGGGCCGTGGCCATCATCGCGGAGAGGTGTTCCAGGGCCCACAGGGTCATCCGCGCCCGCTTGTTCCCGTCCTTCGCACGCGGCTCGACCTGGCTGCGGCGCACGGAGATCAAGGCGAACTCGGCGCCCACGAAGAAGGCGTTGGTCAGCAGCGTCAGGGCGCCGATGGCCAGTTGCAGCGCGGTCATCGGGCGTCCTCCGTGAGTCGCGCCGCAGGAGCGGGGGCGGGGGCAGGGGCAGAGGTAGGGGCGGAAACAGGGCTGGAGGCCGGCCGCGTGATGCGGATGCGGTCGGCCCGGTGGTGGTCCACGTCGACGACGTCCAGCTTCCAGCCGTCCAGATCGAGCACGTCCCCCTTGGCGGGGATCCGGGCCAGGCGGGTGGCGATCAGGCCGGCGAGGGTCTCGTACGGCCCCTTCGGCGCGGCAAGGCCTATGCCGGCGAGTTCGTCCAGGCGTACGCCGCCGTCCGCCTCCCACACCGCCTGCCCGTCCCGGGTCGCCGGGGCGGACTGGAGGTCGGGGGCCTCGACCGGGTCGTGCTCGTCGCGGACCTCGCCGACGACCTCCTCGACGATGTCCTCCATCGTGGCCACGCCGGCCGTACCGCCGTACTCGTCGATGACGACGGCCATGGTGCGGCCGGCCCGCAGGCGCTCCAGCAGCCGGTCGGCGGTGAGGGAGTCGGGCACCAGCAGGGGTTCGGTGGCCAGTTCGGTGACCGGGGTGGTCGGGCGCCGTTCGGGGTCCAGGGCCAGGACGTCGCGGATGTGGACGGTGCCGATGACCTCGTCGAGGCTGTCGCGGTAGACAGGGAAGCGGGACAGGCCGGTGGCGTACGTCAGGTTCGCCGCGTCTGCGGCCGTCGCGTGCGCCTCGAGTGCCTGTACGTCGACCCGCGGCGTCATCACGTTCTGCGCCGTCAGCTCGCCCAGGTGCAGGGTGCGTACGAACAGCTCGGCGGAGTCCGGCTCCAGGGCTCCCCGGGCCGCCGAGTGCCGGGCCAGCGCGACGAGTTCCTCGGGGCTGCGCACGGAGTCGAGCTCCTCGGCGGGCTCCAGGCCGAAGCGGCGCACGAAACGGTTCGCGGTGTCGTTCAGATGGCGGATGAACGGGCCGAAGGCGGCCGTGAAGCCGCGCTGCGGTCCTGCGACCACCTTGGCGACGGCCAGCGGGCGGGAGATCGCCCAGTTCTTCGGCACCAGTTCACCGACGACCATCAGCACCACGGTGGAGAGCGCCACGCCCAGCACGGTCGCCACCGTCGAGGCGGCACCGCCCAGGCCGGTCGCCTCCAACGGGCCCCGCAGCAGCGCGGCGAGGGACGGCTCGGCGAGCATGCCGATCACCAGCGAGGTGACGGTGATGCCCAGTTGGGCGCCGGAGAGCTGGAGGGTCAGTCGGCGGACGGCCCGCAGCGCGCCCTCGGCGCCCCGCTCGCCCGCCGCCGCGGCACGCTCCAGTTCGCCGCGCTCGACGGTGGTCAGCGAGAACTCGGCCGCGACGAACAGCGCGCAGGCCAGCGTGAGGAGGAGGGCCGTCAGGAGCAGCAGGACCTCGGTCACCGTGCCACCCCCCTTCCCTCGTGCGGGCGGGAATCGGCACGGCTGGTACTGGGAGGCTCACCCATCGCGGGCTCGTGTCTCCTTCTCTCTTCGGGGTCTGTCTCAGGGCGGGCGGACCACTCGTCGGCGGTCGGGCGGATGCCCGCTCGGCGGCCGGACCCACCGCGCCGAACCGACGGCCTTTCCGGAGCCGAACCGACGGCCCTTTTCGGACTTTCCCGCGGCGGGCGTCGTGACACCGGCTCCGGCGGGTCCGGCCATCCTATTCTTCTACTCGCTTGTAGAGAACGGCCGCGGATCCCCGGTTGTTCCCAACGGACACGCACGTACGCACGTGAAGGAGTGAACGCCACGATGGTGTTCAAACGACTGCTCGGCTCGCTCGGTGTGGGCGGCCCCACGGTGGACACGGTCCTCGACCCCGGGCCCGCGCTGCCCGGCGGCGCGCTGACCGGCCAGGTCCATCTCAGAGGCGGCGGCGCCGACTTCGAGATCGAGTCGATCGCCCTGGAACTGGTGGCCCGGGTCGAGGCCGAGCACGAGGACGGCGAGAGCGAGGCGCCGTCGCCTTCGAACGGTTCACCGTCGGTGGCGGATTCCGGCTCGCCGGGGGCGAGGAGCGCTCCGTGCCGTTCAGCGTGACGCTGCCCTGGGAGACGCCGGTCACCGAGCTGTACGGCCAGGCGCTGGGCGTCGTCCTCGGCGTGCGCACGGAGCTGTCGGTGGCGGGCGCGAAGGACAAGGGCGACCTCGACCCGCTGGCCGTCGGCCCGCTGCCCGTGCAGGAGGCGATTCTGGAGGCCCTCGGCCGGCTCGGGTTCGGCTTCCGGTCCGCCGACCTGGAGTACGGCCGTATCGGCGGCACCGGGCAGCAACTGCCCTTCTACCAGGAGATCGAGATCACCCCCTCGCCGCGGTTCGCGCACCAGGTGAACGAGATCGAGGTGACCTTCCTCGCCGGCCCGGCCGGCATGGAGGTGGTCCTGGAGGCCGACAAGCGCGGCGGACCGTTCTCCGCGGGCCACGACGCGCTCACCCGCTTCACCGTGGGGCACCACGACACCCGCGACTGGAACGCCGAGGTCGAGGGCTGGATCGAGCAATTGTTGGAGCACCGGGCGTCATACGGATCGCACGCGGCGTACGGGCACGGGCACGGGCACCATCACGGGCACGGTTCAGGACCCGGCGTCGGCACCGCCGTCGCCGCGGGGGCCGCCGGGCTCGCGGTCGGTGTCGTCGGCGGCATGGTCGCGGCCGAAGTCGTCGACGAGGTCGGGGACTTCTTCGAGGGCGAGGAGGAGGGTGAGGAGGGCTGAGCCCGCACCTGGTAGCTTCTACAGTGCTGTAGAAGTTATCGATCGTATGGAGTTCTCATGGCCCTGTGGGACCGCATCAAGGAGTCCGCATCGACGATGCAGACCCAGCTCGTGGCGAAGAAGAACGACCTGAAGAGCGGTGCCTTCCGCGACGCGAGCATGGCCATGTGCGCGCTCGTCGCCGCCGCGGACGGCACCGTCGACCCGTCGGAGCGCCAGCGCGTGGCCCAGCTCATCGCCGGCAACGAGGTGTTGCAGAACTTCCCCGCCGACGATCTGCGCCGCCGTTTCGAGGAGAACCTGAACCGGCTCACCACCGACTTCGACTTCGGCAAGGTGAGCGTGATGCAGGAGGTCGCCAAGGCGAAGAAGAAGCCCGCCGAGGCGCGTGCCGTCATCCAGATCGGCATCGTCATCGGCGGCGCCGACGGCGACTTCGACAAGGACGAACAGGCCGTGGTCCGCGAGGCGTGCTACGCGCTCGGCCTGCCGCCCCACGAGTTCGACCTCTGACCGACGGGCATCGGCCCCTGATCGGCCCCCGCCCGAGCGGCACCTGGCCGTCCCCCGCCCGAGCGGCACCTGGCCGGCCCCCGTCCGAGCGGCGCGGGGCCGGTCAGTGGATGCGTTCGGGGTCGAGGTCCTTGCCGACGACCAGGGTGACGACGCCGGCCGTGGCCTCCGGTGCCCGCGTGGCCTTGACGCCGGGCAGCCGTGCGGCGAGTGCCTCGGCCTCTTTCTCCAGGCCGGCGGGGTAGGTGACCGTGGTGGTGCCGGTGTTCTCGGGCGCGTTGCCCGTGCCGGTGACCGTGACGCCGGCCGTGCGCAGTTCCTCCGCGACGGTGCCGGCCAGGCCCTGGACCGAGGTGCCGTTGAGGACCTGGACGCGCACGGCGGAGGCGTACAGCGGGTTCTTCGCGCCCGCCTCCAGCCGTTTCTTGTCGACCTCCCTGTCCTTGGCCAGGTCGGTGAACAGGTCGGTGGCCTGCGGGTACTGCCAGACGACGTTGGCCTTGTCGGTGGCTATGTCCGCCTCGCGCGGGTAGTTGGGGACCGTGAGGAAGGTCAGGCGATCGCTCGGTATTCCCTTGAGTTCGGACGCCAGTCCGAACAGCGGCTTGATGCCGGCCAGGTCGGGGTCCGTGGTCAGGGACTTGGTGCCGGACTGGAGGAAGCCGTAGAGGGCCTTCGGGCTGGTGAGCTTGTCCTTCGCCTTGGCGGCCAGGGCGTCCATGAACTCCTGCTGGCGTCCGATGCGCCCGATGTCGGAGTTGTCCCCGACGCCGTAGCGGACCCGCACATAGCCGAGTGCCTGTTCCCCGCGGACGGTCTGGCAGCCGGGCTCCAGGTCGAGCCGGGCCTTCTTGGAGTGGATGGCCTCCTTCGGGCAGACCTCTATGCCCTCCAGGGCGTCGACCATCCCCTTGAAGCCCTGGAAGTCGACGGACATGAAGTGGTCAATGCGCAGCCCGGTGTTGGCCTCGACCGTCTTGATGGAGCAGGCGGCCGCCCCTGCGACCTCGCCGCTGCTGCCGCCGATCGCGAACGCCTCGTTGATCTTGAAGTGGTGCGGGGCGGAGGTGCTGCCGTCGCCCTTGTCGCAGGCCGGTATGCCCACCCAGGAGTCGCGGGGGAACGACACGACCGTGGCCCACTTCCGGTTCGCGGGCACGTGCAGCACCATCAGCGTGTCCGACTGCATGGTGGTCAGGTCCTTGCCGTACTTCGCGTTGGCGCCGTCGCGGCTGTCGGAGCCGACGACGAGGATGTTCTTCGAGCCGGGGCTGAGGTTGACCGGCCGGTCACCGCCGATCTTGTCGTCGACGTCCGCCGACTTGATGTTGTCGTTGAGGTCCTGGTAGACCCACGCGCCGACGCCGGCGACACCGAGGACGACCGCCGAGGTCACCCCCGCGCTCCAGGCCAGTATCCGCCCCCGCCGGGTCAGCCGTGCCGAGCCCCTTCCGGCCCCCGTCCCGGCCCCCGTCCCTGTCTCCGCCCCGGTCCCGGCCGACGTACGCCGCCGTTTTCCCGATCCGCTCACCAGCGCCCTCCCCCTCACCCATAGCCGTCCCCCCATGAACAGACGGCGAACTTCGTCACTTGCGTTGCCTGCACCGGCCGATCAGGCGCCCTGGGTCACAGGGGCGTGGCCGCGTGCAGGATGAGAACCATCGTCACCGCCGAGTTGGCCGACGACATCGCCGATACGGCCGTCCCCACGGCCGCGCACCACGCCGCCAGCCCCACCGACGTGAACAGCGACGGCCAGCGGCGCACCGCCGGGGCGGGCCCGAGCAGCGCGGCGACCCGGCGGGGCACGGGCCCCGGCGCCGCGAAGCCGGCCAGCGTCGCGACCGGGGCGCCCCGGGACACCAGCGCCGCCTTGCCGATCGCGCACGCCACCGTCCGACGGCTGCCGACCGTCTGGGCGGCCGCCTCGTCCGCCCAGCGTTCCGCCGTGTACGACACCGCCGTACGCAGCGGGCGCAGGAACGGGTTGGCGCGCGCGGCCAGTTGGACGGCGAGCAGGAAACGGTGGTGGTGTTCGGTCAGATGGGCCCGTTCATGGGCGAACAGCGCCCGGCGTTCGGCGGGTTCGAGATGGTCCAGCAGCCCGGTGGTCACCACCACGCGGTCGCGTCGCCCGCCGGGCAGCGCGTAGGCGTACGGCAGCACGTCGGGCAGTACGGCCACCCCGGTCCCCGGCAGTCCGGTCAGCGCCCGGTGGGTGTGGCGGCGTACCCGGGCGTGCCGCAACAGGGTGCGGGCGCAGGCCACGAGCACCGCACACAGGGCCGGGATCGCCGCCTTGCCGACGACCTCGTCGTAGGGCACGGCCGCCCGCACCTCGGGGTCGGACCAGCCGTCGGGCAGCGGGTTGCCGGGCAGTTGGGCGGTGCCGACGACCATGGCCAGGCCCAGGCAAACGGTGCTGCACACCGCCATCACCGCGGCGACCGCGGTGAGCAGTCTCGTGGCGGTGCGGGGATGCAGGTGCTGCTCGGCGAGGCGGGCGATCGGCCATGCCGTGAGCGGCAGGACGAGCGGCAGAAAGACGAAGACCCCCATGAGGCGTCAGTCTTCCCCCTCGCCCGGGGACCGACCCGCGCCGCCGGACTCGGCCACGCCGCCGGTCTGCCCCAGCAGTTCGCGCAGCAGCCGTTCGTCGTCCGGCCCGAGGCCCGTGACGAAGCTGGCCAGCACCGCCTCCCGGTCGCTCTCGGCGTCCAGCACCCTGCGCATCCGGTGCGCGGCGAGGCCCGCCTGGTCCGAGGCCGACGTCCACGCGAAGGACCGGCCGGCCCGCTCCCGGGTCACCGCGCCCTTGGCCAGCAGCCGGGTCAGGATCGTGATCACCGTCGTATAGGCGAGGTCGCCGCCGAGGCGCTCCTGCACCCAGCCGGCCGTCGCGGGTCCGTCCGCCTCCGCCAGCGCCGACAGGACCAGCGCCTCCAGCTCGCCCTGCCCCCGGCGCCGGGATCCCTGCCGGTGATCCGCCATGCCCTGTCTCCCTTCCGCTGACCTGCGCGTCATGCGCGATCCATCGAGCCGTACAGCGTAAGGAAAGCAGAGGCCGCCCGACGGGGACGAGCTTCTCATATTTCTACAGTGGTGTAGATTTCTGAGGTACGGCAATGCCGTCACCTGACGCCAGGGCGAGCCGTACCGCAGCGGCGCCAGGGGGCCGTGGTTCCGCGCGGTCGGCCAGGGCTACGCTTCGGGCCTGGCCCAGCGTCCCTGCTCACCAGGAGGACAGGACCCCATGTTCGGACTGAGCGAAGTCGCCGTCATCCTCATCGTCGTCATAGCCGTCCTCTGCGCGAAGAAGCTGCCCGAACTGGCCCGTTCGGCGGGCAAGTCGGCGCGCATCCTCAAGGCCGAGGCCAGGGCGGCGAAGGACGAGCACGATCCGGCGACGCCCCGGGTGATCCAGGGCGAGACGGTCCCGCCGGGCACGGCCGACCCCAAGGAGCAGGGCACTCAGCAGCCCCGGCAGTGACCTGCGTCCGAATCCCTTCGGTGATCAGTCCGCCCAGTGACCCCCGGTTCCCGGACGGATGCCCAGGCCGTGGACGCTGGGGTGCAGACGGTCGGCCGCTCGCGGCGTGGTGCTCGGTCTGCTCAGTTCCTCGTCCAGCGCCATCGCCGCGGTGACCAGCGCGAGATGGGTGAACGCCTGGGGAAAGTTGCCGAGTTGCTCGCCGGAGGGGCCGATCTCCTCGGCGAACAGGCCGACGTGGTTGGAGTAGGTCAGCATCTTGTCGAAGGCGTACCGGGCCTGCGCGATCCGGCCGCTGCGGGCGAGGGCCTCGACGTAGAGGAAGCTGCACAGGTTGAAGGTGCCTTCGGAGCCGCGCAGGCCGTCCGGGGAGGCCGCCGGGTCGTAGCGGTAGACCAGGCTGTCGCTGACGAGGTCGTGGTCCATGGCGTCGAGGGTGCTGAGCCAGTCCGGATCGTGCGCGGAGACGAAGCCGACCCGGGGCATGAGCAGCAGCGAGGCGTCCAGGACGTCGGTGTCGAAGTGCTGGACGAAGGCCTGCCGTTTGTCGTGAAAGCCCTGCTCGACGATCTGCCGGAACACGGCGTTGCGGGCCCGCGTCCAGCGTTCGATGTCGGCCGGGCGGGAGGTGTAGACGGCGGCGCGGATGCCGCGGTCGAACGCGACCCAGGTCATCAGCCGGCTGTAGGTGAAGTTCTGCCGCCCGCCCCGGGTCTCCCAGATGCCCTCGTCGGGCCGGTCCCAGTGGTCGCACAGCCAGTCCAGCACTTCGCTCAGTGCCCTCCAGCCGCCGATGGCGCCGATGTCACGGCCGACGATCAGGGCGTCGGCGACCTCGCCGTAGATGTCGAGCTGGAGCTGGTCGGCGGCGGCGTTGCCGGCGCGGACGGGCCGTGAGCCCTGGTAGCCCTCCAGGTGGTCGAGGGTCTCCTCGGTGAGGTGGGCGTCGCCGTCGACCCGGTACATGATCTGCAAGGGGTCCCCGGAGGCCGCGTCACCGGCCTCGATACGGTCGTGCAGCCAGCGGCGGAAGGCGTGCGCCTCGGCCTGGAAGCCCAGGTCGATCAGGGCCCGCACGGACAGCGAGGCGTCCCGGATCCAGGTGTAGCGGTAGTCCCAGTTGCGCTCGCCGCCGATCTGCTCGGGCAGGCCCATGGTGGCCGCCGCGATGGGCGCGCCGCTGGGCGCGTAGGTGAGGAGCTTGAGCGTGATCGCCGACCGGTTCACCATGTCCTGCCAGCGACCCTTGTAGGTGCACGACCGCAGCCAGGACAGCCAGAAGACCCGGCAGTGCTCCAGCAGCCCGATCGCCTCGCCCAGCGACTGTTCGGGCGGGGCTTCCGCGCCGGCCGCCGTGCTGGTCAGCACGACGGCCGCGACCTGGCCGGCCGAGAGCGTGAAGCGGGCGGTGACGTCGTCCCCGTCGGCGTGCAGGGCGATGTCACCGCAGGTCTGCACATACAGGTCGGTGCCGGGTCCGCGCAGCACGGCACGGTGGTCGTCGGGCCTGGTCAGGGTGTGCGGGGCCCGGCCGTAGTCGAAGCGCGGGCGGCAGGCGAACGCGAAGGGCAGGCTGCCGCGTACGACCCTGATGAGCCGGACCATGCGGTGCCGGTCCGTCGGGGCGGGCGACTCGACGGGCGGCATGAAGTCGGCCACCTCGCCGACGCCGCCCGGCGCCATGAACCGCGTGACCAGGATGGCGGTGTCGGACAGATAGAGCTGGCGCGCGCTCATGCCGTCCTCGGGCAGCTCCGCGGCCAGTTGGCAGTGGCCGCCGTGCTCGCTGTCAAGGAGCGAGGCGAACAGGCTGGGCGAGTCGAAGCGGGGTGTGCACCACCAGTCGACGGTGCCCTCGGAGGACACGAGCGCGGCGGTCTGGAGATCGCCGACCATGCCGTGGTCCGCGATGGGTGGGTACTGGTTCACGAGCACCTCCTACGGCAGGTGGACGAAGACCCGGACGGCGGCACCGGCGGTTCTCCGCCGTGCTCCGCGCACTCGTGTGTGTGGCGGCCCACCTGCCGCTGGGGGGCCGGCAGGGGGACTAGCGGAAGTCTTCCTTCCGTGCGACGCACAGCGCCCAGATGATGAACCCGGACATCGCGATCATCACGACCGACCACACCGGGTAGTACGGCAGGGAGAGGAAGTTGGCGATGATGATCAGACCCGCGATGGCCACGCCGCCGATCCGGGCCCACACCGCCGGCTGGAACAGCCCGATGCCGATGATCACGGCGACCGCGCCGAGGATGAGGTGGACCCAGCCCCAGCCGGTGAGGTCGAACTCGAAGACGTAGTTGCGGGTGGTGACGAAGACGTCGTCCTCGGCGATCCCCATGATGCCGCGGAAGACGGCGATGAGTCCGGCGATGGTCAGCATGACGGCGGCGAAGACCGTCAGGCCCCCGGCCCAGGCGTACTTGGTCTCGTGCGCCTGCTTGGTCTGCATGGCGGCCATGGTTGTACCTCGCTTCCTTGTAGGTGCTCAGGTGCCTCGGTCAGGACGGGGTGGCGGAGTCGCCGCGGGCGGACGGGCCGGAGCCGCTGAGGACGAGTTCCTTGGCACGGCGGAACTCGTCGTCGGTGATGTCGCCGTGGGAGCGCATCTCGGAGAGCTTGGCGAGCTCCTCGGCGCTGCTCGGCTTCTTGGCCTCACCGGCCCGGTCGCGGACGTAGTCGTCGAACATCCGCTGTTGCTTCTGGGCGTGGTCGATCTCGCGCTGGCCCATCGACTTGCCGCGGGCGATGAGGTACACGAACACGCCGAGGAACGGCAGCACGATGCAGAAGACCAGCCAGCCGGTCTTGCCCCAGCCACTCAGGCTGTCGTCGCGGAAGATGTCGCCGATGATCCGGAAGAGCAGGACGAACCACATGATCCACAGGAAGAACCACAGGAGCGTCCAGAACATGCTCAACAGCGGATAGTCGTAGGCGAGGTACGTGGTCGTGCTCATCGTCTGCCTCCGTCCCGAGCGGGGTACTCGGCTGCCGTCCCCGCCGCTTTCAGCGTGCGCATGCTCAACGGGAACGGCCTCACCCTGGGCGGGTGAAGCCTTCCCGGTGCAGTGCGGACCGCCAGGCGAAGGCGAGCCCCAGCTCGGTCAGCCCGAGCAGCAGCAGCCACAGGCCGACCAGCCTGGTCAGGACGACGGCGGACTGGTTGGGCGTGGCCAGCACCACGATGCCCGCGACGACGCCGAGCAGCCCGGCGACGAGGACGAACCCGCGGTGCGGCAGGCCCTTGGCCGCAAGGGCCGTCCAGGCGGTCAGCATGCCCGTGACGACCCAGACGGCACCCACGATCAGGGACAGCGCGGCGATCGTCTGCAGCGGGTTGCGCAGACACAGCACCCCGGCGAGGACGTACAGCGCCGCGGCGAGCAGCGCCAGATGCCGGTCGCCCTGCTCGCGGGCGAAGGAGGCGACGAACCGGAAGCCGCCCGTCACCAGCAGATACAGCCCGATGATCACCGCCAGGACGTGCAGGGAGGCGTCCGGCCAGGCCAGGGCCACGATGCCCGGCACCAGCGTGGCCACCGCGGACCCCAGCAGCCACAGCCACGAGCCGCCGAGGTCCGCCAGCAGTTGCTCGGCGTCCTGGTCGGCGGCGGGGCCCGTCCCGTCGGTCAGAGGATCGGGTCCGGTGTCCGGCCCCGGACCACGCGACATGGTCATGGCTCCTCCTCGCGTGATACGGCCGGCGGCCACCGGACCTCCGACGGGACGGTGTGCGGCACCCTCACCGGGCCAGCGTGGCGCCCACCGGCGCGGGCCGGGTCACCCCTCACGGGTGATCCGCGGACGGGTCGGTGGCGATGGGGTGGGGTGGAAGGGTCCGCCGGTTCTGCGCGGGAGCAGGGCGAGGCTGCCCGGAGGTGGAGGGTGAGCCATGTCGATACCCAGTGCGTTCGCGGTCCCGCTGTCGCCCGACGAGAGGGCGGCGTACGGCAGAAGCGCCCGTAGTCGCGTCTCGCGTTCCGGCCAGGGCCGGTACGAGGGAGGGGACCGGACCGACCCGATCGAGGTGATCGAGCGCCAGTCGGCGCAGCGCGTCCAGGAGTTGGTGCCGATCCGCTACGGCCGGATGATGGAGTCGCCGTTCCGCTTCTACCGGGGCGCCGCGGCCATCATGGCGATGGACCTGGGCCGGATGCCGCACACCGACCTGACGGTGCAGCTCTGCGGAGACGCCCACCTGCTGAACTTCCGGCTGCTGGCCTCCCCGGAGCGCCATCTGGTCTTCGACATCAACGACTTCGACGAGACGTATCCCGGGCCCTTCGAGTGGGACGTCAAACGGCTGGCGGCCAGCTTCGTGATCGCGGCACGCGCCAACGGGTTCTCCACCGCCGAACAGGACGCGGCCGTGCAGGAGTGCGTGCGGGCGTACCGGGGGCGGATGCGGGAGTTCGCCGGGATGCGCACCCTGGACATCTGGTACGCGCAGGACGACGCCGACCACATGAGTGAGCTGATGGCGTCCTCCATGAGCAAGGAGGCCAGGCGCCGCACGGCCAAGGCGACCGCCAAGGCACGGACCCGCACCTACCTCCAGGCCTTCGCCAAACTCACCCACGTCACCGCCGAGGGCCTGCGGATCGCGCCGGATCCCCCGCTGATCATCCCGCTCAGCGACCTGATGGCCGACTCGGGCGCGGGCGACGAGGCGAAGGACCTCCAGACCGTCTTCGAGGCGTACGCGGAGACCCTGTCGTCCGAGCGCCGGCACCTGCTGAGCCAATACCACCTGGTGGACATCGCCCGCAAAGTGGTGGGGGTCGGCAGCGTCGGCACCCGCTGCTGGATCATCCTGCTGCTCGGCCGGGACGACGACGATCCCCTGCTGCTCCAGGCCAAGGAGGCCCAGGAGTCGGTACTGGCCGCGCACACCGACGGCCATGTGCACTTCGACAACCAGGGCCGCCGCGTCGTGACGGGACAGCGGCTGATCCAGACGACCAGCGACATCTTCCTGGGCTGGACCCACATCGTCAGCGGCCTCGACGGCCGCGACCGGGACTTCTACGTACGCCAGCTCCGGGACTGGAAGGGCATCGCACGGCCGGAGACCTGGGACCCCGCCATGCTGCGTCTGTTCGGCACGCTCTGCGGAGGCAGCCTCGCGCGCGCCCACGCCCGCTCCGGCGACCCCGTGGCCATCGCCGCCTACCTGGGCGGCAGCGACCGCTTCGACCGTGCGCTGACCGACTTCGCGCAGGCCTACGCCGATCAGAACGAGCGCGACTTCGAGGCACTGGGCGTCGCCGCCCGCTCGGGCCGGGTACAGGCGAAGGAACTCTGAGGACAGACGGTTTCGCGCTTCATTCGGGCAACTGGCGCATCTCCAGTACCCGCAGGCCCAGCGACTGGCAGCGGGCCAGCAGGCCGTAGAGGTGGGCGTCGTCGACGACGGGACCGAACAGCACCGTCTGACCGGACATGACCACGTGATCCAGCTCCGGAAAGACCTTGGCCAGGGTCTTCGACACATGTCCTTCGACACGGATCTCGTAGCGCATGTGCTGCCTCCCGCCGACAGCCGCTGGCAGACCTGCCGCGGCCATCGTCCCGCCGCGGCGAGGACACCACCTCACCCGGCGCAGGTGACCCCCCCTTCGCCGAGGGAATCGCCGAGGGAATCAGTGCGTGACGACGATCTTGAAGACGATGATCAGCAGACCGAGCAGCAGATTGACCGAGGCGGTGACGGCCATCAGCGGCCATCCGGCGCCGGCCCGGCGGGCTGCGGCCACCGACCAGCCGACCTGACCGGCCACCGCCACCGACACGGCGAGCCACGCGGCCCCCGACACGTCCAGCCCCAGGAGCGGGCTGACGGCCACCGCCACCGCCGGCGGGACGGCCGCCTTGACGATCGGCCACTCGTCCCGGCACACGTGCAGCACGGTCCGCCGGTTCAGGGGGTGCTGTGCCAGGCGGGCGCCGAAGAGCTGGGCGTGCACATGCGCCACCCAGAAGACCAGCCCGGTCACCAGCAGCAGCGCGACCAGCTCCGCGCGGGGGTAGTCGCCCAGGGCGCCGGCGCCGATCACCACGGAGGCGGCGAGCATGGAGCCGTAGACGCCGCCGGTGTAGTCGGCGCCTGCTCGGCGCTCGCGCGCGGTGGGCGGGTCGGTTCGGGACATGGCCGCCTCTCGCGGTCGGCGCACGTGCGTCACAGCAGGTGCAGCTCGCGGGCTCGTCGTACGGCGTCGTTGCGGCGGTTGACCGCCAGCTTCCGGTAGACGCTCTTGAGGTGGGTCTTCACCGTGTTCACGGAGACGTACAGATCGGCGGCGATGTCCTCGGTCGACATCATCTGGGCGAGCCGTTGGAGGACATCGCGCTCCCGCCCGCTCAGGTGCTCCACCAGCAGCGGCCCTGGCTCGTCGGCCGCGGTGCCCGGCATGAGCCAGCCCGCCGCCAGCCCGCGCAGCGGTTCGCCCGCCAGGTACGGCCCGACCCACGCCCCCGCCTCCAGGAAGGGCAGCCGCAGCCGCTCGCGCCTGGCCTCCGTCAGGGCCCGGGCGAGCAGCCTGCGCACGGTCGCGGCGTCGCCCGCCGCGTTCGCGGCCTGTGCCCGCAGCAGCGTGGCGCGCACGAGCAGCGCCGGGCCGGTGTGCTCCTCGGTGCCGATGACGTCGAGCAGTTCCAGCGCCGCGGCCGGATCGCCGGCCGCGAGGTGGGCCCGCGCCGCGCCCACCGCGCAGGTGGGCTGCTGGGAGGCCACCGGCTCCAGCACCTTTGCCGCCTCCCTCGGCCTGCCCTCGGCCAGGTGGGCGGCCGAGGCGACCAGCGCGGCGTGGCCGCGCTCCCAGGGGGAGGCCACATCGGCGGGCACGGCGGCCTCGGCGGCCGCGAGGGCGGCGCGCGCCTTGCCCATGGCCAGCAGGAGATGGGCGGTGGCGATGGAGCGGCCCGCGGCCGTCACCGGGTCGCCGGGCGCGCATCCGCTCGTCCGGTCGATGAGTTCCTCGGCCTCGGCCAGCTCGCCCCGGTCCACGGCCACGGCGGCCAGGACCAGGTGGCCGAGGGCGGAGGCCGATGCCTGGGGCAGGCTGAACCGCTCGGTCTCGGTCAGCGCCGCGACGGCTTTCCGTTCCGCGCGGGTCGGCCAGCCGTCGAGGTAGTCGATGAGCGCCAGATGCTCCAGGGACTGCTCCCGCGGCAGGGCCGTCGCCGCGCCGGCGGTGCTGTCCGCGACGGTGGTCAGGGCGTCCCGCGCCGCGTCGAAGCGCCCGGCCCACAGCCGCGTCGAGCCCAGGTGGGTCAGCAGCAGCGCCGGCAGCTCGGGGTGCTTGTCGAGCAGATGGACGGGGACCTCCCGCTCCAGCTCTCGGGCGGTCCGTACGGCCTGCTCGGCGCGGCGGGGGGAGCCGGCCAGCCGGGCCGCGAGGGCCCGCAACAGGGCGCAGCTCAGTTGGGCCGCGGCGGGGCCGGAGCCGTCGGCGGCCAACTGCTCCTCGGCGTGCTGGAGATGGGCCAGCGCCTGGTCC
Source organism: Streptomyces sp. NPDC036764 (assembly GCF_055609385.1). Taxonomy (NCBI): domain Bacteria; kingdom Bacillati; phylum Actinomycetota; class Actinomycetes; order Kitasatosporales; family Streptomycetaceae; genus Streptomyces; species Streptomyces sp. NPDC036764. The sequence goes on from NZ_JBVJPT010000003.1 coordinate 180,222, forward strand.
AGGTCGCACTGGGACAGATCGCGTGCCGCGCGGACCAGGTCCGCCGCCGGGCTCGTCGGCCCGGGGCCCATGCCGGAGAACAGCTCGGTCAGTTCGTCGGAGCGCAGGCCGGTGAAGAGCTGCCCGATCGCCAGGTCGTCGACGAGCGCGCCGGCGGTGAAGTCCCACTCCCCCGCCGCCGCGCCGTGGGCCAGCATCTCCGGCAGCAGCCCGGAGCGCCCCAGCCAGCGTGCGGCCCGCAGGTGCAGCTCCGGTTCCAGGTCGGCGGAGCGCTCGCGCAGGTGGGCCCGCAGGATCTCCCGGAACAGCGGGTGCAGGCGGTACCAGGTGTGCCCGAGGTCCTCGACGAAGGCGTTCGCACGGTGCAGCCCGGCGAGGATGGGCTCGGCGTCCGTCCGCCCGGTCAGCTCGTTGGCCAGCCCGACGCAGAAGCGTTCCAGGACGCTGACCCGCAGCAGCAGGTCCTGGGTGGGCGGCGGCTGCCGTTTGAGGACCTCCGCGAGCAGGAAGTCGGCGACCGTGCTGTGCCCGGCCTCGAACTCCTTCAGATAGCCCTCCGGGTCCGGCTGCTGCCGCGCGGCCAGGGCGCACAGCCGAAGGCCGGCCGCCCAGCCCCGGGTGCGGCCCACGAGGGCGTCGGCCGCGTGGACGGGCAGGCACAGCCCGTGCAGTTCCAGCAGGGCGACGGTCTCCTCGGGCGTGAAGGCCAGCTCGGCGTTGCGGATCTCGGTCATCGTGCCGGCCGTGCGGTAGCGGTGCAGCGGCAGCAGCGGCTCGGTGCGGGTGACGACGACGAGCCGCAGTCCGGGCCCGGCGTGGTGCAGCACGAACTCGAGCTGTTCCGAGAGTTCCGGGGAGTTCACGCGGTCGTACTCGTCGAGCACCACGGTCACATTCCGGGCGCTGTCGCCGAGCTGTGCGGCGAGCCGGGTCAGCAGGGTGCGGCTCACCTTGTTGGCGGGGCAGCGGATGTCGTCGGCGACCGGCACACCGCGGGTGCGCAGGGCCTGCAGGAGATGGGCCCAGAACATGCCGGGGCTCTGGAGCGCCGGGTCGAGCGTGAGCCAGGCGACCGGCTTTCCCAGACCCGCCGCCCAGTCCGCGACCAGCAGGGTCTTGCCCGCTCCGGCCGCGCCGTTGACCATCGTCAGCGGGGTCCGCAGGGCCTGGTCGAGGTGCTCGACCAGGCGCTCTCGCCGCAGGAAGGTGCCCGGCCGGGCCGGCAGCGCGAACCGGGTCCGCAGGTACGGGTCGCCCAGCGGATCGACGTGGTCGGCGGCCGCTTCGTTCGGGATCTCGTCGCTCACCACCACCACGCTCACCACCCTGCGCGATCGGGGTCTGCTCCCCCCACCACCATCACAGCTTTGCCGCGTTCCTGCTCGCCAGGGTCCGAAAACCGCGCCACCCCCCGATTTCCGGCAAGGAGACGCAGGTCGGATTCGCCCATGTCACAGGGCTCGGGCCGGCTCGTCCCCGTGGGTCGCCGGCGCGGAGAACGTGGCCCGGCTGCTTACCTGGAGCCCAGACAGGGCCCGCGCAGCACCCCTGACCGCATCGTCCGGCACCGGTCCCTCCCCTCGTGGGGACCGGTGCCGAACGGCGGGGCGGAGTCGATCCTCGACCCGCCGGCCTGGTGGGCCGACTGGTCAGAGCGGATCGAGCAGAACCTGGGCGGCGCGACGCGCTTGCGGCCGAAGCGGATCTGGATCCGTCGAAAGGTGTCCGAGAACATGCGGCGCCATGAGTGGTGTCTCCGAGCTCCGGGCTGGTGGCCTGCCTGGGCGACGCGCGAGCGGTGCGCACTTGCGTCGTGATCCTGCCAGCCGCGGGTGCCGGCGGGGAGGTTCCGGTCTCCGGACAACGCATTAACCGCAGGTCAGCCGTATAAGGTGAGTTTTCCGGTCCGGATGCCCAGGTGCGGCTGAGTAAAGGAGTGCAGGCCTTGAGTTCCGACTCCTCGGCGCGCACAGCCTTCGCGGAACGGCTCGCGCTGCTCTACAAGGAGGCCGGCAACCCGCCCCTGAAGAGCGTGGCCGAAGCGGTCGTGCGGCTCCAGCGGGTCGACGAGCGGGGACGGCCCGTACGGGTCTCCGCCCAGCGGATCAGCGACTGGCGCCGGGCCAGGAACGTACCCGCCCAGTTCGCCGCCCTGTCGGCCGTCCTGCACGTACTGATCCCCCAGGCGCGGCGCGAGCGGCCCACTCCCGTGTCCGCCGGCCTCTACGACCTCGGGCAGTGGCAGCGGCTGTGGGAGCGGGCGACGGCCGGGGAAGAGGAGGAGCAGACTCCGGTCGAGGACAGCGCGATGTCCGGCGGCGTGTGCCCGTACCGGGGGCTCGCCTCCTACCGGCAGGAGCACGCCCGGTGGTTCTTCGGCCGGGAGCGCAGCACCGAGGCCCTGGTCGCCCAGTTGCGCGCGGTGGAGAAGAGCGGCGGCCTGGTCATGCTGGTCGGCGCCTCGGGCGCCGGGAAGTCCTCCCTGCTGAACGCCGGCCTGGTGCCCGCCCTGCGCGACGGCGCGCTCGGCGGTGAGAGCGCCGGGGGCGGCTCGGTCGTGCAGTTCGTGCCGGGCGCCGATCCGCTAGCCGAACTGACCCGCCGGATACCGGAACTCGCCGACGTCATCGCCTCGGCCGGCCCGGACCGCCCGGCGGACGCGGACGATCCGGGCGGCGGCCCGGAAGGGTCCGACCGGGCCGACGCCGGGGAGTCCTGTGCGGGCTTCGTGCACGCCGCCCGCGAGGCCGTCACCGCATGGGCCCGCCGCGAGGCCCCGGCCACCGCGCCCGCGGTCCTGATCGTCGACCAGTTCGAGGAGACCTTCACCCTCTGCCCCGACGAGTCGGACCGCCGCACCTTCGTCCAGCTCCTCCAGGCCGCCTGCACGCCGGGCGACCCCGCCGACCCGCCGCCCGTCCTCGTCGTCCTCGGTATCCGCGCCGACTTCTACGAGCAGTGCCTCGCGCACCCGGAGCTGGCCGACGCCCTCCAGCACCGGCACATGGTGCTCGGGCCGCTGACCACCCCGGAGCTTCGGGAGGCGGTGACCGGGCCGGCGAAGGCGGTCGGCCTGGAGCTGGAGCCGGGCCTCGCCGAGCTGATCGTGCGGGAGGTCAGCGCGGACGGGCCGCGCGGCACCCACGACTCGGGCGCGCTGCCCCTGCTGTCGCACGCGCTGCTCGCCACCTGGCAGCGGCGAAAGGGCGGCCGGCTGACGGTGGCCGGATACCGCGCCGCGGGCGGCATCCAGGGCGCGGTCGCCGCCACCGCCGAACGCGCCTGGTCCGGCCTCGACCCGGCGGCCCGCACGGCCGCCCGGCTGCTGCTGCTCAGGCTGGTCCGGCTCGGCGAGGACACCCAGACGACCCGGCGCCGCGGCACACGGCGCCAGCTCGCGGCGGAGTCGACGGATCCGGGCAAGACGGAGGAGTCCCTCGAAGCGCTGGTGCGCGCCCGGCTGGTCACGCTGGACGCGGAGACCGTGGAGATCACCCACGAGGCGCTGCTGCACGCCTGGCCCCGGCTGCGGGACTGGATCGACGAGGACCGGCAGGGCAATCTGCTGCGCCAGCGCCTGGAGGAGGACGGCCGGGCCTGGGAGGCCTCGAACCGTGACTCGTCGCTGCTGTACCGGGGCTCCCGGCTGGAGCAGGCGCGCGGCTGGGCGCGGTCGGCCGGGGACACCTTCCTCACCCGGGGCGCGGTGGAGTTCCTGGCCGCCTCGGTCCGGCTGCGCCGGCGCACCGTCTGGATACTGCGCAGCGCGGTCGCGGCGCTGGTCGCGCTGGCGATGCTGGCCGTCGGCGCGGCGGTGGTCGCCTGGCAGCAGCGCAACGACGCCATGTTCGCGCAGGTCCTCGCCGAGGCGGACCGCTTCCAGTACACCGACCCCTCGCTGTCCGCCCAGCTCGACCTGGTGGCGCACCGGCTGCGGCCGGACGACGAGGACACCGCCAGCCGGCTGATCTCCATCGTGAACGCACCGCTGGCCACGCCCCTGCGCGGCCACACCGGCGCCGTCTACCTCACCTCCTTCAGCCCCGACGGACGGCTCCTGGCCACCGCCAGCTACGACCGGACCGTACGGCTGTGGGACGTGGCCGACCGAAACCGGCCCAAGCCGCTGGGCAACCCCCTGACCGGGCACAAGAGCTGGGTGAGCAGCGCGGTCTTCAGCCCGGACGGCCGCACCCTCGCCAGCGCCGCCGACGACGGCACGGTCCGGCTGTGGGACGTGACCGAGCCGAGCCGGCCGCGTCCGATCGGCGTGCCCCTGACCGGGCACGAGGGCACGATCTACCTGGTCGCCTTCAGCCCGGACGGCCGCACCCTCGCCTCCGTCAGCGAGGACCGCACCGTACGCCTGTGGAACGTGGCCGACCCGCGGCGGCCGAAGGCGCTCGCCACGCTCACCGGCACGGACGCGGCCGTACGGTCCGTGGCGTTCAGCCCGGACGGCGACACCCTCGCGGCCGGGGGCGACGACGACACCATCCGGCTGTGGGACGTGGCCGCGCCGGACCGCCCGAAGCGGCTCTCCACCCTCACCGGCCACACCGACCTGGTGCACTCGGTCGCCTTCAGCCCGGACGGCCGCACGCTCGCCAGCGGCAGCGCGGACGACACCATCCGGTTGTGGGACGTGGCGGACCCACGCCACGGCCGGCCGCTCGGCGCCCCGCTGACCGGGCACACCGGCCCGATCTGGTCGGTGGCCTTCAACCCGGCCGGCAACACGCTCGCCGCCGCCAGCGCGGACAGCACCGCGAGTCTGTGGAACGTCAGCGACCCGGCCTATCCCTCACAGGTCGGCGAGCCCCTCGCGGGCGCCAGCGGCGAGATGTACGCGCTGGGCTTCAGCCCCGACGGCCGCACCCTGGCCACCGGCAGCGGCGACAGCAAGGTCCGGCTGTGGTCGATCCCGACGTCGGACATGATCGGCCGCAGCGGCGCGTTCCGGCCGGACGGGAAGGTGCTGGCCACGGCCGCGCGTGACGGCAGCGTCCGGCTGTGGAACGTGGCGAGGCCCGCCCGGCCCGTCCTGCTGAACGCACCCTTCATGCCCGACGACGGTGGCCAGCGCTCCCTGGTGTTCTCCCCCGACGGCGGCACCCTCGCGGTGCTGACCGGCAGCCGCGCGGTCCATCTGTGGGACATCCGCGACCCGGCCCGTCCGGTCTCCCTGGGCCCGCCCCTCACCCTGCGCACCCGGTTCATGGGCCCCGACGCGCTCGCGTTCAGCCCGGACGGCCGCACTCTGGCCACCGCGTACGACGACCGCACGATCCGGCTGTGGAACGTCGGCGACCCCTCCCATGTCGTCCCGCTCGGGGAACCGATCGCCGGCCACACCGGCTACATCAACTCCCTGGACTTCAGCCCGGACGGCCGCACGCTGGCCAGCGGCAGCGCGGACTCCACCGTGCGGCTGTGGGACGTGGCCGCGCCGGGCCACCCGAAGGCGCTGGCCCGGCTCACCGGGCACACCGGGCCCGTCAACGCGCTCGACTTCAACCGGGACGGCCGCACGCTGGCCAGCGGCAGCGACGACGACACCGTACGGCTGTGGGACGTCTCCGACCCGCGTGCGGCGAGCCTGCTGGGCTCCCCGCTCACCGGTCACACCGAGGCGGTCGTGTCGCTGACGTTCAGCAAGGGCGGGCGCTATCTCGCCAGCGGCGGCAACGACAACACGGTCCGGCTGTGGAACATCTCCACCCCGTCCGACGCCTCCGCGATCGGCCAGGCGATGAGCCCCAACGCCAAGACGGGCAACTTCCTCTCCTTCAGCCCCACCAGCCACATGCTCGGCGTCTCCAGCGGCACCGACACCGTCCGGCTGTGGAACCTCGACGTGGACCAGGCGATCAGCCGCGTCTGCTCGACGACTCAGGGCGTGCTGACCCGGGACAAGTGGCACGAGTATCTGCCCCGGTTGTCGTACGAACCGCCCTGTTTGCGGTAGTCGGGTGCACTCAGTGATCGGGCTGCGACGCAAGTGATGCAGAACGGACTCAGCGGACAGCGGTTTCCGTGATCCCGATCACAACGCCTGCTCACAGCCGATGAGGCGGCTCCCGTGAGGCAGGCAGCCTTGTTAGTGTTGGCACCAGCCCGATCGCTGGTGCATCCCCCGTCGCCAGCGATCGGGTCTTCTCATGTCCGATGATGTCCGACGTGATGAGTCGTACGAGAAAAGGATGGTGACCGCCGCCGTGTCCCGGCGCGTCGTCGTCGTCACCGCAGTCCACGCCCCTTCGGCGAGGTTTCTGCCCGAGGCCCACGAGTCGCTGCGCGCGCAGGAGTTGCCGCCCGACTGGGAGTGGCACTGGGTGATCCAGGAGGACGGGCGCACGGACGAGGTCCGGCCCTACGTCCCCGACGACCCACGGGTGACCTTCCGTCAGGGACGGCCCGGCGGCCCTGGTGTGGCCCGGACCCTCGCGCTGGCGCACGCCGAGGGCGAGTACGTCAAGATCCTGGACGCCGACGACCGGCTCACCCCGGGGACGCTGGCCCGTGACCTCGCCGTACTGGAGGCCGACCGCACCGTCGGCTGGACCACCTCCCGGGCCCTGGACCTGCTGCCCGACGGCACCACAGCCGGTTTCCCCGGCGACCCCGACGACGGGCCGATCGAACCGGGCGCCGTGCTCGACTTCTGGCAGGCCAACGACTTCCGCGCCCAGGTCCACCCGGCGACCCTGTGCATGCGCCGGGACCTCCTGCTCACGCTCGGCGGCTGGATGGCCCTCCCGGCGTCGGAGGACACCGGCCTGCTGCTCGCGCTGAACTCCGTGAGCCGGGGCTGGTTCTCGACGCGGACGGGACTGCTCTACCGCAAGTGGGACGGCCAGGCGACGGGCCAGGCCGCGCACGTCGACCCCGCCGAACGGGCCGCGCGGATGGCGGTGGTGGCCGCCAGGGCACGGGCGCTGGGCTCGTTCGGCTGGCGGTACCCGCCCGCCGGGTGAGGGATACGGCCCCGGACGGGCAGCGCTCGGCGGCCTCCCGCACCCGCGGGCCGACATCGGTCCTTCGCGCCCCTCCTACTTCTCCTGGTCAAAGGGGAGTTCGAGCATCCGGATCGCGTTTCCGCGCAGCAGCTTGTACGCGACCTCGTCGGACAGCCCGCCGACGTGCTCCTCGGCCACCCGCTTGGTCTCCGGCCAGGTCGAGTCGACGTGCGGATAGTCGGTCTCGAAGGTCGCGTTGTCGACGCCGACCGTCTCGATCGCCTCGATGCCGTGCTTGTCCCGGAAGAAGCAGCAGAAGATCTGGCGGTAGTAGTACGTCGACGGCGGCTCGGGGATCAGGTCCTTCACGCCGCCCCACGCCCGGTGCTCCTCCCAGACGTCGTCCGCGCGCTCCAGGGCGTACGGGATCCAGCCCATCTGACCCTCGCTGTACGCCAGTTTCAGCCGGGGGAACTTCACCAGGACCCCGGAGAAGAGGAAGTCCATCATCGACGCCATGGCGTTGTTGAAGCTCAGCGAGGCCTGCACGGCGGGCGGCGCGTCGGGGGACGCGGCCGGCATCTGGGAGGAGGACCCGATGTGCATGTTGACGACCGTGCCGGTCTCCTCGCAGGCCGCGAAGAACGGGTCCCAGTAACCGGAGTGGATGGACGGCAGCCCGAGATAGGTGGGGATCTCGCTGAACGTCACCGCGCGCACCCCGCGCGCCGCGTTCCGGTGGATCTCCGCGACCGCCAGGTCGATGTCCCACAGCGGGATCAGGCACAGCGGGATCAGCCGGCCGCCGCTGTCGCCGCACCACTCCTCGACCATCCAGTCGTTGTATGCGCGCACACAGGCGAGCCCGACCTCCTTGTCCTTGGCCTCCGCGAAGGTCTGGCCGCAAAAGCGCGGGAAGGTCGGGAAGCAGAGCGAGGCCTCGACGTGGTTGATGTCCATGTCCGCGAGCCGCGCCTTCGGGTCCCAGCAGCCGCGCCGCATCTGCTCGCGCGTGATGCCGTCGAGCGTCATCTCGTCCCGGGAGAAGCCGACGGCCGCGATGATGCGCTTGTACGGGAAGAGGTCGCCCTCGTACTCCCACCAGTCGGTGAGCTGGCCGTCCGGATCCGTGGTGAACCGGTACTTCCCGCCGATGTACTCGAGCTCGCCGATCCCGGCGGTGAGGGGCTTCGGGCCCCGGTCCCGGTACTTGGCCGGGAGCCAGGTCTCGAAGAGATGCGCGGGCTCGATCACATGATCGTCCACGCTGATGACCCTGGGCAGGTCCTTCGTGCCGCTCTCGGTACTGGCCACGCCATGCCTCCCGAATCTGACGACCCATCAGATTCAGGGTAGGGGGCGGGTCGGGGGGCGGCAAGAGAGGGCGACTTCGGGAGCCGTGGGAGAAGGCGGCTCCGAGGCGTGGGAGAGGGCGACTCCGGGAGCCGTGGGAGAAGGCGGCTACGGAGGCGAGGGAGAGGGCGACTCCGGGAGCTGTGAGAGAAGCCGGCTCCGGGAGCCGTGGGGAGAGGGCGCTCGTCAGCCGTTCCAGCTCTCGTCGTACGGGTCCGTCGGCTCTGCCACCGGCTTCGCCTCGGTGACCTCGATGAACGGGATCGGGCCGCCGTTGACCGGGTCCTTCGCGCGGCGCGGGGTGTAGGTGCCGGTGACGCGGAGCCAGGTGTCCGGCTGGAGGACCGGCGGCACCTCGCCGGTCAGGGCGACCTTGACCGGCTGGGCGTCGGCGGCACAGCAGTTGAGGGCCATGCGGACGAGGTAGGGGGTGCCGTCGCGGTCCAGGGCCACGAAGCCGGTGAGCTGGATCCGGCGGTTCTGGAGGGTGCGGCCGTGGTCGTAGACGGCGCGGCCCGCGTAGTCGACGACGTTGAGGGGCAAGGGGTCGGCCGCCGGCAGGTCGGGGTAGGCGAGGGGTTCCTGGAGGGCCGTGCCGGTGCGGGTGGCGCTGTAGGAGCCGAGGGCGGGCGGGGCGACCAGGATGAGGGCGAGGAGGGGGAGGACCAGGAGCCAGGAGATGCGGGGTTCGCGGTGGGTGTGTTCGGCGTGGGGGTGCTCGACGTCGGGATGCTCGGCGTCGGGGTTTTCGGCGTGGGCCTGCTTCCGGCTTCGGGCCCGCTTGCGCTCGTACCAGACCGTCGCCAGCGCCGCCGCGATCAGCACCGCGCCGGACACCAGCACCAGCGGGCGCAGGCCCTGTTTGACGTAGCGCAGATAGAGGTCGGTGGTGGCGGCGTGCAGCAAGGACGCGCCCAGCAGGAACAGGACTGCCGATTGGGCCTGGCGGTTCACAGCATCACCCATCCGGTGAGCACCGACACGAGCACCGCCAGCACGAAGGTGGCCGGGGCGAAACGCAGGGCGAAGGAGCGGCCGAAGGTGCCCGCCTGCATCGCGAAGAGCTTGAGGTCGATCATCGGGCCCACCACGAGGAAGGCGAGGCGGGCCGTCAGCGAGAACTGCGACAGCGACGCCGCCACGAACGCGTCCGCCTCCGAGCAGATCGACAGCACGACGGCGAGGACCGCGAGGGCCAGGACCGACAGCACGGGGTTGTCGGCCGCCGCGCTCAGCCACGTCTGCGGGACCACCGCCTTGAGGGTCGCCGCCGCCATCGCGCCGACCACCAGGAAACCGCCCGCGTGCATCACGTCGTGCCGGACCGAGCCCCAGAACGCCTCGCCCTTGCTCTGACCGTCGTGGGACGGACGCGACGGCGGCTTCAGCCAGTCGGTGCGGCCCAGGCGCAGCCACAGCCAGCCCATCGCGCAGGCCACCAGCAGGCTCGCGACCAGGCGGGCGAGCACCATCTCCGGGTTGCCGGGGAAGGCCACGGCGGTCGCCGTCAGCACGATCGGGTTGATCGCCGGGGCGGACAGCAGGAACGTCAGCGCCGCGGCCGGGGTGACACCGCGCCGGACCAGCGCCCCGGCCACCGGCACCGACGCGCACTCGCAGCCCGGCAGCACCGCGCCCGCCGCTCCGGCGACCGGGACGGCGAGGGCGGGGCGGGACGGCAGGGCGCGGGCGAAGAAGGCCGGCGGCACGAACACCGCGATGGCCGCCGAGAGCAGCACGCCGAGGACCAGGAAGGGCAGCGCCTGCACCATCACCGCGACGAACACCGTGGTCCAGCTCTGCATGACCGGCGCGGCCAGCGCGCCGCGGATCGGGCTCTGGAGCAGGACCAGGGCGAGCATGAGGATGGTCAGCAGCAGGGGGGAGTTGAGGTGCCGGCCCTCTTCCTGCGGCTTCGCCGGCGGGTTGGGCTTCGCGGATGCGCTGGGCTTCGCCGGTTGCCCGCGGTCGTCGGTCCGCTGGGGGCTGGGCTTGGTGATCGCCACGGGCGAGGTACCTCCGGTGGTGCGGAACGGCGCTGGTCCCGGCGCTGGTTTCCCTCCCCTCCCATACGGTCGCAAAGGCCCGCGCGTTCAGTTTCGGCGGGGCCGCTCCTGGAACCACCCGTCACCTTGAGGCACTCTTTCCCCTTGTGGGGAGCGTTCCGAATCAGGGCTTAGCGAGTGACACGGTCGCGCACATGGTCGTGTGCGGCGACGACGGGCTCGCGCACCGGCTGGCCGCCGAGTTGCGCGGAGTGTACGGCGAACAGGTCACGCTCGTCGTGCCACCCTCCGAACGCACGGTGCGGCCACCGGTCGTCGGCCGGGCCCGTGCGGCGTCGGCGGCGCTGCTGGACCGCGTGGTGAACGCGGCCGTGGGCCGTGCGGGCGGCGCGGCGGGCGCCGGCGAACCGGCCGGCAGCGTGCGGGTGGTGGAGGCGGCCGAGGCGACGGAGGCCGCGCTCGCCGACGCGGGCGTGGAACGGGCCGGCGCGCTCGCCCTCGTCTATGACGACGACGAGACCAACATCCGCGCCGCCCTCACCGCCCGCCGCCTCAACCCCCGGCTCCGGCTCGTCCTGCGGCTGTACAACCGCCGGTTGGGCCAGCACATCGAGGAACTCCTGGACCAGGCGGCCACGTTGGCGACGGGCGCGGACGACGCCGGTCTCGACGCCTCCACCACCGTCCTGTCCGACGCCGACACCGCCGCCCCCGCCCTGGCCGCCGCCGCGGTCGCCGGCACCACCAAGGTCGTACAGACCGACGGCCTGCTGCTGCGCGCGGTCGAGCGCCCGCCCCTGAACCCGGGGCAGACACCCCCGTCCGGGCTGGTCACGCTGGCCCTGCTGTCCGCGAACGGCCACGAACCCGGCTCGGGCGACGGTTCGGAGAACGCCGAGCAGGCACCGCTGCTGCTGCCGGACGACACGACCGTGCAGGAGGCCAGGGGGCGGGGCAGGGTCGTCCTGGAGCAGGTGTCGTACGCGGGCACGTCGATGCCGTCGAGCGGAGGCGGGCGCGGCATCGTGCCGGCGTTCGGCTCGCTGTTCTCCCGGCGGCTGCGCTGGTCGCTGGCCGGTCTGGTGGGCTGTGTGGCGGCACTGGCCGTGGCGCTGTCGGTGGTGACCGGGGAACACCCGCTGTACGCGACGTACATGACCCTCCTCGACCTCTTCGCCATCAACGATCCCGCGCTCCACCAGCCCCTGGCCCGCCAGCTCCTGCAGTTGCTGTCCGGGCTGACCGGTCTGCTGCTCCTTCCGGTGCTGCTGGCGGCCGTACTGGAGGCCCTCGGCACGTTCCGCACCGCCTCCGCCCTGCGCAAGCCGCCCCGCGGACTGGGCGGGCACGTGGTCCTGCTCGGCCTGGGCAAGATCGGCACCCGGGTGCTGACCCGGCTGCGTGAACTGAACATCCCCGTGGTGTGCGTCGAGGCCGACCCCGACGCGCGCGGCCTCGCCACGGCCCGGCGGCTGCGGGTCCCGGTGGTGCTCGGGGACGTCACCCAGGAGGGCGTCCTGGAGGCCGCGAAGATCCACCGGTCGCACGCCCTGCTCGCGGTGACCAGCGCGGACACCACGAACCTGGAGGCCGCGCTGTACGCCCGCTCCGTGCGCCCCGACCTGCGCGTGGTCCTGCGCCTTTACGACGACGACTTCGCCACCGCCGTCTACCGCACCCTGCGCGCCGCGCACCCCTACGCCTCCACCCGCAGCCGGAGCGTGACCCATCTGGCCGCGCCCGCGTTCGCCGGGGCGATGATGGGGCGGCAGATCCTGGGCGCCATTCCCGTGGAGCGGCGGGTGCTGCTGTTCGCCGCGGTGGACGTGGCCGGCCATCCCCAACTGGAGGGCAGGACCGTCGGACAGGCCTTCCGCCCCGGGTCCTGGCGGGTGCTGGCCCTGGACCGGACCCCGCCGGACGGGCGCCGGGACGAACCGGCGACGGAGGAGTCCTACGAGGACACCCGCGCGGGCGACGGGCCGGCGGGGTGGGTGTGGGACCTGCCCGACACCCACGTCCTCCAGAAGGAGGACCGCGTCGTACTCGCCGCCACACGGCAGGGGTTGGCGGATCTGCTGGGGCGACGGTCGCGGGAGCGGGCCGCAACGTAGCCTGAGCGGGGGGGGGAGCGCGTCCTGGCCGGCGCTCCCGGTCGACGGCCGGCGAGGAGAGACGAATGACGGGCGGACGCGAACTGCCCCCGGACGAAGTTTTGGTCCGGCGGCTGCGTGACGGTGACGAGGAGACGTTCGCCCTCGTGCTGGACACGTGGTCGGGCAGCATGCTCCGGCTGGCCATGTCGTTCGTGTCCACCAAGGACTCCGCACAGGAGACCGTCCAGGACACCTGGCTGGCGGTCATCAAGGGGATCGGCGACTTCGAGGGCCGTTCGTCCCTGAAGACCTGGGTGTACCGGATCCTGGTCAACACGGCCAAGGCGCGCGGCACGAAGGAGAGCAGGACCGTTCCCTTCGCCAGCCTGCTGCCGGAGGAGGAAGGGCCGACGGTGGACGCCGACCGGTTCCGCGCCCCCGGCGAGCCGTACGCCGGTCACTGGGCCGTCGGGCAGAAGCCGCATCCCTGGCACATCCCCGAGGACCACGTCCTGCGCGGTGAGGTCCGCGAGGTGATCTCGGAGGCGATCGACGAGCTCCCGCCACGGCTGCGCACGGTGATCACACTGCGCGATGTCGCGGGGTACGGCTCGCAGGAGGTGTGCGACATGCTGGAGATCTCGCCGGGAAACCAACGTGTCCTCCTTCATCGGGCCAGGGCTTTGTTGCGCCGTAAACTGGAGAAGTACTTGTCCGGTGCCCATGACGTCGCGGGCGGGAAGGGACAGGCGTGAACTGCAACGAGTTCGTGGAGCTGGTGACCGAGTTCCTCGACGGCGCCCTGCCCGAAGGGGACGAGCGCCGCTTCATCGAGCACCTGGCGGAGTGCTCCGGGTGCGAGACCTACCTGGACCAGTTCCGTCAGACGATCGCCACGACGGGCGAACTGACCCCGGACGCCATTTCGTCGGAAGCCAGGCAGCAACTGCTCAGCGCTTTCCGGGACTGGCCGAGGGGTTGAGCGTTCAGGCGCTCTGCTTCAGCTCGGCCGCGCCGAACGACACGCTGAAGCGCTCGCACCAGATCGTCACCGTGGAGAACTCGTTCAGGTCGGTACCCGCCGGGATCGCGTAGTTCTGGTTGCCCTCGTTGCCCTTGAGGTCGCCCAGGTCGACATGCTTGCCGTCGTCGAGGTTGCCGCCGCCGTCCCGGCGGACCGGCTGGTCGCTGAGCCACACGTGCAGGGCCGGGCCGTCGGAGGTGCGCAGATCCGTCAGGCGCAGCGTGGCCTTGCCGCCGTCGGGCTTGAGGACCTCCACCGAGCCACTGGTCTCGTGCTCGTGGGAGATGAAACTGCCGGTCTCCGACGGCTTCGCCGGCGCCCCCTGCCGTCCGGTGGCCACGGGAGCCGCCTCATCCACGCGGTTGGTGGTGAACAGCCGCCAGGGCTGGAAGAGGTAGAGCCCGACGGCCGCCGCGACGACGACCACCGCGGTGGTGATCCAGAGGACGGGGCGCTTGTTTCGGCACATGAGGGTTTTCCGTTTCTCGTTCGGGTGTCGGCATTCAGAGGCGGAAGGAGCGGCGAACGTTACAGACGAACGCCCGCCGCTCTTCCGGAACTTCGGTGCCCGCAGATCTGGGGCCGTCAGCAGTTCTCGGGGGCGGGGCGCGGCCGCTCGGGCTCGCCGGCGTGCGGGGCCCGCGCGCGACGCAGTTCGTCGGCCTCGTCGCGGACGGCGTCGAGCCGGACCTCGAGCATGCCGACCCGCTCGCGGTAGCGCTCCAGCTCGGCCCGGACGAACACGGCGTCCGCCACCTGGCCGGCCGTCTCCTCGCGGATCGCGGCGGTCTCGGCGGCGAACTTCTCCTGCGCGGTGTCGAGCACGGTGACGGCCATGTCGGCCGCCTCCTCGGCGAGCGTGGCGCGCTCCTCGGCGGCCAGGATGCGCTGCGCGGCGGCGCGGGTGACCGTCTCGATCCGGGCCTCGGCCGCCGCGGAGTCGGTGATGATCGCCAACTCCTCTATGTAGGACGGCAGATCGGCGGCGAGCTGCTTGATGAGCGCGACGAGGGCGTCGCGCGACCGGGCGGCACGGTCGCTGTCGACCGGCGCCATCGCGGCAATGGCCGCCATCGCCTCCGCCTCGCTGTGACCGGCTTCCACCGGCGCGTGCTCGGACGCCTCGGCGATCTGGGCGGGCGCGTGCTCGTGCGGCACCATTTCGGCGCCGGGGGCCTGCCCGGACGGCTCGGGGGTCGCGGGCCAGGCCTGCCCGGCGACCGGCGCCTGTGCCTCCTGCGCGCCCTCCTTGGCGGCCTTCTTGGCCTCGGCCGCCGCACGCTTGTCCTCCCTGCGCTGCTGCCGCTTGGCGCGGAACTGCCGGAACGCGCCGAGCGCGTTGTGCTCGGGGTGTCCGCAGTAGCGGTGCGCCGTGCCCTGCGCGTCGGGGGCGAGCGGCTCGGCCGGATTGGTACAACCCGGGTAGGCGCAGGTGGGGGTGGTCTCGACGGTGTTCTCGACGGTCATTTCGAGCCTTTCACTATGGGTTCAGTGATATTCCGGATTCGGCGGTGCTGCGGATTCGGCGCCGATCCGGGTTCAGCGCCGCTCCGGGTTCAGCGGTACTCCGGGTTCAGCGCCGCTCCGGGTTCAGCGGTACTCCGGGTTCAGCGGTACTCCGGGTTCTCGAAGTCGAACCGGCACCCCGCGTCCCACTCGGAACGCTGGTTCCCGTGCGCCGGAATGCCACCGGCGTCCTTGAGCAGCCGCGCCAGATGCAGCAGGTTCCACGTCATGAACGTGGTGTTCCTGTTGGTGAAGTCGTTGGCGGGGCCGCCGGAACCGGGATCGAGATAGGAAGGGCCCGGCCCGGCCTCTCCGATCCAGCCCGCGTCCGCCTGCGGCGGGATGGTGTACCCCAAGTGCTGCAAGCTGTAGAGGACGTTCATGGCGCAGTGCTTGGCGCCGTCCTCGTTGCCGGTGATCAGGCAGCCGCCGACCCGGCCGTAGTAGGCGTACTGGCCGGCGTCGTTGAGCAGGCCCGAGCAGGCGTAGAGCCGCTCGATGACCAGCTTGGCGACCGAACTGTTGTCACCCAGCCAGATCGGCCCGGCGATGACGAGGATGTCGGCGGCCATCACCTGCCGGTAGATCGACGGCCACGCGTCGCGTTCCCAGTTGTGCTCGGTCATGTCCGGCCATACGCCGGTGGCGATCTCGTGGTCGATGGGCCGCAGGTGCTCGACGGAGACGCCCTGCTTCTCCATGATCCGCGAGCTGAGGTCGATCAGGCCCTGTGTGTGGCTGCGCTCGGGGCTCTTCTTCAGCGTGCAGTTGAGGAACAGCGCACGCAGGTCGTCATGGCTCATACCCCTCAGTGCCGCGGGGCCGCCGAACGTTACAAGTCGGTTTGGCAGTTGGGTGCCGGGCCCGGCGCACGCCGCTGCGCGCCGCCGTCGAAAGCGGTCGGCCCGCGCTGGACCGAGGTCCCCTGCGCGGGCCGACGTCGCATGCCTCAGCCCTCTTCGGGCGGGCGGCGATCAGGAATCGCGCTGCACCTTCAAGTGGCGCTCCGCGAAGTCCAGTTCCAGCCGTACCTGCTTGATCCGCTCGTCCACCACCAGCGAGCCGTGTCCCGCGTCGTAGCGGTACACCTCGTGCGCCGCGCCGCGGGCCTCAAGGCGCTCGACGTAGTTGTCGATCTGGCGGATCGGGCAGCGGGGGTCGTTCACGCCTGCCGAGATGTAGACCGGGGCCTTGACGCCGTCGACGTAGGTCAGCGGGGACGACGCCTCGTAGCGCTCCGGTACCTCCTCCGGGGTGCCGCCCAGGAGGGTGCGGTCCATGGCCTTCAGGGCTTCCATCTCGTCGTGGTACGCGGTGACGTAGTCGGCGACCGGGACCGCCGCGATGCCCACCGTCCACGCGTCCGGCTGGGTGCCGAGGCCGAGGAGGGTGAGGTAGCCGCCCCAGGAGCCGCCGGTCAGGACCAGGCGGGACGGGTCGGCCAGGCCGGAGGTGACGGCCCATTCACGGACCGCCGCGATGTCCTCCAGCTCGATCAGGCCGACCCGGTGCTTGAGCGCGTCGGTCCAGGCGCGGCCGTAGCCCGTCGAACCGCGGTAGTTGACCCGGACGACCGCGTAGCCGTGGTCCACCCAGGCCGCCGGGCCCGCCGCGAAGGCGTCGCTGTCGTGCCAGGTCGGGCCGCCGTGGATGTCGAACACGGTGGGGAGCGGGCCCTCGACGCCCGCCGGGCGCTGGACGAGGGCGTGGATACGGCCGCCCGGGCCCTGCACCCACACGTCCTCGACGGCGACCGAGCCCGGGGACTTCATGCCGGGCGGGTCCAGCACGACCTGTCCGGTCGTCGAGCGCACCGCCGACGGCTCCGCCGCCGACGACCACAGGTACTCCACGCTGCCGTCCGGCCGGGCCGTCGCCCCGGAAACCGAGCCCGCCGGGGTCGGGATCCGCACCGCCTCACGCCGCTCCAGGTCGTACCGGAACAGCTCGCTGCGTGCCTCGAAGCTGTGCACGATCAGCAGACCGGTGCCGTCGGGATACCACTCCGCGCTCACATCGCCCGGCAGCTCCAGCGCGAGGTCCGTCTCCTCCCCCGTCGCCACGTCCCACACCAGCGGCTCCCAGCGGCCACGGCGCTGATGCCCGATGAGCAGCCGCGTGTCACCGTCCACCGGGGCGAAGCCCAGGACCTCGAGGCCCAGCTCCTCGGTGCCGCCCTTGGTGTCGTCGAGCTCGGCGACCGCCGTGCCGTCCGGGCGCAGGACGCGCAGGGCCGAGTGCATCGCGTCGCCGTGCTCGGTGTGCTCGACGGCGATCAGCGTGCCGTCGTGCGAGAGGTCGCCGACGCCCGCGGACTCGCGGTGGCGGTAGAGCTCCACCGGGGGCTCACCGGCGCGGGCCAGATGGATCGTCGTGCCGTCCTCGTCCGTGGAGCGGCCCACGATCGCCGTACGCCCGTCCCGGCCCAGGGCCAGGCCCGCCGGGTAGGACGGGTCCAGGCCCGGCGCCGCGAGCTCGTCCTCACCGCCGTCGAAACGCTGCCGGCGCCAGACGCCGAACTCGTCGCCGTCCTTGTCGTCGAACCACCAGATCCAGGTGCCGTCCGGGCAGAGCACGCCGTCCGTCGTGCCGTTCGGCCGGTCCGTCACCTGGCGCTGCTCGCCCGTGGCACGGTCCCAGGCGTACAGCTCGTACGTGCCCGTGGCGTTCGACACGAACAAGGAGCGGTCCGGTGCGTCCTCCGCCCAGTCGGGCAGCGACACCCGAGGCGCCCGGAAGCGCTTCTCCCAGTCCGGCATGTCCTGGTCCTGCATCTGGTGATCGGGCGAATCGGACCCGTGGCTCTCAGTCATGGCCCCATAGTGCCTGGCCCGGCAGACAATTCGCTGGCGAGGTCCCCAGCCTGTGGATAACTTCGCGGTCATGACCTCCACCACCCCCACCGACTGGAACGATGCCAACCGTGCAATGTGGGACGAACGAGTCCCGCTGCACGCCGCCGGCGCCTTCTACGACCTCGACGGCTTCCGCGCCGGCACCGACCCCCTGCGCGACTTCGAGCTGGCCGAGGTGGGGGACGTCACGGGCAGATCGCTGCTGCACCTCCAGTGCCACATGGGCCTGGACACCCTGTCCTGGGCCCGGCACGGCGCCGCCCGCGTCGTGGGCCTGGACTTCTCCGAACCGGCGGTGGACGTGGCCCGCTCGCTCGCCGCCGACCTCGGACTCGGACCCGACCGTGCGGCCTTCGTCGCGGCCGACGTGTACGACGCCGCGCAGGCCGTGCCCGACCCCGCGTACGACATCGTCTACACCGGCGGGGGCGCCCTGTGCTGGCTGCCCGACCTCCG
The DNA here is from genome assembly GCF_055609385.1 of Streptomyces sp. NPDC036764. Lineage (NCBI taxonomy): Bacteria > Bacillati > Actinomycetota > Actinomycetes > Kitasatosporales > Streptomycetaceae > Streptomyces > Streptomyces sp. NPDC036764. The sequence continues at coordinate 198,477 of NZ_JBVJPT010000003.1, forward strand.
CCGCTGGGCCGAGACGGCCGCCTCGCTCGTCGCGCCGGGCGGGTTCCTGTACCTCGCCGAGTTCCACCCCCTCACCGAGGCCCTCGACGACGAGACGGGCTCGCGGGTCGTGCGCGACTACTTCGACCGGGACGCCCAGGTGTACGACATCCCCGGGACCTACGCCTCCGACCGCACCGACACCGTCAACAACCGCAGCGTCGAGTGGCAGCACCCGATCGGCGAGGTCGTGACCGCGCTCGCGGCGGCCGGGCTGCGCGTCGATTTCCTGCGCGAACACGACGTCTCGCTGTTCCGCCGGTTCGAGTCCTTCGAGGAGCGGGAGGGCTACTACCGCTTCCCGGCCGGCCGGCCGCGGATCCCGCTGATGTACTCGGTCAGGGCGAGCAAGGTCTGACTGTCAGTGCCGGGGTGCACACTCTGGGCATGACCGATCTGCGCAAGACAGTCGAGAGGTTCTGGGCCGCCGCCGAGGCCCGGGACTGGGACGCATTCGCCGGGACACTGGCCGAGGACGTGGTGTACACCCTGCCGCAGACGCGGGAGCAGATCAGCGGCAGGGAGCGGTACGTGCAGTTCAACCGGGAGTATCCGGGGGACTGGCATCTGCGTGTGGAGCGGATCGTCGCCGAGCCGGGACAGGTCGTGACGTGGCTCCACTTCAGGGTCGGGCTGGAGGAGATGTACGGCATCTCGTTCTTCACCGGCACCGACCGGATCACGTCCATAACCGACTTCTGGCCCGAGCCCTACGAGCCCCCGGCCGGCCGCGACCACCTCACCGTGCGGTACTGACCCCGCGGGCGGGCCCGGTCCGGCAGCCCCGTACCGTTGAGGCGTGTACCGGTTTCTGCTGACACCCCGTTGGTGGGGGATCAACATCTTCGTGCTGCTCGCCATCCCCTTCTGCGTGTTCATGGGGTCGTGGCAGCTCGGCCGGTTCGAGGCGCGCGTCGAGGACCATCGCAACGCCGGTGAGCAAGCCGCGGAGAACAAGCGGGAGGCCGCCCGGCCGCTCGCCGACCTGCTGCCGGTGGACAAGGCGACGGTGGGCCGGCAGGCGACCGCCCAGGGGCGGTACTCCGAGCAGTTGCTCGTGCCGGGCCGGGAGCTCGACGGCAAGCGGGGCTACTACGTCCTGACGCTGCTGCGCACCGACGACGGCAAGGCCCTGCCGGTCGTGCGGGGCTGGCTGCCGGGCGCCGCCGACCGCGCCGACGCCCCCGCCGCCCCCACCGGCGAGGTCACCGTCACCGGCGCGCTCCAGGCGTCCGAGCAGCCCGGGGAGAACGGCGTACCCGCGCAAGGAGGCCTGCCGTCCGGCCAGACGGCGGCGATCAGCGCGGCCTCGCTGGTGAACCTGGTGCCGTACGACGTCTACGACGCCTGGATCACCCTCACCAAGGCCGACCCCGGTATGAAGGCGGTCCCGGTGGCCGCCGCCGCTGACACGGGCCTCGACCTGAAGGCGTTCCAGAACCTCGGCTACACCGGCGAGTGGTTCGTCTTCGCCGGCTTCGTGGTCTTCATGTGGTTCCGGCTGCTGCGCCGCGAGGTGGAGTCCGTGCGGGACGCGGAGCTGGGGCTGACACCGGCCGAGGAGCCCGTCTCCAGCCCGTCCGGCGTCTGATCCGGGCGGCCCCGGCGGTGCGCTGCTATGCGCCCGCCAGCACGCCCGTCCAGTAGACCGTCCCCGCGCAGGCGTTGGACACGACCACCGTGGCCGTCGGGCCGCCCGCCTCCGTCGTGTTGGAGATCGTGACGCTGCCGTCGAGGGTGGTGTCCTCCCTCACGAGCTGGGTGGAGGTCCCCGTGTCACCGCCGGTGGAGGTGCCCTCGGTCGCGCCGCTGGTGGTGTCCGTCGGTGTCGGGTCGGGCGAGGGCTCTCCGCCGCCGGAGCCGCCGCCGTTGTTGTCGCCCGTCGTGGGACAGGCCTCCGAAGCGATCCAGGCGAACTTCACCGCGTACGACTCGCCCGGCTTGAGGACGAGCGAGGTGAGTTCCTGGGACGGGTCGGGCAGACCGGCCGCTGCGTCCCCGGCGATGTGCCGGATCGGGGTGATCTTCGTCTGGTCCGCCGCGCCCGACGCCAGCGCGCCCACGCTGCCGGGGCTGCTCACCATGCAGTCGGCCGTGGAGATGTTGCTGAAGCGGAAGGTGCCGTAGACCGCACCGGACGGGTCGGGTCCGTCGACGCTCCCGCCGGACGTGCCGAGTTGGTCGGCCGTACACGCCGCGATGCCGGCCGCGGTGGTCGCCTCGGGGTCGTCGGGGCTTCCGGAGCCGCTGCCCGCACCCGTGCCGGTGCCCTTGTCCTCCCCCTTGTGGCCGCCCTTGTCCTGATCCTGGGTCTTGCCGGAGGAGCCGCCCGAGGTGCTCTGGCCGCCCTCGGTCTCCTTGCCCTGACCGGCCCCGCCCTGTGCCTGCTCACCATGGCCGGCGACGGACGGGTTGACGTCGGAGCCGGTGGAGTTGGACACGTGCACCAGCGCCGGGACGGCGGTGCCGACGAAGAGGGCCGCGGCGGCCATGCCGACGAGCGCCTGACGCTTGCGCGCCCGTCGTGCGGGCACCGCCCGGCGCAGATGGTCCAGCGTGCCGTCGCGCGGCTCGATCTCCTGGACCGCGTCGTGCAGCAAGCTGCGCAGTACCAGCTCGTCCGAGTCGAGCCCCTCGGGGCCCTGGTCGTCGGGGCCGTGGTTCACAGTTCCGTTCCCAGCGTGCGATTGCTTCGGCTGTTGCATGTCCGGCCACCTCGCCGGCTCCGGCCGCCCGTCCCGGTCCCCGCTCATACCGGCTCCTCCATGGCGACCCGCAGCGCCGCGATGCCGCGCGAGCCGTACGCCTTCACCGAGCCCAGCGAGATGCCGAGCGTCTCGGCGACCTGCGCCTCGGTCATGTCCGCGAAGTACCGCAGGACGAGCACCTCGCGCTGGCGGCGCTGGAGACCCTTCATCGCCTTGATGAGGGAGTCCCGTTCGAGCTGGTCGTAGGCCCCCTCCTCCGCGCTCGCCATGTCGGGCATCGGCTTGGACAGCAGCTTCAGGCCGAGTATGCGGCGGCGCAGGGCGGAGCGGGAGAGATTCACGACCGTCTGACGCAGATACGCCAGTGTCTTTTCCGGATCCCGCACCCGCTTGCGCGCGGAGTGGACCCGGATGAACGCCTCCTGGACGACGTCCTCGCAGGAGGCGGTGTCGTCGAGGAGGAGGGCCGCGAGTCCCAGCAGGGAGCGGTAGTGCGCCCGGTAGGTCTCGGTGAGGTGATCGACGGTGGTGCCGGCCGCCGCGGTGTTCTCGGCGTGCTCGGCACCGTCACGCTGACTCGGAATGCGGGTGGGCCGCGCTGCGGGCATGGGCGCGATCACCGGCATGCCGCCGGCCACACCGGGCATGCGGGGTCGGACGGCCCGCCGGGGCGGCCGTAGAGCCGTACCGCGGGTCGCCGCACTGAAGTCGAGTACCTCTGCCACGCCTGTTGGACACGCGTCCCCCCGTAAGGGTTGTACGTGCCGGACGTCACTTTTGCGCCAGTCCTCGCAACCGACACTCTGCCGCCCGCAACTACCCGTCTTGCTCCAGGCAGCACTGCTGACCGTGCGTCAAACGCCCACATGCCTACCCGCTCTTCCGTTATGTCCCAAATGAACGGGGCGTCCCCACGCCCTGCTCATGGCGTCCCCACGCCAGAAAAAACGCGTCTCCACGCCCATGAGGGCGACCGCAAAGACGCTCCCCGCCCTGCAAGCGGTTGCAGAGCGGGGAGGAAAATCTTCGGATGCCGACCCGGCCCGGTTCAAGTGGTCCGGACCATCGATCAGCTCACATTCTTCACACAGATCCTACAAACGAATGCGTCGCAGACCAGGGGGTTTCCTGCGGCACCGGCCTTCTCACGAAAACTCCGCCGCCACGAGCTCGGCGATCTGAGCCGTGTTGAGGGCCGCGCCCTTGCGCAAATTGTCTCCGCAGACGAAGAGTTCGAGCGCCGTGGGATCGTCCAGCGCGCGCCGCACCCGGCCGACCCAGGTCGGATCCGTGCCCACGACGTCGGCGGGCGTCGGGAACTCACCGGCCGCCGGGTCGTCGTACAGCACGACCCCGGGTGCGGTGGCCAGGATCTCGCGCGCCTTGGCGACGGTGACCTCGCCCTCGAAGCGGGCGTGCACGGTCAGCGAGTGCCCGGTGAGCACCGGCACCCGTACACAGGTCACCGCGACCGGCAGTTTCGGCAGCCCGAGGATCTTGCGGGACTCGTCCCGCACCTTCATCTCCTCCGACGACCAGCCGTCCTCGCGCAGCGACCCGGCCCACGGCACGACGTTCAGCGCGACCGGCTCCGGGAACGGCCCGGTGTTCTCGCCGATGGCCCGCCGTACGTCGCCTGGACTGGTCCCAAGTTCCGTACCGGCGACCAGGGAGAGCTGCTGGCGCAGGGTGTCGACGCCGGCCCGGCCGGCCCCGCTCACCGCCTGGTAGGAGGAGACCACCAGGGAGCGCAGCCCGAACTCGGCGTGCAGCGCGCCCAGCGCCACGATCATGGAGAGGGTCGTGCAGTTGGGGTTGGCCACTATCCCGCGCGGCCGCCTGCGGACCACGTGCGCGTTGACCTCGGGCACGACGAGGGGCACCTCCGGATCCATCCGGAAGGCGCCCGAGTTGTCGACCACCACCGCGCCCGCGGCGGCGGCGATCGGCGCCCAGCGGGCGGCCACCTCGTCCGGTACGTCGAACATCGCGACGTCGACCCCGGCGAAGGCCTCCTCGCTGAGCGCCACCACCTCGACCTCCTCGCCGCGCACGGCCAGCTTGCGGCCGGCCGAGCGCGGCGAAGCGATCAGACGGATCTCACCCCAGACGTCCGCGCGCTGGGACAGGATCTGGAGCATGACCGAGCCGACGGCTCCGGTCGCACCCACGACCGCGAGCGTCGGTCGGTGAGTCATCGCCCGGTGCCCCCGTAGACAACGGCCTCGTCGCTGTCGGAGTCGAGCCCGAAGGCGGAGTGCACGGCGCGCACGGCCTCGTTGACGTCGTCGGCGCGGGTGACGACCGAGATGCGGATCTCGGAGGTGGAGATCAGCTCGATGTTCACGCCCGCGTCGGACAGCGCCTTGAAGAAGTCGGCCGTGACACCCGGGTTGGTCTTCATACCGGCGCCGACCAGGGAGATCTTGCCGATCTGGTCGTCGTAGCGCAGGGAGTCGAAGCCGATGCCGGCCTTGCTCTTCTCCAGGGCGTCGATGGCCTTGCGGCCCTCGGACTTCGGCAGCGTGAAGGAGATGTCCGTCAGACCGGTGGAGGCGGCGGACACGTTCTGCACGATCATGTCGATGTTGATCTCGGCGTCGGAGATCGCGCGGAAGATCGCGGCCGCCTCGCCCGGCTTGTCCGGCACGCCGACGACCGTGACCTTGGCCTCGGAGGTGTCGTGCGCGACACCGGAGATGATGGCCTGCTCCACCTGCTTGTCCCCTTGCTCGATCGGCTCGCTGCTGACCCACGTGCCCTGAAGCCCGCTGAAGCTGGACCGCACGTGGATCGGGATGTTGTAACGACGGGCGTACTCCACACACCGGTGGAGCAGCACCTTCGAGCCGGACGCGGCCAGCTCCAGCATGTCCTCGAAGGCGATCCAGTCGATCTTCTTCGCCTTCTTGACCACGCGCGGGTCGGCGGTGAACACGCCGTCGACGTCCGTGTAGATCTCGCAGACCTCGGCGTCGAGGGCCGCGGCCAGCGCCACGGCGGTGGTGTCCGACCCGCCGCGCCCCAGCGTGGTGATGTCCTTGGAGTCCTGGCTCACGCCCTGGAACCCGGCGACGATGGCGATGTTGCCGTCGTCCAGCGAGTCACGGATCCGGCCCGGTGTGACGTCGATGATCCGGGCTTTGTTGTGGACCGAGTCGGTGATGACACCTGCCTGGCTGCCGGTGAACGACTGGGCCGAGTGGCCCAGGTTTTTGATAGCCATGGCCAGCAGGGCCATGGAGATCCGCTCTCCCGCGGTCAGCAGCATGTCGAGCTCGCGCCCGGCAGGGATCGGGGATACCTGCTCGGCGAGATCGATCAGCTCGTCCGTCGTGTCGCCCATCGCGGAAACCACGGCGACCACCTGGTGGCCGTTCTTCTTGGCTTCCACGATCCGCTTGGCGACGCGCTTGATGCCCTCGGCATCGGCTACGGAGGAGCCTCCGTACTTCTGCACGACAAGGCCCACGTGCGCTCCTCGCTCAGTCCGTGTGTGTCGGCTCAGTTTACCGAGCGTCCGAATTCGACCTTGGGGTTCCCAGATGGTGAGATCCGGGCGCTCGGGGTCGTGTCTGCCCGGTGGGGAGCGCCGCACTCCGGAAAGTGGGACAGGTCACTCGCGGGTGATGCGGGCCGTCAGAAGACCATTGACGCTCTCCGTAGCCGCCCGATAACTTCGCGTCGTCGTCGCCACACCAGGGGCACAAGGCTCCATCGGGACTTGCGACGCGAAGGATTCTCTCCTTTGACGACTGCGACCGCTTCCGAGATCCAGCACGTCACATCAGCCGAGGCCGACAGGGATTCCGCGGCCGGCTCCCTCTTCGAGATCCAGCCCTTCACCCCGCACTGCGAGGTCATCCGCACCGCCGGCGACCACGCCGTCATCGGCGTCTCCCCCGGCAACAGCTACTTCTCCGCGGACCGTGTCCACGACCTGGCCCGCTGGGGCCTCGCCCTCTTCGAACGGGTGGACTTCGTCTACACGGACCTGTACGTGGCCGAGATGTACGTGGCGTCCGGCTATCCGCCCGACGACGCCCGCCGCAAGGCGGTGAAGAACCTGCGCGGGGTGCGGGCCAAGGTCCTCGGCGCAGTACGGGCCGCCGACCCCGGCGGCACCCGGCTGTACGCCCACGCCATGTCCGACTTCCGCGGCAACGCGGCGTACCGCGAGATCCACGACCGTCTCCAGTCCCGCCTCACCACGGACGACGAGTTCCGCACGACCTGCGAGAAACTCGTCGACTCCTTCCTGACCGGCAGGGACGTGGGCACGACCGCCGCCCAGCGGGAGGTCTGCCTGGCCTACGTCTGCGCCGAGGCGCCCCTCTTCCTGGACACCCCCGCCATCCTCGGCGTGCCGTCCTCCCTCAACTGCTACCACCAGCTTCTGCCGATGGCGGAGCTGCTCTACTCCCGCGGCGCCGGACTGCGCGCCTCCCGCAACCAGGGACACGCCATCGTCACGCCCGCCGAGGGGACCACCGATGCTCACTGAAGCCCCCCTCGACTTCCCGTTCTCCTGGCGCGGCGACCAGCTCCCGCACGAGGTCGAGGAGCTGCGGAACGCCGCGCCCGTTCGCCGGGTGCGCACCATCGCCGGCGACGAGGCATGGCTGGTGTCGTCGTACGCACTGTGCAAGCAGGTCCTCGAGGACTCCCGCTTCAGCCTGAAGGACACCTCCGCGCCCGGCGTGCCCCGCCAGTACGCGCTGACGATCCCGCCCGAGGTCGTCAACAACATGGGGAACATCACCGGCGCGGGGCTGCGCAGGGCCGTACTGAAGGCGCTGAACCCCAAGAGCCCCGGCCTTGCGGAATGGATGCGGGCCTGTGCCGGTGAACTCGTCGACGGGCTGATGCGCGAGGGCGCCCCGGCCGACCTGCGCGGCGGCTTCGCCGATCCGTACTCGGCGGGCATGCACTGCCGCATCCTCGGCATCCCGCCCGAGGACGCGCCCCGGCTGATGCGGAGCCTGGACATCGCGTTCATGAACTCGGCCTGCCCCGTCGCGGGCGCCCGGCTCAACTGGGACCGGGACATCGCCCATATGACGGAGCGGCTCGACGACCCGGCGACGACGGGCCTGATGGCCGAGCTCGCCGCCCTGCGCAACGACCCCGACTACGGCCATCTCACCGACGAGATGCTCGCGACGGTCGGGGTGACGATGTTCGGCGCCGGCACCATCTCCACCGCGGGCTTCCTGACCATGGCACTGGTGTCGCTGATCCAGCACCCCGACCTCCAGGCCGAGCTGGTCGCGGACCCCGGGAAGATCCCCGCGGCCGTGGACGAGCTCCTGCGGATCAACCTGTCCATCGGTGACGGGCTGCCGCGGCTGGCGACCGAGGACGTGACGCTGGGCGACGTGGACGTGAAGGCGGGCGAGCTCGTCCTGGTCCTGGTCGAGGGCGCGAACTTCGACCCGGCCGCCTTCCCCGACCCCCACCGGGTCGACCTCGGCCGGCACAACGCCACCGCCCATCTCTCCTTCGGCGGCGGGGCGCACTACTGCCCCGCGACCGCCCTCGGCCGCAAGCACGCCGAGATCGCCCTTCGAACGCTGCTGGAGCGGATGCCCGGGGTGCGCCTCGCGGTGCCGATCGAGCAGCTCGTGTGGCGCACGGGATTCATGAAGCGGATCCCGGAGCGGCTGCCCGTCATGTGGTAGCTCCGCTCGTCGGGAAATCCTGACGAATCCGGGGAAACCCCTGCTCACTGGCTCGGCGGCCGGTCGTCTTTAAGTTTCAACCACTAGGGTTCGCCCTGTGCGCGTACTTCTGGTGGAAGACGACGAACCGGTCGCCGAGTCGCTCCGGCGAGGACTGCTGCGCTACGGCTTCGAGGTGGCCTGGGTCGAAACGGGCGGCGCGGCACTGAGCCACAGCGACCCCTACGACGTCGTACTGCTCGATCTCGGGCTGCCCGACACCGACGGACTCGACGTCTGCAAGGCGCTGCGCGAGCGCGGCGACGTGCCGATCATCGTGATCAGCGCGCGCAGCGACGAGACGGACCGGGTGGTCGGCCTCGAGCTCGGCGCGGACGACTACGTCTCCAAACCGTTCGGCGTCCGCGAGGTCATCGCCCGGATACGGGCCGTGATGCGCCGCGTGCAGCCCCGTACGTCCGCCGCCGAGGCCGGCCCGGACCGCTACGGCGACCGCCTCACCGTCGACCGCAAGGCGGCCCGGGTCAAGCTGGACGGCGAGGAGGTGGCACTCGCGCCCAAGGAGTACGACCTGCTGGCCTTCCTCACCGAGGAGCCGGGGGCGCTGATGTCGCGCGAGCAGATCATGGAGGCGGTCTGGGACGCGAACTGGTTCGGCCCGACCAAGACGCTGGACGTGCACGTGGCGGCGCTGCGGCGCAAGCTCGCCGGGGCCGTCACGATCGAGGCGGTGCGCGGGGTCGGCTTCCGGCTGGAGATCGCGAGCGCCGAGCGGAGCGACAGCGGTAGCGACGCGTCATGATCCGCCAGCTCATCCGCAGTTACGTCGGGCTCGTCGCCGTGGCGATCGCCCTGTTCACGGTGCCGGTGGCCTTCACGCTCACGGACCAGCTCCGGGGCGACACCGCGGACTCCGTACGGCGCGAGGCCCACACCATGGCCCTGCTCCTCGGCAACGGCAACACCCCCTCGTGCGCGGCACTGGACGAGATGGCCAGGGCGTACGCCGGCCAGACTCCCGGCCAGGTCCAGGTGACCGGGCGCTGCGACACCGGCCTGCCGAGCCCGCAGCAGGACACGGCCCTGACCAGGGCCCTGGCGGACGGCAGGTCCACGACCGACTGGGGCTCCTCCTTCATCTGGGGGCCGGAGCTGAAGATCACGGTGCCCGCCCGTTCCAGCGCGGTGGACCTGGACGGCCGCAACCGGGGCCCGGTCGTCGGCGCGGTACGCATCGTGTACTCGACCGACGACCTCACCGAGCGGCTGTGGACGATCTGGGGTTTCCGCGCGGGCCTCGCGGTGGCCGTCCTCGCCGTGGCCGCGGTGATCGGCGCCGCGGCGGCGCGGCGCATCACCCGGCCCCTGCGCCAGCTCAACGACATGGCCAGCAGGTTCAGCGACGGCGATCTGACCGCCCGCTCCCCCGTGACGGGCCCGCCGGAGACCCAGACGCTGGCGCGCACCCTGAACCAGGGGGCGGAACGCCTGGACACGCTGGTCGCTTCCCAGCGCATCTTCGTGGCCGACGCCTCGCATCAACTCCGTACCCCTCTCACGGCGCTCAGGCTGTCGCTGGACAACATCGCGGACGGGGTGGACGACGAGTTCGTCAAGGAGGACGTGGAGCAGGCCACGGCCGAGGTCGTCCGGATGAGCCGGCTGGTGAACGGGCTGCTGGTGCTGGCGCGGGCGGAGGCCAAGGTGACGGCGGCGGAACCGCTGGCCCTGGACGACATCGTGCGCGAGCGGCTGGACGTGTGGAGGCCGGCCGCCGACGAGCGCGGAGTCACCATCGCGCACAGGGGGAGTGCCGACGGCCGGCTGCTGGTGCTGGCCAGTCCGGGTCATCTGGAGCAGGTGCTGGACAACGTGCTCTCCAACGCCCTGGAGGTGTCACCGGACGGTGGCACGATCACCGTCGAGGTGGAGTCAAAGGGCGACGAGGTGGTGCTCTCCGTGCTCGACGAGGGCCCCGGCATGCCGGACACCGACAAGTCCCGTGCCTTCGACCGGTTCTGGCGGGGCAGGGGGCTGACCGGGAAGTCCGGTTCGGGCCTCGGCCTCGCCGTCGTCAGGCAGTTGGTGACCGACGACGGCGGGACCGTGACGCTCGGGGACGCTCCCGGGGGCGGGCTGAAGGTGGCGATCAGCCTTCGGGCATCTTCGAGGAGTGGTGGTTGACGATGTACCACTCACCGCCGCGCTTCTCGTACGCGTAGGTGTAGCGGGCCTCGACGGTGCTCTTCTCGCCGGTCGCGGGGTCGGTGAGCGCGAACTCGTAGACGCCGGTGTCGATGGCGGAGTTGTTGTCGAGGACGTTGACGTGCGTCTCGATCTTCGTGCCGACCGGCTTGTTCGCGAGGAAGTGCTCGAAGTAGTCGACGATGCCGGCGCGGTCGGAACGGACCCGGTTGGAGACGGTGGGCAGCAGCACCGCGTCCTTCGCGTACAGGTCGGCGACCTGCTCCGGGTCCCCGGTCCCGAGGGCTCTGTTCCACTGGTCGAACAGGCCGGCTATCTCCTTCTTGCTGGGCTTCTTCTCGCTCCAGCCGGGCCCGGCGATCGCGGCACCGGCGGTGACGGTGCCGACGGCGGCCACGGCGGTGGAGGTGACAATGGCCACGCGCTTGCTGATGGAACGACGAGTCATCGCATCTCCCGTACGGGTCTGGTGGAAGTGACTCCAGACTCGCCGCGGGCCGGTTAGGGCCCGTGCAGCGGACGTACAGGCCGGGGACAACACGGCTCCAATTCGCCTCGCGTGACCGCCGGGTCACACAGCGGCCGCCTTCCCGCGGACCCGCCCGCGCACCAACTCGACGCCTGCGCCCAGCGATACGACGCCCATGCCGACGGCGGTCATGACGCCCTGGGCGCCGTCGACGACGAAGGGGGCGGCAGCGGCGACGACGGAGTTGAAGAGGAAAAGGAACCACAGGACGGGGCGGGAGGGGAGCAGGGCCTTCATGACGGTTTCCTTCGGGGCGGGGCCGTTGCTCACGGCCGTTGACCTGGCGCGATCAACGATCCCGTTCCCCGAGGTCAGCGACGAGGCAGTGAGCTCCCGAGGAAGGGGTGTAGCCCGCTACACCCCGGCCGTGGGCCGCGCCCCGTGTCACACCCGCCCTCCGAACAGTGCCGCGAGCCCGTGGTCCAGCTCCGCGCCCACGGTCTCCTCGCCCGGCGCGAGCACGGTGTAGGTGCGGGCCAGGAAGCGGTACAGGTCCGCGGTGGCGAAACGGAGCCTGGCCACGCCCTCCGGCGCGTGGAACTCCACGTAGGTGTGGGAGGTACCGCACGGCCGGACGCGCACGGTGCCGAGCCCGGCGGTCGCCCGCAGCCCCTCGCCCAGCAGTACGCGAGCGAACGTCCAGGTCGCGGCCTTGCCGTCCAGGGTGGCGTGGGCCGGGAAGTCGATGTGCACCGCCAGCGGGTCGCCGGAGGTGTAGCGGAGGGTCGCCGGTATGGCGATCTCCTGGTCGGCGGTGATCAGACGGGCGCCGGTCGGCTGCTCCAGGGTGACGTGCATGGTCGGGCTCCGATTCGGGGGCGGGGGCAGCGGCCGGGTACGGCCGTTGTGCCTGTGAGACGGCGCGAGGCCCCGGTGCATTACGCCGCTTCCGGAGCCTTTCCCTGTAACCTGCGTCACTTTTCGCCGCGCAGGTTCTCCTACCCGGGTAATCCCATCGCCCCGTTCCCCACGCCCGGTTACGGTCCACGCATGGAGATTTCGCGCTACGTGGCCTTCAGCAGCGACCCCGCGGGAGGCAACCCGGCCGGTGTGGTGCTCGACGCCACCGGGGTCGACGACAAGGCGATGCTGGAGACGGCGGCCGAACTCGGCTACTCGGAGTCGGCGTTCGTCGTGCCGGCCGGCGACGGCACGCTGGACATCCGGTACTTCAGCCCGCTCGCCGAGGTGCCGTTCTGCGGCCACGCGACGATCGCCACGGCCGTCGCCCACGCCGAACGGCACGGCACCGGGCGGCTGCTGCTGCGGACCCAGGCGGGCCCGGTCACCGTGACCACCGACCGGACGCCGGACGGCACCGTGACGGCGACCCTGGTGAGCGTGGCGCCGCACACGGAGCCCCTCGCGGAGGCCGACCTGGCCGAGCTGCTGACCATCCTGGGCTGGTCCCCCGCCGATCTGGACCCGGCGCTGCCGCCCCGCGTCGCCTTCGCCGGGGCCCGGCACCCGATCCTCGCCGCCACCACCCGGGAGCGGCTGGCCGACCTGGACTACGACATGGAGCCGCTGGCCGCCCTGATGGCCCGCGAGGACTGGACGACCGTCGACCTGATCTGGCGCGAGTCGTCCACCGTGTTCCACGCCCGCAACCCGTTCCCGCCCGGCGGTGTCGTGGAGGACCCGGCCACGGGTGCGGCGGCGGCCGCGTTCGGCGGCTATCTGCGCGAGCTCGAACTCGTCGCGCCACCCGCCGCACTGACGATCCATCAGGGCGTGGACATGGGCAGGCCGAGCACGATCACGGTGACCGTTCCGGCCGAGCCGGGCACGGGAATCGGCGTGACCGGCACGGCAGTACAGATCTGAGCCCGCGCGGGCCGGGGCCGGCGCTACTTCGCCGGCCGCAGCCCGAGCTGCTCCCCGATCTCCTGCTCCATGACCTTGCCGGCCTCGAACTCCAGCGTCTCGTCGCCCATCACGCCCTGGTCCGTGTCCAGGCCGTCCAGCTCCTCCAGGGGCTGGTCCAGGCGGATGTGGGCCAGGACCGAGTGCAGCGCACGCAGCGTCGCGGACGCCGTCGAGCCCCAGTTGGAGAAGTAGGAGAACTGCCACCACCACAGGGCCTCGGCGGTGCGGCCGGCACGGTAGTGGGCCATGCCGTGGCGCAGGTCGGTGATGACGTCGGTCAGGTCGTCGGAGATCCGGGCCGGGACCGGGGCCTTGCGGGGCTCGTAGGGGTCGAAGACCTCGGAGTAGACGTCGACCGGGTCCAGCAGGCGGGCGAGGTTCTCGCGGAGCTCGTCCACGTCCGCCTCGGGGCCCAGATCGGGCTCGTAGCGCTCATCGGGCACGATGTCCTCGTGGGCGCCGAGACGGCCGCCGGCCAGCAGGAGCTGGGAGACCTCCAGGAGGAGGAAGGGCACGGTCGAGCCCGGCTCGTCGCCCTTCGCGACCTCCGTGACGGCGACCAGGAAGCTCTCGATCTGGTCCGCGATCTGGACCGCGAAGTCGTCCGGGTTCTGCTCGGTCGCGTGCAGCGTGGCGTCAGACATCTAGGAGTCGTCTCCCCTCGAAGGCGCGGCCGAGGGTGACCTCGTCCGCGTATTCCAGGTCGCCACCCACCGGGAGGCCGCTGGCCAGGCGGGTGACCTTCAGGCCCATGGGCTTGATCATGCGCGCGAGGTACGTGGCCGTGGCCTCGCCCTCGAGATTCGGATCGGTGGCCAGGATCAGCTCCGTGACCGTCCCGTCGGCCAACCGCGCGAGAAGTTCTCGTATACGCAGGTCGTCCGGTCCGACACCCTCGATCGGGCTGATGGCGCCGCCGAGGACGTGGTAGCGGCCACGGAACTCACGGGTCCGCTCGATCGCCACGACGTCCTTCGGCTCCTCGACCACGCAGATCACCGCCGGATCACGGCGCGTGTCGCGGCAGATGTTGCACAGCTCCTCCTGTGCGACGTTCCCGCACGTCGCACAGAAGCGGACCTTCGCCTTGACCTCCATGAGGGCCTGCGCGAGGCGCCGTACGTCCGTCGGTTCCGCCTGCAGGATGTGGAAGGCGATCCGCTGGGCGCTCTTGGGACCGACGCCGGGCAGCCGACCCAGCTCGTCGATCAGGTCCTGGACCACGCCTTCGTACAACGGACTGCCGTCCTTCCTGGGGTTCCTTACGGTACGTACGGTAGTTGGCGACGCCCCCTCTTAGAAAGGCAAGGCGGGGAACGCCCTGAGCGTCAGAACGGCAGGCCGGGGATCCCGCTGCCGCCGCCCAGGCCTTGGGCCAGCGGGCCCAGCTTCTGCTGCTGGAGGTTCTGCGCGTTCTCGTTGGCCGCCTGGACGGCCGCGATGATCAGGTCGGCGAGGGTCTCGGTGTCCTCCGGGTCCACCGCCTTCGGGTCGATCTTCAGCGCGCGGAGCTCGCCGGAGCCGGTGACAGTGGCCTTCACCAGGCCGCCGCCCGCCTGTCCGTCGACCTCGGTCTGCGCCAGTTCCTCCTGCGCCCGCTGCAAGTCCTGCTGCATCTTCTGGGCCTGCTGGAGAAGCTGCTGCATGTTGGGCTGGCCACCACCGGGGATCACGATCAGCTCCTTGCGTGTCTACGCGTTTCCCGTTCAGCACGAGCCTACGTGGTCTGCGTGGCCGTCGCCCCGGCACTCTTTCGAGTGAGAGGAACTGGAGTCCTATACCTGATCAAGACCCACTTCCGGGCGGAAAAGAGGCGAAAGGCATCTCTTCGCCACCCATTGGGCGGTAGGAAGGGTCCGGCGCGTCAGCCTCAGGTGTTGCGTGACGTTCCGTGCGCTGCGGGGGTCGCATCCACGTCGTATGTCGCACGTGATGTCACGCACCGTGACAGTAGGGAGTGCCGGGTGGGTCAGTCGGAGATGCAGCCCGACAGGTCGCCGAAGGACGGGCGGGACGGCGAAGGGGCGGCCTGGCTGCGGCTGGGCGATCTGACGGGGCGGGCGTTTCCGCACGGCGACTGGGGGGAGCCGGCGGCGCGGCTCGACGAGCTGTACCGGTGGGTGGAGCGGGGGGCGCTGGACACGGCGGCGTGGTATCTCACGGACCGGGTGTGGAAGCGGCGCGGGGCGCGGGCGCTGCGCGGCGGGGCGGCGGCGGGGGCCGTGGTCGGAGCCGCGCTGCCGCTCCTCGATCTGACCGGGGTCGCGAGCGGGGTGGCCCCCTGGGGGTATCTGGCGCTGTTGATCGCCGTGGCCTGCGTGGCGGTCGACCGGTTCTTCGGGGTCACGTCCGGGTGGATAAGGGACGTCGCCACGGCCCAGGCCGTACAGCGGCGGCTTCAGGTGCTTCAGTTCGACTGGGCGACGGAGAGCGTGCGGGAGGTCCTCGGCCCGGCCGAGGGCACGGCCGGCGAGGCCGCCGAGCGGTGCCTGGGTGTGCTGCGCCGGTTCTCCGAGGACGTGACCGAGCTGATGCGGGCGGAGACGGCGGACTGGATGGTGGAGTTCCGCACGGGCACCGCACCCCTCGGCATCCAGTCGTCGGTACCCGGAGCGAGCCGCCCGGACGCGGCCGCGACACTGGCCCGCTTCCCGGTGCCCCCGACGAACGGCACCCGCCCGAACATGCCGCGTCAGCGACCGCCCGAGCCCCGCTGAGGACCGCTCCCCGCACTCACGACTGAGGGGACGGGAAGGCCACCGGGCTGCGCAGGCCCGACCGGTTCATCGCTCGTACGCCGAAGAACACGTTGTCCTTGGACAGGTCCACCTCGTGGGTCGTCGTGTCGCCGACCGGCAGGACGTGGGTCCACTCCGGGGACGTCGTCTCGCGCCAGACGACCTCGTAGCCGGCGAGGTCCGGTTCCGGGCCTCTCGGCCAGGTCAGGCGGGTGGAGTTGGTGAGGTTGCTGGTGATGATCCGCGGGTTCCTCGGAGTGCCAGGGGCCTGGGCGAGGGTCCACAGGGTCGCCGCGTTGACCCTCGCCACCCGCGCCGTGAAGGCGAAGTCGCAGAACTCCGGCAGGTCGCCGTACTGCTTGCCGGTGTCGTCGACGCGGACGTCCTGGTGCTGGTGGGCGAAGTCCTCGGCCGGCTCGGTGAAGCGGGCGGCGGGGTAGCCGCGCTCCAGGAAGGGGATGTGGTCGCCGCCCCGCAGGTAGCGGTCCCGGCGGTAGATCACCCGCACCCGCATGCCGGTCGCGTCGTTGTCCGCCACGTCCCGGACGAAGCGGGCCAGTTGGCGGGTCGCCGAGTCGTTCTCGCCGCCCACCGAGCGGCGCAGCGCCGCCTGTTCGGGGGTCTCGGAGGACGGGACCCCCTCGGTGAACAGGCGGATCGTGTACGGGTCGCGGGTGCCGTCGTCCGCCGTGGCGCTGCCGACGATGTCGTTGGTGAACATGCCCTGGACGTCCGTGCCCGCCGCCTTCAACTGCTGTGCCAGGTACGCCGATCCGTACAGGCCCTGCTCCTCCCCCGCCACCGCCGCGAACACGATCGTCGACGCCGGTCGCCGCTTGGCCATCACCCGCGCCAGCTCCAGGACCACGGCCACGCCGGAGGCGTCGTCGTCCGCGCCCGGTGCGTCGGACGTGGCGTCCATGACGTCGGTGACCCGGGAGTCGTAGTGGCCGGAGACGACGTACACGCGCTCCGGGGTCACCGAGCCGCGCAGCGTCGCGACGACGTTCGTGATCTTCGTGGGGGTGGGGATGCGCGGCGCCGGTTCCTGGACGTACGACTGCAGTTCCGCCGTCATCCGGCCCCCGGAGGCCGCGGCGCAGGAGTTCAGTTCGGCCAGCAGCCAGTCGCGGGCCGCGCCGATGCCCCGGCTCGGGTCGTCCTGGACGGAGAGGGTGTGGCGGGTGCCGAAGGAGACGAGTCTGCGGACCGTGGCCTCGATGCGGGCGGGGTCGATCTCACGCAGGAGGGCACGCAGTTCGCGGGTCGGGCGCTGGGCCGTCGCCGCAGGGCGGTCCGCCGACGCGGAGGCCGCCTGGGCCGTACCGGTCGCCGCCTCGGCCGTACCGGTCGCCGCCTCGGCCATACCGGTCGCCGTCAGCGCGGCCGCGCTCGCTGCCGAAGCCGCCGTGGCCGTCAGGACCGTTCGTCTGGTGGGGCTGGGGCGCATGGGTCCTCCCGGTGCTGCCGATGCCGGCCGACCCCGTCATGGTTGTGTACATGGCAACCAACGGCAAGGGTGCCTCGGCCGCCACCGGCCCTCGGCTCAGCCGCACAGCTTCAGTCCGACCGGCGTCCCGCACGGCAGATGCCCCTGCGTGCGGATCACCTGCTGACTGCTCTCCTTGTCCAGGTAGGCGAGGAACCCCGCGGTGAGGGAGTCGCCGGACGCGGTGCCGTAGGTGTAGGCGTACTCGATGTCGCGGTACGGATAGGCGCTGTCGCCGCGCTCGATCTCGTCGACGTTCGCCCGGTCGCCGTCGAGCGGCACCGGCCGCAGGCCCTTGTGCCTGGCGGCGACACCGAGCTCGCTGTACCCGATCGCCCCGGGCTGCTCGGCGATCTTGTCCAGGACGTCGCCGGTACCGGCGAGTTCGCACCGCGTCACGGCGGTGACGGCACCGGCGGCGGGCGGCAGTCCAGTGACGTGCTCTGCGCCCGCTCCCACTCCCCCAGAGGGGGGACCCCCAGCCCGGCCCGAGCGCACGTCGTCGCCTATCGGGTTGTCCATCTGGACGCGGTAGCCGATCCTCCCCCACTGCCTTAAGGACGTGGGAGGTGCCCCCAGCGGCGCGGCACGCGCCGTTCGTACCAGACCATGACGCCCGACGCGACGACACCGAGGACCGCCGTGCCGACGGCCACGATGTTCTCTGCGCTCAGCCACTCCACCGTGGTGCCCCCGCAACTCACCAGAGCCGTAGTGGGGTCACCGTACGTCCGTTCGGGACCGTCGGCGCTGCTCGGGCGGCGATGTTCGCCGTACGTTCAACTGCCTCACAGGCACCGGGACTTCACTCCCGTCGATCACTGCTTGGTGTACGTCAGCTTCTCCCCGCTGCCCGTGGTCACCCGCTCCAGCCTGCCGTCCGGCAGCAGCGAGATCTCGGTGGCCTTGCCCGGCGAACAGGTGGGCGGCTCGCCGACCGTCACCGTGGACGGGCCGATCTGCAACGGGCCGTCGCCGCCCGGCGCCGCGGAGAGGTCCGCCTCGAACTCGCAGTGGTAGGTGCCGGTGCCGGCGGGCCCGTCGGCGACGAGGGACAGGACCGTGTCGCCCACCTCGCCCTGCCGGATGATCAGTTGGCGGGTGTTCCGGCCGGTGCCGCTGTCGATGGTGGCCGTCCAGGTGCCCACGTAGCCCGCCGGGACCGCGCCGTCCGCGGACACCGAGGGGGATGGGGTGGCAGTGGTCGGGTCGGAGGTCGGGGAGTCGGTCGCGGTGGACGTGGCGGTGGGCCCGTCGGTCGGATCGCCGCCGGCCCTGTCGTCACCGCCGCCGCTCATGAGGGCGTACACCGAGCCGCCCGCGGCGAGCGCGACGACCAGCGCGACCACGACGAGCGCCACCGTGGAACGGCCGCTGCGCCGGGGCGGTTCGGGCTGCGGCGCCGGGAGGTACGGCAGGGGCGGGCCGTAGGGCGGGGTGGAGCCGTACTGCGGATTCGGATTCGGGTACGGCGGGTTCGGGCCGTACGCCCCGTATGCGGGGGCGGAGCCGTAGGGCGGGTTGGAGCCGGCCTGCGGATAGCCGTACGCCGGCTGCTGCGGGTGCTGCTGCGGGAACCCGTACGCCGGGTGGGCCGGGGCGCTGCCGGGCGCGGCGGCGTCCCCGAAGGCACCGCCGGGGGGCGTGCCCGGGCCCGGCGGCGCGGTCGGACCGCGCTGGGCCGCGGAAATGGTGGGAAGCTGATCCGCCGGCGTCGGCCCGGCGGCCGGGGCGTGCTCGGGAGAGGCAGCGGGCGTCGGCTCCCCGGAACCCGGCTCACCAGAACCCGGCGAGCTCGCCGCCGTCGGGTCGGCTTCGCGTGTGGGTGGCTGGGCTGTCGTTCCGGCCACCGGGTTCTCCGCGTCCAGCAGTCGTACCGCGTGCCGCCCGAGCTGGGCCACCAGTGCGCTCGGCAGCCAGGGGTCGCGGGAGCGGCCGCTCGAGACGGTGTCCTCGGCGCCCGTGCGCTCCAGGATGCGGTCGAGCGTCGGGCGAACGCCGGGGTCCTTGCGCAGACAGTCCCGCACCAGCTCGGCGATGCCCTCGGGCATGCCCTCCAGGTCGGGGTCCTCCTGGGCGATCCGGAACATCACGGCGTGCGGGCCGCTGTCGACGGATCCGAAGGGAAGCCTGCCGGTGGCGGCGTACGCGAGGACCGAGCCCAGGCAGAACACGTCGCACGCGGGCGTGATCCGGTCGCCGCGCACCTGCTCGGGCGCCATGAACCCCGGCGACCCGACGAGCGCGCCGGTGCGCGTGAGCCCGCTCTCGTCGACCGTCTCCAGGGCGCGCGCGATGCCGAAGTCGATGACGCGGGGCCCGTCGATGGTGACCAGGACGTTCGACGGCTTCAGATCCCGGTGCACGATCCCCGCGGCGTGGATGTCCTTGAGCGCGTGCGACAGCCCCGCCGCCAGGATGCGCACCGAACGCTCCGGCAGCGCCCCGTGGTCGTGCCCGACGACCTGCTGGAGGCTGGGCCCGGCGACATACCCGGTGGCGACCCAGGGCACGTCGGCCTCGGTGTCCGCGTCGAGCACCGGCGCGGTCCAGAACCCGCCGACCTGCCGGGCGGCCTGCACCTCCTGCCGGAATCTGGCCCGGAATTCCTCCTGCGCGGCCAGTTCCCGCCGCACGAGCTTCACGGCGACCGTACGGCCACGGTCCGACCGGGCGAGATAGACGTCCCCCATGCCGCCCGCGCCCAGCTTCGCCAGCAGCCGATATGCCCCGATCTGCTGTGGATCCCCCGGCCCCAGCTTCTCCATCGCACGCCCCCAACCAGCCCCCGCCTATGCGTCGGCCCCACGATAGTGCGGCATAAAAGGAGGTGAGCGGGGCGGCGCCTACGGTTCCGTAACAGGAACGGCGATCTGGTCGAGCACTTTCGACAACCGTTCCAGAACCCTTACGGCATCGGCGAGTTCCGCCTCCCCCATGGCGTCCGCCAGTCGGTCCGCGAAGGCCGCGTGGCCGGGGTCGATCCGGTGGATCGCCGCCCGCCCCTGGTCCGTCGGCGCGAGGAGTTTGGCGCGGCGGTGGGCCGGGTTGGGCCGGTACTCCGCGAGCCCCTTGTCCACCAGCAGATCGGCGATGCGCTGCACGCTCTGCCGGGTGATGCCCATCGCGCGGGCGATCCCGGAGACCGGCAGGGGTTCGCCGAGCACCGCGCCCAGCACCTGCCACCAGGCCGCCGTCAGCCCGGAGGGCCGGGCCAGTTCCTCGGCGACCCCGAGGAACTGGCCGTTGAGCCGGAAGACACCGAGCGCGCTGCGGCTGAGCAGGTCCTGCCGCTCCCGGCTCACGCCGCTCCCGCCTTCGCCAGTACGGCGTACGCCTCGGCGTCGGAGTCGTGGAACAGCCGGTACCAGGCGTCCAGCACCTCGCCCTCGTACACCCCGAGCAGCCGGAAGATCTCCCGGGCGAAGGCGACCGGCTCGGTCGGGCCGGCGGTGATCAGCCTGCCGTCGGTGACGGCGTCGGCGTCGACGTACCGCTCGCCGCCGCCGTAGCCGGTGGCCGCGAGGTAGAAGGAGACGGCGCTGGTGTGGGCGCGGTCGTCGAGCAGTCCCTCGCGGGCGAGGCCGGCGGTGGCACCGCAGATCGCGGCGACGGGCACGCCGGCGTCGAGGAACTCGCGGGCCTTGCGGGCGAAGGGCGCCAGGTCGTCGCCCGCGTCCCACAGGTCGGCGCCCGGCAGGATCAGCAGGGAGCTGTCCTCGGGCCGTACGTCGTCCAGGGCGAGGTCGGGCCGGACGCACAGTCCGCCGATGCTCCTGACGGGCTGCGTGGACGGGCCGACGGTGCGGATGTCGTGGCCGGCGCGAGCGAGATGGGCGGTGGCGTGTCCCGTCTCCCAGTCGGCGTAGGTGTCGTAGACGGCGAGGTGCACGGGCTTGCTGCTCATGGCTTCCCCCAGGAGGCTTCGGCGATTTCGAAGATGACAGCATCCTGACATTTAGACAGCCTGCTGTCAATGTCCGGGCGCTCCCGCGTCGACAACCTGTCGCGGAAACCCGCCGACCGCAGACAGGACGCCGATATCTCGCCCACCCCGCGCACTCCTACGCTCACCCGCATGACCCCTCAGCCAGATCCCGAGGTCGGCGCCGCCGTGAAGGCCGCGGACCGTGCGCATGTGTTCCACTCCTGGTCCGCCCAGGAGCTCATCGACCCGCTCGCCGTCGCCGGTGCGCAGGGTTCGTACTTCTGGGACTACGACGGCAAGCGGTACCTCGACTTCACCAGCGGGCTCGTCTACACCAACATCGGCTACCAGCACCCCAAGGTCGTCGCCGCGATCCAGGAGCAGGCCGCGCGGATGACGACCTTCGCGCCGGCGTTCGCGATCGAGGCGCGCTCGGAGGCGGCACGGCTGATCGCCGAGCGGACGCCGGGCGACCTCGACAAGATCTTCTTCACCAACGGTGGCGCCGACGCGGTGGAGCACGCCGTACGGATGGCCCGGCTGCACACCGGGCGGCCGAAGGTGCTGTCGGCGTACCGGTCGTACCACGGCGGTACGCAGCAGGCCGTGAACATCACCGGTGACCCGCGCCGCTGGGCCTCCGACGGCGCCGCGGCCGGTGTCGTGCACTTCTGGACGCCCTTCCTCTACCGCTCCCGCTTCTACGCCGAGACCGAGGAACAGGAGTGCGCGCGGGCGCTGGAGCATCTGGAGACCACGATCGCCTTCGAGGGGCCGTCGACGATCGCCGCGATCATCCTGGAGACGGTTCCCGGGACGGCCGGGATCATGGTCCCGCCGGCGGGCTACCTCGCCGGGGTCCGGGAGATCTGCGACAAGTACGGGATCGTCTTCGTCCTCGACGAGGTCATGGCCGGGTTCGGGCGGACCGGGGAATGGTTCGCCGCGGACCTCTTCGACGTGACGCCGGACCTGATGACCTTCGCCAAGGGCGTGAACTCCGGATACGTGCCGCTGGGCGGGGTCGCCATCTCGGGGGCCATCGCGGAGACGTTCGCGAAGCGGCCGTACCCCGGCGGTCTGACGTACTCGGGCCACCCGCTGGCCTGCGCCGCCGCCGTCGCGACGATCGAGGTCATGGCCGAGGAGGGCGTCGTCGAGAACGCCGCGCGGCTGGGTGCCGACGTGGTGGGACCGGCGCTGCGGGAGCTCGCCGAGCGGCATCCGTGCGTCGGTGAGGTGCGGGGCGTCGGGATGTTCTGGGCGCTCGAACTGGTGCGGAACCGGGAGACCCGGGAGCCGCTGGTGCCCTACAACGCGGCCGGTGCGGCGAACGCCCCGATGGCGGCGTTCGGCGCCGCCGCGAAGGCCGGGGGCCTGTGGCCGTTCATGAACATGAACCGCACGCATGTCGTGCCGCCGTGCAACGTGACCGAGGCGGAGCTGAAGGAGGGGCTGGCGGCACTGGACGCGGCGCTGGCCGTGGCGGACGAGTACACGTCTGTCAGCCCGTCCGGCGATTGAGGACGAGGCCCTTCGGGCCGAAGCGGGGGTCCGGGGGCGGCGGCCCCCGGGGACGGGACGGGTAGGGGCGGCGGGGGCGAAAGAAGATCCTGGTCGCCACAGAAACGTCCCCGGAATCCGAACGCGTAAGGTGGCGTGCTCGTAGACATATACGTGCACGCCACCTCATCGCGACGACGGGAGACGCCCCGACCATGCCCGGCACCGGCGGCAACGGCTCCGTGACGCGAAGTACCCTGCGCCAGCAGATCGCGGACGCGCTGCGGGACGAGGTGCTGGCCGGGCGCCTCCAGGCGGGCCGCGAGTTCACCGTCAAGGAGATCGCCGAGCAGTACGGCGTCTCCGCGACCCCGGTACGCGAAGCACTCGTCGACCTCTCCGCACAGGGTCTGCTGGAGGCCGACCAGCACCGCGGCTTCCGGGTCCACGAGTACTCCGTGGCGGACTACCGCGGCATCGTCGAGGCCCGCGGCCTGGTCACCGACGGCATGTTCCAGGTCCTGGCCACCGACCGCTCGGCCCACCGCGATCCCGGCAACCCGCGTGTCGCCGCCGCCGTGGCCGGGGTACGCCGCCGCGCCGAGGAGGCCGAGCGCGCCGCCACCGCCGGCGACCTCACCGTCCTCATCGGCTACGACCTGCGCTTCTGGCGCGAACTCGGCGCCCTCTTCGGCAACCCCTACCTCGCCGACTTCCTGCACCGGCTGCGTGTGCAGTCCTGGGTCTGCGCGGTCCAGCACCTGCGCCGCCAGGACGATCTGCGCGGCCGTCTGTGGGCCCGGCACACCGACCTGGTCGACGCCCTGATGCACCGCGACCTGCCCACCGCCCGCCAGATCATCGCCGCCCACGACACGGACTCAGTCGCCCTGATCGAGCGACTGTCGGCCGAGTGACCCACGAGCGGGAGCCCACGAAAACCCCCACCCCACAGGCTCCCGGCCGACCCGAGGCCCCCGCCCTCTCCGTCGTCATCCCCGCCTACAACGAGCGGCACCGGCTCGCCCCCACTCTCGACGCCCTCACCGACTACCTCTCGGCCGATGAACCCCGCTGGGGCGCCTGGGAGATCGTCGTCGCCGACGACGGTTCCACCGACGGCACCGGCGGGCTCGTCACCGCCCGCCGGGACCCCCGTATCCGTCTGGTCACCGGCGAGAGCAACCGCGGCAAGGGCCACGCGCTGCGCCTCGGTGTCGCCGCCACCCGGGGGCGCCGGGTGCTGGTCACGGACGCCGATCTCGCGACGCCGATCGAGGAGCTGGAGCGGCTCGACAAGGCGTTCGGCGAGGGCAACTGCGCGGCGATCGGCTCCCGTTCGGTCCCCGGTGCCACGATCGGCGCCCGCCAGCACCGGCTGCGCGAACTGCTGGGCCGCGCGGGCAACGTACTCATACGCCGTACCGCCCTGCCCGGCATCCACGACTCCCAGTGCGGCTTCAAGCTCTTCGACGGCGACCGCGCCCGCGAGGCGTACGCCGCCTCCCGAGTCGACGGCTGGGGCATAGACGTCGAGGTGTTACGGCATCTGCACCGCGCCGGGCTGCCCGTCGCCGAGGTCCCCGTGCGCTGGTCCCACCGGCCCGGCTCGAAGGTCGGCCCCCTCGACTACGTCCGCGTCCTGACCGAGATCACCCGCATCGCCGCCCGCTCCCTGCGCCCCGCCGACGTCTTCGCCCCCTTCCTGTTCCTGCTGATGTCGGTGGCCCTGTACTCCGGCCGTTTCTTCGCCCCGGCCCACCGCTATCTCCCCGACTCGCTGCGCGACCAGAACCAGTGGGAGTGGTTCTTCGCGGTCACGGCCGACAACGTCGCCCACTTCCGCAACCCCCTGTTCACCGACCTCCAGGGCTTCCCCGACGGCGTGAACCTCATGGCCAACACGGTCATGCTGGGCCTGTCCGTCCCCCTGGCGCCCCTCACCCTGGCCGCCGGCCCCGCGGTCACCCTCAGCCTGGTCATGACGCTGGGCCTCGCCGCGACGGCGGCCGCCTGGTACTGGCTGATCGTCAAGTACGTGGTCCGCGGCCGGGTCGCGGCCTTCCTGGGCGCCTCCCTGGCCGCGTTCGCCCCGCCGATGGTCAGCCACGCCCACGCGCACCCGAACTTCGTGGTGCTGTTCATGATCCCGCTGATCATCGACCGCGCCCTGCGCCTGTGCGCGGGCACCCGGGTCGTCCGGGACGGCGTGGTGCTCGGCCTGATGGCGGCCTACCAGGTCTTCCTCGGCGAGGAGCCGTTGCTGCTTGCGGCGCTGGGCATGCTGCTGTTCGCCGCCGCCTACGCCGTCGTACGCCCGGACGCGGCACGGGACTCCTGGCGGCCGCTGCTGCGGGGCGTCCTCATCGGCGCCTCCGTCTGCCTCCCCCTCATCGTCTACCCCCTGGTGTGGCAGTTCGCCGGGCCGCAGAGCTACACGGACATCGAGCACAACCCCCGTTCCTTCAACAGCCCGCTCGCCCTGCTCTCCTTCGCCGAGCGCTCATGGCTCGCGGGCGACGCAGAGACGGCGAAGGCCCTGGCCTTCAACACCACCGAACAGAACGCCTTCTACGGCTGGCCGCTGGTCCTGCTCGCCCTCGCGATCGTCGTAGGGCTGTGGGAGCGGGCCCTGGTCAGAGCGCTGGCGTTCACGGCGGTGGCCGCGGCCTTCCTGTCCCTCGGGCGGGAGTTCCGCATCCCGCTGACCGGCGTCACGCTCCCCGGCCCCTGGGAACTCCTCGCCGACAAGCCGTTGTTCGAGGCGGTCATCGAGAGCCGGGTCGCGATGGTCTGCGCGCCCGCGCTGGGCATGTTGCTGGCCCTCGCCGTGGACCGGCTGCTCGCGGTGCGCCCCCCGGCCACGCGGTACGTCGGCCTGCTGGGCGTCGCCCTCGCCCTGCTCCCGCTGATCCCGGCCCCGCTCAGGGCCGTCGACCGGGTCGAGGTGCCCGCCTTCATCGCGGACGGCACCTGGAAGTCGTACGTCCGCGAGGGCGAGTCACTCGTGCCGGTGCCGCTGCCCGACCCGTCCGACGCGGAGGCGCTGCACTGGCAGACCGAGGCCGGGCTCGGGTTCCGGCTGGCGGGCGGCTACTTCAACGGCCCCTACGGCGACGAACGCGTCGGCATCTACGGCGCCGAGCCCCGCTTCACCTCCAACCTGCTGCGTGACGTTCGCAACTCGGGCAACGTCCCGCCCGTGAACGAGTCCTGGCGGGAGCAGGCAGGGGCGGACCTGGCGTACTGGAAGGCGGGCGCATTGGTGCTGGCACCGCAGCCGAACGACGGTCCGCTGCGGGCGACCGTGGAAAAGCTCGTGGGCCGGCCCGGTAGGTGGGCCGGCGGAGTATGGGTATGGGACCTGCACGAGGGGAGCCGCTCCCGCGGTGCACCGATTACCCTGCCCTGACCACCGTGCTACGCCGTGCTATGCGAGGAGCCCTCTTTTGGCCTGTGACCTGTGGCTGGTACCGCTCGTCGACGTGTTGTGCCACACCCCCGACAACCCGTTCGCCGAAGAACTCGCGCAATACAACAAGGTGCTCGCCGAGGCCGGACTGCCGCCGGTGCCGGTGTACCAGTACATGCCGGGCCTGTCCGGCGACGTCGCGCCGGTCGCCGGCTTCGACTACGACGCGCTGCACTTCCTGCGCCGGGCCTATCTGCTCCAGGTCTGCGGGCTCGCCGTCACCCCGGTCGACGAACTGGGCGGCGACTACGAACAGCTCCTGGAGATGTTCGAGTCGACGGCCAAGCAGTCCCACCTGGTCTGGCACTACGACCACGCGGGCGCCTACGTCCCGGTGGACTTCCCCGGACCGCTCTCCAACGACGAACTCCTCGCGGGCGGCGGCCCCCTGGGCTCCTCCCAGGCGCTCCTGCGCGAGCTGGAGTTCGTGGCCCCGGTGATCGGCATCGACCCGGCCAACCCGCCGGCGGCACCCCAGCCCCCGCTCGCTCCCACAGAGTTGGAGGAACCGGCGGTCCCCGCCCCCTACGACCCGAGCCCCTTCGCCCGTGAACGGCATGTCTGGCTGGGCCTGCACGCGGCGGCGACACGGAGTCTGGCGCAGGGGTCGATGATCGTCTTCAGTTGACCTACTTGAGCTGGGACAGCCCCTTCTGCAGGTCTTCGGCGTTCATCACCGGTGTGTAGTCCACCTCGGCGCCGAACTTCTCGAACAGCGGCTCGGTGAGCGGTGGCATCTGGGCGGAGTCCTGCATGTCGAAGACCAGGAACATCGTGCGGACCCCGCCGTCGGCCGTGAAGTAGGAGGCCTCGGGCTTGAACGCTCCGACGATCTCCTGCATCAGCTTCGGCATCCCGCCACTGTTGATGATCTCGTTCGTCTTGTCGGTGTCGAGATGGGCCTGGAGCAGTACACGCATGGCGCACCTTCTTCTGTCTTCTGTCGCACGTCTTCTGTCGCAGCCGAGCGGCTCGAGACCACGCTATGGGCGCTACGCGCGGTTCGCCCGTTTCATAGCGCCATCCGATGATCCGCCTCGCGGTGACCGGAAGGTTCTGACACCCGGACCGGGGCGGTGGGCCGCCGCCCCGGAGACGGGGCGGGTCAGTTCTGCTCGACGATGCGGATGGTGCGGATGCCCGTACCCCGATAGCGGGTCGGCGTCCTGGTCAGGACTGGACGTCCGCGCGGCCATTCGACGGTGGGCAGCGCGAGGTGCAGCACATGTGCACCGCTCCAGTCCGGCTCGTCCTTGCCCTCCTCGTCGACACCGGACGTCCGCAGGCGTTTGCCCACGGCGGCAGCGGCCGGGTAGTCGAGGCCCTCGACGTTGACCGACGGCAACGCGCTCAGGTGCTCGGCGACTCCGGCTCGCTCACGCTCGGCGACGGCGAGGCTGAGTGCCGGAATGTAGACCCGCAGAGCGGGGTCCTTCTCGGCCTCGGCCACGAGCCGCGAGGTCATGGCGTTCCCCGCGCCGAGGGCGAGTGCGGCCGTGTCGTCGAAGATGACGGCGCGCGGCAACGGGTACCGCTCCTCTCGCGTCACTGGACCTCACCGATCCGCCCGGCTTCGAGGTCGGCCCACAGCTTCTCGCCGGCCCGCTCGTCCTCCTCGGTGTACGGCCGCCCCAGGAAGTGCTCCTCGACGTACGCCTTGGTCTCCTCGTACCGCTTCCGCAGCTCTTCCTTGGTGGGCGTGGCCCCGGCCAGCTCCGCCACGAAGTCCCGCATGCTCATCCCGCGCTCGCGGGCCAGCTCCTGCAGGCGGTCGCGGACAGCGGGGTCGACTTTGATCGTGGTGTCAGCCATGAGGAGAGTATACCGACGGTATACCACCTCAGGCCGCTCCAGTACGACGGTCATCGAACACGGTCCATTTCTCTCGAAGGAACCACAGGACGAGGCCGCCCCGCCTGCGGAAATCAACCTCAACTGCCGTTACAGGCACGCCTGTTGGCGCCACCGGGCGAAGCCGCCCACCCCGCAGCCGAGCCTCGATGTGGCCGTAGGCCGACCGCACCCACCGCGGCGCACCCCACGTCACCGCCGCCCGCACCTCGGCACTGCTCGCCCCGCGCCGCCACCACTCCTCCACCAGCGGCGCAAGCCGCAGCGCCTCGGCGGCGTCGAGCGTGAGGCGCCGGTCGAACTCCCCGAGCGAGAGCAGCAGACGCGCCGCCGCGGCGGTACGCGCCCCCGACGACGCACGCCGACCCGGCACTTTTTCGGTTTCACCCGTTCGTGGCACGGCTTCGTACGGCGCGTCGAACACCTCGTAGAAGACGGAGAGTCGGCCCGCCGCGCCGCCCTCGCGCACCACCCGCCGCAGATACCGGAGTTCCTCCAGCTCACGCAGGGCGGCGGCGATCCGCGACCGCCCCTCCACACGCTCAGTGGCAAGCGTGCGAAGGGTGACCCGGGCATGGTTCGGGAGGGCCAGCAGGTACGTCAGTACGCTCACCGCGCACCAGGAGATGCTCCGGTCGCGGAGAAGGGCGGCAGAGAAGCCTGAAAAGACGCGCGCAGGCGTCGTACGATGAGTACGCATCCGGAGGTTCAGCTCCAGGGTGTCGAGCCCCCGGGTGTTGGCGCACCGCGGGGGCATTTCTTGTTCGCCGTGACTCTAAGGCCACGCAGAGCGACGATTGCAAGTCGAAACCACCTTTTCCCAGGCGGAAGTTCGCGTTCTTCACTCCTGCGAGTGAAGTGCGGTGCACAGCAGCAGCGCGTGGACGAGGCGGTCGGGGGCCGTGGGGCGGTAGCGCCAACTCAAAGGCCAGGTCAGGCCATTGAGAGCGGGCACCGGGATGAACGAGACATGACCCGGGCCGGCGATGAAGCGGGTGACTCCGTCGGGCCAGGCGCGGTGGGACGTACTGCCGACCGGCACGAGGAAATACACCCCGCGCCGCCCCGTCGCCGTCTCGACGATCGGCCCCGGATCGCCTCCGGTCATGCGGGCGAGCCAGTCGGCGACATCCCGGCCCTCCTCGCCGTCGACTCTGATCGCGTCGAACTGGACGCCGGCCTTGCGGAGTTGAACGCCGCTCGCCGGGATCCAACTCAGGTCACATTCCGTGTTCATGGGGTCAGTTTGCGTGTGCGGGGCTAGCTTGATCCATGACTCTGCGTCGTCGGTTGAACACGGTTGAGTGGCCGCGTTCGCGAGTTGTGACCGGTTGAGTTCGGTTGAGTTCGGAGGTGACCGCGATGGCGCGGGCGGAGAACAAGACGGAGGCAGGCGGAACGGCCCATTTGGTCGCCGCCCTGGCCAAGGCGTTGCGGGAGCAACACGGGCTGACTCAGCCGCAGTTGGGGGACAAGCTCGGGTACACGGCAGCGGCGGTCAGTGCGATGGAGACGTGTGCGCAGCCGGCGAGCGACCAGATGCTGGTGAAGCTGGAGGCGGAGATCGGGGGCGGGCTGGGCGTCTTCGAGAAGGCGCGCAAGTGGATGCTGCTGGAGAAATACCCGGCTCGCTTCCGGGGGTTCTCGGAGCTGGAGGCGGGGGCGGTCACCATCTGCTCGTACGAGACGCTCGTAGTCGACGGCTTGTTCCAGACCGAGGACTACGCACGGGCACTGATCGGCGGCGGATATCCACCGTTGTCCGATCAGAAGCGCGAGGAACTGGTCGAGGCGCGATTGGCCCGCCGGGCGCTCTTCGACCGCAATCCTGCCCCGCTCATTGAGCTGATCCTCGAAGAGAGCGTGCTGCGGAGGCCGTTCGGCAACTGGGAGATTCTGCGCGGGCAACTACTCTCGCTCGCCGAGGACGCCCGGCGGGACAACGTCTGTGTGCAGGTGTTGCCTCTGGAGCGGGGGCTGCGTGGAACATACGCGGGCGCTCGCGGTCCCATGCACCTCGTGGAGACTGCGGACCACCAGGACGTCGTCTATCTGGAGATCGAGGACCAGGGGATTCTGGTCAGCGACCCCGCCGAGGTGTCCCAACTGGCGCATCGCTATGCAAAGATCCGCTCGCAGGCCCTTGGCCCCGACGAGTCAGTGAGCTTCATCAAACGGTTGGCGGGAGAGGAACGATGACTGGTACCGAAACCCTCCGCTGGTTCAAGTCGAGCTACAGCGACGATGGCGGCGGCGCCTGCCTCGAAGTCGCCCCCTGCCCCCACCCCACCGCCGCCATCCACATACGCGACTCCAAGAACCCCGACGGCCCGAACCTCACCGTCTCCGGTAGCGCCTGGGCCGCCTTCCTGGCCGGCGGTACTTCCTAGTCCACCGGGGCGTCCCGCCACGCCTCGCCCGCGAAGCGCCGCAGGGCCTGTTCCACGTCCACAGGCGACGCGGCCACCCCGCTGACCGCCGACGCACCGCACCGCGTGACGCGTACACCGCCCGACCAGGGGATTGCCGCCCAGCGCCAACTCCCCCACGCTGTCCGTCCCTTGGCGCCGCGGCCGGGGCTTCACACCGCGGTCGAGTTCGGCGTACAGGCTGTCCAGCGTGAGGTACGGGCCCGCGCCCTCGATGCCCTCACGCAGGAGCCCGACGAGGGCTCCGGTGAAGACGGTGTGGCGCTCGTCGGCGACCGCGATGGCGGGCCGGGCTCGCGGCGACGGCTTCACGGATCTCGGTGAACCGTACGGCCGTGTAGAGCGGCTCGTCCGGGTCGCTGTCCGACAGGGCGAGGAAGAGCTCACCCGTATCGGGGTCGATGAGGCCGTGCCCCGCGAAGTACACGAGGAGCAGATCCCCGGCTTCCCGGGCCGCGCGCCTGACCTGGCGGCACACGGTGCGGTCGTCGGTCTCGTCCAGCAGGGGCGGCCGGATGTGCTCGGGCCGCAGTCCGGTGCGGGTGTGCAGCAGGTCGCCGAGCGACTGGATGTTCCCGGTCACTCCGGGCAACTCGGTCAGCCCGGAACCGGCGGTGTAGGACCGCGTGCCGATGAGGACCGCACGGGACCGCTCCGGATCGGGCAGCGCCCCGTTGTGCAATGGCCGCATGCTTCAGTCCCGACGCAGGCCGGCATCCAGGGCCAGGGCACCCACGCCCGCCGAGCCGAGGCCGACCAGGATCGTCTCCAGGGCACCGCCGCTCATCTGTCCCGGCTCGGGTGCGGCCGTCCCCGCCCGCACCCGGCCTCGCAGCTCTGGCTCGTCCTTCAGCCACCGCACCAGGTTCTCCGTCAGCGGCGGCACCTCGTCCGCCGCGTTCACGGTAAGCCTGATGTCCACTCCCATTACTCCCCCGTCGCAGCGTCACCAGAGCGCCGTAAGGGCCAACTGATGCCCCGCGACAGGGGAGCCGACACCTGGACCTACAGGAACGAGTTGATCTCGATCGTCTCGTCCCGGCCCGGGCCCACGCCGATCGCGGAGATCGGGGCGCCGGACATCTCCTCCAGCGCCTTGACGTAGTTCTGGGCGTTCTTCGGCAGGTCCGAGAAGGACTTGGCCGACGTGATGTCCTCGGACCAGCCCGGCAGGGTCTCGTAGACCGGCTTCGCGTGGTGGAAGTCGGACTGCGAGTACGGGAGTTCCTCGACGCGCTTGCCGTCGATCTCGTACGCCACGCAGACCGGGATCTGCTCCCAGCCGGTGAGGACGTCGAGCTTAGTGAGGAAGAAGTCGGTGAGGCCGTTGACGCGGGTCGCGTAGCGGGCGATCACCGCGTCGAACCAGCCGCAGCGACGGTCACGGCCGGTCGTCACGCCCCGCTCGCCGCCGATCCGGCGCAGCGCCTCGCCGTCCTCGTCGAACAGCTCCGTCGGGAACGGGCCGGCGCCGACACGGGTCGTGTACGCCTTCAGGATGCCGATGACGCGGCTGATCTTCGTGGGGCCCACGCCCGCGCCGGTGCAGGCGCCGCCCGCGGTCGGGTTGCTGGACGTCACGAAGGGGTAGGTGCCGTGGTCGATGTCGAGCAGGGTGCCCTGGCCGCCCTCGAAGAGGACCACCTTGTCGTCCTCAAGGGCCTGGTTGAGGACCAGGACCGTGTCGGCGACGTACGGCTCGAGCTTCTCGGCGTAGGCCAGCAGCTCCTCGACGACCTGCTCGACGGCGATCGCGCGCCGGTTGTAGAGCTTGGTGAGGACCTGGTTCTTGACGTCGAGGGCCGCCTCGACCTTCTGGGTCAGGATCGACTCGTCGTACAGGTCCTGGACGCGGATGCCGACGCGGTTGATCTTGTCGGCGTAGGTCGGGCCGATGCCGCGACCGGTGGTGCCGATCTTCCGCTTGCCGAGGAAGCGTTCCGTCACCTTGTCCACCGTCACGTTGTACGGCGTGATGATGTGCGCGTTTCCGCTGAGGAGGAGCTTGGACGTGTCAACGCCACGCTCGTTCAGACCGCTCAGCTCGGAGAGCAGGACCGACGGGTCGACGACGACGCCGTTGCCGATGACCGGGGTGCATCCCGGAGAGAGGATGCCGGAGGGGAGAAGGTGGAGGGCATACTTCTGGTCGCCGACGACGACCGTGTGGCCGGCGTTGTTGCCGCCCTGATAGCGGACCACGTAGTCGACGGATCCGCCGAGCAGGTCGGTGGCCTTCCCTTTACCCTCGTCACCCCACTGAGCACCGAGCAGCACAAGTGCGGGCACGCGCGTACACCCCTTCCGGGCGGGGCATGTCCAAGGTCAGGGGCGCACGCGTAGTGTTCCGCCGCGTGCACCACCACGGACGCGACCGTCATTGGCCGCGAACCGTCGGACCGGATGGCCCCGGAATAGACGAAGCCCCTGGCGCAATAGCGCAAGGGGCTCTTGCACAAAGATGCTACCCGA
The DNA here is from genome assembly GCF_055609385.1 of Streptomyces sp. NPDC036764. Lineage (NCBI taxonomy): Bacteria > Bacillati > Actinomycetota > Actinomycetes > Kitasatosporales > Streptomycetaceae > Streptomyces > Streptomyces sp. NPDC036764. The sequence goes on from NZ_JBVJPT010000003.1 coordinate 231,390, forward strand.
GGAAGCGAGGCATGGCCGAGGTGGCGACTTTCGCGATGTCCGATCAGCTACTGGTGGTGATCGATCCGATCGCCCGGAGGACGGACGGGGAGTCCGTCAGGATCGCGAAAGACGTGCTCAGCGCGGGTGCGGTGACGAAAGTGTGCCTGCCGGAGGACCCGGACGAGTTCGCCCGCGCACTGGCGAAGCGCGGGTCGCGCCGGCCGGTGGTCGTCGGCGACGACGGGGCGCTGCTGCGCACGGTGGCCCTGCTGCACCGGCAGCGGGAGCTGGCCGAATGCGCACTGTCGGTGGTGCCGGTCGGCGGTGCGCTGTCGCTGGCCGGATCCCTCGGGGTGCCGACGGGGGCGGTCGCGGCGGCGCGCGCGGTGCTGGACGGCGTGGAACGGCGGCTGGACCTGCTCGTGGACGACAGCGACGGCGTGGTGCTGGGCGGGCTGCGGATCCCTCCGATACGGGACCCGGCCGCGCCGGACGGGGCCACCGCGGTGGGCTCGGGTGCCGGACGGCCGTGGCTGCGGACGTGCCAGTCGCTGGTACGGACGCTGGTGCCGCCGCGGGGCCCGTCCCCGGCCTCCTTGCCCGGCCCGTCGCGGCTGCGCGTCGAGGTCGACGGGGCGACGCTGGTGGATCTCGACCAGCCGGTGGAGGCGGTGTCGGTGACGCCGGGGTTCGCGGGCCTGGCGGAGGTGGAGGTACGGCCGGTGTCGGTGGGCGCGGAGGCGTCCCCGCTGCGCGCCGAGGGCCGCACGGTGACCGTCTCGGGAGCGCACTTCCGCTACCGCGCCGACACGGCCGTCTCCGGACCGGTGCGCAGACGGACCTGGACGGTGGGGGAAGGCGCGCTGCGGCTGGTGCTGCCGGGCCGGTGAGGCCCTACGGGGTGCCCTGGCCGAAGGTCTTGTCGCGGTGTTCGCGCCAGCGCTCCATCAGCTTGCCGATCTCGCCCTCCAGGTACTCGAAGAAGGCGAGCGTCTCGGCGATGCGCCGGCCGCCGGGGGTCGCCGGGCCGAGGCTGTCGACGCCCTCGCGCAGGGTCTGGCCCCAGCGCCTGAGGATGGCGTCGCGGTTGGTCAGCGCCTCGTACCACTGGTCGCTGTGCACCCGGTAGCGCTCGCGCCGCGAACCCGGTTCGCGCTCGCGGGAGACCATGTGGACCTGGGCGAGATAACGCACCGCGCCGGAGATCGCGGCCGGGCTGACCTGGAGCTGTTCACCGAGCTCGGCGGAGCTCATGGTGCCGGAGTCGGAGGCGAGCAGCGCTGCGAACACGCGCGCCGCCATGCGCTGCATCCCGGCCTCGACGAGCTGCGCCGCGAAGGCCTCCACGAACTTCGACACCGCCTCGGGGTCCCGCCCCGCCTCACTCGGTTCCATCATCCGTAGATCATCTCCCCTGCGTCCGCCCAGCTCGCGCGCCGCCCTCGACTCTATCCGCGATTTATATGCTTCCTTAACTTCACAATTTTCTGAAGGAAGCGTACGTTCTGAAGCATGACGAAGGCAATCAGCGTCTCCGGACTGCACAAGTCGTTCGGCAAGACGCACGCGCTGGACGGCCTCGACCTGGACGTCGAGACGGGCGAGGTCCACGGCTTCCTCGGCCCCAACGGCGCCGGCAAGTCCACCACCATCCGCGTCCTGCTCGGCCTGCTGCGGGCCGACTCCGGCGGCGCCCAGGTACTCGGCCGCGACCCCTGGGCGGACGCGGTGGAGGTGCACCGCCGGATCGCCTACGTCCCCGGCGACGTCACCCTGTGGCGCAACCTCTCCGGCGGCGAGGTCATCGACCTGTACGGCAGGCTGCGCGGAGGACTGGACGCGCGGCGCCGCGCCGAGCTCGTCGAGCGCTTCGAACTCGACCCCACCAAGAAGGGCCGCACCTACTCCAAGGGCAACCGGCAGAAGGTCGCCCTCGTCGCCGCGTTCGCCTCGGACGTGGACCTGCTGATCCTCGACGAGCCGACCTCGGGCCTGGACCCGCTGATGGAGGAGGTCTTCCAGCGCTGCGTGGAGGAGGAGCGCGACCGCGGCCGGACGATCCTGCTGTCGTCGCACATCCTCAGCGAGGTCGAGGAGCTCTGCGACCGGGTCAGCATCATCCGCAAGGGCCGTACCGTCGAGAGCGGTTCGCTGGCCGACCTGCGCCATCTGACCCGGACCAGCGTCACCGCCGAGCTGGCCGGCCCGCCCAACGGGCTGTCGCATCTGCCCGGCGTCCACGACCTCGACGTCCAGGGCCGCCGTGTGCGCCTGCAGGTCGACACCGACAAGCTCGACGCCGTCCTGCGCTCGCTCAGCGAGTCCGGCGTACGGTCGCTGACGTCGACGCCTCCGACGCTGGAGGAGCTGTTCCTGCGGCACTACCAGGCCGACATGAGCGAGGTGGCCGCACGATGACCGCCACCGCCTTCGCGACACGGCCCGGCGGCTCGCGCCAGCTCGCGGGCACCGCGACCCTGCTGCGCTTCGCCCTGCGCCGCGACCGGGTGATGATCCCGGTCTGGGTGGCGGTGAACGCGCTGATGATCCTCTCCATGCCGAACACGCTGGAGAACCTGTACGCCACCCCGGCCGAACGCGCCGACCTCGTCCAGAGCACCGCGGCCAACGCCTCCTTCCGCGCACTGATCGGCCCGGTCTTCGGCGACTCGATCGGCGCCCTGACGGCCTGGCGGGTCGGCGTGTACGCGGGCGCGCTCGCGGCCGTGGTGAGCATGCTCCTCGTCGTACGGCACACCCGGGACGAGGAGGAGAGCGGCCGCCAGGAGCTGGTGGCGTCCGGGATGGTGGGCCGCCGGGCCTCCCTGACGGCCGCCCTGCTGACGGCGGTCGTCGCCAACGCCGTACTGGCGCTGCTCGTCACGGCCGGACTGGCCAGCCAGGGCACGACGGGGGCGCTGGCCCTGGGGCTCGGGCTCGCCGGGGTCGGCATGGTCTTCGCCACGCTGGCGGCGATCGTCGCCCAGTTCAGCGAGAGCGCGCGGCTCGCGCGGGGGCTGACGGCCGGGCTGCTGGGCGCCGCGTTCGTGCTGCGCGCGGCGGGCGATTCGGCATCGGACGACGGCTCGTCGGCCCTGACGTGGGTGTCGCCGCTGGGCTGGCTGGAGAATCTGCGGCCGTTCGCGAGCGAGCGCTGGTGGGTGCTGCTGCTGTTCGCGGGGGCGGCCCTGGTGCAGGGCGTGGTGGCGTACGAACTCGCCGGGCGCCGGGACGTGGGGATGAGCTTCCTGCCCGCCCGTCCGGGGCCGGCGGCCGGCCGCCTCGGCACCGCGGGCGCGCTGGCCTGGCGGCTGCAGCGCGGCAGCGTGCTCGGCTGGAGCATCGGCTTCTTCCTCGCCGGGGTCGTCTACGGCGGGCTGACCGACGGGGTGGCCGACCTGGTCGGCGACAACGACAACGCGCGCGAGATCTTCGAGCGCATGGGCGGGCAGGCGGGGCTGACGGACGCGTTCCTGGCGTCGATGGTCGGCATGCTCGGTCTGATCGCGGCCCTGTACGTCGTGGCGTCGGTCCTGCGACTGCACGGCGAGGAGACCTCGATGCGAGCGGAACCGATCCTGGCGAACGCGGTGAGCCGGCTGCGCTGGGCCGGCGGCCATCTGGTGATCGCCTTCGCCGGCTCCGCCCTGATCATGCTCCTGGCCGGCCTGGGCTTCGCCGTGGGCTACGGCAAGGAGATCGGCCCGATCCTGGGCGCGTGCCTCGTACAGCTCCCCGCGGTCTGGGTCGTCGGCGGTCTGGCGGTCCTGCTGTACGGCCTGTTCCCCCGGGCGGCGATGGCGGCGTGGGCGGTGGCCGGCGCGGTCCTGCTGATCGGCTGGGTGGGCCCTGCGCTCGACGTTCCCCAGGCGGTCCTGGACCTGTCCCCCTTCGGCCACCTGCCGAAGCTGCCGGGCGGGGGGATGGAGTGGGGCCCGGTACTGATCCTGCTGGCGCTGGCGGCGGGACTGGTCGCCGCGGGGCTGGCGGGGTTGCGGCGACGGGACATGACGACCTGACCCGGATCAGTCGAAGTACAGCTTGAGTTCCTCCGTGTCGAGCTCGATCCCGACCGGGTCGGGGTGAGCGACCTTGCCACCGATCCTGACCACATGGATGTCCCGGTAGCCGTCCTCCGGGTCCGGATCGCTGTGCACGAGGACGGACAGGTTGTCCCGGTCAATCAGCAGATAGACCAGCTTGACGAGCCGCCGACGGTCCTCGATCGGGGTTCGCTCAGCGATCAGCCGACCGGGTGATCACCCCACCTCGACGCTCAGCCCCTCCAGCCCCCTGATCACGAAGTTCGGCTTGCGCTCCGGTTCTGCCGTCGGGCGGAGGGTCGGCGCCTGCTCCAGGAGGGCCGACATGGACGCCGCCAGTTCGATGCGGGCCAGCGGGGCGCCGATGCAGTAGTGGATGCCGGCGCTGAAGGAGATGTGCGGGTTGTCCTTGCGGGTGAGGTCGAGCTTCTCCGGGGCCTCGAAGACCTCCGGGTCATGGTTCGCGGAGCCGAAGAGCATGGCGATCTCCGCTCCCCGCGGGATCGTCGTGCCGTCGATCTCGATCTCGTCCAGGACCCAGCGTTCGAAGAGCTGGAGCGGGGTGTCGTAGCGCATCAGCTCCTCGATCGCGGACGGGATCAGGGAGTGGTCGGCGCGCAGGGCGGCCAGCTCGCCGGGGTTGCGGAACAGCGCCCACCAGCCGTTGACCGTGGCGTTCACCGTGGCCTCGTGGCCGGCGTTGAGGAGCAGGACCGCCGTGGAGATCATCTCCTGCTCGGTGAGCCGGTCACCCTCGTCGTGGGCCTCGATCAGACCGGACATCAGGTCGTCCCCCGGCTCCTTGCGGCGGGCCGCGATGAGCTCCGTGAGGTAGTCCGAGAACTCCACCGACGCACGGACCGCCCTGGTCGCCGTCTCCTCGGACGGGTTCAGCTCGTACATCCCGCAGATGTCCGCCGACCAGGGCCGCAACTGCCCCCGGTCCGCCTCGGGAATGCCCAGCATCTCGGCGATCACCGCGACCGGCAGCGGCTCCGCGACATCCGTCAGCAGATCACCGCCGCCCGCCTCGACCAGCCCCGACACCAGCTCGCCCGCCAGCTCCCGCACATACGGCTTCAGCCGCTCCACCGTGCGCGGCGTGAACGCCTTCGACACCAGCCGGCGGATCCGGGTGTGGTCCGGCGGCTCCAGATCGAGCATCCCGTGGTCGTTCAGCACGTGGAACGGCTCGTGCTCCGGCGGCGGCGCCGTCCGCCCGAAGTCCTCGTGCGTGAAACGGTGCTGATACGTCCGGCCCAGCCGACGGTCCCGCAGCAGCGCCGAGACGTCCGCGTGGTGCGGGAGCAGCCACTGGTTCGTGGGCTCGTAGTAGTGCACCCGGCCACGGGCCCGCAGTTCGGCGTAGGCCGGGTACGGGTCGGCGAGGAACGCCGGGTCCCACGGGTCGAAAGCGGGGGCGGAAGGAGCTGCCATGCCGGGACGTTAGCCCGGCCTCCCCCGGTCTGACCAGGGCCCTAGGTGGTGCCGAAGTCCGGAAGAGTGACCGAGCCGTCCTCGGCGAGCGGGAAACCGGGGTTGTGTGCGACCTCCCAGGCGTGGCCGTCGGGGTCGACGAAGGCGCTGGAGTAGAAGCCGATCGCGTTGACCGCCGCGGGCTTGGTGACCGTCCCGCCGGCCCGCTCCACCACCGCGAGGAGCGCGTCGACCTCCGCCTCGGACCGGACGTTGTGCGCGAGGGCGATGCCGCCGAATCCGCCCGCCGCCCCGGGCTCGAGACCGCAGTCCCGCGCCAGCTCGTCCCGGCCCCACAGCACCAGCCCGAGGCCGCCCGCCTGGAAGAACACGGTCTCCTCGACCTCCTGTCCACGCCAGCCCAGGGCCTCGTAGAAGGCCTTCGACCGGGCGAGGTCGGAGACTCCCAGCGTGATCAGAGTGATGCGCTGTTCCATGCCTTCACCGTAGGGCGTGCCTCCTCAGCCCGGCGTGACCAGCCGCGCCTCGTAGGCGAACACCGCCGCCTGCGTACGGTCCCGCAGCCCCAGCTTCACCAGGATCCGGCTGACGTGGGTCTTGATCGTCGACTCCGCGACCACCAGCCGCTCGGCGATCTCCGCGTTCGACAGGCCCTGGGCGATCAGCACCAGCACCTCCGTCTCCCGCTCGGTCAGATCCCCGTACGCCGCGTGCGCCGAGGTCATCAGGCGCGGGGAGTCGGACATCTTCGAGAACTCCGTGATCAGCCGCTTGGTGATCGAGGGGGCGAGCAGTGCCTCGCCCTTCGCCACCACCCGCACGCCGTCGGCGAGCTGGCGGGCCGAGGCGTCCTTCAGCAGGAACCCGGAGGCTCCCGCGCGCAGCGCCTGGTACACGTACTCGTCGAGGTCGAAGGTGGTCAGCACCAGCACCTTGGCGGCGCCGTCCGCCGCGACGATCTCGCGGGTCGCCTCGATGCCGTTCAGCTCCGGCATGCGGATGTCCATCAGCACGACGTCGGGGGTGAGTTCACGGACCCGGTCCACCGCCTCGCGTCCGTTGACCGCCTCGCCGACGACCTCGATGTCCGGCATCGCGTTGAGCAGGACCGAGAAGCCCTCGCGCACCATCATCTGGTCGTCCGCGATCAGCACGCGGATGGTCATGAGCCGTCCTCCGTGGTCGTGGTGACGACCGGCAGGAACACCGTCACCTCGTAGCCGCCGTCCTGCGACGGGCCCGCCGTCATCTCGCCGTTCAGCATGGAGACACGCTCCCGCATCCCGGTGATGCCGTGCCCGGCGCCCGGTGAGGGTTTCACCAGGGCCGGCGCGGGCGGCGGGCCGTTGACTATGCGCAGACCGAGACCGCCGAGGACGTAGGCGACCTCCACCCGGGCCGACGCGCCGGGCGCGTGCCGAAGGCTGTTGCTGAGCGCCTCCTGCACGATCCGGTACGCCGACAGCTCCACGCCGGGCGGCAGCTCGCGCACCGCGCCCGTGATCGCCTTGTCGACGCTCAGCCCCGCGTCCCGCACGTTCGCCAGCAGCGCCTCCAGGTCGGCCAGGGTCGGCTGCGGGGCCTCCGGGGCCTCGTAGTCCTCGGCGCGGACCACGCCCAGGACCCGGCGCAGCTCGGTCAGCGCCGCCACCGCGTTCTCCCGGATGGTCGCGAAGGCCCGCTCCAGCTCCGGGGGCGGGTTCTCCACCCGGTAGGGGGCGGCCTCCGCCTGGATGGCGACGACCGACATGTGGTGGGCGACCACGTCGTGCAGCTCGCGGGCGATGTTCGTGCGCTCCTCCAGCAGGGTGCGCCTCGAGCGCTCGTGCGCGGTCACCGTCTGCTGCGCGGTCACCTCCTGGCGTGCCTCGCGGCGGGTGTGCCAGACGGCGACGACGAGCAGGAACAGAGCGGAGACGACCATCATCGGGCCGGTGTTGGTGCCGTAGTAGTGGCCGGGACCGAACATGAACTCCGCCAGGAAGCCGTACGCCCCGGTGACGACCCACATGTAGGCCGCCGTGCGCGGCCTGGTGCGTATCGCCACGACCGTCAGCACCGTCAGATGGCAGACGAAGGCCGCGGGCGGCCACGGCCAGTCGCCCATCGAGCCGCCGAGGATCACGGTGAGCGGGGTGGCCGCCATGGACGCCCAGAACGCTCCGATCGGCCGGATCATGGTCAGCAGGATCGGGATCACGGCGATCGGACCGAGCAACAGGGCCGCGCCGCCGGTGTCGACGGTCGCGATCAGCAGCGTGAGCAGGGCGACCCCGATGAGCAGGGCGGGCGGCGTCCAGGCCGCGTACTCGCGCAGCCGGCTCGGCAGCCGCCGGATCACCGGGCCGTCGACACTCCTGCGCGGGATCGGCCGGTAGGCGAAGGCGTCGTGGATCAGGTCCTGCCGCAGTCCGCGCAGGGCGTCCGCGGCCAGCCGGAACTCCGGGCTGCGCGGCTTGGCCGCGTCCCCCGTGGGCGGGGTCGGCATCTGAGTCGTCTCGGTCACGTACAGAACGGTAGGCGCCCGGGGGTGTCGCGGTCGTCCCCAGTGAGAGGGGTTCCTGCGGGTCCATCTCAGGTACTACGGGTATCACCGCTGGTCGCGCCTGCTGCGCTGCCGGGCCGGGCACGCCGAGGGGTGGCCGGGCACACGGCCCGCCCACCCCGGCACCCGAAGGACCCTCTCAGTACCCGGAAGGCCGCACCACGCCCGACTCGAAAGCGAACACCGCCGCCTGCGTACGGTCCCGCAGCCCCAGCTTCACCAGGATCCGGCCCACGTGGGTCTTCACGGTCTGCTCGGCCACGACGAGGCGCTCGGCGATCTCCGCGTTCGACAGGCCCTGCGCGATCAGGGCGAGGACCTCCGTCTCGCGTTCGGTCAGGTCGGCGACGCGTTCCTTCAGCGGGGCGCGCGGGCGGCCGTCCAGGCGGGAGAACTCGGCGATCAGACGGCGGGTGACGACGGGTGCGAGGAGGGCGTCGCCGGCCGCCACGACCCGTACCGCCTCGGCGAGCTGGTCGGCGGAGGCGTCCTTCAGCAGGAAGCCCGAGGCGCCCGCGCGCAGCGCCTCGTAGACGTACTCGTCGAGGTCGAACGTCGTCAGCACCAGCACCTTGATGTGCGGCATCGTGGTGGTGATCCGGCGGGTGGCCTCGATGCCGCCGAGCTCTGGCATGCGGATGTCCATCAGCACGACGTCCGGCATGAGCTCGGTGACCTTCGCGACCGCGTCCAGGCCGTCCACCGCCTGACCGACCACTTCGATGTCGGGCTTGGTGTTGAGCAGCACGGAGAATCCCTGCCGGACCATCTGCTGGTCGTCGGCGATGACTACGCGGATGGGGCTGCTCGTCATGCGGTGCCGTCCTTGTCGGGGTGCTGAGGGTTGGGCTCGTGAGTGGTCGGGTCTTGAATGGTCGGGTCGTGCGTGGTCGGGTCGTCGGCGGTTCCGGTGTAGGCCCTCGCGTTGTCGGCGTGCCTGGTGTCCTGCGGTACGTAGGACAGGCCGTCGACGCGCGGGTACGCCGGGAGGTAGGCGCTCACCACGTAGCCGCCCTCCCGCGCCGGGTACGCCGACAGGGAGCCGCCGAGCATCGAGGCCCGCTCCCGCATGCCGAGCAGCCCGTGGCCCGCGCCGTGCGACGGCGGCGCCGGCGACAGCGGCGGTGAGTTGAAGACGCGCAGGCTCACCGCGTGCGGCTCGTACGCGACCCAGACGCGGGCGGTCGCGCCGGGGGCGTGGCGCAGGACGTTGCTCAGTGCCTCCTGCACGATCCGGTAGGCCGAGAGTTCCACGCCGGGCGCCAGCGGGCGGCGTCGCCCGGTGATGTCGAGCGTCACGGTCAGGCCGGCGCCGCGGATGTTGTCCACCAGCGCCTCCAGCCGGTCGAGCGTGGGCTGCGGGGCGTGCGGGGCGGCGTTGGCGCCGGTGCCGGTGCCCGTCGGGTCGAGCGCGTCCGGGGCGTCGGGGTGTTCCGAGCGCAGGACGCCGAGGACGCGGCGGAGTTCGGTCAGGGCGTCCAGCGCGTTCTGACGGATGCCCTCCAGGTTCTCCTTCAGTTCGTCGGACGGGTTCTCGACGAGGTGGGGGGCGACCTGGGCCTGGATGGAGATGACCGACATGTGGTGGGCGACCACGTCGTGCAGTTCGCGGGCGATACGGCTGCGCTCCTCCAGGAGGGTGCGCTGGGCTCGTTCGGACGCGGTGAGGGTTTCCTGCTCGACGAGTTGGGTGCGGGCTTCCTTGCGGCCGCGCAGTGCGGTGCCGACGAGAACGGCCACCGCGAAGACGGCCACCGCCGTGGTGCCGGTGCCTGAATAGCGCTGGCCGCCTATGACGCCCTGGAGGAGGAACGTGGCCAGGGCCGTCGCCGCGAGAGCCGCCACGGCGTTGCGGGTGCGGACTCGAAGGGCCATGAGGAACAGGACCGTGGCGTGGGCGAGGATCACGGGGGTGCCCAAGGGCCAGTTGGGGCCGGGGGGTGCGGTCTCTGCGAGGTGGGGGCGGGCCATGAGGGCGATGACGAACGCGGCCGACAGGTTGAGGACCCATGCCTCGGTGGGGCGCCACAGGGCGAGGACGATGGTCCCGCCGAGGGCGAAGCCGGCGAGCAGGCCGTTGGCCGTGCTCAGGTCGTAGGCGGCGCTGAGTTCGTTGCCGCCGGCCAGGGAGACGCCCAGGGCGATATAGACGATGAGCAGGATCGTCAGCCGGCGGAGCCAGGTCGTGCCGAAGGGCTTGCGCAGGCGGGCGCGCAGAGGTTGTTTCGTGCGGGTGTCGGGTGGCACGGGGCCTTCGGCCGCGTTGGGGTTCCCATCCGCACCACCGGTGCGGGCATCGTCGTCAGGGGCGGGTGGCCCTTGTGGGGGCTTGCCGCCGTCGGCGAGGGCGGGTTGGGGGTTTGAGGCCTCCTCTTCGTTCACGTCGATCACCCTAAGCATGGTTCTGGGCCTTCGTTTTGCGGCTTTCGTGGGAACGGTGGGTGCGGACCACCCGGGATGCCTGGCCCTTCGGGCGGCGTGGACCCTGTTCGTAGGTGCGAAATGCCGTCCAGCACAGGGCCAGGGCCACCGCGAACACCGGTAGCCAGGCCAGGCGGGCCGCCACCCAGTCGAGGTCGGCGGGGGCGGTGTGCAGGCCCGGGAGGTGACCGGCCGTCAGCGCCGTGGCCGTGGTGGCCATCAGGGCCGTCTGGTGCCAGAGGAAGATCGTCATCGCCGAGAGGTTGAGCAGGGCCACCGCCGCCCAGGCCGGCGGGCGGCGCATCGCGCGGCGCAGCGGCTCGCGCAGCAGCAACGCCGGCCCGCACTGGGCCAGGCCGAAGGTGACGGCGGCCAGCGTAGGCGGGTTGAGGTTGGAGACGCCGGCGCCGGGGACGCCGACCATGGACGCGGGATAGCCCGCCCAGGCGATCAGCGCGGCCGTCGCCGCGGTGCCGCCCGTCAGCAGGATCCAGCCCGCGCGCCGGCGCTCCAGCTCGCCCCGGGTCCAGGCCGCGCCCACGGTGAACGGCACCATCCAGCCCGCCGCCAGGTTCACCCAGCCGAGCCAGTCGGGGGCGCCCAGACCGAAGCGCAGGAGGTCGACGTGGAGGACGACGGCCAGGGGCCACAGCGGGTGGAGGCGGCGCAGGAGCGGAGTCGCCGCCGTCAGTGCCGCGAAGACCAGAAGGAACCACAAGGGGGACAGGGCCAGTTTGAGCAGGGTGTGGATCGTGTCCGCCTCCGTGCCCGAGAGCAGGAGGAGAACCGATGCCACCGTCCACAGGGTGAGGACGGCCGCCACCGGCTTGAACAGGCGTGACAGCCGGGACGCCAGCCACTGCCCGTATGTGGTGCCGCGCTTGCGGGCCGAGGAGTAGCCGCGGGTCGCCACATGGCCGCCGACCAGGAAGAACACGGCGAGGGTCTGGAAGACCCAGGAGATCGGGGCCAGCCAGGGCATGTCGTGCAGCGGGCTCGCGGTACGCAGGCCCCCGCCGTCGCCGTCCGCCACCAGGGCCGTGACCAGCCAGTGGCCGAGGACCACGCCGAGGATGGCGAAGGCCCGCAGGGCGTCGACGGCCCGGTCCCTCCCGGCGGGAGTGGCGGCGTCGACCTGCGCGGCACCCCGGCGTATGCCCCTCCATGCCCCCGTCAGGCGCGCGGCCCGCGTCGGCTCAGCCATGGGTCACCTCCGAAGTCTCGCCCAGGACGATGCGGGTCAGATTCGCCAGGGACGTCGACCCCGGCCGGAAGTAGTCGCTGTGGCCGCCGTCGCCCGCCTCGAAGACGCGGGCGCCGAAGGACGGGGACATCGGGTCGGTGCCGAAGCCGACGGTCGTGCCGAGGAGGTCGAACCTCACGTGCGGGACCTCGGCCACCCAGTCGTCGCCGCCCCGGGCCGCCCAGACGCGGGCGCGGGTGTGCAGGGCCGCGGCGGTGTCCACGCCGGTGCCGGGGCTGCCGATCAGGGCGATGTCGTCCACGTCCAGGCCGGAGGCGGCACGGCCGCAGACCACGGAGCCGTAGGAGTGGCAGAGGAGGGAGATACGCGGCCGCTTCTCCGGCCTGCCCGCCCCCTCGTCGGCCGTGAGGGCGCGCAACTGCCGTATGAACTCGCGCAGTTCCGGGGCCGCCTGCTCGGCTCGGTCCGTCGTCGTGACCGTCGTGCTGACCGTGCCCGGTGTCTCGTAGCCGAGCCAGGCGACGACCGCGGTGCGGGTGCCCCGCGGGGCTTCCCGGGTGAGCCGTTCGTGCAGGGCTCGGGCGGTGTCGCGGAAGCGGTCGTAGGTGTCGATGGACGTGTCGGAGCCCGGGACCAGGACCGCGATGCGGTCGGCGTGGGCCAGGTCGCCGAAGACCTCGGTCGCGAGGCCGAAGCCACGGCCGTCGAAGGCGAGGTACCGGCGGGACGGGTCGGCCATCTCGCGATCCGCGGCGGCGCGTTCCCGGTTGCCGTGCTCCGCGGCCATGCGGGACGCCTCGGCGGCGTTGGCGCGGTTGGCCTCGTACGCCTCGTCCAGCGTCGCCGCCGTCACCGGGGGAAGGGCGGCGGGGGCCGGGGCGGGGATCTCGGCGCGCGCGGCACCGGACAGCGGGACGACCACGGCACCGGTGATCACACCGGCGAGCAGCGCCCGGCGCCATCGATGAGTACGGCGGCTCTTCTTCCGCCCACCCTCGCTCGCCCCGCCCGGACCCTGCTCGCCCTCGCCTGCCCCGCCCGGACCCCGCCCGTCCTCGCCTGCCCTGCGCGGACCCCGCCCGCCCTCGCCTGCCCTGCGCGGACCCCGCCCGCCCGGACTCGGCTCGGCCGGCCCAAGCCCGCCGGCCCCCGTCGCACGCCCCATGGTCGTCTTCCCTTCCAGTCCGCCCGGCCATCGGGCTTGCCTGGTTGGGAAGTTACGGATCCGGACTCGTCGTCCGCGTCATGCCAGGGAGCTCACCTGCGACGTAGCTCTCAGGTACTACGGGTATGAGGGGGTCATCGCCGGGAGAGGGCGGTCATCCCTGTGCGCCCACCGAACTCACCACGCCAACTGGGCGATCTCCTCCACCACCACAGCACACGCGTCCGCCGCAGGATCGATCAGCGGGAAATGGCCGACGTCCTCCAACAGTGTCAGACCGACCACCTCCCCCGCCTTCGCCGCCGCGTCCGCGTACGACTCGGCGACCGCTGACGGGACCACGATGTCGGTCCGGCCCTGCACGAGGGTGGTGGCGATGCCCGTGGGAAGCAGGAGCGCGGGGTCGGCGTACGGCCGGCGCTCGGCGAACTCCATGCCACCGCCCAGGAGTTGCCGTGCCGCGCCCCCGCACACGTCCAGCTTGTCGGCGACCGCGAAGTCGGCGATCGGAGCCAGCGCGACCACACCCCGCAGGGACGCGGGCCCGGCGGTGCGCCAGGGGGCGTCCGCCGGGAGGACATGACGGGCCGCCGCCCACAGGGCCAGGTGGCCGCCGGCCGAGTGGCCGGTGAGCACCATCCGGCGCGGATCGGCCTGCGGAAGCGCCTCGCGTACCAGCGCGGGCAGCGCGTCCACGGCGGCGGCGACATCGTCGAAGGTCCCGGGCCAACGGCCGGCCACCGAACCGCCCCCGCCCGAACCGGAACCGGAACCGGCCTCACCGGCACCCGAACCACTCACCCCGGACGAGCCCTCGCCGCCCTCGGCGCCCTCAGCGCCCTCGGCCCGCTCCGCCCCGCGCCGATACTCCACATTCGCCACGGCGAACCCCCGCCGCGCCAGGAAGTCCGCGAACGGCGTGACATGCCGGCGGTCGTACGGCGCGCGCCACGCCCCGCCGTGCAGGAGGACGACCAGCGGGGCCAGGACGCCCGGCGCGGTCTCGCCGCGGGGTGCGTAGAAGTCGATCACCTGGTCGGGGTGGTCGCCGTAGGTGGCGATGGCGTCGGGATCGACGGGCGGGTGGGAGAAGACCGACTCCTCCTCGGCGGCGTCCCGGGCAGCGGCGGCGTCGTCCGGCATGCTCCAACCTCTCAGCGACGAAACGGAATTGGACGAAAGCGGGGTGGCGGGCGGGAACAAGCGGGGTGGCGGGCGGGAACAAGCGGGGTGGCGGGCGGGAACAAGCGGGGTGGCGGGCGGGAACAAGCAGGGTGGCGGGCGGGAACCAGGTGTGGTGGCCGGCGGGAACCAAGGTGTGGTGGCGGACCAGGTTCGAATTCGGCCGTTGGCGGGGACGGTACCAGGCCCTTCACGTGCACGGACACGCGGATGTCACGCTCGGTGAGGGTTAAACGGTTCTGCTGTTTCGTTACGCTGGCACCGTGGATCCCGCCACAGCGCACACACGCACCATGGAGGCCGATATGTCCGCCGATCCCGGCACCGTCCGTCCCGGAGGGCGTACCGCGCGTGTGCGTACGGCAGTGCTGCGGGCGGCCGGAGACGTGCTGGCGGAGCAGGGATTCGACGGCCTCGACCTCGCGGACGTCGCCCGTCGCGCGGAGGTCGGCAAGACGACCGTGTACCGGCGGTGGGGCTCGGTGACGGGGCTGGTGGCCGATCTGCTCGCCGACATGGCCGAGCAGTCGCTGCCGCGCGAGGACACCGGCTCCGCGCTCGGCGACCTGCGGGCCAACGCGGCGCTCGTGCAGCGCACGCTGGCCGACCCCCGGCAGGGCGCCCTGTTCCGTGCCGTCATCGCCGCCGCGACCTGCGACGCACGTACGGCGCAGGCGCTGCGGCGGTTCTACGAGGTGCGGGTGGCGGAGTGGGCACCGTGCGTGGAACAGGGCGTGGCCCGGGGGGAGTTGCCCGCCGGGACGAACGCCGGGGCGGTCGTACGGGCGGTGTCGGCCCCCCTCTACTACCAGTTGCTGACGACCGGGGAGATCCCCGACGCCCCCGCCGCGGAGCGCGCCGCGCGGGCCGCGCATGCGGCTGCCGTGGCGGGGGTGTACGCCGGCTAGGGCCGGCCGGGGTCAGCGCGGACCCTCGGCCAGCACCTCCCCCAACACCCGAGCCGCCCGCTCCACGTCCGCGAACCCCACGTACAGCGGCGTGAAACCGAACCGCAGCACGTCGGGATGCCGGAAGTCGCCGACCACACCCCGCTCGATGAGCCGCTTCATCACGTCCCCGGCGTCCGCGCAGCGCAGCGCGACCTGGCTGCCGCGCTCCGCGTGCGCCACCGGGGTCACCGACTCCACGCGCCCCGCCGGCACATACGCCGCGACGCACTCCAGGAAGAAGTCCGTCAGCGCCAGCGACTTGGCCCGCACCGCGTCGATCGACACACCGTCCCAGACCTCCAGGGCCGCCTCCAGGGCGAGCATGGAGAGGATGTCGGGCGTGCCGACGCGGCCGCGCAACGCGCCCGCCGCGGGTTCGAAGGCGGGCCGCATGCCGAAGGGTTCGGCGTGCGAGTTCCAGCCGGGCAGCGGGGAGTCGAAGCGGCCTTGGAGGTCCCGGCGCACATACAGGTACGCCGGTGAGCCGGGGCCGCCGTTCAGGTACTTGTAGGTGCAGCCGACCGCCAGGTCCACCCCGTGCTCGTCGAGTCCGACCGGCAGCGCGCCCGCGCTGTGGCACAGGTCCCAGACGGCGAGCGCGCCCGCCGCGTGCACGGCGTCGGTCAGCGACGGCAGGTCGTGCAGCCTGCCCGTGCGGTAGTCGACGTGGTTCAGCAGGACCGCCGCCGTACGGTCGCCCAGCGCGCCCGGCACCTCGGCCGGGGTGACGGGCCGCAGTGTACGGCCGGTCATCCGGGCCGCCGACTCGGCGATGTAGCCGTCGGTGGGGAAGGTGGTCGCGTCGACGAGGATCTCGTCGCGGTCGTCCGACGCCATCCGCACGGCCGCCACAAGTGCCTTGAAGACATTGACACTTGTCGAGTCACCGACGACGATCTGCCCGGCCGCCGCACCGACCAGCGGGGCGATCCGGTCGCCGATCCGCTCCGGCGCGGTCCACCAGCCGCTCTCGTCCCAGGACCGGATCCGCAGCTCGCCCCACTGCCGCCGTACGACGTCCTCGACGCGGCCCGGGACGTTCGCGGGCAGCGCGCCGAGCGAGTTCCCGTCGAGGTAGACGACCTCGTCGAGCACGAACTGCTTGCGGACGCCGGCCAGTTCGTCGGCCGCGTCCAGCGATCCTGCCTGTGCCTCGAACTCAGACATGGGACCTCGCCGTCCACAGCTCGGGGAAGACGTTCTTCTGCGCCCGCTTCTCCAGCCAGGCCACCCCGGCCGAACCGCCCGTGCCGGACTTGGCGCCCATCGCGCGGCGGGTGGCGACCAGGTGGTCGTTGCGCCAGCGCCACACCAGTTCGGCGACGTCGGTGAGCGCCTCGCCCAGGCGGGCGAGCTCGGAGTTCTGGTCGCCCGAGTAGATCGCCGTCCAGGCGGCCTCGACCTCCGGCGTGGGCTCGTACCGGCGCGAGACGTCGCGCTTGAGCACCGCCTCGGGGATGGCGCAGCCGTGCCGGGCGAGGAAGCGCAGCACCTCGTCGTAGAGGCTGGGCTCGTGCAGCGCCTTCTCCAGTTCCGCGTGGACGCGCGGGGCGCCGCGGTGCGGGACGAGCATGGACGCGGACTTCTCGGCGAGCAGGAACTCCATCCGGCGGTACATCGCCGACTGGAAGCCGGAACCCTCCCCCAGGGCACTGCGGTATGCGTTGAACTGGGCCGGCGTGAGCTGGCCGAGCGGCTTCCAGGAGGAGTTCAGGGCGTCCAGTTCCCGTACGGAGCGCTTCAGGGCGTCGATGGCCACGCCCGGCCGGTCCTCGCGCAGCGCCCGCGCGGCGGTCTCCCACTCATGGACGATGACCGTGAACCACAGCTCCATGACCTGGGTCGTGACCAGGAAGACCATCTCTCCGGGGTCGTCGGAGAGGGTGTGCTGGAGGTGGGTGAGCACATCCGCCTTGACGTAGTCCTCGTACGGCGTGGTGCCCGCGAAGTCGAGATTCGGGGTCTCGGGCTCGTGAGTCTCCGGGGAGATTTCCGGGGGTGTCTCCGCGGACTGGTGAGCCTGCTGGGACATTGCTGTCTCCTGTGTAACTCCGGGTAGCGGTCCGCCCTGCCGTTATCGGCAAAGGGGCCCCGGTCCCCACCCGGCATATTCCGGGATCTCCCCGGCCTGCGCAAGGCCCGCCCGGTCACATCGGCGGGCCTCACGAGGGGAGCTGCGCGGCTAGCCCAGGGTCTGGGCCGCCGTCGGCGAGGAGTCCTTCAGGAACTGCGTGCAGCGCTCGTACTCCTCCTGCTCGCCGATGGATCCGGCGGCGCGGGCGAGGGCGTGCAGGGCGCGCAGGAAGCCGCGGTTCGGCTCGTGCTCCCACGGGACCGGACCGTGGCCCTTCCAGCCGCTGCGGCGCAGGGCGTCCAGGCCGCGGTGGTAGCCCGTACGGGCATAGGCGTACGACTCCACGACGCTGCCCCGCTCGAACGCCTCGTCGGCCAGTTGGGCCCAGGCCAGCGAGGACGTCGGGTACTTCGCGGCGACGTCCGCGGGGGCGGTGCCGCCGGCGAGCAGCTCGCGCGGCTCGGGGTCGTCGGGGAGGTGGGTCGGGGGCGGGCCCCCGAGAAGGTTTTCGTGAATGGCCATGAGGTCCAGTCTGGCCCATGGGGTGGGTACGGCAGGTCGGGGCACCCTTGTGCGGAGGCCGGGTTTGTTCGCCCCCGCCGCCCCTACCCGTCCCGTCGTGAAGGGGATCCGCCCACTTCGGCCCCGCCGGCGCTGCCGCCCCAGACCCCGCTTCGGCCCTGAACGGGCCTCGTCCTCAAACGCCGGACGGGCTGAATATGCCGGAAACGGCGGACCGGCTGACATGCCTGAACCGGAAGCCCCGGACCGGCTGACATGCCTGAACCGGAAGCGCCGGACCGGCTGAAATGCCGGCTCTCAGCCTGCCGTGCCCCCCTTGCCCTCCACCTCCAGTCGGCCCCGGCTGCGCTCGCCCTCCAGTGGTGGTGTCGTGACGCTTCCGTGGTGGAGGCACTCCGGCCTGCGGCAGCCAGGTGGCAGCGGCCGTACCGTCGCGAAGGCGACCACCGCGCCCAGCACCAGCAGCCCGGCACAGATCGGCATCGCCCGGTCGAACGCGGCGTCGAAGGCGTCGGCCGAGCGGTACGCCTCCTCCCCCATCCCGGCGAGCAGCGGCAGCGCGGCCACCGCGATCAGGCCCGCCGCCCGGGCGGCCGCGTTGTTGACGCCGCTGGCCAGGCCCGCGCGGGCGGTGTCGACGGAGGCCAGGACGGTCGCGGTCAGGGGCGCCACCAGGGTGACCATGCCGAGGCCCAGGACCAGCACGGCCGGCAGGACGTCCATGGCGTAGGAGGCGTCCTGGCCCACCCGCAGCATCAGCAGCATCCCGGCCGCGCACAGCAGCGGGCCGACCGTCAGCGGGATGCGCGGGCCGATCCGGTCGGCGAGGGCGCCCGAGCGAGCCGAGAACAGCAGCATCAGGGCGGTCGTCGGCAGCAGGGCCGTACCCGCGCCGAGCGCCGAGTAGCCGGCGACGACCTGGAGCTGGAGCGCGCTGAGGAAGAAGAAGCCGCTGAAGGCCGCGTAGACACAGAGCGTGACGAGGTTGACGGCCGTGAACTGGCGGGAGCGGAAGATGTCGAGCGGCATCATCGGGTCGGGGCGGTGGCGTTCGACGTACACGAAGGCGACCCCGGCCGCGACGCCGGCGATCGCGCTGATCCACACGGTCACCGAGACCTGCTGGGCCTCGATCAGCGCATACGTCACCAGGCCCAGGGACGCGGCGCCGAGGACCGCGCCGAGCACGTCGAACCGGCCGTGCTTGGTGCCGTCACCGGACTCGGGGACGTGCCGTACGGCGATCGGCGCGCACAGCAGCGCCAGCGGGACGTTCAGCAGGAACACCCAGCGCCAGCCCGGCCCGTCCACCAGCCAGCCGCCGAGGAACGGGCCCACGGCCGCGCCGATGCCTCCGAAACCGGACCACAGGCCGACCGCCTTCGCCCGGTCGTCGGGATGGAAGGACGCCTGGATCAGCGCCAGCGACCCCGGGGTGAGCAGGGCGCCGCCGATCCCCTGGAGCGCCCGGGCGGCGATGAGCACGCCGACGTTCGGGGCGAGCCCGCACAGCAGCGAGGCCAGGGCGAACCACACGACGCCGATGACGAAGACCTTGCGCCGCCCGTACCGGTCCCCCAGCGAACCGCCGAGCAGGATCAGCCCGGCCAGCGTCAGCATGTACGCGTTGACCGTCCACTGGAGCGCGGCGAGGTCGGCGTCGAGGTCCTCGCCGATACGCGGGAGGGCGACGTTGACGACGGTCGAGTCCAGCATCGCCATGCTGGAGCCGAGAACGGTGGTGAGCAGGATCCACTTGCCTTGCGGCGAGGCCAACCGGACATCGGGCATGACCCAGATATACAACGAGCCCGGTGCCGTAGCACCGGGCTCGTCGCGGATCGCGGGTTACTTGATCTTCGTACCCGTCGAGCGCAGGTTGCCGCAGGCCTCGGTCACACGCGCGGCCATGGACGCCTCGGCGAGCTTGCCCCAGGTGCGCGGGTCGTAGGTCTTCTTGGAGCCGACCTCGCCGTCGACCTTCAGGACGCCGTCGTAGTTCTGGAACATGTGCGCCGCCACCGGACGCGTGAAGGCGTACTGCGTGTCGGTGTCGATGTTCATCTTGACGACGCCGTTCTCCAGCGCGGTCGCGATCTCCTCCTCGGAGGAGCCGGAGCCGCCGTGGAAGACGAAGTCGAAGGGCGAGGCCTTGCCGTACTTGGCGGCGACGCCCTCGTTCAGCTCCTTGAGCAGGTCGGGGCGGAGCACGACGTTGCCCGGCTTGTAGACGCCGTGGACGTTGCCGAAGGAGGCCGCGAGCAGGTAGCGGCCCTTCTCACCGAGCCCGAGGGCCTCGACGGTACGGATGGCGTCGTCGACCGTGGTGTACAGCGAGTCGTTGATCTCGTGCGAGACGCCGTCCTCCTCGCCGCCGGTCGGGGTGATCTCGACCTCGAGGATGATCTTCGCGGCGCGGGCACGCTCCAGGAGCTCCTGCGCGATGGCGAGGTTGTCGGCGAGGGTCTCCGCCGAGCCGTCCCACATGTGCGACTGGAACAGCGGGTTCTCACCGCGCGCGACGCGCTCCTCGGACACGGCGAGCAGCGGGCGTACGTACCCGTCGAGCTTGTCCTTGGGGCAGTGGTCGGTGTGCAGGGCGACGGTGATGTCGTACTTCTTGGCGACGATGTGCGCGAACTCGGCCAGGGCGACGGCGCCGGTGACCATGTCCTTGCTGTGCTGACCGCCGAGGAACTCCGCACCACCCGTGGAGATCTGGATGATGCCGTCGCTCTCCGCCTCCGCGAAGCCGCGCAGGGCCGCGTGCAGGGTCTGGGACGAGGTCACGTTGATGGCCGGGTAGGCGAACTTGCCTGCCTTCGCCCGGTCGAGCATCTCGTTGTAGACCTCGGGGGTTGCGATGGGCATCTGTCCGCTCCTTGGAGTGTGCGGGTTGACGTACTGCGTACGGCGTTCTGGCTTACGGCCCTGACCTAGACCTAGGGATGCGACGTCATCGTCGGCCCCATCTTTCCAGACGAACCGGGATGCTCCGAGCGCCTGTCACCAGCCGAGACGGACACCGCTCGGGCGCCGGTGTCAGTCCAGCCCGAGCTCGTCCTTGGAGTACGCGAAGAGGTACGGCACTCCCGCGCCCTGCTGGATCTTCTCGGCGGCGCCGGTGGCCCGGTCGACGATCGTCGCGACCGCGACGACCTCGGCGCCGGCCTCGCGCACGGCCTCGACCGCGGCGAGCGGGGAGCCGCCGGTGGTGGAGGTGTCCTCGACGACGAGGACACGGCGCCCGGCGATGTCCGGCCCCTCGACCCGGCGCTGGAGGCCGTGCGCCTTGGCGGCCTTGCGCACCACGAAGGCATCCAGCCGCTTGCCGCGCGCGGCTGCCGCGTGCAGCATCGCGCCGGCGACGGGGTCGGCGCCCATGGTGAGCCCGCCGACCGCGTCGAACTCCAGCTCCGAGGTCAGATCGAGCAGCACCTGCCCGACGAGCGGAGCGGCCTGCCCGTCGAGGGTGACGCGCCGAAGGTCGACGTAGTAGTCGGCTTCGAGCCCCGACGACAGGGTCACCTTGCCGTGCACCACGGCCTTGTCCTTGATCTGGTTCAGCAGCTCGTCACGTACGTCAGTCATGCCGCCCAGCTTAGAGGCGCCGCCAGCTCCAGACGGTCGTGGCCTCCAACGGCTCCAGGGGCGTGACCAGGCGGGGCAGGGTGTTCAGCCCGTTGGGCGGCCCGGTCTGCGGCTCGACGCACACGGCGGCCTCCTGCTCGTCGTACACGACCACCCACTCCTGCCGGCTCGCCACCTTCAGCTCCAGTTGTCCCGGCCAGGTGAGCGTGACGTCGACGCCGTCGGGCATGCCGAAGCAGTCGTCCCAGGGGCCCGGCTGCGGAACGATCCGGTTCCCGGTGGGAAGGTGATCGTCCCCGCGCTCCTCCTGCCAGGCGGGAGTGAAGTCGAGCCGGACGTCCTGCGCGCCCTCGCCGCCGAGGTTCCGGTTGAACCAGGGGTGCCAGCCGATCTGCGCCGGGAACGAGTCCTCGTACGTCTCGACCGACATCGTGAGGCTGAGGCTGTCCGGGGTGAGCGCGACGACATGCGTGACACGGCCGGGGTAGGGCCACGGCTCGACCAGGTCGTACGTGATCACGGCCTCGCCGTCGGCCACCCGGGCCACCTTCCAGGCGCCGTCGCGGGCGGTGCCGTGGATGGCGTGCGGCGGGGCGTTGAGCGGCAACTGCCGCACCCGGGCGCCGTCGAGGAAGCGCCCGTCCCTGGTCCGCCCGCACCAGGGAACCATCGGAAAGCACCCGAACCGCTCCCCCTGCCGCAGCAACTCGGTCCCCCCGACGCGCAGCCCCCCGACCCGCCCGCCGTTCCCCGGCAGCACGTCCACCTCCGCGTCACCCGCGGTCAGCGTGATGTGTTCGTTACTCACGGGATGACCCTACTGGGGCGATCAAGCCCCAACGGCCCCTTTCAGGCGGCGGTCCGCATCCCTCAGCCCGTCCGGCGTTTGAGGACGAGGCTGGTCAGGTTCTTTTCAGCCCGTCCGGCGTCTGAGGACGAGGCTGGTCAGGTTCTTTTCAGCCCGTCCGGCGTTTGAGGACGAGGCCCGTTCAGGGCCGATGCGGGGGTCCGGGGGCGGCAGCCCCCGGGGGCGAGAAGGGTAGGGGCGGCGGGGGCGAAAGGACTCAGCGACGGCGCCGCAGCATCCGCCCCACGACGATCGCCGACGCCAGCACCAACGCCGCCGCCGGTGCAGCCCACCGCAGCGTGGAGTTCGGCACGACCGTCTGCGGCGCCGGAACAGGCGCGTACCGCCCCCTCGGCGGCGCATGGTCCACTTCCTCCGCGCTACGCCCGATCATCGTCCGCCGAGCATGCGCGGCCTCCGCGACGGGCGCGTCCTCCCCGGCCTCATCGTCGGATTCCTCGTCCTCGGCCTCGGCCCGCGGCTCCAGCGACGGCGGCGGCACCTCGCTCTCGAAGACGGAAGCGGACTCGGCCCCGTCATCCACGCCGTCTTCCGCACCGGCCGCCGCCGCACGCCCCGGCTCGGGCGCCGCCGCGTCATCCGCGTCCGGCGTCGTCTCGAAGTCACTGGTCACGCGCGTCTCGAACTCCCCGGGCGCCAACCCCTCCTCGACAGCCTCGGGCTCCGGCTCGGATTGCCCTTCCCCGGCCACCACTCCCAACTGCCCCCCGAACCGGTTCAGCAGCCGGGAGACGGCCGACTCCACGGCCTGAGCCGAGAACTCCGTGACCCGCCCGTCCGCCGACGCGGTCCCCTCGAACCTCAGCGTGGACCCGCCCTCGGCCTCCGCGACCCGCACGGTGAGCGCCAGCTTCACGGACCCGTTCCCGCGCGCCTCGGTCGCGTCGCCCTCGACGGCGTACGAACCGTCCTCCCGGGCGGAGATCCGCACGGCACCGCGATAGGTGATGGTGTGGCCGCCGACGCGCACCTTCAGCCGCCCGGTGACCGGCTCGGCCCCGGCGTCCTGCTGGAGCCCGGGGACCGCCCGGGCGACCCGGACGGGATCGGCCAGCACCTCCCTGAGCCGCTCCGCCGCAACCGGAACGAACACCTCATGCTCCATGTCGATCGAGCCTACCCAGCGTGGCGTGAACCGCACCCACACATCCCGGGATTCTCACCGGACACGCGCCCGCCGGACGTATCCTCCCGTCCCCTCGCCCACCCTTCCCGGACGCCCCGGTCCTCGCCCACCCCTCCCGGGACGCCCCGCCCCTCGGCCGCCCTTGCCGGACGCCCCGCTCCCCGCCCACCCCTACCGGGACGCCCCGCCCCTCGCCGACCCTCCCCGACGCCCCACCCCTCGGCCGCCCTTGCCGGACGCCCCGCCCCCTCGCCGACGCCCCACCCCACGGCCGCCCCTACCGGGACGCCCCGCCCCCTCGCCACCCCTCCCGGACGCCCCACCCCCTCGCCCCGCTCAGTACCGCGGATGCACCACCGTCGAAGCCCCCAGTCCCCGAACCCGCGTCCCCTCCGCCGCCCGTGCGTCGGCCGTCAGGCCCGGCTGGGTCAGGGTCTGCGCTCGCGGTGCCGCCTGCCCCGTGCCGAGGCGCAGTTCCGGCCGCTCCCTGCGGGCCGCCAGGATGAACCCCCAGTCCTGCGGTGCGCGGGTCGGTCGGGTCGAGCGGTCGGGGCCGGCCGTGAAGCCGGAGTCACGGTCGCGGACGCGGTAGGGCGCGGTGCGCAGGCCCGCCGCGCGCAGGGTCGTGTCGACCGTCCAGAAGACGCGGGGACGGGAGGACACCGGCCCGGCGTGCACCGCGAGGCGGCCGTGCGGTGTCAGGGCGCGGTGGGCGAGGCCGTAGAACTCCTGCGAGTACAGCTTCGTGCTGGCGGTGATGCCGGGGTCGGGCAGATCCGAGATGACGACGTCGTACGTCCTGGGCGGCGCCGCCCGCAGCCACCGGAAGGCGTCGTCGGTCATGACGTGGACGCGGGGGTCGTCGTACACGCGCCCGTTGAGCCGGGACAGCGGTGGGTCCTCGCGCGCCAGCTTCACGACCTCGGGGTCGATCTCGACGACGTCGACCCGGTGCACGCCGGGATGGCGCAGCACCTCGCGCGCCGCCAGTCCGTCACCGCCGCCGAGGATGAGCACGCGCGTGTGCTCGCCGCTCATCGCGGGGTGGACCAGCGCCTCGTGGTAACGGCGTGCGTCGCGCCCGCCGACCCGCAGCCGCCCGTCGAGGAAGAGGTCGAGGGGCCGGCCGTCGGTGCCGCCGGTGATGACGACCTCCTGGATGTCGGTCTGGATCGCCACGCGTACGTCCCGCCCGTACACCGCTTGCCGCGCGGCCCGTTCGAAGTCGTCGACGAGTACGGCGGCGGAGGCGAGGATGCCGAGCACGGTGACGTTGGCGATCACCAGCAGCCAGCGCGCGCGGCGGCTGAGGTCCCGGCGGAACAGGCCGAGGACGAGCGCGCCGCCCACGACGGCGTTGACGGCGCCGGTGATCAGCGCCGAGGTCAACTGGCCCAGCAGGGGCAGCAGAAGGAAGGGGAAGGCGAGGCCGCCGACCAGCGCGCCGACGTAGTCCGCGGCGAACAGGTCGGCCACCGCGCCGCCCGCGTCCTGGCGGCGGATGCGCTGGATGAGCTCCATCAGCAGCGGCACTTCGGCGCCGATGAGCAGGCCGATGGTGAGGGAGAAGGCGACGAGCAGGGCGCGCGGGCCGTTGGCCCACATCCCGCCCCAGTCGCCGGTCCAGGCGAAGACGGCGTACAGCGCGAGGGCGCTGGACCCGCCGACGAGGGCGAGCACGGCCTCGATGGCGCCGAAGCCGGCCGCGGCGTGCGGGCGCAGGCGCTTCGCGGCCAGGGAGCCGATGCCCATCGCGAACACCATGACGGACAGCACGACGGAGGCCTGGGTGACCGAGTCGCCGATCAAGTACGAGGCGAGGGCGACGAGTTCGAGTTCGTACACGAGTCCGCAGGCGGCGCACACGAAGACGCCCGCGAAGACCAGGAAACGCCCGGTGCCCGGCCGGACCGGGAGCCGCGGGGGACCCGCCCAGGGCCTGGTGCCGGGTGGGGCAGGGGCGTGCGGCTCGATCACGCTGCCGACGGTACGTTACGGCACGGGCACGCTTCGTCACCCACACGGGTGTTGTTGAGGAGAAGGACGTTTGCGCCGCCGTCAGATCCCGGACGGGCTGAACGACGCCGGCCGGCGCCGAGCCGCACCCTTGGCCACCCGCACCCCGACCCTCGTCCGTGTCGCCACCAACTGCCCGTCCTGCGGGTACGCGTGCCAGGTGCGCCAGTGGACCTGGCCCTCGTGGTGCTGGGCCAGCAGCGCGGTGAAGGCGTGCGGGCTGCCGGGGAAGACGCCGGCCAGGCCGTGCGGATGGTCGGCGACCAGTGCCAGCAACTCCTGGGCGCGGCCCGCGAACTGACCCGGCGAGAGGATCTCCACCCGGGCCGCGAACTCGTACTCCCAGTCGTCCGTCCGCTTGGCCACGCCGAGGGGCAGGGGCGTGCTGCTGCCGGGCATGCAGGCCACCGTCTCCGAACACATGCCCCGCTCCTCCTCCAACAGCACCTGATGGGACGCGCCGAGCAGTCTCAACTGAAGCTTCGAACCGGTCAGTTCGAGGTCGAGGGCGGCCAGCGCGGGCAGCGGCTCCCGCCCCAGGGCCCAGGCGAGGTCGGCCGCACGCGTGTCGGTATAGGCGGTGTTCAGGGTCGTGAGCATGGGTGGGCTCCGCTACGCGAACAAAGGGAGGTGAGGGTCTGCGGCGCGCTCCGGCCGACACCGGGAGATCGGCCCGGTCAGCCCTGTCGGCCGGTCAGAAGGGGTGTCCGCAGTGCGTCCGAGGGGCTGCGTTGGTGAAATTAACTGAATCATGAACTGTGGCGCCACCACAGCGTTTTTACCCAAGTTCGGAGGGTTTCCATCCCTCAGAGGGCTTATCAGCTCAACTGTTCAACTCCGGCGTACGCCGATCGGGACAGAGCGTGCGCCGATGCGCGGGCGACTGTGCCGGGATCCGGGCCCGGAACACACGGAAGCGGGACCGGTCCCAGGCACCGGCCCCGCTCCACGCGGATGCGATTCCCCCTGCTCGGGGAGTGAGCTGCCCCGTGTCAGCTACCTCCGCCACCGCATCCGCCCCCGCCTCCTCCACAGGACGACCCGCCTCCGCATGACGAGCCCCCACCGCAGGAGGAGGAGCCACCCCCGCAGGACGATCCGCTGTCGCCCCCGCCGGCCCACCAGCTACCGCTGCCGTGCGAGCTCCCTCGGCGGCTGTGGGTGCGGCGGGACGACCGTGCGCCGCTGCGTGCGGCGGACACGATGATCACCACGAAGACCACTGCGACCAGCGCCACCACAAAGCCTGTAACCATGGCGTCAGCCTCCTTCCGTTCCCCCGATACGGATCCGGGCGTCCCCCCGTGGGCGCCTCCCGCTCGGTACGTGGCAGTCAGATGCCCGGCCGCTTCGCGGCCCAAAGCAGAGTTGAGGAACTCCAGAGCTTGGGCGCAGGATGAGCCGCATGACCTCCACCTCCCGCCCGCTGCTCAACCGCCGGCTCGCCGAGTTCGGGACGACGATCTTCGCCGAGATGTCCGCGCTGGCCCTGAGCACGGGGTCCATCAACCTGGGTCAGGGCTTCCCCGACACCGACGGGCCCGAGGAGGTCCGTGAGGCGGCCGTGCGGGCGCTGCGGGACGGGCGCGGCAACCAGTACCCGCCGGGCCCCGGCGTCCCCGAGCTGCGCAATGCCATCGCCGCGCACCAGGAGCGGCACTACGGGCTGTCGTACGACCCCGACACCGAGGTCCTGGTCACCGCGGGCGCCACCGAGGCCATCGCGGCGGCGCTGCTGGCACTGCTGGAGCCCGGCGACGAGGTCATCGCCTTCGAGCCGTACTACGACTCCTACGCGGCCAGCATCGCCATGGCGGGCGGCACCCGCGTGCCGGTCACCCTGCGCCCGCACGAGGGAAGCTTCCGGCTCGACCTGGACGAGCTGCGCGCCGCCGTCACCGACCGCACCCGGCTGCTGCTCGTCAACACCCCGCACAACCCCACCGGCACCGTCCTCACCCGCGCGGAGCTGGCCGCGATCGCCGAGCTGGCGGTGGAGCGCGACCTGCTGGTCGTGACCGACGAGGTGTACGAGCACCTGGTCTTCGACGATGCCGAGCATCTGCCGCTCGCGACCTTCCCGGGCATGCGCGAGCGGACGGTGACGATCGGGTCGGCGGGCAAGAGCTTCTCGTTCACCGGCTGGAAGGTCGGCTGGGTGACGTCGGCGCCGGGTCTGGTCACGGCCGTGCGCTCGGCGAAGCAGTTCCTGACGTATGTCTCGTCGGGGCCGTTCCAGTACGCGGTCGCGGAGGCGCTCGCGCTGCCCGACGGCTATTTCACGGCCTTCCGGGAGGACATGCTGGCCAAGCGGGACCTGCTGGCGGCGGGGCTGGCGGAGGCCGGCTTCGAGGTGTTCAAGCCCGCCGGCACCTACTTCATCACCACCGACATCCGCCCGCTCGGCGAGAGCGACGGCTTCGCCTTCTGCCGTGCGCTGCCGGAGCGGGCCGGGGTGGTCGCCATCCCGAACGCGGTCTTCTACGACCACCGGGAGGCGGGGGCGCCGTTCGTACGGTTCGCGTTCTGCAAGCGCACGGAGGTGCTTGAGGAGGCGGCCAAACGGCTGCGGGCCCTGTAGGGCGGCGGCACGGGCAGAGGCAGAGGCGCGAAAACGGCGCGAGCCCGACCCGACACCCGGCCCGTGCGGCCGGTGCCCTGGCCGGGCTCCACGTGTCGAGGACTACTCCTCGTCGTCCTCGGGCTTCTCCGCGTCGTTGACCTCCTGCTCAAGGCCGAGCTGCTCGACGAGCCACTTGTCGAACTCGA
Organism: Streptomyces sp. NPDC036764; assembly: GCF_055609385.1. NCBI lineage: Bacteria > Bacillati > Actinomycetota > Actinomycetes > Kitasatosporales > Streptomycetaceae > Streptomyces > Streptomyces sp. NPDC036764. The sequence goes on from NZ_JBVJPT010000003.1 coordinate 259,285, forward strand.
TGGCGGCCCGAACCCAGCTCACCGTCGACGAGACGAAGTGCTCCAGGCTCACGCCCGTGCCGATCAGCATCTGTGCCTCGCCGATCAGGCGGACGGTGCCGTCGTCGTGCGTGTGGCTGTAGACCTTGGGCCACAGGGTCCGGCGGTTCCAGTCGTCGATCGACTCGAGCAGCAGAGGCTTCTCGTCGATCTTGTGGGGCCGGTCGTAGAACGTCCGCACCGAGAAGACCTGCTGGTCACCCTCGCCGCGGAACATGAAGTACGTACGGAACTGCTCCCACGGCGCCGCGAGGTCACCCTCGTCGTCGACGACGTACTTCAGCTCCATCTGGTCGAGGAGCTGCTTCACGAGGTCCTGATCCGGGACAACGGGGCCGGGCGGGGGCCCGGGCTGCGGCTGCTGGCCCCCGAAGTTCGGAATCGAGGACGGGTCGATGCTCACCGTGATTTTCCCTTCGTACGGATTCCGCCATCCTCCCCCATGCGGGGAGGGGGGTGGCAACCCCGGACAGGCCCTGTCAGCCCTCGGCTGACAGGATCTGGCCTGTCGCGACGGACCGTGCACGGAGGGTGGGGACATGTCCGGAACACAGGGTGGGGCGGGGGCGGCTCGCGGCCGTACGAAGTGGTGGCTCGTCGCCGCGGTCTTGGCCGTGCCGGGGCTGCTTCTCGCCGGTTTCGTGGCCATGGTGGCCGTGTGGGTGGTGACGGACGACGACCTGTCCCGTTCCGGCCCCGAGAAGGTCCCCTGCGCCGACGCCCTGCGCTTCGGCGGGGCGGCACTGCCGGACGGCGCCCGGGTCGTCGGGGCGTGCGAGGTGCAGGGCTTCCAGGACATCCACTACAGCGCGGCCTTCCGGATGCCGCGCGCCGACGTCCGGGACTGGCTCACCTCGACCTATCCGGACGCCGAGACGCCCCAGACGCAGTTCTGCGGCGACTCGGAGGTGGATCTCTGTCTCGATGTGGACCTTGCCGGGAACGAGCCGGCCGTGGGCGCCCACGCCGTGCAGGTCGGTGTGGTGTACGAGGACGCCGGCACCGCGCTCGTGCGCTTCGCGGCGTTCACCTTCTGAGCGGCGACGGCCCGCCCCGGTGATCCGGTGCGGGCCGCCGGGCGGCGTCAGAGCGTCTTGCCGGTCGCCGGTCCCACGATCAGGCCGTCCCCGAAGGAGTCCACCCGGACCGTGTCGCCGTCCTTGACCTCACCGGCCAGGATCTCCTTGGCCAGCCGGTCGCCGATGGCGGTCTGCACGAGGCGGCGCAGCGGGCGGGCGCCGTAGGCCGGGTCGTTGCCCTCGTCGGCGAGCCACGCCAGGGCCGCGTCGGTGACCTCCAGGGACAGCCGGCGCTCGGCGAGCCGCTTGGCCAGGCGGTCGATCTGGAGCCGGGCGATCCGGCGCAGCTCGTCCTTGTGCAGCGCCGAGAAGACCACCAGGTCGTCGAGCCGGTTGAGGAACTCCGGCTTGAAAGCGGTGCGGACCACTTCCAGGACCTGTTCCTTCTTCTCCTGCTCGCTGGTGATCGGGTCGACCAGGAACTGGCTGCCCAGGTTCGACGTCAGCACCAGGATCGTGTTGCGGAAGTCGACCGTACGGCCCTGCCCGTCGGTGAGCCGGCCGTCGTCCAGCACCTGGAGCAGGATGTCGAAGACCTCGGGGTGCGCCTTCTCCACCTCGTCGAGCAGGACGACGCTGTACGGCCGCCTGCGCACGGCCTCCGTGAGCTGACCGCCCTCCTCGTAGCCGACGTACCCGGGAGGCGCGCCGACCAGACGGGCCACGCTGTGCTTCTCGCCGTACTCCGACATGTCGATGCGGACCATCGCCCGCTCGTCGTCGAAGAGGAAGTCGGCGAGGGCCTTGGCGAGTTCGGTCTTGCCGACGCCGGTCGGGCCGAGGAAGAGGAAGGAGCCGGTGGGGCGGTCCGGGTCGGCGATGCCGGCGCGGGTGCGGCGTACCGCGTCGGAGACGGCCTGCACGGCCTCCTGCTGGCCGATCAGGCGCCTGCCCAGCTCGTCCTCCATGCGCAGCAGCTTCTGCGTCTCGCCCTCCAGGAGCCGTCCGGCCGGGATGCCGGTCCACGCTCCGACGACGTCCGCGATGTCGTCCGGGCCGACCTCCTCCTTGACCATGGTGTCCTTGGCGGCCTCCTCCTCGGCCTCCGAGGCGGCCTCCAGCTCCTTCTCCAGGGCGGGGATCTCGCCGTAGAGCAGCTTGGAGGCGGAGTCGAAGTCGCCGTCGCGCTGGGCGCGTTCGGCCTGGCCGCGCACCTCGTCGAGGCGTTCCTTCAGCTCGCCGACGCGGTTGAGGGACTGCTTCTCCTTCTCCCAGCGGGCGGTCAGGCCCCGCAGCTCCTCCTCCTTGTCGGCGAGGTCGCGGCGCAGCTTGTCCAGGCGCTCGCGGGAGGCCGGGTCGGTCTCCTTGTCGAGGGCCAGCTCCTCCATGCGCAGCCGGTCGACGGAGCGCTGGAGCTCGTCGATCTCGACCGGCGAGGAGTCGATCTCCATGCGCAGCCGGGAGGCCGCCTCGTCGACGAGGTCGATGGCCTTGTCGGGCAGGAAGCGGGAGGTGATGTACCGGTCGGAGAGGGTGGCCGCGGCGACCAGCGCGCTGTCGGCGATCTGGACCTTGTGGTGGGCCTCGTAGCGCCCCTTGAGACCGCGCAGGATCGCGATGGTGTCCTCCACGGTCGGCTCGGCGACCAGCACCTGCTGGAAGCGCCGCTCCAGGGCGGGGTCCTTCTCGATCCGCTCGCGGTACTCGTCGAGGGTGGTGGCGCCGACCATGCGCAGCTCACCGCGGGCGAGCATGGGCTTGAGCATGTTGCCGGCGTCCATGGCGGAGTCGCCGCCGGCGCCGGCGCCGACGACGGTGTGCAGCTCGTCGATGAACGTGATGATCTGCCCGTCGGAGCTCTTGATCTCCGCGAGCACGGTCTTCAGCCGCTCCTCGAACTCACCGCGGTACTTGGCCCCGGCGACCATGGCGCCCAGGTCCAGCGCGACGAGCCGCTTGTCCTTGAGGGACTCGGGGACGTCCCCCTTGACGATCCGCTGGGCGAGCCCCTCGACGACGGCGGTCTTGCCGACGCCGGGCTCACCGATCAGGACCGGGTTGTTCTTGGTACGGCGGCTGAGCACCTGCACGACCCGCCGGATCTCCTGGTCCCGCCCGATGACGGGGTCGAGCTTGCCCTCGCGGGCCGCCGCCGTGAAGTCGGTGCCGAACTTCTCCAGCGCCTTGTACTGCCCCTCGGGGTCGGCGGAGGTCACGCGCCGCCCGCCCCGGGCCTTCTGGAAGGCGTCCAGCAGCTTCTTCGCACCGGCTCCCTGCTGGGTGAGCACGTCACCGGCGGCGCCACCCTTCGCGGCGATGCCGATGAGGAGGTGCTCGGTGGAGAGGTACTCGTCCCCGAGCTCCTGCGCCCGCGCCTGTGCGTCCGCGATGACGGCGAGCAGCTCACGGCTGGGCTGCGGGGGCGCCACGGTGGACCCCGTGACGCTGGGCAGCGCGGCGAGCGCCTTCTCGGCGCCGGCCCGCACGGAGGCCTGGTCGGCGTCGACGGCCGCCAGCAGATCGATGATGTTCTCGTTGTCCTGGCCCTGGAGCAGAGCCAGCAGCAGGTGGGCGGGGGTGAGATCCGGGTGCCCCTCGGTCACGGCCCGGTTGCTGGCCGTGTTGATCGCGTCCCGGCTCCTGTTGGTCAGCTCTGCGTCCACGTGTCCGTTCTCCTCCTGATGCCAGCGTCTCCAGTACTGACTGAGTCAGCGTACACAAAGTTGAGTCTATTCCACTCAAGGTAGTCCGGGGAGGCTTGAGGAGGCTAGGTTCCAGGACCATGGCGGCTTACCCTCAGGATCCGGGCGCGCCGGACGCGCCGTACCTCACCTTCTGGCAGGAGAGGCACCTGTGCACCCTCACGACCCTGCGCCCGGACGGCACCCCGCACGTGGTACCCGTCGGGGTGACATACGACCCCGGGGCGCGGTTGGCTCGGGTGATCACGAACAAGTCCAGCGCGAAGGTGAGCCATGTCCTGGCCGCCGGCCCCGACGGGGCGACGGTCGCGGTCTGCCAGGTGGACGGCGGGCGCTGGGCCACGCTGGAGGGGCGGGCACAGGTCAGTACGGAGCCCGAGCGGATCGCGGAGGCCGTGCGGCGGTACGCGGTGCGCTACGGACGGACTCCGGCACCCAATCCCCACCGGGTCGTGATCGAGATCGAGCTGACCCGGGCCATGGGGCGCGGGTGAGCGGATGCCGGACGCCGGGCTGCGGGCCGGGCGAGGATGGCTGGATACCGGTCGCCCGGTTTCAGCCACCGCACAACTTGCGGATACCGGGAAATGTCCCCGTAAAACTGCAGCGGGGGGGGAGGGGGGGGGGGGGGGGGGGGGGGGGGGGGGGGGGGGGGGGGGGGGGGAAGGGTAGGGTGCCTTCCAGACCAGAAGGG